>JBGQFX010000034.1:0-35014 GCA_041497135.1 Gemmatimonadota bacterium | reverse complement strand
CTACCTCGATCGGGTGCCGCACGGCGTGGTGCAGCTGCTCGAATCGTTCGGCGCGCGGGTGGTGTCGTCCGCGCCGCTCGTCACGCAGTTCGCGGCGCGCTGGTCGGCTCAGGAGCTGGCGGGCCATCGGCGGGCGGCGGAAGCGATCGCAGCCATCGCGCGGGACGCACTGGCGTGGGCGGGTGCCGAGCTGGCCCGCGGGAACGAAGTGCGCGAGACCACCGTGCAGGGTCACGTCATGGAAGCGTTCGACCGCGCCGGGCTGGTCACCGATCATCCGCCGATTGCCGCCTTCGCTGCGAACTCGGCCAACCCGCATTACGAGCCGCGCACGGGCGCGGATCGCCGTCTCGCCGCGGGCGAAGTGCTGCTGCTCGATCTGTGGGCCGGACCGGCCCGGGGCACCGTGTTCGCCGATCAGACTTGGATGGCCTTCGCGGGGCGGACCCCGGAGGCGGAAGTGGTGCGCGTGTGGGAGACGGTGCGCGAGGCGCGCGACGCGGCGGTCACCCGGCTGCGGGAGCGGTGGCGCGAGGGAGGCGGCGGCGTGACGGGGGCCGATCTCGATGATGCGGCGCGCGGCGTGATTGCCGCGGCGGGGTACGGCGAGTGCTTCGTGCACCGCACCGGTCATTCGATCGACCGCGAGCTGCACGGCTCCGGCCCGCACCTGGACAATTTCGAGACCCAGGACACGCGACTGTTGCAGCCGGGGATCGGCTTTTCCGTGGAGCCCGGAATTTATCTGTCGGGACGGTTCGGGGTGCGCAGCGAGATCAACGTGCACCTGGATCCGGGCGGGCCGGAGGTGACACCCGCCGAGCCGCAGCGGGCCCTGATGTTGGTCTAAGGGCTCCACGCCGGAGCCTTGCGGGCCGGTATTTCAGGCGACATGTTCTCCCGGTTCACGGATGGCCACTCTGGGAGTCACAGGCAAGGCATCGCCAATGGCCTATAGTCGGTCTTTCTCGATCTTCTTCCGTAATCCTGCAGATTCTGCGCGCCGCATTCGCGTGAGAACCAGCCTCCGGCGCGAGAGCCAACGCCATCACAACCCGTTCACCCCGGTCTGGGAGGACTCATGCGCCGTCACGCAGTGAGGTGGTTTGTCCTGGCCCTGCTGTTGGTTCTGCCCGCCATCCTCAACGCGCAGGAGACGCGCACCGTTACCGGCCAAGTGGTTGCGGCCGAGACGAGTAAGCCGATCCCGGCCGTTCGGATCACCGTGAAGGGCACCACGATCGGAACCACCACGGACACCGAAGGCCGATTCACGCTCCAGGCACCCGCGGATGCCACGACTCTCGTCTTCGCCTACATCGGCTTCCGGGCGCTCGAGTTGCCGATTCAGAGCGAGATGCAGGTGGCTCTGGAACGCCAGGCGCTCGTCTTGGAGGGGGTCGTGGTGACGGCGCTCGGCATCCAGCGTGAGCAGCGGTCGCTGCCGTTCGCCGCGCAGGTACTCTCAAAGAGCAAGCTGACGGACGTCCCTACGCATAACCTGCTCTCGACACTCCAGGGTAACATCGCCGGCGTTCAGGTGACGAATTCGAGCGGGCCGTTCGGCTCCGCACGCATCGTCGTCCGCGGCGCGGGCTCGATCCTGGGCGAGAACCAGCCGTTGGTCGTCGTGGACGGCATCCCGATCGACAACTCGGCGGCGTCGAACACCGGCTATGGTGGGGGCTCGATGGGCGGCTACGACGTCGGCAACGGGGCCGCGGACATCAACCCGAACAACATCCAGTCGCTGACCGTGCTGAAGGGTCCCAGTGCCGCGGCGCTGTACGGCGCGCGCGCGGCGAACGGCGCAATCGTCATCACGACAAACAAAGGTGAGGGTGCGTCGGGCCAGGGCGGCCTCGGCCTCACCGCCTCGTTCAGCACCACGATCGAGACGCCGCTGCGGCTGCCGGATTACCAGAACCGGTACGGCCAGGGCTTCTACGGCGAGTTCGACTTCGTCGACGGCAACGGTGGCGGGATCAACGACTTTGCAGACGAGAGCTGGGGCCCCAAGCTCGACGGCCGGACGACCGGTTGCGTCATGCTCTCAGGCACCACTACCTACGACGTGACCAAGCCATGCCGACAGTTCTTCGGCGTGGGGCCGTGGGCAGCGCACCCGAATAACGTGCGCGACTTCTGGGAGACGGGACTGGTCACTTCCATGAACGTGGCCGTGGCCCGCAGCAGCGCCCGCAATAACATCCGGTTGTCGGTCGGCCGCCTGGGCGAGAGCGGCATGTACCCGAGCAACAGCAACACCCGCACGGACCTGGCACTCGCGGGCGGGACGCAGATCTCGGACCGCTGGAGCGCCGACGCGTCGGTGGACTACATCAACGGCGCCATGCAAAACCAGCCGGCGCAGGCGTACGAAGAGATGGACCCGATGCAGGGGTTCATCTGGTTCGGCCGGCAGGTGGATACCAGGATGCTGAAGCAGAACCTGTACCGCGACCCGAACAATCCGCTCACCCAGGACATCCTGGCGGGTAACCCGAACCTGCGCACGGACGCGCCCATCCCGTACAGCTGGAACTACAGCTACCACCCGAACCCCTATTGGATGGCGCAGGTCAAGACGACCGACTTCGCGCGCAACCGCGGGATCGGCCACGCCACTGTTACGTACAAGGTCAACGACTGGCTCAGCGTTACCGGCCGCGCCGGTCGTGATTGGTCCCAGAACCACTTCCGGGCGAACTACCCGGTGAACGATATCTCGCCCAACCCGCTGGGTGGTTTCCTGGACGTGGGCGAGACGCGCAGCCAAACTACCACTGACTTCCTCATCACGGCCAACCGGCCGCTGGTCGAGGGCCTGAACGTCACGGTCAATGCGGGTGGGGGCCACGGCGTGAGCGACTTCAACTCGAACACGGGCACTGTCACCCAGCTCGTGATTCCCGGCGTCTACACGCTCGAGAACTCGGCCGGCCAGCCGGGCACGAACCTCTACCAGTCGAGCAAGAAGGTCAACGGGCTGTACGGCCAGGCCAGCTTTAACTTCCGCAACTGGTTGAACGTGGAGGTGACTGCTCGCAACGACTGGTCCTCCACGCTGCCCAAGCACCATAACTCCTACTTCTATCCCTCGATGGGCGCCGCGTGGATCTTCACGGAGGCGCTCGGCATCAACAGCCGCCGGCTGACGTACGGCAAGCTGCGCGCGAGCTGGTCCCGCACCGGCAACGACACGGATCCCTACCAGCTCGCGGCCGTGTACGGCTCCGGGACGCCGTGGGCTGGGGACCCCAGCTTCACCGCGCCTAACCGGCTTCCGAACCCGAGCCTCAAACCCGAGCAGACGACCGGCGTGGAGATCGGCGCCGACCTCGGGCTGCTCGACGACCGGGTGACGCTGAATGCGACGCTGTATCAGAAATCCTCGTCCAACCAGATCCTGCCCGTTTCGATCTCGGCTGCGACCGGCTACACCTCGGCCGTCGTGAACTCGGGCGACGTGCGCAATCACGGCATCGAGCTGGCAGCGACGATCAGGCCGGTCGAGACGCCCAACTTCCGGTGGACCATGTCCGCAAACTGGTCCAAGAACACGAACAAGGTGCGCTCGCTCTACGGCGGTGTGCAGCGCGTCATCGTGGGCTCGTACTGGAACGTGAATGTCACGGCCGATGTGGGCCAGCCGTATGGCAACCTGGTGGGCTACAGATGGCAGCGGGACGCCCAAGGCCGCATTGTTGTCGACGCGACTGGACTGCCGATTCGCGACGCCACACAGGTCGTGCTCGGCAACTACAACCCAGACTGGGCGGGCGGCATTACTAACACGTTTACCTACAAGGATCTGGCCCTGTCCTTCGCGTTCGACGGGCAGTGGGGCGGCAACGTCTTCTCGGTGACGAAGTGGTTCGGCCAATACTCGGGCGTGCTGCAGGCGACACTCAAGGGCCGGGAGAAGGACTGGTGCGATCCGGGGTTCGTGGTGCCGAACAGCGTCCACTCGGACGGCACGCCGAACAACACGACGGTCTGTCCGCAGGATTACTGGCACAACACCTTCTATGCCCAGGAAGAGGGCATCATCGACGCGAGCTACTTGAAGCTCCGCGACGTGCGCCTCGCCTACAACCTGCCGTCAAAGGTCGCGGGGTACCTGGGTTTCTCAGGGGCGACCGTAGCAGTGGTCGGCCACAACCTGATGCTCTGGGCCAAGGAGAACACCATCGACCCGGAGACCACGTTCGACACCGGCAACCGACAGGGCGTGGAGAACGGCCAGCTGCCCACGGCGCGCAGCATCGGCTTCACCCTGTCCGTGCGGCCCTGACCGCTTAGGAGAAAGGGAGCCACCTATGCGATACAAGATCCTGAGCGCCCTCGCCGCCGCACTGGTTGGGGGGGGCACGGCGTGCAGTAATCTGACGGATATCAACACTAACCCGAACGGGCCGGTGGACGTGCCGCCGCCGGCGATCCTGTCGAACGCGATCCAGAACGTGGTCAACACCGTCTTCGGTCCCAGCTTCAGCAGCCTCGACATCCGCGGCGGCGGGCTGTGGGTGCAGTACTACTCGGAGATTCAGTACCGAGACGAGGACAAGTACATCCTTCGTTCAGGGATTAGCGGCGGCTGGGGCATGTACAACGGGCCGCTGGAGGACTTCCAGCGCATGATCGACAAGGGCGTTGCCGCGAGCACGCCCAACTGGGAGGCCGCCGGCCGGATCATGAAGTCCTACACTTTCAGCGTGATGACCGATGCGATGGGCGATATTCCCTATTCGGAGGCGCTGAAGGGGACCACGAACCTGGCGCCGAAGTACGACACGCAGCAGAGCATCTACGACTCCTTGTTCGCTGACCTGACGAAGGCGAGCCAGGAGATTGATCCCTTGGGGATCGGCTTCGCCAAAGGGGACATCATGTATGGCGGCGACATGACCCTGTGGCAGAAGTTCGCCAACTCGTTGCGGCTACGGCTGGCGATGCATCTCACGAATGCGGACCCCGCCAAGGCGCAGGCAGAAGCCGCGGCGGCGGTCGCGGCCGGCGTGTTCTCGAGCAACGATGATAATGCGCAACTCATGTACTTGGCCACGCCGCCGAACCAGAATCCCATCTACCTCGATGCGATCGGGCGCGACGACTATGGCATGAGCAAGACGTACGTCGACTCGCTGCTGAGCTGGAACGACCCGCGCCTGCCGGTCTTCGCGGACACGAACCGGTACGGCGCCTACCGAGGTCTGTCCAACGGGCTGAACGACGGTGAAGGCGCGTCGCTCGACTCCATCTCGCGCTACGGCAGGTACTGGCGCAGGACGCCGAACGCGCCCTTGTCGCTCCTCACGTATTCGGAGGTGTTGTTCCTGGAGGCCGAGGCGGCGCAGCGCGGCTGGATCACCGGCACCGCGGCCACGTTCTACGCCGACGCGATCCGCGCGTCGATGCAGCAGTTCGGCATCCCTGACATCGACATCACCACCTACCTGGCCGACCCGCGCGTCCAGTACAATGCGGCTACGGGGCTCACCCAGATCGCGTACCAGAAGTGGGTCTCGATGTTCATGCAGGGGGCAGAGGCGTGGACCGAGTGGCGCCGAACCAGCGTGCCGACCCTGGTACCGGGCCCGCACGCGGTGCTCACCAGTCTCCCTGACCGACTCCCCTACGACGACCAGGAGGCGGTGCTGAACCAGGTGAACATGGACGCCGCCGTCGCGGCGCAGGGCTTCACGGCCAGCAATGACATTACTGCGCCCCTGTGGTACACGGGGCGGCAGTGAGCAACATGTAGCGGCCTGGCGGCTGGTGGCAGTAACCGGCCGGCCAGTGGATGGAGGAAGCCCCCGGGAAACCAGTCTCCCCGGGGGCTTCTCGTGTGGCCCGCCGAGTTAACCCCCGCTGCCGGAGCTGTCCGCGCGCTGCAGGAAAATCAGAATCAGACCGTGCCCGCTGCTGGGGTATCCCGCCCGGGGTGTGACGCCCAGGGGGTAGATCTCGACGCGGCCCGCCGCCGTCGCCTGGAGTGTCACGAGCGGGCAGGTGTCGACGCTCCGGGTCCCGTCCACGTAAACGTCGGGATCCGAGCTGCCGACTACACTGTCATTGCCGCGCAGTTGCACGATAGGACAGTGGTTCAGCGAGTACCCTGAGACATGTAACTGCGGCATAGCTCGCCGGATGGCGTCCAGGACGGTCTGGCCAGGGTCAGCCGACAGCGCCTCTCCGCTGAGGATCACGCTGCCGGCGGTGGTCGGCGGTAGCAGCTTCCTGCCGGGGTCGGTGGACCGGTCAAAGGGTCGCGTCGTCGCGCAGCCCAGGACGAGTACGGAGAGCGGGAGGACGGGGAGGAAAGCACGGTAACGCAGCATAGCAAACCTACAATCGCACGGCTGGCCTCGCACCGCCAGCCCCTCGAACGTAGCCTTGACAGTCCCGCACGACGCGGGCCAGTTTGCGGCGTGAAGCACGCGGTACCGGTCGTGCTGGCACTAGCCGTGACGGCTGCAGGTGCTGGGCAGTCGCAGCACGGGGCCGAGCTGAACGTGAGAGTGTTGCGAGACTACCGCCCGGTCGCGTCCCAAACGGTCGTCGACGTTTTCTGGCGTGTGCCACCGCGGCTCGTGAACCCCGTTGGCACATCAAATCGTGGCGTCATCCACTTCGTCGTGGCGGTACAAGACTCGTCCGGCCGGGAGCGCGAGTCGCGGTCGTGGTGGACGCGCCGCGCTTCGACCGTGGAGCATGCGGCCTTCACCATCCGTCCGGGCCGGTATGTCGTCCACGTGATGGTCAGCGATTCGGCCACCGGGCGAGTCGCGCGAGAGACGACGTCGGTCGACGCCTTCAGCCACGCACCTGGGGCGTCGGACCTGCTGCTCGCGACCGACATGCGGCCGGCGGCCGATCCGAGCGACACGGTGGCCCGTCCCGGCGAGCTGCGCCGAGGTCGGATGTTCCTCGTGACGACCGGGGAGCCGGTCCTGACACCGCAGACCTCCAAGCTCGTCTATTACGTTGGGCTCTACGCCGCGCAGGCGGAAAGTGTGAAAGTGTCGAGCCGGGTGTTGACGGAGTCGGGGACACCGGTGCTGGAGACCGCGCCGGCCCCCGTCGCGATCGGATCCGACGGCGGTTTCGCCGACGGGGTTGTCGATCTGACCGGATTGCCCCCAGGCCGGTACCGGTTCGAGTTGATGGCCACCGGGCCCGACTCCCAGCTCACACGGTCGGCGCCGTTCGAGATGACCGGTTTCCCGACGGTCGCCGAAGATTGGCCCGCGCACCTCGCCGAATCGCAGCTTGATGAGGCGTACCAGCCCCTCATCTATCTCATGAGCTCTGGCGAGCAGGGCGTCTACTCGTCACTGTCGGTGGAGGGGGAGCGCAAGTGGCTGCGCCAGTTCTGGGCCCGGCGCGATCCCACTCCGGAAACGGCCCGCAACGAGGAGCGGGAGCGGTTCTACGCGGCCGTCGCCGAAGCCGACCGCCGCTTTGGGGAGGGTGGGGCCTCCGCGATCCCGGGATGGCGCACCGACCGAGGGCGGATCTTCATCCGGTTCGGCGAGCCGGACGTGAAGCTGCGGCGGCCGCAGGCCGGCCGCACCGCTCCCTACGAGGTGTGGAAGTACAACCGCCGCCGGCCTCGGAAGTTCGTGTTCATGGACGTCACGCAGTTCGGCAACTATTCGCTGATCTACACCGACGATGAGCACGAGCCAAGCCGCCCGGACTGGCAGGTACTGCTGGGGCCGGAAGCGGTTGCTGACGTGGAGCGATTCTAGCTCCCGGGGCTCGCGGAGTTCGCGCGTTCACGCCGGACGCGACTGGTCGAACAGAGCCGCGAGCACCAACGCCGCCCACAGCCCCGCGCCGACCGCCGCGTGCGCCGCCTGCAGCAGCTTGGGAACCAGTTGCAGTACCATCGTCGCCGCCACGGCGATCTGCAGCGCGGCGATTCCCAACGCCACCGCGGGCCCGCGCCGACGAGTACGCCACGTCCAGATCAGCAGATAGCCGAACAGGCCGTAGGCCAGCAACCGGTGCGTCCACTGGATATGCTGGAGGTAGTTGCCGGTGGGAATCACCTGCCCGTTGCACAGCGGAAACCCGACGCAGGCCGTGGCGGCCCCCAGGTTTGCGGTGAGGGCCCCGAACAGCACCGCTACAAACCCCAGCGCAGCCCCAACTAACCCCGGGCGTGAGCCCGGGGCGAGCCAGGCCCGCCACGTCGTGGGGCCCCCGCGTGCGGCGACGATCAGCGTAGCCAACAGCATCATCGCGGTGCCGAGGTGCAGGATCACGGTCCAGGGCGGCAGCTGGAGCTTCACCGTGATCGCGCCGAGCAGCACCTGCACGACGAGCAAGCCTAGGGCGACATAGCCCGCTCTGCCGGGAACGTCCCACTTACCACTCACCACGCCTTTGTGTCTCAGCCACCACGTTTGCGCCGCCAGCAGCGCGACCAGAGTGGATACCAGCGCGGCGACCAGCCGGTGATTCCACTCGATGAACGTGGCCGTATCGGAGAGCGACGGGATCAACCGGCCGTGGCACACGGGCCAGTCTTCCCCACAGCCGAGGCCGGAGCCCGTGATCCGGACGACGGCGCCCAGAACGATGAGCAGATAAGTGGCCGCCGCGGCGGCCCACGCGAGCACGCGGTAGCGTCGTGGCATAGGGCAGGAAATGTATATTCCTCCTTCTCATGAGTGGCGCGATCGATCAATTCGGCGAGCGGCTGACGCGACGGCTCGGTCTGTGGAGCGCGGTGGCCGTGCTCGTGGGCTCCACGATCGGCAGCGGCATCTTCCGCACCCCGGCGACTGTGGCGGCCCGGGTGGACGATGTCCCCCTGTTCCTCGCGGCGTGGGTCGCAGGCGGTCTCGTCGCGTTGTGCGGGGCGCTCACCTACGCCGAGCTGGCCGCCTGCTTTCCGCGCTCGGGTGGGATCTACGTCTTCATCCGCGAAGGGTTCGGGCCGCTGCCCGCCTTCCTCTTCGGGTGGGCGGAGCTGCTGGTGATTCGGCCCGGCGCGTTCGGGGCGATCTCGATCACCGCGGCGGCGTACACGCTGCGGCTCGTAGGCGTCGATCCGGCGGCGCCGGTGGGGGGTCTCCCGGTCCACGCCGAGCAGCTGCTGGCGGCGGCGTACGTCGCGATCGTGGCCGCGGTGAACTACCGCGGCATCCACCGCGGCGCGATGCTGCAGAATCTCTCGACCGCGTTCAAGGTGGCGGCGCTCCTGGCGCTCGTGATACTGGGCTTTGCGCTGGGGGGGAGGGTGGCTCACCCTGGGCTTGCGCCCGTGGTCAGCGCGCCTCTTCCAGCGCTCTCCGCCGTGCTGCTCGCGATGGTCTCTATCCTGTGGGCCTACGACGGCTGGGCGGATCTGGCGTTCGTCGGCGGGGAAGTGCGCGATCCGCAACGGAACCTGCCGCTGGCGCTGCTGATCGGCACCGCGACCGTCGTCGTACTCTACCTCGGCGCGAACCTCGTTTACCTGCACCTGATCCCGATCGAGCGGATGAAGGACGCCGAGCTCGTCGCCGCCGATTCGGCCCAACTTCTGTTCGGGGCGGTGGGCGTGACCGCGGTCTCGGCCGCCGTCGCGGTGAGCACGTTCGGGACGCTCAACGGCTCGATGATGACGGCGCCGCGCATCTTTTACGCAATGGCCGAGGACCGGCTGTTCCCCAGGGCGATCGCCCGCGTGGATCCGGTCACCGGGGCGCCCACCGGGGCGATCGCCCTCTCGGCCGTGCTGGGCATGGTTTTCGTGCTGGTGCGCAGCTTCACCGAGCTGGCCGACCAGTTCGTGATCGGCATCTGGCCCTTCTACGCGCTCGCGGTTGCCGCGGTGTATGTGCTGCGGCGCCGCCGCCCCGAACTGCCGCGCCCCTATCGCACCTGGGGCTATCCCGTGGTCCCGGGGGTGTTCCTGGTGGCCTCCCTGTTCCTGCTCGGCAATTACCTGCGGTCGCGCCCGGTCGCGTTTCTCACCGATGTGGCGGTGATTCTGACGGGCGTGCCGGTCCTCTGGTGGTGGCGGAGAAAGGGTGACACGCGCGCGTCGAACGTGTGACGGTGGCGCCCCGGCCTACGCATTGACAAGCCTGTTAGGGCAGGCATCTTTTCGCCGGCCCTTGCGGCAATCGCAGTCGAGTTTCGCTCCAACATCATTCGGAGTCCGCCCATGAAACGATATTTCTGGTCGGTCTGCGCCCTCGCCATGGTGTTTGCGCTTCCCGCGCCGGCCACGCTCGCAGCGCAGGGGGTGACCACCGCCGCGGTCGCCGGACACATCACCGACGAGTCCGGTGCCCCCGTCACGCTCGCGGAGCTGACGCTCGTCAGCGGCGCGACCGGTGAGCGGCACGCGGTGCGCTCGCGCCAGGACGGCGCCTACAACTTCGAAAACGTGAGCGTGGGCGGACCGTATACGATGACCGTCCGGGCCATCGGCTTCGAGCCGAAGACCTCTAACACGTTCTATCTGTCGTTGGGGCAGCGCCTCGTGCTCGATCTGAGCCTCAAGCGCTCGGCGATTGAGGTCGCCGGGGTGAGCGTCGAGGCCGAGAACGACCCGCTCCGGTCGGTCGCGCGTACCGGCGCGCAGACCTACATCTCCGATTCCGCCCTGCGCCGCCTGCCCTCGCTGAACCGGGCGTTCACGGATTTCGTGCGCACGGCGCCGCAGGTGACCACGACTGTCAGCGGCGGCAATTCGATCAACGGCCAGAACGACCGCTTCAACAACGTGCAGATCGACGGCGGGTCCAACAACGACCTGTTCAATCTCGGAGCGACCAACGGCGTCCCGGGCGGCAGCGTGAACGCGCGCCCGCTCTCGCTCGAGTCGGTGCGGGAATTCCAGGTGCTGATCGCGCCGTTCGACGTGCGCCAGGGCGGCTTCGTGGGCGGTTTGGTCAACGCGGTCACCAAGTCCGGCGACAACGCGCTGCACGGCTCGGCGTTCGGCTTTTTCCAGAATCAGAATTTCGTCGGCAAGGACACCGCCGGAGTGAAAATTCCCGTCACGGACTTTCAGCAACAACAGTACGGGTTCTCGCTCGGCGGCCCGATCATCAAGGATCGCCTGCACTTTTTCGCTTCCGGCGACTTCCGCCACGACGTGCGACCCTTTGCCTCCAGCGTCCAACTGACCAACCCCACCGATACGACGGGCGTCGGCATCACGGGGGCGCGGATGGACTCGGTCCGGAGCATCCTGCAGGCGCTGCCGGGTGGGTTCGATCCCGGCACGTTCGCTGCCCCGACGATCCCCAACCCGGAGACGAATCTGTTCGGGAAGCTGGACTTCGAAATGGGGACCAACAGTCATGTCGAGGTGTCGGGGATCCTCGTCAACGCGAACCGTGTCAGCATGCTTCATTCCTACCGGGCGGGCTTCCCGGGTGGCACCGGCAATCTGCGCGACGGCTATCAGCTGTCCAACAGCGGCTACAACTTCAGTGACAAAACGCGCACCCTGCGGGGCAAATGGACCGCGCGCTTCGGCGGCAACTACTCGAACGAGCTGCTGCTGGCCTACAGCCACATCAACGACGTGCGCGAGCTGCCGAACCGGGTGCCGCTGGTCCTGGTCGCGGGGAATCGTGTAGGCTCCTACATCTCGGCGGGCGCCGAGCGGTTCTCGCAGGCCAACTCGTTGGACCAGAAGGTCGTCGAGGTCACCGACAACGTGACCTTCCAGACGGGCCGCCATCTCTTCACCGTCGGCACGCACAACGAGTTCTTCCACTTCGTCAACGTGTTCTTCCCGGCTTCGATTGGGATCTGGTACTTCGCGAGCCCCGATTCGCTGGCCAACAGCCTGCCGAGCCAGTTCTTCCGGGCGCTGCCGACGGCGGTGAAACCCGAGGGCCCGGTGGCGGATTTTCACGTCAAGCAGTACGGGTTCTACGGGGAGGACCGCTTCTCTCCGATGCGGAAACTGATCCTCACCGCCGGACTGCGGATCGACATTCCCAATCAGCCGGCGCCGGCGTTCAACCCGACGCTCGATACGATCCATTTCGCGGCCATCGGCGGGAACACGGTCAATACCGGTGCATTCCCGAGCGGCAACATCCTCTGGTCGCCGCGGCTGGGGTTCAACTACGACCTCACGGAAGACCGCCAGACCGTGCTGCGCGGCGGCGTGGGTGTGTTCAGCGGCCGCCCGCCGTACGTGTGGGTTTCGAACGCCTACGGCAACACCGGCATGGAGCAGCAAAGCCTGTTCTGCAGCGGCGTCACCGTCCCGGCCTTCACGCTCGATCCGGACAATCAGCCCACGACCTGCGGCGCGGCGCCGTCGGCCGGCCGGCCGAGCATCGTGTATTTCGACAGCGACTTCAAGTTCCCGCAGGCGCTCAAGTTCGCGCTCGGCCTGGATCACCAGCTCGCCTGGGGCCTGTCGGCGACGGTCGATTTCCTGTACACGAAGTCGATCAACCAGTTCTACCTCGAGGACATCAATCTGGTGGGCCTGCAAGGCTCATCCGCTGGTGAGTCGGGGCGTCCATTGTTCGGCACCATCAACGCGGCAACCGGCTCGGCGACGGCGACGCGCGTCACCGGCACGTATCTGGACGTGATCCGGAACTCGAACGTGAGCAGGGACCGCTCCACCTCCATTACGGCCCAGCTGCAGAAGCGGTTCGGCAACGGCATCGAGTTCTCGGCCAGTTACACCTACATGCGCTCGCTCGACCTGATCTCGATGACCTCGGATATCACCGGGTCGAACTACGCTTTCAGCGTGCTGGATGGCACCCCGGGCAACCGCCACCTGCGGACCTCGACCTTCGACCGTCCCCACAAGATCACCGTGAGCGGCACGGTCAATCTGCCGTTCGAATCGCGGTTCTCGCTCACCTACAACGGCATTTCCGGCGTTCCGTTCACGTACGTCGTCAACGGCGACATCAACGCCGACGGCCAGACCGCGAACGACCCCGTGTATGTGCCACGCAGCATCGGGGATATCTCGGGGCTCACCCCGACGCAGTTCACCACCCTGGACACCTACATCCGCAACGAGCCCTGCCTCGAAGGCAACCGCGGCCGGATCCTGCCGCGCAACGTGTGCCGCAATCCGTGGCAGAACAACCTCAATGCGCGGCTCAGCAAGGTGATCAACACCCTGGGCGGTCAGTCGCTCGAGATCACCGCGGACATCCTGAACGTGCTGAACCTGGTCAACAGCAAGTGGGGGCTCACGCGCGTGACTGGCACCGGCTTCGAGCAGCAGTCCCTGATCCGGTTGACGGGCTACGACGCGGTGAACCAGCGTGGCAATTACGCCCTCAACCTGCCGGTCAAGAATCAGGTCACGCTCAACGCGATCGGCTCGCGCTGGGTGTTCCAGCTGGGAGGGCGGTACGCGTTCTAGAAGGCGGCCGCTGCTTCACGCCTACTGCCCTTATGTCTGCACTTTTCTCAAGAGCCACACCGCCCCGCCCCCCGCCAGGATGTTCGGCAGCCACGCGGCGAGCGCCGGCGGCATCAGGCCCCCGCCTCCCACGGCGCGGGACAGCTGCATCATCAAGAGGAAGACGAATGTCGTCGCCAGGCTCACGGCGACGCCCCAGGCGGCGCCGCTGCGCGGGCTGGTGATGGCGAGCGGGGCGCCGAACAGCGCGATGATGATGCAGGTGAACGGGATCGCCAGCTTCAACGCCCGGTCCACCGCTAGTTTGCGCGTGTCCGAGCCGGAGCGCGCCAGCGCGTCGATATAGCGGCCCAGCTCCGCGTAGCGCATCTCCTCCGGCGTCTTGGGCTCCGCCAGCAGGGCTTCGGGCGTCTCGCGCATGATGCGCGCACGCAGGGTGTGGAAGTTGAACGCGCGCTCCACGCCCGGTCCCAGCAGGTAGCGCACCCGGCCGTCCTGCAGCGTCCAGCCGCCGACGCGGGCGTGGCGGGCGCGCGGCGCCGTCACGACGATGGTCGGGTACTCGGGGCCGGTGCCCACCCGCTCGAGGATCAGGTCCTGCATCTGTCGCGTCTTGATGTCGAGCGTGCGGATCGCGTACACCCAGCCGCCGTCGGCGCGATACACGAAGTTGACGCGCGAGCCGGTGCGGATCGTCTTCTCGCCCAAGAGCTCGGCCTTGCGCGCGGCGCCGATCGGCACCAGCTCGCCCAGGCCGATGCCCAGGAAACAGGCCGCGACCGCCGCGGCGAAGATCGGGCGCACGATGCGGTAGAACGAAATGCCGGACGCCTTCGCCGCGGTGAGCTCGGAGTGGCGGCCCATCGAGCCAACGGTGAACACGGTCGCGAACAGCACCGCGGCGGGAAGCACCAGGAACATCGTGTCCGGCATGCCGTAGAGGTACCCGAGGACCACGTGGCTCTTGGTGAGCCCGCGGCCCAGGTAGCGGCCCAGCTTGTCGGCAAGGTCGATGACGATGACCGCCAGCGGGAACCCGAGCATCACGATCACGAAGATGCGGATCCAGGCGCCCAACACGTAACGATCGAGAATCCGCATCAGACGCTGCGCCGCCGGAATCGTCCAACCAGCGCCTCCCGCACATCGGACCAATCGCCTCCCCGGGCGGCGGGGCTGGAGCGGGTCATCACTACCAACCCCACCAGGCCGAGGGCGCCGAACAGCAGATTGGTCCCCCACATGGCGAGGAACGGCGACACGATCAGCCGGTCACCGAGATCCTCGCCGGCGATCAGCCCGATATAGTAGATCGCGAACACCAGCACGCTGACGCCGATCACCAACCCCGCGCCGCCGCGCGGGAAGCGCAAGGCGACGGGAATGCCGAGCAACGCAAACACAAAGCAGGCGCCGGCGATGGCGAGCTTCTTGTGGATCTCCACCAGATACGCCGCCGCGCGCCGTCGCGCGCCCAGGGCTCGATCGTCCTCGCCGGTGGTCACAGCGAGCGTCACCAGCGGTGGGGGGGGAAACGCGGGCATGCGGTAGGCCGGGGGCTGCACCGTCTGCGCGTGCGCCTCGGCCGGCAACACCCGCTGGCCCAGTCGTCGCAGCAGATCGCAGTAGGCCCCGCCGCTCGTGTCGGTGGCCGGGGGCGGCATGGGGGTCCGAGGAGCGAGACCGACCAGCCGGCGCAGGTCCCCCTCGACCATGACGTCGGCGTCACGGTGGGCGGCACGGGCGTCGTCCCGGGCGGCGGCCACCGCCCGTTGCATGTCGCAGATGGTCATCTCGCGATCGGTCCGGTAGCTGTCCTCTCCGGTGATGACCAACTGGTTGGAAACGCCCCGCACCCGGATATGATTGGTGTGAAAAAAAGTCCGATTGAATTGGGCGTCATCGCCGCGTCGCACCTCCTGGATGTCGCCGTCCACGAGGGTCAGGTACAGATCGGTCTGACCGGGGGTATAAGCCATGCGCCCGCTGTCGGCGGTGATGATGCGCCGGCGGTCGGCCTCGCCCAGATCATAGATGGTCACGTCCCGGAGCCGATTGGTGGCCCGGTCGATCCGCGCCGCTCGCAGGAAGAACTGGTCCGGCACGACCTCGTTGATCACCTGCTCCTTGAGGGCGAAGGACGGCTTCTTGCGCTGGATGTCCACCAGCAGCGTGCGGAGACGATGATT
The DNA here is from genome assembly GCA_041497135.1 of Gemmatimonadota bacterium. GTDB lineage: Bacteria > Gemmatimonadota > Gemmatimonadetes > Gemmatimonadales > GWC2-71-9 > DASTHG01. Next base: position 19,453 of record JBGQFX010000034.1, on the reverse strand, counting down.
GGTGCGCGGCAACACCTGGTCGTTCCACAGGAAGGCGATCAGGGTCACCAGCGCGGCTCCCGCCAGCACGGGCCGGGCGATCCGGCTCACGCTGATGCCGTTCGCCGCCATCGCGGTGATCTCGTTGTCGGCCGCGAGCCGGCTCATGGCGTGCAGCACCGCGACCAGCACGGCCATCGGGAGCGTCATCGCGATGATAAATGGAATCGACAGCACGAACACTTCGCCGATGACGCTCCAGGACAGCCCCTTGCCGACGAGATCGGGGAAACGCTTGGCGATCTGGTTGAGCAGCATCAGCGCGGTGAGGGCGGAAAGCGCGAAGACGAGCGGGGCCAGATGCTGACGCAGCAGGTAGCGGCTGAGGATGCGCACGGGCGGTCCGCCCATTATATTCGGCTCTCCCGGTCGCTACAAGGGATGCGGCACTCCGCCTCGCTCGCCGTCTTCACCCTCTCGCTCCTTCCTTCGCTCGTTGTCGCCCAGGAGCCTCCCCCCGTCGCCCACTCCGGACCCGCGCCGGCCTTCGTCGCGCCGTACCGGCTTCCGTCGCTGGTTCCCGCTCCGGCGGCCGCGCTCGCCCCGGGCGGACGACTCGGGCCGCGCATCCCGCCGGCGCTCGTCGCCGCGCGTTGGGCGCAGCGCGTACGCGAGGCGCTCGCGTCGGCTGGTTTGACGACCGCCGTCGCGGATACCTCCGTCGCCGCCGCCCTCGCCCGCATCGCGGCCACGGGCGGCGCCGAGCCTGCCCCCCCGCAGGTGCTCGGCCAATTTGCCAGTCTCGGCATGGACCTGAACCTCCGCTTCGAGCTCAAGGCGGATCAGTTCCGCAACCTGCGCTGCAACGTGTTCGAGCGACAGCAGGCGGTGTCGGGGTGCAAGGCCGGATTTCCCACCCTTACCCCCAACCCGCAGTACTCGATCCGGTCCGGCGGGGTGGTGGGGCAGCGGCTGCACGTCGACGTGGACTTCGACAGCCAGCGCGAATTCGACGCCAACAACAACCTGCAGGTCTGGTACGAAGGTCTCGAAGACGAGGTGTTGCGGCGCGTGGAGGCGGGCAACGTGTCGTTCCAGGCGCCGGGCTCGCGCTTCATCAGCGCGGCCATCCCCGCGAACAATTTCGGCGTGCAGGCCGTGGCACAGGTGGGGGCGCTGGAGCTGCGCGGCATCTATGCCCAGCAGAAGGGCAACGTCGTGCGAGACCGGAGCTACACGGTCGGGGAAACCACGACCGAGGCGATCGACCGGGAATTCCGCGACCTGGACTACGAGCCGGGCCGCTTCTTCTTCGCCGTCGACCCGGCCGCGCTCCCCGGATATCCGGCCGTCGACATCTTGTCCGTGCAGCCCACGCTGCTGCCCGACTCGCTGCAGGTCACGGCGCTTGTGGTGTACCGCGTGCGCGCGCTCGCGATCACGGGCGGCGGCACGAACCAGAACATTGGCGGCATCCGCGCCGTAGCCTGCGGGCCCGGAGCGACGGCGGTGGACTGCTCGGGCGAGCGGGCGGGCCCGTTCCAATGGCAACTGTTGCAGGAAGGGAAAGACTATTACGTCGATCCCAGCGGTGTCTGGCTGGCGCTCGCCAACCGACTCGATCCCAGCGACTACCTGGCTGTCTCCTACGTGACGCGCGGGGTCGCAGACTGCAGCTCGGGTGGTTGCGTCGGGACCTTTCCTCAGACGGCAAACCCCGATACTGCGGCGGTGGACACGCTGCGGCTGATCTACGATCCGCGACCGGGGGTCACGGTGGCCTCGCCGGCGTTCCGGTTCGAGATCCGCGCCGCGTATCGGATCGGAGGCCGAGAGTTAAGCCGCACCGGCATCGACCTGTCGTTACAGGTCAATCAGCGGGAGCGGCCGGAAGGAGCGACCGAGACCTACCTGGCGCGGCTCGGTTTGGCGCTTCCCAACGACCCCAACACGTTCGATCAGTACAACCGCCTGTTCCCGCGCGAGCGCGATCCGCAGCAGGGGGCGCCGGTCCGGGATTACTACGCGGTGTTCCCGCACCTGCAGCCGTTCGCCGATTCCACCAGGCTCATCGCGGCGGAGCGCAATGACTCGCTGTACCGCACCCCGCGCGCGCTGCTCGCCACGCAGGGGCCGGCGTCGCTGTTCACGCTGCAGCTCCATGCCGACGCGTCGGCGGCGGCGGACAAGGGCTCGCTCTCCCTGTCGAGCTTCCAGATCCGCGAGGGCAGCGAAAGGCTCTACCTGGGCAACACGCTGCTCACCCGTAACGTCGACTACACCATCGACTACACCGTCGGCCAGATCACCTTCAAGAACCCGGACTCGCTGTTCGGTGCCAGCCCGGGGGTCGTGCGCGCCCAGTTCGAGGAGCGGGCGTCGTTCGTCTCGGCGCCCACGTCCATTTACGGTCTGGCGGTCCGTTACGACCTGGGGCAGATCGGTCAGGTGAACCTGACGGGGCTGTTCCAGAAGCAGCAGACCGCTTTCACCCGCCCCCAACTCGGGTTCGAGCCGGCGTCCAGCTTCATCGGTGGCGTCAGCGCCAACCTTCACTTCCAGCCCGAATGGATCACGCGGGCCGTCAACCTCCTGCCGGGCCCGGGCGGCGCTCCCTCCTCCATGACCATCTCGGGCGAGATTGCCGTGTCGCAGCCGCGCCCCAATCCCCTGGGGCAGGCCTTCGTGGAGGAGTTCGAAGCGTCGGCTGGGCGCTTTATCTCGCTGAACGAGAACGCCTGGCATTGGGGTAGCGTACCCGCCTCGGGCCGGGGTGCCGCGGCATTCGACATTTCGGCATTGGGATTTGATACGCTGGATGCCGTGCCGCTGACGTGGCAGTCGCTCCCGGTCGATTTTTCCGGCCGGCCGGTGCAGTTCTTGGCGCAGCAAATCGATCCGACCATCCGGCTCGTGGGGCAGGCCCAGTCGGCGGAACCGGTGCTGTGGCTCATGCTCAAGCCGGACACGATGATGGGGCTCGCCGACTCTCGCACCGGTCTTCCTAACTGGCGCCGCCCCGGCAGCGGGAACAACGCGCGTGCCGCGCCGCGCTGGCGCTCCATCACGCAGACCCTGTCGACCACCGGCGTGGACCTGTCGCGCGTCGAATACCTCGAGTTCTGGGTGTGGGAGGACAACCGCCGCCTGGCGCGCGCTAACCGCGCGGCGGTGCTGTTCGACTTCGGGTCGGTGTTCGAGGACGCGCTCGCGTTCATCCCCGATTCCTTCACGGCGAGTCCGTCCGGCGACACGACCTACTTCGGCGTCCGGGTGGCGGGCGCCGGCCGGCTGGACAGCGAGCGCGACCCGATCACGCATGCGTGGAACGCTGCCATCGACGACGAGGGATTCCTCACCGATCGCGTGGTCGACGGGATCCGCAACGCCACGACCGGCCAGTTGATCGATACGCTGCCCTTGTGCAGCGCCACGGTGACCGGCCAGCTGCAGAGCTATGCCTTCGGTGACCCGCGCTCGCGTTGCGGCCGCCGCAACGGCGCCGTGGATACGGAGGACCAGGATGGCGACGCCCGGCTCGACGTGACGGTCGGCGCGCGCAGCCAGGAGGACGTGGTCCGGTTCGTGTTCCCGATCGGCGACGAACGCTTCTTTGTGCGCGACGGCGGAATGCTGCCCGCACCGGCGAGCCAGGGCGGTGGCGCATCGGGCTGGCGCCTGTACCGGATCCCGTTCCGGACCGACACGCTGCAGGTGGGCGCCCCCAGCCTGCGGCAGGTGCAGGCCCTGCGGCTCACCCTTCTGGCCCCGGAAACGGCCATGCCGGGAGAACCCGACCCACAGATCTATTTCGCCCTCTCGCGCGTCCGGCTGGTCGGCAGCACGTGGCTGAAGCGCGCCGAAACGCCGATCGTGGGGTTGGCCGGCGACCGCGGCACCGGTACGGGCGAGGTCACCGCCTCCGTCGCGAGCACGGAGAACCGGGACCTGGGCTACGCGCCACCGCCCGGGGTGGTGGACCAGGCGGGGCGGCGCGACCAGGGCTTCCAGGTGGGGACCACCCAGATCAACGAGCAGTCGCTGCGCCTGCTGGCGCGGGGGCTGGCACCGGGGCAGCGCGCCGAAGCGTTCACCCGCTTCGGCAGCGAGGGCGACAAAAACTTCCTCAAGTACCGCACGCTGCGCGTCTGGGCGCGCGGGCGGGGGCCGGGCTGGGAGGACGGGGACCTGGAGTTTTTTCTCAAGGTCGGCAAGGACGAGAACAACTTCTACCTCTACCACACCCCGGCGCGGACCAGCTCGTGGGAGCCGGAAGTGGTGGTCGGGTTGAGCCGGTGGGTGGGTTTGCGGGCACGGATCGAGCAGGCGTGGCTGGGCGGGGATCCGCCTCATGTCTACTCCGGCTGCCCCGACAGCACGGTCGTGCCGTTCGACACCGCGTATGTGATGTGCGACGGGCCGTACATCGCGCACGTGCGCGATCCCGCCATCGCGCCGCCAAATCTCGCGGCGGTGCAGGAGGTGGCGGCGGGCATGGTGCGGGTCGCCGGGGCGACGTTCATCGATCAGGCGGAGCTGTGGGTCGACGACATCCGGTTGAGCGACGTGGTCCAGACCACGGGGACGGCGGCGGCGCTGGATCTGGCGCTCACGGCATCGAACTTCGCCGACGTGACCCTCGGCGTGGTACGGCGCGATGCCAACTTCCGCCAGCTGGGTGAAGACGCGAGCTATCAGACCGACCGGGCGCTGAATCTCACCTCCACCGTGCACCTCGAGCGGCTGCTGCCGCCCGCGTGGGGACTGTCGATGCCGTTGACCATCCGGTACGTCTCGACGGCCAGCGATCCCCTGTACCTCAACCGGACCGATCTCTCGGGCGACGCCCTCACCGGCCTGCGCACGCCCCTGTCCGCCGCCCGGAGCTACTCCCTTTCCTTGCGGCGCAGCCGGCCTGCCCCGCATGGGCTCGCCCGGTGGCTGCTCGACCCGTTGGGGTTGAGCGGCACCTACGTCACCGGGGAGGACCGGTCCAGCCTCGCCCGGGCGACGTCCCGGAGTTATGCCGTCACCCTCGACTATGGGTTGACGCCGCCGACCGCGAGTGTGCCGGCCGCGCCGCATTTCCTGGTGCGGCTGATCCAGAAGCTGCCGCCGTTCATCGGGAAGAGCGGATTCGCAACGGGATTGGATCGCGCGCGCCTGCGGCTCAGCCCGACCAGGGTACGGTTTCGTTCCTTCCTGAGCGGCAGCGAGGCCGCACGCACGAGCTTCCGCGTGCCGGTGGCCGATTCGGGGGACGTGCACCTCGTCCCCGCCAGTTCCCGCCCGAAGGCGTGGCGCAACTCGCTCACCGTCGACCTGCTGCCGCTCTCGGGCGTCCAGCTGCGCGCGGACGTGGCCTCGCAGCGCGACCTGAGGGACTACGGGGACTCGACGCCGATCGCGCGGGTGGCGCGTCTGGCACGCCGGTCCCTGCTGGGTCTCGATCTCGGATTCGAGGCGCACCGGACCTTCGGCACGTTTTTCGGTCTCACCCCGCAGATCGCATCCTGGCTGCGGCCGCGCGGGGCGCTCAGCTCGGGGTTCTCGCTCACGCGCGACCCCAATGGGCGCGCCCCGCTCCGGGCGGGCGGCGACTCCGCGGGCGCGTTCCGTCTGCCGACGGCGTTCAGCAACAGCCAGCGACTCGATCTCGGTACCCAGGTCGATCTCAGCCGGCTGGGGCGCGGGCTGTTCGGCGATTCTTCCGTGGTGACCCGGACGCTCGCCCGGGTGACCACGATCGATCTGGGCCTCACCCGCGACCGGACGTCGAGCTTCAGCGGCGTGGCCGTGCCTCCGGGGATCGGCTACCAGCTGGGCTGGATTGGCTTGGACGGGTTCCGGTCGCAACGGGGCATCCTTGCCACGTCGGCGGCCGAGAACTCGACCCGTCACGCCTCGGCGGCGGCCAGCCTGCCGCTCGGGCTTCGGGTCAGCTCGACCTACCAATGGACGCGCGGGCTCACCTGGCTGCTGCGCGCCGACGGCCAGCTGCCGATCAGCAGCTGGTCGCGCGAATGGCCCTCCGCCACCATCACCTGGACCGTTGCTCCGCCCCGCGGCACCATTGGACGGGTGCTGACCAGTCTCACCGCCCAGCTCGGCCTGAGCGAACGTCATTCGGCGAGCGAGCGGGCCACGCTCGGCGGCCGTGGCCGCACGCTGACGCAATCGTCGGAGCGCAGCTTCGCACCCAGCGCCACCGCCTCGTGGGGGAGGGGCATTCTCACGTCGTTCGACCTGGCGCGGGTGCGCACAGAAAACGTCACGACGGGTAACTTGTTCCGCACCAGCCGGGTGCAACAGAACGGCACGCTCAGCTTCGCCTGGCGACCACCCGTGTCGCTGGTGCGGCTCAAGACCGACGTCCGGACGACGGCCCGGTACACGTACGCGCGCAACACCAGCTGCCTGCAGACGGCGGGTCAGCCGGTGTGCACGCCGTTCGTCGACAGCCGCCGCACCGAGGCCAATCTGACGCTCGACACCAGCTTTCCTCCTTCTCTCAGCGCGGGGTTTCAGATGGCGTACGTTCTGAACGACGAGCGACAGATCAGCCGTAAGAACTCCCAGCTCGTCCTGACCGCCTTCGTGCAGCTCAACACCAGCGTGGGGCAGGTACGATGAGGACGCGGCGGTGGATCGCCGCGGTGACGGTCGCGGCCGCCGCGCTTGCCGCCTGCGGGGCCCAGGGCAAGCGGCCGGTCCGCGAGTTCGACGGTGCGCGCGCGTTCGGCTATCTGGAACGGCAGGTCGGGTTCGGGCCACGCATTCCCGGCACCCCCGCCCACGAGCAGACGGGGGACTGGATCCTGTCTCAGCTCCAGGTCCAGGCCGATACCGTGATCGTTCAGGCGATTCCGCACCGGACCACGGGCGGCAAGACGCTGCCGCTGCGCAACTTCCTGGCCCGATACCGGCCCGAAGCCGTGGAGCGGATCCTGTTCCTTGCGCACTGGGACACGCGTCCGCACGCCGACCAGAGCGCCAACCTGGCCGCCCAGCGGATGCCCGTCCCGGGCGCGAGCGACGGCGCCTCCGGCGTCGCGGTGCTGTTGGGTGTGGCGGATGCGCTCAAGGCCAAGCCGCCCACGGTGGGCGTGGACCTGCTGTTCGTGGACGGCGAGGACTACGGGGACTTCGCCGATTCGAATGAGGTGCTGATCGGCTCCCGCTGGTTCGCGGCCCATCAGCCGGCAGGCTATCCGCCGCTCTTCGCCGTGCTGTTCGACATGGTGGGAGACAAGAACCTCGACATCTACGTCGAAGGCAACTCGCAGACCGGCGCCCCCGAGGTCGTGGACCGCGTCTGGCGCACGGCCAGCGAACTGGGGTACAGCACCACCTTCGTGCGGCAGGTGAAGCACACCTTGATCGACGACCACGTGAGCCTGCAGCGGGCGGGGATTCACGCGATCGACATCGTGGACTTCGATTACCCGTACTGGCACACGACGGACGACACGATAGACAAAGTGAGTGCGAGCTCCCTGCAGATCGTGGGAGATGTTGCCGTGGCCTTGGTGAGAGGAGTCGGACCGTAGGCGTAGCTTTCGACCCTCGCTGCGTGTTTCCGATCCCGCCCTATCCCGAATTGCCTGTTACTGTCCCCTCCATGGACGACAAGCGCGCCGCCCTCCTCCTGGCCGGCCTCGCCCTCGCCGGTGCCGGCGTCCGGTTCGTCCTGTCCCCCTCCTCTCGTCGTGCTCCCGGGGACGTGCACCTGCTCACCGCCGACTCGACACCCGCGTCCGCGTTGCGCGCGACCGCGCGCCGGGCCGCCGCGTTGGCGCGCCCGCTGTTGCCCGGCGAGCGCGTCGATGCCGATCGCGCCGATGTGACGGAACTCACACGACTGCCCCGGGTGGGTCCGGCACTGGCCCAGCGGATCGTCGCCTGGCGCGAGCGGCACGGACCGTTCGGCGGCATCGCACGACTCGATAGCGTGTCGGGGATCGGCCCCGCGCTGCTGGACGCAATCCGGCCCTACGTATCGTTTTCGGGCGCGCTGCCTTGACAGTGCCCTTCGTCGACATACTTTAGATCATTCAAATTCAACGAGTTGCGTACGGCCACCGCAGCACTTACCCCTGACAAACTCGGCGACATCCTGGTCCGCGATGGGCTGATCACCGCGGACCAGTTGAAGCGCGCCCTGGGGGAGCAGCGTAACTCGGGGATGCGGTTGGGTTACACCCTGGTGAAGCTCGGCTTCATCGAAGAGACCGAGATCACGAAGATGCTGGCCCGGCAGTATCGCATGCCGGCGGTCGATCTCTCCCGCTTTGAAGTCGATCCCAAGATCCTCAAGCTGATCTCGTCGGATATCGCGAACAAGTACACCGTCCTCCCGCTCAAGCGCGAGGGACGGACGCTGACGATCGCCATTGCGGACCCGAACAACGTCGCGGCGATCGAGGACATCAAGTTCATCACGCGCTGCGACATTTTCCCCGTGATCGCCGGGGATTACACGCTGCGCAACGCGATCGACCGCTACTACCAGCAATCCGACGCCCAGCTGGCCAGCCTGTTGAAGAGCGTCGAGGACGAGGGCGCCTCCGACCTCGAGGTCGTGGAGGAGCAGCAGGACGAAGAGGTGAAGGCCTCGGAGCTCGCCGAGGACGCGCCGGTCGTGAAGCTGATCAACGGCCTGCTCACCGACGCGGTGAAGCGCGGCGCGTCCGACATCCACATCGAGCCGTTCGAGCACGAGATGCGGGTGCGCTATCGCGTCGATGGCGCGCTGCAGGAGGTCATGAAGCCGCCGATCAAGATGCGGGCGGCGCTCACCTCGCGCGTGAAGATCATGGCCCAGCTGAACATCGCCGAGCGGCGCGTGCCGCAGGACGGTCGCATCAAGCTGAAGATGGGGAACCGGGTCATCGATTTCCGCGTCTCCACCTTGCCGGTGCTGTTCGGCGAGAAGATCGTGCTCCGGATTCTCGACAAGGGCAATCTGACCTTCGATTTGTCCAAGTTCGGGTTCGAGGCCAAGGCCGAAGCCGACTTGATGAAGGCGGTCTTGAACCCGTACGGCATGGTGTTGGTGACGGGCCCGACCGGTTCGGGGAAAACGACGACGCTGTACTCGGCGCTTTCCAAGATCAATACGATCGAAGTGAACATCATGACGGCCGAAGATCCGGTCGAGTACAACCTGATGGGCATCAACCAGGTGCTGGTCCGCAACGAGGTCGGCATGACGTTCGCGGCGGCCCTCAAGGCGTTCCTGCGGCAGGATCCCAATATCATCATGGTCGGCGAGATCCGCGATCTGGAGACCGGCTCGATCGCCATCAAGGCGGCGCTGACGGGGCACTTGGTGCTGTCCACGCTGCATACCAACGACGCGCCCTCCACCATCACCCGCATGATGGACATGGGCATCGAGCCGTTCAACGTGGCGAGCGCCGTGAACCTGATCGTGGCGCAGCGGCTGGTGCGTCGCGTCTGCGTCGACTGCAAGCAGCAGCACGAGTACACCGACGAGGAGATGTACGCGTTCGGCATCGATCGCAATCAGGGCCCGTTCTTCAAGGGGACGGGCTGCGACACGTGCAACGGCACCGGATACAAAGGCCGCCAGGGGATCTATGAAGTGATGTTGCTGACCTCGCTGCTGCGGCGGGCGATCCTGCGCGGCTCCTCCACCGAGGAGCTGCGCGAGGCCGCGGTATCAGAGGGCATGCTCACGCTGCGTATGGACGGGCTGGTGAAGGTCAAGAAGGGCGTCACGACGCTGGAAGAGGTTGTGAAGGAGACGGCCGCCACCTGAAGGAGATCTCGCGATGCCGGTGAATCTTCGCGCGCTGCTCGAAGAGATGATCGAAAAGGACGCCTCCGACCTGCATATCGTCGCGGGCGAGCGGCCGAAGCTGCGGATCGACGGGGACATCACGAGCGCGTCCGTCGAGGACGTGATGACGCCGAAAGACACTCTGTCACTCGCGTATTCGGTGCTCACCGAGAACCAGAAGAAACGGTTCGAAACCGAGAGCGAGCTCGACTTCTCGTTCGGCATCCAGAACCTGGCGCGCTTCCGTGGCAACTGCTTCAAGCAGCGCGGCTGCGTCTCGCTCGTCATCCGGCAAATCCCGTTCACGGTACGCACCTTCGACGATCTCGGTCTGCCGCCCATCGTGGCCAAGCTCTCCGAGCGTCCGCGGGGACTCGTGCTGGTCACGGGCCCGACGGGCTCGGGCAAGAGCACCACGCTCGCCGCCATGATCGACAAGGTCAACAAGGAGATGAAGGGGCACATCATCACGGTGGAGGACCCGATCGAGTTCATCCACCGCCACCAGTCGTGCCTGGTGAATCAGCGCGAGGTGGGGACCGACACCAACAGCTTCGCCGCGGCCCTGAAGTACGCGTTGCGACAGGACCCCGACGTCGTGCTGATCGGCGAAATGCGGGATCTCGAGACGACCCAGTCGGCTCTCACGATCGCCGAGACGGGTCACCTCGCGTTCGCCACCCTGCACACCAACTCGGCGGCCGAGACGATCAACCGCATCATCGACATCTTTCCCGCGCACCAGCAGTCGCAGATCCGCGCCCAGCTGGCGTTCGTGCTCGAGGGGGTGGTCACCCAGACGTTGTTGCAGAAGGCCAAAGGGCGCGGCCGGGTCATGGCCGCCGAGATCATGGTGTGCACGCCGGCAATCCGCGCCTTGATCCGCGACGACAAAGTGCACCAGATCTATTCGTCGATGCAGGCCGGGAAGAAGCACGGCATGCAGACCCTGAACGACTCGTTGTACCAGCTCTACATGCAGCGCGACGTGATCAAGGAAGAGTGCCTGCGCGTCTCGTCCGATCCTAACGAGTTCCTGCGCATGATCGGCGAGGCCCCGGTGGACGACAAAGACATAAGCGCGGCGACCGCCGGTGCGGCCAGAGTGGCCGCACGGCGCTAGCGACCGGAGGAGTGATCCATGCCAGTCTTTGAATACACGGCGCGGAACCTGAAAGGCGACCTGGAAAAAGGCCAGGTCGATCTGCCGACCAAGGACGACGTCGTCGCCCACCTGCGCAAGAACCGGCTCGTGGTCGTGCAGGTGCGCCAGGCGCCGAAGGCGGTGTCGCTCGGCGGCATGTTCAAGCCCGGCGTGAAGACCCGCGACGTCGTCATTTTCACGCGGCAGTTCGCTACCATGATCAACGCCGGACTGCCGCTGGTGCAGGCCCTGGACATTCTGGCGCAGCAGACCGAGAACAAGGTGCTGGCGGACGTGACGCGACAGGTCGTGTACGACGTGGAGAGCGGCCAGACCCTCGCCGACGCGCTGCGCAAACACCCGAAGGCGTTCTCGGATCTTTATGTGAACATGGTCGCCGCCGGCGAGGCGGGCGGTATTCTCGACACCATCCTGCAGCGGCTCGCCGAGTTCCTCGAGAAGAACGACGCCATCATCCGCAAGGTGAAGGGCGCGATGGTGTACCCGGGCGTGATCATGTCCGTTGCCGCCATCGCGGTCGCCGTCCTGCTGATCTTCGTGATCCCCACCTTCCAGACGATGTTCGCGTCGGTGCAGCTCGAGCTGCCGCTGCCGACCCGGATCGTGATCGGCATGAGCAAGCTGCTGACGAGCTACTGGTGGCTGATGATCGGGGTGATCGGCCTCTCTATCTTCGGGCTTAACCGCTACTACAAGACGCCAGGCGGCCGGCTGCAGATCGACAGCCTGCTGCTCAAGTTCCCCGTGCTGGGCGACGTGCTCCGCAAGTCGGCCGTGTCGCGCTTCACGCGCACGCTGGGCACGCTGGTCTCCTCCGGGGTGTCGATTCTGGACGGCCTGGAGATCACCGCCCGCACCGCCGGCAACATGGTCATCCACAATGCCGTAATGGAGTCGCGCCAGTCGATCGCCGGGGGTGACACGATCGCCGCCCCGCTGCAACGCTCCAAGGTGTTTCCGCCCATGGTGATTTCTATGATCGCGGTGGGCGAGCAGACCGGCGGATTGGACGAGATGCTCTCGAAGATCGCCGACTTCTACGACGACGAGGTCGACGCCGCGGTCGGGACGCTGCTGTCCCTCATGGAGCCCGTGATGATCGTGGTGCTCGGCGTGATCGTCGGCGGCATGGTGGTGGCCATGTACCTGCCGATCTTCGACATGGTGAACGCCGTGCAGTGAGCTGGAAGTCACCCGCACGAGCCAGGGGCCTCCCACCGGGAGGCCCTTTCTCTTGCATTCCGCCACACCCGCACCAATACTTAACGCCGCTTCCCCCTTGAGGTTACATGCGAGCTTCCCGGGTTCCGACTCCCAAGAACCTGCTGCGGTTCATCTACCTGGGGCGCGTGTCGGTGGCAATCGCGATGTACTTGAGCGCCGCTCTGAAAGTCCAGGTCGCGGCGCCGCTCGACATCCTCGTCACGTCGATTCTGCTGCTGGCCACGCTCGCATTCACCGGAGGATCCTACTGGCACACGCACATCCGCATCCGGGCGCCGGGGCGGACGTTCCTCTATCTCCAGGCGTTGTTCGACATCGTGCTGGTGACGACGGTCGTGCACGTCACCGGCGGGCCGGACAGCAGCTTCTCCACCCTCTACATCCCGCTCATCGCCGTGACGGCCGTCCTGATGCCCCCCGCGAGTACGGCGCTCATCACCGTGCTCGTGGCCCTCGCCTACCTGGCCGACCTGCTGTTCGGGCACGACACCGCGGCCAACGCCGCGCTCTGGATCCAGCTCGGCCTGTTCGCAGTGGTGGCGGCGGTGCCAGCCTACTTCGCCAGCCGGATCAAGGTGATGACCGCCGAGCACGAAGCCCTGGCGGGGGAGCTACGACAGGTCCGGCTCGAGGCGAGCGATGTGCTCCACAATCTTGCCAGCGGCGTGCTCACAGTGGCCGCGGACGGGAAGCTGCTGTTTTCCAACCCCGCGGCGGAGCAAATCCTCGGGTTTCGCGCCCGGGACTGGCTGGGCCGCTCGTTTCTGGCCGAGCTGGCCCGCACCAGTCCCGAGTTCTGGGCCGCCGTGGCGTCGACCGCACGGCGTGGCATCCGGCTGATGCGGGTGGAAGCGACGGTGCGGCGGGCCGACCGGACCTTCCCCGTCGGTCTGACCACGACCACCATCGACGCCGGTGTCGACCTCCCGCCGCGGGTCACGGCCATTTTCACCGACATCTCCGATTCGAAGCGACTGGAGGAGCTGCACCTGCGGGCCGAGCGTCTGGAGGCGGTGGCGGAGCTGTCCGCCAGCCTGGCGCACGAGATCAAGAACCCGCTCGCGTCCATCCGCTCCTCGGTCGAGCAGCTGTCGCGGTCCACGCGCAGCAACCCGGACGAGAAATTCCTGGCCGGCCTGATCGTGCGCGAGAGTGATCGGCTCAGCCGCCTGTTGTCGGAATTCCTCGATTTCTCGCGGGTGCGCGTGACCGAGTATCGGGCCGTCGATCTGGGCATGGTGGCTGGCGCCGCGGTGCGTCTCGTTCGCCAGCACTCCGAGTGCCCGGCGAACGTCACGATCGAACTGTCCGGTGGATCGGCCCCTATGGAAGGGGATGAGGATCTGCTGCACCGCGTCGTCTCGAACCTGGTCCTCAACGCCGTGCAGGCCGCCGGTCCCGGTGCACGGGTCCAGGTGCACACCGGCCGCCCGGCGCCCGACGACGTCCCGACCGGAATATCCGTCGAGAACCCGGTCGCGTTGCGGGTGAGCGACAACGGGCCGGGAATTCCGGATGCCGTCCGGGAACGCCTGTTCGAGCCGTTCGTGACCGGACGCGCCGGCGGCACCGGACTGGGACTCGCCATCGTGCAACGCGCGGTCGTCGCGCATCGCGGCATGGTCCTCGTCGATTCGGCGTCGGGCCGCGGCACCACGTTCACCGTCTATTTCCCGGCCGGGCGCCGGAAGGAAGAAGCGGCATGACGAGCGCACCCACTGCATCGATCCTGATCGTCGACGATGAAACGGCGATCCTGGATACCCTCCGGATCCTGCTGAAAAACGAGGGGTTCGTGGTGACCACCGCCCAGGGCGGCAAGGCCGGGCTGGAGCAGCTCAAGCAGGCGCAGCCGGACATCGTCCTGACCGATGTTCGCATGCCGAGCGTGACCGGGATCGACATCCTCACCGCGGTGCGCCAGCAGGAGCCCGAAACGCCCGTCATCCTGATGACGGCCCAGGCGTCGCTCCAGAGCGCCATCCAGGCGGTGAACGAGGGCGCGTTCTACTACATCCAGAAGCCGTTTTCCAATGACGACCTCGTGGCCATCTGCCGGCGGGCAGCCGAGCACCGGCGGCTCCGCACCGAGAACAAGCAGTTGAAGCAGGAGATCCGGCGCCGCGAGCGTTCGCGATTCGCGAGACCGTTGGGGAAGTCCCGGGTGTTCGCCGACGTCCTGAAACTTGCCGAGCAGGTAGCGCCCACGGAGAGCACGGTGTTGATCCAGGGGGAGTCGGGTACTGGCAAGGAAGTGATCGCCCGCTACATCCACGACATTTCCTCGCGCAGCGAGGGGCCGTTCATGTCCCTCAACTGCGGTGCCCTGCCGGAGAGCCTGCTCGAATCGGAGCTGTTCGGGCACGTGAAGGGGTCGTTTACGGGCGCGGTGCGCGACAAGCCGGGGTTGTTCACCGCGGCACGGGCCGGCACGTTCTTTCTGGACGAGATCGGCGAGATGTCGCCGGCCACCCAGGTCAAGCTGCTCCGGGTGCTGCAGGAACGGGAAGCGATCCCTGTCGGCGGCACGGAAGCGATTCCCGTTGACGTAAGGGTCGTGGCGGCGACCAACCGGGACCTCGAGGAGGACATCAAGCGGGGCCGATTCCGCACCGACCTCTACTATCGGCTCAACGTCATCGCGATCCACCTCCCCCCGCTGCGGGAGCGTCGCGACGACATCGAGATTTTCGTGAACGCCTTCCTGGAGCGGATCGCGAAAGAGCAGGGCGGCAGCCCCAGGCACCTGGTCCCGGAAGCGATGGACGCCGTGCTGGCCTACGATTGGCCCGGAAACGTGCGCGAGCTCGAGAACGCGCTCGAGCGGGCCGGCGTGCTCACCAAGAGCGACACCATCCCGCTGTCGGCCATGCCCGCCAAAGTCACCGAGCGCCGGACCGAGCCGCTGGTCGCCGAGCGGTCGCTTCCCAACCCCACGCTGGATATCATCGAGCGGGCGTACATCACCTGGGTGCTCCAGGCCGAGGGGGGGAACAAGAGCCGCGCGGCGGAGGTGCTGGGGATCGATCCTTCGACCCTGTACCGCAAGCTGACCCGATACGAGGGACCGGGTGCCGACTGACCCGATGCTGTCGGTGATCGTCCCGGTCTACAACGAATCCGGGACGATCGAAACGGTGGCGCGGCGGTTGCGCGCGCTCCCCATGACGCTCGAGATCATCGCCGTCGACGACGCCTCGACCGACGGCTCCGGGCTGGTGCTGGACCGGCTGGCGCAGGACGGGATGGTGGATCGCGTGGTGCGCCACCCCACCAACCGCGGCAAGGGCGCCGCGCTGCGCAGTGGCATCGCCGCCGCGACCGGCGACATCATCGTCGTCCAGGACGCCGATCTGGAATACGACCCCGCCGATCTCCCCGCCCTGCTGAAGCCGATCGCGACCGGTCGCGCCGACGCCGTGTACGGCTCGCGATTCCAGGGCGGACCGCACCGCGTGCTGTTCTTCTGGCACATGGTGGGCAACCAGTTCCTCACGTTCATGTCCAACATGTTCACCAATCTGAACCTGACGGACATGGAAACGTGCTACAAGCTGGTGCGCGCCGATCTGCTGAAGCGGCTGCCGCTCAGCTCGGATCGCTTCGGATTCGAAGTCGAGATCACCGCCCGTCTGGCGCAGGCCCGGGCCCGGATCTGGGAGCTGCCCATCTCCTACGACGGCCGTACCTACGCCGAAGGGAAGAAGATCACCTGGAGAGACGGCCTCGCCGCGGTGTTCCACATCGTTCGCTACAACCTGTTCCCGCCGGGCGGGGATTGGCGTCGCTGAGCCCGCGGCGCGCGGGCATCGCGGTCGGCGCAGGCGCCCTCGCCGTCGGTGCCTGGGCGCTCAATCACTCTCTGGTCGGCGGGTTCTACGACGACGGTCTGTACGCCGGCATCGCGATCGCCCTGGGGAAGGGGATGGGTTACGTCCACCCGCATCTTCCCGGCGCGCCGGCCGTGGTGCACTACCCGCCGCTCTATCCGCTCCTGCTCGCGCCGCTGTTCGCCGCATTCCCGGTTTCGGCGGCGGCCTTCCTGGGTCTGATCCTGAACCTCCTTCTGGCCGCACTCGGCGCCGGGCTCATTGCGGCGCACGCCGTGCGTATCCGCGTGCTCGGGGAAATGCCCGCCTGGCTCGCCCCGGCCTGCGTGCTGGGCGCCGCGGTCGCGATTCCCGTGCTCACGGTGCAGTCCGTCCTGTTCGCCGAGCCGTTGTTCGGCCTGCTGCTGGCCGGAGCGGTGGTGCTGGCCGACGGGGCGCCGGAGCGCCGGCGGCCCCGCCGAGCGGCCGCCCTGGCCGGTGGGTTGGCGGCCCTCGCCCTGTTGACTCGCTCGATTGCCCTCGCGGCGGCGACTGGCCTGCCGCTGTATCTGCTCGTGTCGCGACGGCGGCCATGGCGCGAGGCCATCGCCGCGGGGATCCCCGTGCTGGTGGCGGCCGCCGGTTGGGGCGCATGGATCGTCGCCCGACAGGGCGGGCTGGATCCCGCGCTGGCGATCAATTACGGCGGCTATGGTGAAACCGTGCGCCAGGCCGGCTTGGGCGTCATCTGGCGCAGTGTCCCGGATCTTCTACGCCCGCTCGGCGCGCTCACCCTGGGCTGGCTGCCCAGTGTCTGGATCTACTATCCGGTTGGCGCCGCAGCCCTGAGCGTCGGGATCTACGGTCTGGTGCTCCTGACCCGACGATCGGCCATCGGTCTGACGCTGGTCGGATACCTCGTGATCCTCGCGCTGTGGCCGTTCCCCTCGGATCGCTTTCTGTGGGCTGTACTTCCCTGGCTGGCGCTGACGTTTGCCGCCGGGGCCGTCGGACTGGTGCGCGCCATGCCCCGCATCCGGGTGGCCGTGCTCGTAGTAGTCGCAATCGTCATCATCGGCTATGCACAATACGAGATCCGTGGCGCCCTGGGACGGTGGTGGGGGCTCCAACGGGAGCGTATCTCGGACAATTTCGCCGAGCTGCTCCCGGGTCTGGCCGCGCTGCCCGACAGCACGGTGCTGGCTACCGACGATGAAGCGCTCGTCTGGTTGTACACGCGTCGCACGGCCGTGCCGTTCTACTTGTACGGATACCGGAATGGCGTGGAAACCGAACCGACCGCGGCAGAGCATCGCCGCTATCTGGAGCGGCAGGGCGTGACACGAGTGCTCTTCTCCGGCTTCGGTTCGGGCTCCGACCGGGAGCTGGACGCCCTCCTGGGCGCCTACCCGGGGTGGCTGACCATGGAGCGCGCCTGGCCACGAGGCCGGGCGTTGTTCCGGGTGAATCGTGGCCCCTGAAGCGCTGAGGCTGCGTCGTGCGCTCCCCTGGGTATTCCTCGCCGCGGTGCTCCTCTACCTCCCCACCGTCCGCTTCGGGTACGTCCAGGACGACCGCGCGATCGTCGTGGCCAATCCGGCCGCCCATGGAGTGGGTGCCGCCCTGCGCGCTTTCGACCAACCCTACTGGCCACCACCCAGTGAAGCGGGTCTGTATCGACCCTCGACCATTCTGAGCCTCGCGATCGATTGGTCGATATCCGGCGGGCGCCCCGGATGGCTGCACCTCGTCAACGGGCTGTGGCACGGGCTGGCCTGCGTCCTCGTCGTGCTGGTCCTGGCGCGCTGGCTCCCGCCCCTGCCTGCCGCGGTCGCCGGACTCGTCTTCGCGGTTCACCCGGTGCACGTGGAAGGCGTCGCGAATATCGTCTCGCGCAACGAGCTGCTCGCGACCGTGGGGATTCTGGGGGCCGTGCTGGCCGCCCGGCGGGCGTGGTCGGCCGCCGCGCTGACTTGCACTGGTGTCGCCATGCTCAGCAAGGAGCATGCGATCGTCGGCGGGGCCGTGATTCTGCTCGACGACTGGTTGCGCCCGCCGGGTGAGCGTCATTACCCGCTCCGGTTCTACGGGCGCCTCGGAGCGCTGACGGCGGCGTACGCGGTCGTGTGGCTTCGGATCGGCCATGCTGCGACGGCGGACGTCGCGGCGCCGTTTCTCGGTGCAGGCACGGGGCGACGGCTGGCGATGGCGTTCCCGGCGGCGTTGCGCGCCGCTCGATTGCTCTTCTTTCCAGTATCGCTGTCGGCCGACTACGGTCCCCAGGTGATCCCGTATCGAACCTCCATTTCCCTCGCCGCCATCCTCGGCGCGGGTGTCGTACTCGTCGTCCTCGCCGGGGGCATCGCGGTGCGTCGTCGAGCTCCGGCCGTGTGTTTCGTCGCGCTCGCCACTGCCTTGGCCTACCTCCCGACGTCCAACTTCGTATTCCCGTCGGGCATCATCCTCGCCGAGCGCAATCTCTATCTGGCGGTGTTGCTGCCGGCGACGCTGGTCGGCGTCGGGGTCGCGTGGGCGCTCAAGCGCTGGGAGCGGCCGCGCGTCGTGCTGCCGCTCGCGCTCGTGCTCGGGGCTTTGGCCGCGCGCACGCTGGATCGCTTGCCCTCCTGGCGCGACAACCGCGCCTTTCTGCTTACCCTGCTTGTGGAGCACCCCGAGTCCTATCGCGCGCAGCAGTCCGCGGCGGCGGTGCTGGCGGGAATGGGGCAGGTCGCCGAGGCGCGTGCGGCCTACGCGCGCGCCGATTCTCTGTACGGGGCGGATCCGCATTTGCAGGCGGACTACGCCTTCTATCTGATCGGTCAGGGCGACACGACGCGAGCGGCGTCGCTTGCTCGCGAGGCGCGACGCCGGCTGCCGCGAGAGCGCGTCGCTTTGCGCGTCGAGTACCTGATGGCGCGTGCGCGCGGGGATCCTCGTCGTGCCGCGGCGGTCGCAGATACGGCGCTGCGCTGGTTTCCGTTCGAGCGGGCCTGGTACGCCGGGTTGAGTCCGCCCTAGCAAGGGTAAGGTGGGGGCGTTTTTGCAAAACGCGGGACCTCAAGCCCCTCCAACAGCCGTCCGAGTCTGTTCGGAAACATCCCAAGGCATTAGCTTCTATCGGGTTAGGCGGCAGCCCATAGCAGGGCACGAGCCTTGCCTTAACACCCGTCGGGAATCAAGGCGCCCATCAAACTCCAAGACCGGGGGAAGCAGATGAACCGCAAGGGTTTCACACTCATTGAGCTGCTGATCGTGGTCGTGATTATCGGCATTCTGGCCGCGATCGCGATCCCGAAGTTCGCCAACACCAAGGAGAAGGCGTACATCGCCTCGATGAAGTCTGATCTCCGCAACCTGATCACGGCGGAAGAGGCCTATTTCGCGGACTCCATCAAGTACACCACCGCGATCGGCGCGGGCGGTCTGTCGTTCAACGTCACGACCGGCAACGTCGGCCCGGTGCTCGCGTTG
>JBGQFX010000033.1:0-35208 GCA_041497135.1 Gemmatimonadota bacterium | reverse complement strand
CTCGGGCTGGCTTTGCGCCACGAGGTCGCGATTCATGTCGAAGCGGAAGTGGTTGTAACGTCCGGTGATGCTCCAGGGCTCGTTCTGCTCGAACGCCGACGGATCGTCGGCGCCGACGGCGACCGAGTTATACCAGCCGGCGAACCGCTCGTGCCCGTCGGGATTGGCAGAGGGGTTGAGCACGAAGACGACGTTCTTGAGGATGGTCCGGGTGACGGAGTCTTCCCCGGCGAGCATCTGGTAAGCGACCTGCATCGCGGCTTCGAATCCGGCGGGCTCGTCGCCGTGCACCGAATACTGGAACAGCACGATGATCGGCTGCCGGGCCGCAGTCTCGGCGGCGCGCGCCGGGGCGGTCTCGCGCGGATCGGTGAGATCGCCGATGGCCGTGCGGATCTCCTCGAGCCGGGCGAGGTTCGCGGGATCGGAGATGATCATGGCGCGGTAGGGGCGATGCTCCACCGTGTACCCCCAGATTTCCGCGCGCGCCCGGTCGGGGGCGGTCGCGAGCAGCGTATCCAGATAGCGTTGCATCACCGCGTACATGGTGTGCTGCTCGCCCGCCTGATAGCCCGTGATTTGCTCGGGGCGGGGTACGTTGGGGCGATAGGGACCGCGCGTGTAGAAGTCGAACGCCTGGGCGCTCAGCGGTCGTACCAGTGACAGCGTGAGGGCGACTCGAAACAGGGTCGTGGGCATATCAGGCCGGCGTGAGGAGTTGAAGTCGACGATGAAGACCGCGCGGGAATCTACAAGCCATTGCCATTCTGTGCTTTATGGCAGTTGACACGATATATCGTGACATAGTATCGTAACGATGTATCGTGAACAGGAGAATGAACTATGGTGCGGCATTTCGGCTGGGACGGCTTTGCATTCGGATTTGGACCCCGCGGCTTCGCGTTTCGCGGGCCGTATCGGGGCGGGCGACGCCGGCAGTGGTTCGAGTCGGGCGACATGAAGTACGTGATCCTGAAACTGCTCAAGGACAAGCCCCGCCACGGTTACGAGGTGATGAAGGAGCTGGAGGAGCGGATGCAGGGCTGCTACTCACCCTCTCCGGGGACCGTGTACCCGACCCTGCAATGGCTCGAAGACGAGGGGCTGGTGCGCGCGAAGGACGCGGACGGCAAGAAGATCTACGAGATCACCGACGCCGGCCTGAAGTTCCTGGACGAGCACAAGGACACGGTCGACGACATCTTCGATCGCGTGCGCGACGCGGTCGACCAGGCGCTCAGCGGCAGCATGGCCGATCTCAATCAGACGCTCGGCCGCCTCGTGAAGGTCGTGTACCGCACCGGCTGGAAGGCGCGCGAGGATGAGGTGCGGAAG
Source organism: Gemmatimonadota bacterium (assembly GCA_041497135.1). Classification (GTDB taxonomy): domain Bacteria; phylum Gemmatimonadota; class Gemmatimonadetes; order Gemmatimonadales; family GWC2-71-9; genus DASTHG01. Next base: position 33,873 of record JBGQFX010000033.1, on the reverse strand, counting down.
AAGATCACCGAGGTGTTGCGCCGCGCCGCCGAGGAAGTCGAAGCGGTAGCGCACTAGTCGGGTCCTGCGCAGTTTGAGGGGCGGCCGGCAACGGTCGCCCCTCATGATTTCGCGCCTTTCGTTGCTGCTCGCGCTCGTTGCGCCGCTGCGCGCCCAGGCAGGCTACGCGCCGAGCCCCGGGAATCGCGCCGCTCGGCAGTGGTTCCAGGACGCGAAATTCGGTGTCTTCATCCACTGGGGCGTCTCGAGCGTGCTGCAGGACGGCGAGTGGGTGATGCAAGATCATCGCATCGCCGCTTCTGAATACGAGACGCTTGCGCCGCCCTTCAATCCGGTGCGGTTTGATCCCGCCGCCTGGGTCAGCCTCGCGAGAGCCGCGGGCGCGCGCTACATCACGCTGATCACCAAGCACCACGACGGGTTTGCGCTGTGGGACTCGAACGTCTCCGACTGGGATGTTGTGGACCGCACGCAGTACGGCCGGGACATTGTACGGCAGCTCGCCGACGAGTGCCGCCGGCAGGACATGAAGCTGTTCGTGTACTACTCGCAGCTCGACTGGCACCATCCCGACTATTTCCCACGCGGCCGGACCGGTGAGTGGGCGGGTCGACCCGATTCGGGTCAGTGGTCCCGCTACCTCGAGTACATGAACGCCCAACTGCGCGAACTGTTCACCCACTACGGGGCGCTCGGCGGGGTGTGGTTCGACGGTGAGTGGGATCGGCCCGACGCGGATTGGCGACTCGATGACACCTACGCGATGCTCCACACGCTGCAGCCGCAGGCGCTGATCGGCTCGAACCACCACCACGCACCCCATCCCGGGGAGGACTTTCAAATGTTCGAGAAGGACCTGCCGGGCGCGCACACCACGGGGTTCAACCAGGGGCAGGAGGTGAGCGATCTCCCACTCGAGACCGCCGAGACGATCAACGACTCCTGGGGCTTCCGGCTCCAGGACAAGAACTTCAAGTCGACGGCCACGCTGATCCGATACCTCGTGGAGGCCGCGGGACGGGACGCGAACTTCCTGCTCAACGTGGGGCCCACCCCGCTGGGCACGATCCCCGCCGCGGAGGAGGACCGGCTGCGCGACCTGGGGCGGTGGCTCGCGACGTACGGCCCATCCGTGTACGGCACGCGCGGCGGCCCGATCCCCCCCCGACCGTGGGGAGTGACGACGCGACGGGGCGACACCGTGTTCGTCCACGTGCTCGACTGGGCGGATCGCGAGCTATCGCTGCCGCCCCTCGGCCGGGTACGGGCCGCGCGTCTGGTGGCGGGAGGTGGGGCGGTGCCGTTCCGACGGTCGTCCAGCGGCGTGACCCTCCTCCTCCCTCCGCGCGCGCCGGGCGAGGTCGACCAGGTGGTCCGTCTGGAGCTGGCTCGATGAGTGTGCTGCTCGAAGCCTGCGTCGATTCCGTCGAATCCGCGCTCGCCGCCCAGGCGGGCGGGGCCGACCGCGTCGAGCTGTGTGGGAATCTGCTGGAGGGCGGCACGACCCCCAGCGCCGGCATGATCGAGGTGTGCCATGAGCGCCTGCGCATTCCGATGCACGTGCTCGTGCGACCGCGCGGCGGCGATTTCGTCTATTCCGATGTCGAGATCGAGGTGATGCAGCGCGACATCGCCCTGGCCGGGCGCCTCGGCGCCACCGCGGTCGTGTTCGGTGCGCTGCATCCCGACGGCACGATCCACGTGGAGCAGGTGCGGGTCCTGATGGGCGCCGCCCGGCCGTTGTCGGTGACGTTTCACCGCGCCTTCGATTTCACGCCCGATGCCGACGCCGCGCTCGACACCCTGATTCGGCTTGGCGTGGAGCGCGTCCTGACGTCCGGCCAGGCTCCGACGGCGGTAGAAGGGACCCAGACGCTGGCGCGCCTCATGACGCGGGCGGATGGCCGCATCGGCATCCTCGCGGGTGGTGGGTTGAGCGAGGAGAACGTCACGACCGTCATGGAGCGGACGGGCGTCCGGGAAGTTCACGTGCGCGCGACGGCGCTGCTCGAGAGCCCGGCGTCGTTCCGGCCGCGGCACTTGTCCCTGCTCAAACAGCCCTTGCCCAACGAGTTCGATCGCGCCGTGACTGATCCCGAGCGCATCCGCCGGATCTCGGGGCTGCTCGGGAACATCCCTTCCGCGCGACCCTGACCGTGCAGGCGCCGGGCCGCTGGCTCTCGGTGTGCGATTTGCTGGGCGAGCGAGCCTCGACGAACGGAGCGCGCGAGCTGCTTCGTTTCGAAGGTCGCCGGGCCACGATCGCCGAAGTCGATGCCCGGTCCAGTCGCCTCTCCGCGGTGCTCGGGACTCTCGGTGTGCGCCGCGGCGACCGGGTGGCCATCCTGCTGCCCAACGGCATCGAATTCCCGGTAGCCTGGCTGGCTGTCGCCAAGGCCGGGGCGGTCGTTGTGCCGATCAGCACGAAGTGGCGTGAGACGGATCTGTCGCATGTGCTGCGGGACTCCGGCGCGAGCCTTCGCCATCGCGAGCCCGGACCACGCTCTGACACTCACCGCGCTGCGCGCCCACTGCCGGGGGTTGCGCGACGTGACGGTGTTCGGTCCGCCGGGCGAGCTCGCGGCCGCGAAGCTCGAGCAAGCGCTCGCGGCGGTCCCGGTCGGGATCGACTTCCACCCAAGCGGGCCTGACGACGTCGTCACCATTCAGTACACGTCCGGCACGACCGGCCTGCCCAAGGGGTGCCTGCTCACCCACGCCTATTGGCTCGAGCTCGGCACGCGCATGTGGCATGCCTCCATGTGGACCGCCGCCGACGTCGTGCTGACCGCACAGCCGTTCTCCTACATGGACCCCATGTGGAATCTGGTGCTGTGCCTGCTCGCGACCGTGCCACTCGTCATTCTCCCCCGGTTTTCGGCTTCCACATTCTGGCGGTCTGTGCGGGATCAGAGCGTGACGTTCTTCTATTGTCTGGGGACCATGCCCACCCTGCTGCTCAAGCAGCCAGAAGATCATGGCGTGGACCGCGGCCATCGCGTGCGTTTCGTGTTGTGCTCCGGCATCCCGCCGGATCTCCACGCCTCTTTCGAGGCGCGCTGGGGATGCCCCTGGCGCGAGACGTATGGGACGACCGAGCTTGGCGTTGTGACGATGGTGCCCATCGATGATGTCGCCAGCGTGGGAACCGGGGATCTCGGCCGGGTGGTGCCCGGGAAAGAGATCCGCGTCGTCGATTCGGAGCATCGCGACGTGCCGGATGGAATCGTCGGCGAGCTGCTGGTCCGCGGCACCGGCATCATGACGGGCTACTGGAACCGGCCGGAAGCGACCACCGCGTGGCGCCGCGGCGGCTGGGCGCATACCGGCGACCTGGTGCGCCGCGACGCGACGGACCGGCTCCGGCTGGTCGGTCGCCTCAAGGACATGATCCGGCGCGGCGGCGAGAACGTGTCGGCGGTCGAGGTCGAAACGGTGTTGTGCGGGCACCCCGGCGTGCGCGCGGCGGCCTGCGTGCCGGTGCCCGACGAGTTGCGGGGCGAGGAGGTCAAGGCGTTCGTGCAGCTCGTGCCGGGCGAGACCCCGGCGACGCTGCCACCGCAGGCGTTATTGGCGCACGTCCGCGCCCGGCTGGCCGATTTCAAGGTGCCGCGCTACGTCGAGTATGTGGACACGCTGCCCATGACGCCGTCGGAGCGCGTGGCGAAACACGAGCTGCTCGCGCGAAACGTGGATCAGCGGCGGGGGGCCTGGGACGCGAACCGCGAAGCGTGGGGGTGACCGTGTCGAACCAGGGCGTGCAGCTCGAGCAGCGCGGCGAGGTATGGATTGCTGCGCTGTCGCGGCCCGACGTGCTCAACGCGATCGACGTGGCGATGATCGAGCGACTGTTCGAGCTGTTGGCCGCCGCCGCCGCGGAGCCCGCGCTGCGGGTCCTGATCCTGACGGGAACCGGGCGAGCGTTTTCGTCGGGGCGTGATCTTCGTGAGCTCGCGGCGGCCGCCGCCACCAATCCCCAGAGCGAGCGGGCGTCGATCGAGCGACTCCAGACGCTTACCCGCCGGCTGGTGCAGCACCCAAAGGTCGTGTGCGCGGCGGTCAACGGCCTGGCGGTGGGCCTGGGCGCCGAGCTGGCTGTGGCGTGCGACGTTCGCTTGGCCGCCGATACGGCGAGCTTCACGTTCCCCGAAGCACAGCGCGGGGTGTTCTTCACCGGCGGGGTGCTTCACCTGCTGCCGCGGCTCGTCGGGGCCGGCCGGACCGCTCACTGGTTGTTGACAGGGTCGTCGGTGAGCGCCGAAGAGGCGCTCCGATCTGGATTGGTAACCTGCGTCGTGCCGGCCGATCGGCTCCGCGATGAAGCGCTCTCGTTTGCGACGGCCGTCGCTCAGGCGGCGCCGCAATCGATCGACCTGCTCAAGCAGGCGCTGCGACCGACTCGCGACATCGATCTCGAAGCGATGCTGACCCTGGAAGCCGACGGGGCCCTGAGCTGCCTGAACAGCGCCGACGCGCTCGAGCGGCTGCGCGCGTTCGTGGAGCGGCGCGAACGCAGCTAACTTGGATTGCGTGAGACTCAGGACGGTTCTCGGGCTGCTGGCGCTGGGATGCACCGCGTCGACGGGAAGCCGGGCGTCTGCTCCCCGCCCGGCCCGCTCGGCGACCGTCGTCCTCGTGTCGCTCGACGGGTTTCGTGACGACTACCTCGATCGCTACCCCTCGCCCAATCTGCACCGCATGATCGCGCGAGGTGTGCGCGCGCCGCTCGTACCGGTGTTTCCGACCAAGACGTTTCCCAATCACTACTCCATCGTGACGGGGCTGCTCCCCGAGCATCACGGGATCGTCGAGAACACGATGTACGATCCCGCGCTCGACGCGGTGTTCCGGATCAGTGATACGGCCGCCGTGGCCGACGCGCGATGGTGGGGTGGCGAGCCGCTCTGGGTGACCGCGCAGCGACAGGGACAGATCGCTGCAGCCTTTTTCTGGCCGGGCAGCGAGGCGCCGATCGATGGCGTCCGACCCAGGTATTGGACCCGTTACGACACCCGCGTGCCGGACTCGACGCGGGTGCGGCAGGTGCTCGACTGGCTGACCTTGCCGGACTCGGTACGGCCGAGGTTCATCACGCTCTACTTCAGCGAGGTGGACCACGCGGGGCATGAATCGGGCCCTGACAGTCCCGAGTTGGCGGCCGCGGTGCTCCAGGTCGACAGCGCGATCGGCATGCTGTTGGACGGCATCCAATCGCGGGGCTCGTCCGGGGCGGTGAACGTGATCATCGTATCCGATCATGGCATGGCTCCGACCAGTACGGACCGCGTCGTAGTACTCGACGACTACATCGCCCCGCCCCTGCTCGGCCGGGTGACGGGCGGCAACCCGGTGATGGGCCTGTGGCCGAGCCCGGGAATGGAGGACAGCGTCTACCGCGCCTTGCGAGGCAGGCATCCCCATCTGTCCGTGTGGAGACGGCAGGAGATCCCGGACCGGTTTCACTATCGGGAGCATCGGCGGATTCCTCCGGTCGTGCTACTCGCGGACGTCGGCTGGTCCCTCAGCGTGACGCGACGGGAAGTCGTGGATCATCCCGATCGCTTTCGCGGCGGAGCCCACGGGTACGATGACACGGTGGCCGTGATGCGCGCGATCTTTCTCGCCCAGGGTCCGGCGTTCCGGAGCGGTGTGGCGGCACCGGCGTTTCGCAACGTGCACGTGTACGACCTGATCGCGGCCATCCTTGGCTTGACCCCCGCACCAAACGACGGCAGCACGGATTCCACCATGACGTTGCTCCGCTGACCGATGCCGACCCGGCGTGAGGTGATCCGACAACTGGCAGCCGTCACGGCGGGCAGCCCGATGGTCCGTACGGCACGCGGGCTGCTTGCCGTGGCTCGGCCTCGGCTGGCGGTGCCGAGCGCCGCCCAACGGGCGTGGCAGGATCTCGAGCTCGGGATGTTCGTGCATTTCGCTCCCAACACGTGGCAGGAAAAGGAGTACGACGACCTCTCGCTGGCGCCGAGCGCCGTCATGTCCACGATCGAGCCGGCGCAGTGGGCCGACACCGCCGTGGCGTTGGGCGCGCGCTACATCGTGCTGGTCGCCAAGCACGTGGGCGGATTCTGTCTCTGGCAGACTGAGAGCACCGATTACAGCATCCGTGGCTCGCCGTGGCGTGACGGCCATGGGGACGTCATGGCGGAGCTTGCCTCGGCGTGCGCCAGCCGCGACCTGAGGCTCGGCGTGTATCTCTCGCCGCGCGATGACAAGCACGGTGCGGGGCTCTCGGGCCGCTGCGCCACGCCGGAAGCTCAGGCCGAATACGATGCGCTCTATCGCCGGCAGCTCATCGAGCTGCTCACCCGATACGGCCCCATCACAGAGCTCTGGCTCGACGGCTCGAGCGTCGTACCGACCGGCGATCTCCTCGCCCAGCACGCGCCCGATGCCATGGTGTTTCAGGGTCCGCAGGCCACGATCCGGTGGGTGGGCAACGAGGACGGCTTCGCGCCGTACCCGTGCTGGAATGCCGTGGCAGGGCAGGATGCCGGCACGGGTGTCGCCACCGCGCTGCACGGTGATCCGGAGGGCGATATCTGGATGCCGGTGGAGGTGGACGTCTCGATCCGCCGCCCCAACTGGTTCTGGAGCACGACCAACGAAAAGAACCTGCTGCCGCTCGACGATCTCATCGAGATCTACTACCGCTCGGTGGGTCGGGGTGCTCAGCTGCTGCTCAACATGCCGCCCGATCGGACCGGCCGAATCCCCGCGGCCGATGCGGCGCGGGCGAGGGAGTTCGGCGACGAGATCCGGCGTCGCTTCGAGCGGCCCCTGGCGGACACACCCGGAATCGGGCGAGAGCTGCTGCTCAGTTTCGCCGGCCCGCAACGGATCGACCATGTCGTGTTGCAGGAAGAAATGGCGCACGGTGAGCGCGTGCGGGCCTGGCGGCTCGACGGCATGGCGTGGGAGCACTGGCAGCAGATCGGCGCCGGCAACGCCATCGGGCACAAGCGAATCCTCCCGGTGCGCCCCGACGGGTACACCATGTTGCGACTGCGGGTGACGGAAGCCGTGGGCGATCCGGTGATCCGCCGCTTCGCGGCGTTCAACGTCGGCAGCGCGCCCCCGCGTTCCTGGCAGGATCCGGTCCCCCTCTGGGCCGAGGACGCGGTGGGCGGCTGGACCGGGGATTCCCTGAGTCTCGATCTCACGGCGAAGCTTCCATTCGCCGCCACGTATCGGCTGCGTCTCGTCCCGGAGGATGGCTCCCCGGTGCAGGTCCGCGACCTGGACTTGCGCATCGACCAGACCGGGCAGCCGACGCTCGTACGGCTCGCTCATGGTCGCAGCGACATCGTGCTCCTCACCATGCCGGTGACCGGTCGCAACGTCACCCTGCGCGCTCGTGTGCGCGGGTCGGCGCGCGGCACCGCGCTGCTGCAACGCCGATAGGGGGTCGACGTGAAACGAACGGCCGCTGCCTTCCTGTTCCTCGTCGCCGCCTGCCGGCCGACGCCCCCGAGCCGACGCCTCGATGTCGCGCAACCGCCCCGGCTCCCGACCGGCCAGGTGCTCGATCCCGCCGGGGTCACCCGACCCGTGGGCCAGATGCCGCTCGGCATGCTCGCCGCACCCGACGGGCGCCGCGTCGTGCTGTCGCTCAGCGGCTGGCGCGAGCATGGCTTGCAGGTGGTGGACCGCAACGGCCTCGTGACCCAGATGAAACCCCAGGCCGCCGCGTTTGTGGGGCTCGCGTTCTCGCCTGATGGGCGCACGCTGTATGTGTCGGGGGGGAACACGGACGTCGTGTACCGCTATGGCTGGGTGGGCGACAGTGCCGTGCTCACCGACTCGATCGTGCTGGCGCGGCGGGCGCCGCGTGCCGACGGCACTCAGTACCCCGCGGGGCTCGCTCTCTCGCCGGACGGAGCGCGACTGTACGTCGCCCTCAATCTGGCGGACTCGCTCGCCGTGGTCGATGTGGCCGCGAACACGGTCATCCAGCGGGTCGCGACGGGGCGTTACCCGTATGGCGTCGCCGTGGGCGCGGAGGGGCAGGTGTACGTATCGAATTGGGGCGCCAGCACGCTGTCGGTGTTCACTCCCGATCGCGACGGCCGCCTCGCTTCGGCGACACCCATCGCGGCCGGGCGGCATCCATCGGCACTGATCGCCAACGCTCAGGGGACGAGGCTGTTCGTCGCCTCGGGCAGCACGGATCGCGTGGCGGTCGTAGACACCCGGTCCGGTCGCGTCATCACCACGCTCACCGATCCGCCGCCGGCCGGACCGGACGAGGGGACGACGCCCTCCGCGCTGGCGTTATCGCCCGATGGGACGCGTCTGTTCGCGGCGGAGGCCGACGCTAACGCAGTCGCGGTGTTCGAACTCTCCGCACCGACGGCCGGCGTCGCGGGGGCTGTGGGGACCGATCGATTGATCGGGCGGGTGCCGGTGGGCTGGTATCCCACGGCGCTCGTCGCCCTCGGTGACACGCTGCTCGTGGCCAACGGCAAAGGGGCGGGGGCCGGCCCGAATCGCGACGGCCCACAGCCGGACACGAGCTACACGCTCGGGCAGATTCGGGGCAGTCTCAGCATCGCACCGGTGGCGCGGGCGGGCGGTTTGGAGCTGGTGGCGCTGAGTGCGCGTGTGGCGCGCGCCAACGGCTGGGACCACGCCGCGGCGCCCGAGCGTCCCTATCCGCCATTCGCCCACGTCGTCTACATCCTCAAGGAAAACCGCACCTACGATCAGGTGCTGGGCGACCTGCCCCTGGCTGACGGCGATACGTCACTCGTTTTGTTTGGCCGTGCGGTGACGCCCAACCACCACGCCCTGGCGGAGCGATTCGGGACCTTCGACCGCTTTTTCGTGAACTCCGAGGTCTCGGCCGATGGACACAACTGGTCCATGGCGGCGTACGCGACCGACTACACGCAGAAGACGACGCCGAGCAACTACGATGACGGCGGGCGCAGCTACGACTACGAAGGCGAGAATCGAAACGCCATCCCCGATGACGACGCGGCCGAGCCCGCGCAGGGATATTTCTGGGACCTGGCGCGGCGCGGCGGGATCTCGTTCGCCAATTTCGGCGAGTTCACCGTGGAGGAGAACCAGAGTGGCGGCACGCGCTATCGCGGCACCAAGCCGTTCCTCGCCGCGCACACCGATCCGCGCTATCCCGGCTTCGACATGGCGATTCCCGACCAGTGGCGCGTCGACATCTGGCTGGACGCGTTCCACGGCTGGGTGGCAACGGGCGAGATGCCGGCGTTTCAGATCGTGTATCTCCCCTGCGATCACACCGCCGGCGCACGCGTAGGATCACGCACCCCACGCGCGATGGTGGCGGACAACGACCTCGCTCTGGGCCGCGTCGTCGAAGCGCTGTCCCACAGCCCGTTCTGGCGCACCACGGTCGTGTTCGTGATGGAGGACGACGCCCAAAACGGCCCCGATCACGTGGATTCGCACCGCTCGCCGTTGCTCGTCGTCTCGCCGTACAATCACGCCGGCGTGTACCACCGCTTCACGAACACGACCGACGCCCTGCGCACGATGGAGGAGATTCTCGGTCTCGATGCGTTGTCGCAGTTTGATCACTTCGGACGTCCGCTGCGCGATATCTGGCAAGACGCGCCGGACACGACACCCTACGTGGCGCGCGAGCCAGAAGTCTCGCGTGACGAGCACAATCTCCCCGGCGGCCGCGCCGCACGCGACTCGCGGCGGCTCGACCTCGGCATGGACAAAGCCGACATGGACCTGTTCAATCGGGTGCTGTGGATGGCCGTGAAAGGTGAGCGCGCGCCCTATCGGGGCACCCGTCGGATGTCGGCGCTCGAGGTGTGGCGCTCGCGCTGACGCGTCACCCTACTGGCGGCCCAGAAACTCCATGGCTTCCGCCAGCGAGCGGAACACGCCGACCTGCTTGGTGCTCTTGTCTTCGAGACGCCGGTAGGTTTCGTACATGCGGCTCAGACCGAAGGTCTCGTCCTTGGGCGCGACGATGGCGAACCTGGAGCGGGACGTCGGGGGGTCCATGGCCGCGGACAGCGAGGCGAGGTCCTTGAGCCGCCTGACCGACGTCAGGTCGATGCGCTCGACTTCGCTCATGTCCATCAGCTCGTCGTAGCCGCGCACGTCCGGGCTCGACCAGACATCGCGCTGGTACTGAAACACGTCTTCACCGGTCAGGGTGCCCCGGCCCTTGGCCCAGACGAGCCGTTGCTCGTGATCGATCCTATACTCGATGGCCAGGACGCACCTCCGAGAAACGTGGCTGCAAACCAAGATGGACCGCCGCCCGTCAAGGGCAACCGGGCGACTCTGCAACTGGTCATCCTCGCGGCCGGCCTGGGCAGCCGTTACGGCGGCCTGAAGCAGCTCGAGGCCGTAGGGCCAGGGGGAGCCACCCTCATGGACTATTCGCTCTACGATGCCCGCCGCGCCGGGTTCGGCGAGGCGGTGTTCGTCATCCGTCCCGATATGCAGGAAGCGTTCCGCGACTTCGCCGCGCGGTTCGAGGCCCGGCTGCCCTGGCGTGCGGCGCTGCAACGGCTGGAAGACGTGCCGCCGGGGATTGTCGTGTCGTCGTCGCGTACCAAGCCGTGGGGGACGGCGCACGCGGTGCTCGCGGCGGCGCCGCTGGTACAGGGGTCGTTCGCCGTGCTGAACGCCGACGATTTCTACGGGGCCGAAGCATTCGCCGCGTTGGCCGAATTCCTGCGCCGGCACGCCGGCGACCGGCCGCCCAGCCATGCGATCGTGGGATACCGGCTGCGCGACACCCTCTCGGAGGCCGGACCGGTGAACCGGGCCGTGTGCCGGATCGATGCGGAGGGGTGGCTGCAATCGATCGAGGAGGTGACGGGCATCGAGGCGGGAAGTGACGCCACGGGGATCGTTTCGATGAACCTGTGGGGGCTCAGCCCGGTGGTGTTCGAGACACTGCGCGCCGGTGTGGCTGAGTTTTTCCGGTCGGGGGATACGACAGGTGGAGAGGTGCTGCTGCCCACGGTGATGCGCGCCGCGGTCCAGCGCGGAGAGTGCCGGGTGCGGGTCCTCGATCCCGTCAGCCGATGGTTCGGCATCACCCACCAGGCGGATCGTCCAGGTGTGGCGGCGGCATTGCGTGCGCTCGTCGACGCGGGACGCTATCCGGAGCGACTGTGGGCGTGACCGGCACAGCGCAAGACGTCGCGGCCATCGCACAGCGGTTTCGGGTGGATGGGTCGATCGCGACGGTGACGCCAATTCCCGGCGGGCACATCAACGACTCGTTTCGCGTGGACATGCATCCGGAACGTGGGGCGAGCCGCAGCTACCTGCTGCAGCGACTCAACCCGGAAGTGTTTCCTCGGCCGGAGCTGGTGATGGAGAACGTCGCTCGCGTGGCGCGGCACCTGGCACAGCGCAGCGCTCGCTACCCGGCGCTCATCGCCGCTCGCGACGGTCACGATTGGATTACGACTTCGTCAGGCGACGTATGGCGCATGTTCGACTTCGTGCCGGGAGCGACCGTACGGCAGCGGGTTCAGTCTCCGGTGGATGCCCGCGCCGCAGGGCGGGCGTTCGGCGCATTCTTGCGACTGCTGGCCGACGATGTGCTCCCGTTGCACGAGACGATTCCCGGCTTCCACGATACCCGGGCCCGGTTCGCCCAGCTCGAAGCGGCGCGACGCGCCGATGTATGTCATCGGGTATCGGAAGCGCTCCCCGAAATCCAGATGCTGCAGGCGGAGCGCGGGCTGGCCGACGTGCTGCCACCGCTGTTGGGGTCGGGGGCCCTACCGGTGCGGACCGTGCACAACGATGCGAAGATCGGCAACGTACTGCTCGACGAGCGGACCGGTGCACCGCTCTGTGTGATCGATCTGGATACCGTCATGCTGGGCTCGGCGCTGTACGACTTCGGCGACCTGGTTCGCTCCGCGACGAGCCCGACGCCTGAGGACGAGGAAGATCTGTCTCGAGTTGGTGTGCGGCTCGATCTGTTTGCGGCGTTGACACAGGGGTACCTCGAGGCGGCCGGCGCCGTGCTCACCCGTCCCGAGCGCGAGTTGTTGGCTTTCGCGGGCCGCCTCATCACGCTCGAGCAAGCCGTCCGTTTTCTCACCGATCACCTGGCAGGCGACCGCTATTACCGGATCGAACGGCCGGGACACAATCTGATCCGTTGTCGCGCGCAGCTGGTGCTGTTGCGCTCGCTGACCGCGCAGGCGGCGGCCTTGGAGCGGATCATCAAGGAGTCGACATGAGCAACGCTCGTCATGAAGAGCCGGGCGCTTGCATCGCCAGCTTCGGTGTTCTAGTGTAGAACCCCAACCTTACCTGGACCAGGGCTGATGGCGCCAACGACTAGCTCCGCCGCGTTGAACCGCATCCACGACGCGGTCAGAGAGATGACCCAGCAACTGGAGGCCGTCTCCGCGATGCCGCAGGAGACGCTGGAAGACCTGAAGAGCTCCGTGGACGACGTGCGGTTCCGGTTGTGGGGGCTCCTGATGGCCGTCAACAGCAAGGACTACAAGGCGTTCAGCGAGCGGTTCCGGTTGCGCCGCATGGCGGAGATTTGTCAGGGTATCCTGGACGACGCCGACGCCGGCCGCATGAGCCTGACCCACACGGAAGCGGGCCCGCTGGGGGTCGTGGCGCGGGAGCTGGGGCGACGCATCACCGAGGCCCACACCCGCTAACGCACCGCGGCCAGCTTCTTGATCTCGCGGAACAGCCGGCGCTGGGCGCCGGCGTCCTTCGCCGCGACGAAGATCGTATCGTCTCCCGCGATGGTGCCCACCACGTCCCCCCACGCCATGCGATCGAGCGCCAGGCCCACCGCGCTCGCCTCGCCCGGCGGCGTATGCAGCACGATGAGGGAGTCGCCCGCCGTCTCGATCCCGATCACGTCCTCGGCGACGCGGCGGCGGTCGGGATCGGGGGAATGCGCCGCCACCGACGGCGGACGCTGATAGGCGCCGCCCGTCTTCACCAGGCGGAGCGCCTTGATATCCCGGCTCACCGACGACTGCGTGACGTCCCACCCCTCGGCTGCGAGCGCTTCCGCGATCTCTTCCTGGGTCCGGATTGCTCGCGTGCTGATCAGCTCGAGGATCTTGAGGAGCCGCTTGCGGCGCTCGGCGCTCACGGGGCGATGACCTCGGGATCGAAGCCAGCCAGACGCCTCAGCGCGGCCGCATAGCGGCGACGCGCCTGGGCGCTCCAGCGCCGGCGCGCGCCGAGTCGGGTCCGCCCGGGACCCAGGTCCAGGTTACCGAGGCTCCCCGGGCTCTTTCGGCGGGCGAGCGGATCGGGTGACGGGAACCGCTCTCCGCCCGCCAGCGCGGCGGCCACGGCCCGGTAGGCGGCTCTGAACGGCTCGCCCGCTTCTACCCGGCGCAACACTTCGTCCGTTGCGAGGGGATCACCGGCGAGCAACGCCGCCCCCCGCGCGCGATCCACACCGAGCTGCGGTACCACGGCCGAGAGCATCGCGAGCATCGCGCGGGTGCGATCGAGCCCACGCAACAACGGCTCCTTCAGGAGCTGGAAGTCGCGGTGATAGCCGCTGCCGAGCTTTGCCTTGAGCGCCAGGACCGCGACGAGGTCGGTGTCGAGCGCCGAGGCGCGCGCGCGGGTCAGCTCGAAGACGTCCGGGTTGCGCTTGTGCGGCATCAAACTGGATCCGGTGGCGAGCGCGCGCGGCAGCACCAGCAGCCCGTACTCCTCGCCGCTGTACAGCACCGCGTCGGTCGCAAGCTTGCCCGCCTCGTGCCCCAGCTCGGCGCACCAGGCGAGCACCGCCGCCTCGAGCTTGCCGCGGCCGTTCTGCACGGTCGCCACGTTGTGCTCCGGCGCCGCGAAGCCGAGCGCGCGCGCGGCCGCCCGGCGGTCGAGCGGTAGCGGCACACCGTAGCCCGCGGCGCTGCCCAGCGGACAGCGATCGAGCCGCGTCCACAACGCGGGGAGCGATTCCAGCGTGTCGAGGATCCCTTCGGCGAAGGCGGCGGCCCACAACCCCGCCGATGACGGCATGGCGCGACGCTGATGCGTGTATCCAGGCCACAGGGCGCTGCGGTGGCGCCCGGCAAACCGCGTGAGGACCTGGACCAGGGTCGCGGCCGAATCGTGGATCTCGAGTAGCGACGCCTTGAGGTAGAGCCGCAGATCACAGGCGATCTGATCGTTGCGCGAGCGGCCGGTGTGCAGCCGCTGCCCGGCCGCGCCAAGGCGACGGGTGAGCCACTCCTCGACGGCAGTGTGGACGTCCTCCTGCCGGGCACCGATGCGCAATGTGCCGCGGCGCACCGCGCGCAGCCCGGCGCGGAGTCCCGCGCGCAGCCTGCGATGGTCGGACGCCGAGAGCAGTCCCGAGGCCCGCAGCCCTTCGACGTGGCCCAGGCTGCCGAGCACGTCCCAGGGCAGGAGTTGGGTGTCCCAGTGGCGGTCGTCGCCCACGGTGTAGGCGAGCATCTGCGCGTCGGCGCCGTTGCCTGTCTGCGACCAGAGCGTGCCCGAGCGGGGCTTCACGCGAGGTACTCCGCGGCGAGCCGCGCGTAGAACGCCCGCGCGGCGCTCACCTCGGCCACGGTCACCCATTCGTCGGGCGCGTGACTGTTGCGGCTCGTGCCGGGGCCGCACTTGATTGCGTCGCGGTCCTTCAGGAACACCCAGTCGGAGCAGGTGGGGCTGCCGAAGCAGCGCGCCTCGGGCCGCACCCGCAGCGCCGCAGCGAGGAGCCGCGAATCGGGCGGCGTCTCGCAGGGGACGAGTCGGTCGGACGTGACGACCACCTCGCTCGCCAGCGCGTGCCGCAGGGCGTCCGCGATCTCGGCGTGCGACCAGGCGGGTGTGGTGCGGACGTCGAGCACGGCGCGCGCCACGGGAGGCGTCACGTTGCGGCCCACGCCGGCTTCGAGCATGGTCGGCGTGATGGTGGGGTGACCCAGTACGGCGTGCACGCGATCGCGCGCCACACCCTCGAGGGCAATGAGGTCGCGCGCCAGACGCTGGGTCGCATTGACGAACCCGCCGCCGTTTCCTCCCTCCGCGTCGGCGTAGCCCGCATGCCGCTGGTCGCCGCGTGCCACGAGATCGACCATCATCAGGCCGCGCTGCGCCACGGCGATGTCGAGATTGGTGGGCTCCCCCACGACGGCGGCGTCGATCGGGCCTGCGCACGCCGTCAGCTCGGGCATCGACGTAAGGCGGGTCTCTTCGCCGTGGCCCAGCAGCACGAGGAGCCGGCCGCGAGGCGGTCCACCGTGGGATGCCACGTCGTGCGCGGCGGACAGCATCGCCGCCACCGACGCCTTGGCGTCGCCCGAGCCCCGGCCGTAGAGGCGGCGGTCCTCGAACGTCGGGGTGAAGGGATCGCGGGTCCACCCCTCCCCGGGCGGCACGACGTCCAGGTGCGACACCAGGGCGAGGGTAGGGCCGGGAACCGGGCTCCTGATCTCGATCGACACCCCGGTCCCGCCGCGCCTCACCTCGAGACCCCAAGCGCGCGCCGCGTCCTCGACGCGGAGCGCCACCGCTTCCTCGCTGCCGCTCACCGACGGCGTGGCGACGAGCTCCGCCAGAAGCGCGATCTCAGTCGGCCAGGTCGGCTTCAAGCGCCGTTGTCTCCTTGCGGCCGACGATCATCGTACCGCAACCGACCCCGGTGAACATCTCGAGCAGCAGGGCGTCGGGTGCCCGGCCGTCGATGATGTGAGTGCGCTCGACCCCTTTGGTCGCCGCGCGAATGCACGCTTCGACCTTGGGGCGCATCCCGCCCGCCAAGGCGCCGCTCGCCATTAACTCCGTCAGATCCCCCGGATCGGCGAAGGTGACGAGGGTGGACGGATCGTTCCGGTCGCGCAGCACGCCCGGAGCGCCGGTGAGAAAAATCAACTTCTGCGCGCCGAGGGCCACGGCGAGCGCTTCGGCCACCGTGTCGGCGTTGACGTTGTACACGCCGCCGTCTTCGTCGCCTGCGAGGCTCGCCACCACCGGGACGAAGCGGGCGTCGAGCAGCGTCTTCAGGAGATGCGGGTCCACCCGGTCGATGTCGCCCACGTGCCCGTAGTCGACCTGGCGCGTCTGCCCGTCGTCGTCGGTCACGGTGACCGGCGGACGGCGGTGCGCCGTGAGGAGATCGCCGTCCACGCCCGAGATGCCCACTGCCTGGACGCGATGGCCGCGCAGCGCCGACAGCACGGCGACATTGAGCTGCCCGCCGTACACCATCGTCACGACCTCGAGCGTCCGGTCGTCGGTGACGCGCCGGCCGGCCACCAGCTCGGGCTCGATGCCGAGTCTGCGGGACAACGCGGTCGCCTGCGCGCCGCCGCCGTGCACCACGACGATCCGGATGCCGAGCGACGCCAGCAGCGCGAGCTGCGCCGCCACGCCGTCCAGCACGTCGGCGTCGTCCAGCACCTCGCCGCCGAGCTTCACCACGAACACCCGGTCGCGGTAGGCGCGCACGTAGCGCAACGTGCCCTTCAATCCCGCGATCCCTCTCGCCGGCTCGATCGCCGCGGTCATTTCCTTCCTCCCATGATCTCGATCAGCAACGCCCGCTGGGCGTGCAGGCGGTTCTCCGCCTCGTCCACCACCACGGAATTCGGCCCGTCGAGCACCGCGTCGTCGATCTCGACGTTGCGGCGTACCGGCAGGCAGTGCATCACGATCCCTCGGCCCCCGCGAGTGGCGCGCAGGCGCCGCTCGGTCAGTCGCCAATCCCGGAATGGAGTTCGGAGCGCCCGCTCTTCTTCCGGCCGCCCGAATGCGGCGAGCGAGCCCCAGCTCTTCACGTAGACGGCGTCGGCCCCGGCGAGCCCCGCGTCCAGGTCGTCGCACAGACGCGCGGTTCCGCCCGCCTCGCGCGCCAGCCGCTCGATGAGGGACTGGTCCTCGGGGTCGAGGTCGAAGCCCGGAGGTCGGGTGATCACGACTTCCATGCCGAGCTGCGCCGCGGCGAGTGCGGCGCTCGCGGGCACGGCGGTCGGGAGCGCCTTCGGATGCCAGGCCCACGCCAGCACGAATTTCCTCCCCCGCGGATCGCCCAACCGTTCGCGCAGCGTCATGGCGTCGGCCAGCGCCTGGCAGGGATGGCGGCGCGACGACTCGAGGTTGATCACCGGTTTGTCGGAAAAGCGCGCGAAGTCCTTGATGAGGCGATCCTCGCGCTCCACCGTCCAGTCGCTGCCCTTGGGGAACGCGCGCACCGCGAGCGCGTCGGCGTAGCGCGCCAGGACGCGCGCGGCCTCCGTGACGTGCTCGACCGTGGCGCCGTCCATCACGGCGCCGGGCTCCGTCTCGAGCGCCCAGCTGCCTTTGCCGGGCTCGAGCACCAGCGCGTGCCCGCCGTGCAGGAACATGGCCGTCTCCATGCTGCTCCGGGTCCGGAGGCTCGGATCGAGAAACACCATCGCCAGGACTTTGCGCTCGAGCCCGCCCGTGATCTCGCCGCGCTTGACGCGCGCCGCGAGCGCCAGCAGGCCGTCGACCGCCTCCGGACTCCAGTCTTCGAGGGCGAGGAAATCGCGGGGCGTCATAGCAGCACTTCCGCGAGTCCGGTGAGCAGCCGGTCGGCCTCAGCGCTCGTGAGAGTGAGCGGCGGCATGAGGCGCAGCACCGCGGGGTCGCTCGCGGTGCCCGTCAGGATGCGACGCGCAAACAGTGCCTGCTGGACCTCGGCCGCCGGCCGGTCGAGGTGCAGTCCCAGCAAGAGCCCCCTCCCGGTGACCCGGGGCACGCCGAGCGTCCGCGCACCGCGCGTGAGCTGCGCGCCGATCGCGATCGCGTTCGCGACGAGCCCTTCCCGGTCGATCACCTCGAGCGTCGCGAGCGCCGCCGCGCAGACAACCGGGCCGCCGCCGAAGGTGCTGCCCAGATCGCCTGTCTTGACCCCGGTGGCGAGCCTGGGTCCCACCACCACGGCGCCTACCGGGAGTCCCGACGCGAGCCCTTTGGCGAGCGTCAGCGCGTCCGGGGTTACGCCGTAGGCCTCCGCGGCGGTGAACGCGCCGCAGCGGCCCACGCCGCACTGGATCTCGTCGAAGATCAGGGCGGCGCCGGTGCGGTCGCAGACGTCGCGCGCCGCCTGGAGGAACCCGGGAGCGCAGTCGCGGGCACCCGCGAGGCCCTGCACGGGCTCGATGATCACCGCGGCGGTCGTGTCGTCCACCGCGTGCTGCAGCGCTTCCACGTCGTCGAACGGGACACGTCGTGCCAACGGCATCCCGGCACCCCGCGCCCAGGCCTGGTACTTCTCGCCATCGGTGCAGGCGAGGGTCGCCACGGTGCGACCGTGCCATCCTCCTTCGAGGGCCACGACGCCGGATCGTCCGGTCGTTCGGCGCGCCAGGTGCAGGGCGTTCTCGTTGGCCTCGGCGCCCGAATTGCAGAAAAACACCCGGGATCCGGGAACCGGGGTCCGGGTCCCGAGCTCCATCGCCAGCCGCTCCCGCAGCTCAAGCGGCACCGCCGCCGAATAGAAGAGGAGCGTCTCCGCCTGGCGTGCGATCGCCGCCACGACATGCGGATGGCAGTGCCCGGTGGAGGCCACCGCGTGCCCGCCGTAGGCGTCGAGCCATTCACGGCCGTCTTCGTCGATGAGCCAGGCGCCCCGGCCGCTCACGGGCCGCACCGGCATCTGGGCATAGACGGGGAACAGGGCGTCCGCCGCCCGCTCGGGTGTCTTCGCCGCCGTCAGCACGGATACATCCCCGATAGCCTGAGCCCGGCGGTCTCCTCGAGTCCCAGCGCCAGGTTCATTCCCTGAACGGCCTGCCCAGCGGCCCCCTTCAACAGGTTGTCGATCGCCACGCTGACTTGAAGCTCCGCGCCGTCCTCGGTCGCGGTCGCATGAAGCAAGGCGTCGTTGGTGCCGACCACATGAGTCAATTCCGGCGGGGTCGCGCGCACGCGCACGAACGGACGGCCTGCGTACGTGGCGCGGTAGGAGGCCGCTACGTCGTTGCCCGCCTCGAGCCGGGCGTGGAGCGTGAGATAGATGCCGCGCACGAACGGTCCCGCGTGCGCGACGAGACGGGGTGCCGGCTCATCGCGGCCGGTCCAGCGCCGCCACTGCTCGGTGATCTCGGCGTCGTGGCGGTGGCCCAGGACGCCGTAGGCGAACACGTTGTTGGCGCGCGCCGGGTGGTGCGTCGTGGGCTTCGGGCCGACCCCTGCTCCGGAGCTCCCCGTGATGGCGTACAGCGCCGGTGCGGCCGCGAGCCGGGCCCGGGCCAGAGGATACAGCGCGAGCGCCGCCGCGGTGGCGAAGCAGCCGGGGACGGCGATGGCGCGGGCGCCTTGCAGCGACGCACCGCACACGTCGGCGAGTCCGTACGCGAAGTGGGAGCCCACGCGGAAGTCGGCCGCCAGGTCCACCACGAGGCCGGGGTCCGCCGCGAAGATCTCCTCCGCCAGGCGTGAGGATTCCCCGTGCTCGAGCGCCAGGAAGACCGCGTCGCGTCCCCGCGCCGCATCGCCCGGTGTGGCGTCCAGGAAGGTCGCGTCGCCGCAGGCGGCGAGTGCCGGGTGCACGTCGGCCAGCAGGCGGCCCGACTGGCTGCGGCTCACGGCGACGCACTCGGTCACCTCGGGATGCTGCGTGAGGATCCGTAACAACTCACCGCCGGCGTAGCCGCCGGCGCCGATCACCGCGACCTTCACGCCGCGGCCGGGGCGGTGGAAGCGACGGCGGCAGGCTGGACTGCTGCCCGCTCAAGCAGGGCGTCGCGCACCACCGTGACCAGGGCGGGCGCCTCGCGCAGCGCGTTGTGGGCGGGGAGGCCCAGTGACGAGCGCACGAACTGGCGGCCCACCTCGTTGTCGGTGGCGGGTCCGCTGATCACCGTGATCGGGAGCCGGTATTCCTTGCGGTACAGCTCGGCGACCCCCCAGCAGCCGACCGGGTCGGGGGCGCACAGCACGTGGGCCGCCGCCACCGCCATCAGCTCCGGGTCGCGCAGGATGTCCTGCACGCCGTAGTCACCGAGGATGCCGTCGCCCAGCTCGGCGACCATCACGTCGGGCCGGCCGCTGGGGTGGACGGCGAGCCGGTTCAGGATCCCTTTGGCAAGCGGCACGGTCATTCCCGCGTGCGTGCTGGCGGCGCCGGCGTCGTTGAAGGTGAGGGCGGCGGCGGCGCCCGCGTCGAGCATGGCCAGCGCGTCACGCATCAGGGAGACCCCGGTGAGCTTCGCCGCGGCCACGCGCCACCCGCCGCGCGACAGCCCCCGGACCAGCTCCGTGGCCGCGACGGTCTTCCCCGCGTTCATGCAGGTGCCGGCGACATACACAACCGGCACGGCGCTCTCCAGCCGGTCGGCGGCCGGGATCGCGTGGTCCCGGATGTGGGCGGGCCGGCCGATCCGGTCGCCCAGCTCCGGGAACGCCAGCACGGCGCCCAGGACCTCCGCCTTGAAGGGGGCGCCGATTTCCGGGTTCGCGGACGTGCAGCGTCCCAGGATGCCGCCGAGGTTCAGCACGTGGATCACGTCGCCCACGGCGATGTGCTTAGGGACCACGCCGGCGTAGCCGCGCAGGGCGCGGCGCGCGCCGAGGGTCCCGGCCAGCACGTCCCCCGCGCGCAACGCGAGCATGCGGCCGGTGGTGTCCTCGATCGTGTTGTAGGTGCTCTTGTCATCGAGGATGCGCACCGCGAGGACGTAGCCCTCTTCGGCCACGATGGCGTCTCCCACGATCACGGCGCGGGGGAGCGCGGCGTTCTTGGTGCTGCTCGAGATGCGGTCCAACCGGATCCGCGTCGTCAAGACCATGGCGGCTCCTTCTAGCGGGGGGCCGCGCGCGCGGCCAACAGCGATGGGATGGCGGCGACGCGGGCGAACGCGCGCGCCTCGTCCCCGGTCCACAGCCGGGGCTCTTCGCCGTAGGTGGCGACGGCGGGATCCATGAGGGAGAACGGACTCCGCACACCGGTCACCTGATACCGGCCCGGTGCTAACCGGACGCGTGTCTCCCCGGTGACGCGCTGCTGCGAGCTTGCCATGAGCGCTTCGATGTCGCGCAGCGCTGGATCGAAGTACTGGCCCTCGTGCAGCCGATCGCCGTAGAACCGGCCGAGCTGGTCTTTCCAGAAGGTCTGCCAGCGGGTGAGCACGAGCTTCTCGAGCTCGCGGTGGGAATGAATGAGCACGAGTGCGGCGCCGGCCTCGAAGCCGATGCGGCCCTTGATGCCGAGCGCCGTTTCACCGGTGTGGGTGTGGCGGCCGATGCCGTAGCGGTGCGTGAGGGCGCCAAGCTGCTCGACCAGAGCAGGACCGGCGAGCGGTGCGGCGTCGAGTGCGACGGGGAGCCCTTGCTCCCATCCGATCACGATTTCGGCTGGAGCGGGCGCGTCGGCGGGCGGGTCGAGCAGCTCGGCCGGCGGACTGGTCCAGGGGTCGTGGGTCCACCCGCCCCCCCAGGTCGTGCCCCAGAGCCCCGCATTGATCGAGTAGGCGCCGGCCTGCGGCGGCACCGGGAGTCCGCGCTGCTCGAGCCAGGCGATCGCCTGCGGGCGCGTGAGGGTGGCGTCGCGCACGGGGGTGAGGATCCGGAGGTCCGGCGCCAGCACCCGGAGCGCCACGTCGAAGCGCACCTGGTCGTTTCCGGCGCCGGTCGAGCCGTGCGCGACGGCGGCGGCGTCGACCTCGCGCGCGACGGCGACGAGGGAGGCGGCCTGCTGGGTCCGCTCGGCGGCGACGGACAGCGGGTAGACCTCGCCGCGCAGCACGTTGCCCTGAATGAGGAAACGGACGAAGCGGTCGTAGACCTGGGCCCGGGCGTCCACGGCGTGGTGGCGGGCCGCGCCCACGGCCAACGCCTGGGCGCGGATGCGCGCGCGGTCGGCGTCCGTGGCCCCGCCGGTATCGACCCAGACGGTGTGCACCGACCAGCCGTCGGCTGCGAGCCGGGCGGCGCAGTAGGAGGTGTCGAGGCCGCCGGAGAAGGCGAGCGCTACGACCGTTTCTGATTTCTGCATAATGCATAACTATGCAGCACCGGAAGGCGGTGCACAAGAGGGGCGCGCTCAGCCTCCCTGCGCCGCCCACATCCGCCGCACGATACGCAGCAGCCCCACCCCACTGACGACGAAACACACGGCCCACATCGCTGCTTGGGGAAGCCGGCCGTACAGGGCGCTCCCCACGCCGAACAGCGCCGAGTAGATGAACAGGCAACCCAGGACCCAGCCGAGCAGCGACTGCGGCAGGCTGTCTGGCGACGGCCCGACGCCGGCTTCGGCGCGCACGTGGTTCCAACCCGAGCCGGCCGGGCGCACGAGCTTGTAGAACGAGACGAGGGTGGCGCGATCGGTGGGCGGCGAGAGGAACGCCACGCTCACCCACACAATGGTGGTGGCGAGCACGGTGATGATCAGCGACTCCCAGGATGGGACGCCGTGACCGGTCTTGGAGGCCACCTGGAAGGCGACGGCGATGACGAACGAGCTCACCATGGCCGCGATTTCGCACCAGGCGTTCACCCGCCACCAGAACCAGCGCAGCAGGTAGAGCAGCCCCGTTCCGGCCCCCACCGACAACATCAGATCGAAGCTGGCCCGCGCGGTGTCGAGCACGAAGGTGACTCCGGCGGCGGCCACCATCAGCAGGCCGGTGACAATGCGCCCCACGAATACGTAGTGCCGCTCATCGGCGTCGCCGCGCATGAAGCGGCGGTAGAAGTCGTGCACCAGGTAGGACGTGCCCCAGTTCAGGTGCGTCGAGATGGTTGAAACATAGGCCGCCAGCATGCCTGCCACCATCAGCCCCAGCATGCCATGGGGGAGGAAGCGGAGCATCGCGGGGTACGCCATGTCGTGGCCGATGAGCTTCGGGTCTACGTACGGGAACGTGCGCGCGATGTCCGAGAGCTGGGGATAGACCAGAATCGAGGCGAGCGCGACGATGATCCAGGGCCACGAGCGCAGCGCGTAGTGGGCCACATTGAAGAACAGGGTGCCCGCCATCGCGTCCTTCTCGGTCTTCGCCGCCAGCATCCGTTGCGCGATGTAGCTGCCGCCGCCCGGCTCCGCGCCCGGATACCAGACCGACCACCACTGGATCGTGAGCGGGATGATCAGCACCGAAAGGGTCATCCCCCAGTCGCCGAAATCCGGGACCAGGCTCAGGACCTTGGGATCAGTCTTGGCGATCAACCCGGCCAGCCCACCCACTTCCGGTTGCTTCAGGGCGAAATACGCGGCGGCGAAGCTGCCGGTCATGGCGATCCCGAACTGAATGAAATCGGTCACCAGGACGCCCCACAGTCCCGACGTGGCCGCGAACGCGACATTCAGCACGGCACAGACGAGCAGGGTCTTTCCCATCGGCCAGCCCAGCAGCACGTTGGCGATCTTGGCCGCGGCGAGGTTCACCGAAGCCATGATCACGCAATTGAAGAACAGGCCGAGGTAGATGGCGCGGAAGCCGCGCACCAGTGATGCCGGCTTGCCCGCGTAGCGCAGCTCGTAGAATTCGAGGTCGGTGAGCACGCCCGATCGGCGCCACATCTTGGCGTAGAAAAACACGGTGGCCATGCCCGTCAGCAGGAACGCCCACCACTGCCAGTTGTTCGCGACGCCCTTCTCGCGTACGAAGTTGGTCACCAGGTTCGGCGTGTCGGTCGAAAACGTCGTGGCGACCATGGACACGCCGATCAGCCACCAGGGCGCCGCCCGGCCCGAGGTGAAGAACTCGGCCGTACTCGTTCCGGCCCGCTTGGCGAGCAGGACCGCCGGCAGAAAGGACACGGCGATCGAGACGACGACGATGATCCAGTCGACCGGGTCGAGATGCATGTGGGCTCTGGTGTTCAGGGAAATGGGACGACTCGCCGCTAAGATAGGGGCGTCATCTGCTCGCGCAACGCAGCACGTCGTGCGACATTTCGATTATGATCCGATGCTCGACGATGCTCCTGCTCGCCCTGGGCGCGACAGCGACGCGTGTTGTCGCAGCGCAGCGCCCGGGCGACTGGCCCGCCTACGGCGGGAGTCCCGGTGGGACACGCTACTCGCCACTCGGGGAAATCACCCGCGCCAACGTGAGCCAGCTGCGTCTCGCCTGGGTGTTCCGCACCGGCGACTACTTCCGCGACCGCGGCCGCTTCGAGGCGAATCCGCTGATCGTGGACGGGACGATGTACGTGTCCACGCCGTTGGGAAACGTGATGGCGCTCGACCCGGCCAGCGGCACCGAGCGCTGGCGCTACGACGCGCAGCTCGACGTGGACGGGGACTACGGCGATTTCGCCAATCGCGGCGTCTCGACCTGGCTGGATCGCACGCGGCGCGTCGATGCGGCGTGCCGCCGTCGGGTGTATGTCGCCACGGTGGACGCCCGGCTCATCGCACTCGACGGCGCCACCGGCCGGCCATGTGCCGATTTCGGCGCGGCGGGCACCGTCGATCTGGCGCGGGACCTGCGCCATACGCCCGCCTACCACTGGGAGTACGGCGTGACGTCCCCACCGGCCGTCATCGGCGATCTCGTCGTGGTGGGCTCGGCCGTGGCCGACAACCAGCGCACCAACGCCCCGGAGGGTGTGGTGCGGGCGTTCGATGCGCGCACGGGGCGGCTGCGCTGGAGCTGGGATCCGATTCCGCGGTTCCCGGGCGACTCCGCCTACGATACGTGGCGCGGCTCCGCCGCGCACGAGACCGGTGCCGCGAACGCCTGGTCGGCCCTCTCGGCCGATAGCGCGCGGGGACTCGTCTTCGTCCCGACGGGGAGCGGGAGTCCGGATTTCTACGGCGGCGCGCGACTCGGCGCCAATCGGTACGCCAATTCCGTCGTCGCGCTGCGAGCCGCCTCGGGTCAGATGGTCTGGCACTTCCAGGTGGTGCACCACGACCTGTGGGACTACGACGTGCCGGCGCAACCGGTCCTGTTCACGCTGCGGCGTGCCAACCAGGAAATTCCCGCCGTGGCGGTCGCCACCAAGATGGGGCATCTGTTCATCCTCGATCGTCGGACCGGTGAGCCGCTGTTCCCGGTGACGGAGCGGCCGGTGCCCTCGAGCGACGTGCCCGGCGAGGAGGCGTGGCCCACACAACCGTTTCCGTCCTTACCGTTTCGGCTCGCTTCCGAAAGCCTCACGCCCGATCAGGCGTTCGGTCTCACCGACAGCGCCCGGGCGCAGTGCCGCGAGCGCATTGCGGCGCTGCGCTACGAAGGCGTGTTCACGCCGCCCTCGCTCCGTGGTACGATCGTGTTTCCGAGCAACCTGGGGGGCCTCAACTGGTCCGGTGTCGCGGTGGACGAACAGCGGGGCCTGGTCGTCGCGCCGGCCAACAGATTCGCCCACGTCGTGACGTTGATTCCCCAGGACAGTCTCATGGCGGCCCGGCACACGCATCCGGGCACCGAGATCAGCCGCCAGCGCGGCACGCCCTACGCCATGATGCGGAACGTGCTGTTAGAGGACCACGTTCCCTGCACGCCGCCACCCTGGGGCACACTCGCCGCGGTCGATCTGAACGCCGACAGTCTCCGGTGGCAGGTGCCGCTCGGCACGATGCCCGGATTGCCGCCGGGCTCGATCAACGTCGGCGGCGCGATCGTGACGGCGAGCGGGCTCGTGTTCATCGCGGGCACCTTCGATCGACAGCTGCGGGCGTTCGACGTGGAAACCGGCGCGGAACTGTGGCATGCCGCGCTGCCGGCCGGCGCTCACGCGCTCCCAGCGAGCTACCTGGCGGCGGGACGCCAATACGTGGTCATCGCGGCCGGCGGTCACGATCGGCTGCACACCACGATGGGAGATTACGTGCTCGCCTTTTCGCTGCCGGTGCCCGGAGCGCCAACCCCGGACACGACGGTCGGCAGAGTTGACGGTCGTTACGTCGGTGAATTCCGGGTGGGCTCCGCGCGCATCGGATTGACGCTCACCATCGCGGCCGTCGGTGACTCCCTCACGGCGGGTATCGCCCGCATCGACTCGGTGCACGTGACGGGGAGCGTCACGGCGCGGCGCAGTGGCGCCGATGTCATCCTCAGCTTCCCGTTCGAATACCCGGCCAAACACTGCGCCGGAGCCATCGTGGCTCAGGGCCGGCTGTGGAACGGGGGCCGCCTGCTCGAGGGCGATGTAGAGGTCACAGGTTCCTGCGGCGACGAAGGACGCCCGGAGCCGGGAAGCCTTGTCCTGTACCGGGAGAAACAATGATGCGATCGCGCCTCATCGTCGTTGCAAGCCTGTGCCTCATCGCTCCGGCGGCTGCCCAGCAGCAGACCCCCACGCTCGATCTCATGCCGGTGCCCCGGTCCCTCGCGGTGCAGGGCGGCGGTGGACGCCTCACACTCGATAGCGGCTTCACCGTGGTGATCGTCGGGATTTCGAATGGCCGGTTGCAGCGTGGAGTGACGCGGATGGTGGCGCGCCTCGCGCATCGCACGGGTCTGACCCTGCGACCTGGTCCGGGAAGGGATTCGACGGCCGCCCGCCTCGTCATCGCGGCGCGCGGGCCCGGGCAGGCGATCCAGTCGGAGACCGAGGACGAGTCCTACACGCTGGATATTTCTTCGCAACGCGCCGCGCTCGTCGCGCCGACGGTGGTCGGCGTGTTACGGGGTCTCGAGACGGTGGTGCAGCTCGTCGCCGCGGACAGCGACGGATTCTTTCTCCCGGCCGTGCACATCGAGGATGCCCCGCGCTTCCCGTGGCGCGGGCTGATGGTGGATGCCGGACGGCACTTCGAGCCGGTGGAAGTCATCAAGCGCACGCTCGACGGGATGGCCGCCGTGAAGCTCAACGTGCTGCACTGGCACCTGTCCGAGGATCAGGGCTTTCGCGTGCAGAGCCTGCGCTATCCGCGCCTGCAGCGCCTGGGGTCGGACGGGCTGTACTACACCCAGGCCCAGATCCGCTCGGTCGTCGCCTATGCCCGCGATCGCGGCATCCGCGTGATCCCGGAGTTCGACATGCCGGGGCACTCGACGTCCTGGTTCGTCGGCTACCCGCGCTTCGCCAGCGGCCCGGGCCCCTATGAGATCGTGCGCACCTGGGGCGTGTACGACGGCACCTTCGATCCGAGTCGCGAAGAGGTGTACGCGTTCATCGACGGTTTCATCGGCGAGATGAGCGCGCTGTTCCCGGACCAGTACTGGCACATCGGCGGCGACGAAGTCAACGGCGTGGAGTGGGACGCGAGCGTCCCCATCGCGCGCTTCAAGCGTCTCCACGGTCTCGCCGACAATGCCGCGCTGCAGGCGTACTTCAACCGTCGGCTGGCGCGGATCCTGCAGCGTCACGGCAAACGCATGATCGGGTGGGACGAGATCCTGAACCCCGATTTGCCCACGACCGCGGTGGTGCAGTCGTGGCGGGGCGTCGAGTATCTCCCACAGACGGTCCGCTCGGGTCGTCACGCGATCCTGTCGGCCCCCTACTATCTCGACCAGATGTACGCCGCCGAGGACCACTACGTCGACCCGCTACCCGACTCGCTGGGGCTCGCTCCCGAGGAGGCGGCGCGCGTGCTGGGCGGAGAAGCCTGCATGTGGGGTGAGCACATTGGACCCGGGACGATCGACTCGCGACTGTGGCCCAGACTCGCAGCGGTGGCGGAAAAGCTCTGGTCCTCCGCCAGCGTCAGCGACGTGCACGATATGTATCGCCGGCTGCGGGTCGTCAGCCTGCGGCTCGGGGAGCTGGGACTGGGACACGACGGGCATTCCGATGCGACGCTGCGTCAGGCCATCGGCGACGGCAAGGACTTTCAGACGTTGCAGGCGCTGCTCCAGGTTTCGCAGCCGGTGACGTTCGGCCAGCGCCAGCGGCTGCAGGCGGAGATGACGCAGCAAACCCCGCTCGATCGCCTCGTCGACGACGCCCGTCCGGACCCGCCCGCCCGGTGGAACTCCCTGACCCTGGTCGAGCGGTTTCTCGCCGACGGCGGGCAGACGGGAGCGTTGGGAGACTCGTTGCGGCAAACGTTCCAGTCCTGGGGAACGCTCGCGACGGCGGTGCGGGGCGCCGCGCCGCGCGTGTCGCTCGCCCAGGACGGCGTGCCCGCCGCCGACGCGTTGGCCCGCATCGGAACCGTGGGACTCGCTGCGATGGATCGACTCGGCGGGACGATCGTCCCGACGCTGGCGTGGCGGGATTCCGCGCGCGCGGCGTTGGATTCCGCCGCGAAGCCGCAGGGGCTGCTGCGCCTGGCGGTGGTGGATATGGTGCGGTGGCTGGTGGAGATGGCGCCGGTCAAGCCCTAGCTCTGAGCTCCTCCAGCGCGCGCCTCACGTACACGCGCGTCATCTGCTTGCGCCACGACAGGTCGAAATCCGTGTTGTCCATGGGCTTCGAGGGCCGGAACGCCGCTTCGGCGGCAGCAGCAATCGCGTCGTCGGAAAGCGTGGAACCCTTCAGCGCTTCGCCCGCTTCAGGGATGTCCTGCGGATAGCTCGCCACTCCACCAAGGACGATCCGAGCGTCGGTGACCTTCGAGCCGTCCCTTTTCACCCACGCCGCGACGCCCAACACCGGGAAATCGAACGAGCCGCGACGCCGCAACTTGTGGTAGACCGCGTCCCAGCCGCCGGGCGCCGGGAGCCGCACGGCAGTGAGGATCTCGTCCGGCTGCTTGGTGAGATAGTTGATGCCGTCGTTGTGATAGAACCGGCCCGCGGGAACGACGCGCTCCCCGGCGGGACCGACCAGCACGTACTCCGCGCCAATCGCCACCATCACCGGCGCCACGTCCGAGGAGCTGACTGCCCAGCAGCGCGGTGACGAGGGCGCCACCCAGCAGATGGCGCCGTCCTTCTTCATGCAGAAGTCGATCGCCTTCCGCCACTCGTAGGACTGATTGTAGTAGTTGCAGCGGGTATCCAGGCAGAGGTTGCCGCCGAGGGTCCCCATGTTGCGGAGGAGCGGGGTTGAGACGAGAGCCGCGGCGGTGGTGACCGCACCGTAGGAAAGTTGGAATGTTGGAAGGTTGGAAAGATCAGCCAGCGTGATGCAGGATCCGAGCACGACGTCACCTTCCGACTTTCCAACCTTCCCACTTTCCATCCGTTGCAGTTCCTCTACTCTCATTAGCGATATCACAACGCGCGGCTCTTGATGCCGCCGCTTCATGTTGGGGTAGAGATCGGTTCCGCCCGCGACGTACATCCCCTCCGGGCCGGCGTCCGCCTTCATGGCGAGCGCCTCCCGGAGGGAGCGGGGTTGCCGATACGTGAAGCTCGGCAGTCGGAGCATCCGCCTACGTTAGCGCTGGGGCTCCACCCGAGCCAGGCCGAGTGACTGGGCCGCCTGGGCGAGGCGGACGAACTCCGTCCGGTAACCGTCGGGGTCGGCGCCCTGGGACGCGCGGGCCGTGGTGATCACGTCCTCGAAACTCGCGCTGCCGCGGAGCGCGGAGCCCTTGAGCAGCAGGCCGAATTCGGCGACCGCCGTCTGGAACCGAAAGTCCATCGATGGGGCGCGGGTCGCTTCCGCGCCCACGGGCCGGGACAGCAAGTGGCTGCGATCGCCGTCCGGTTGTTTGTAGCGCACTTTCACGAAACCGAGCTCCGAGCCACCGCCGCTGCCTGGTGCGCGAACCGACTGATAGCGCAGTGAGTCCGGTACCCGGATCGTCACGTCGGTTTGGGCGCCCACCGGGACGATCTCGTACAGCGCGGTCACGGAATGGCCGGCTCCCATTTCCCCTGCGTCCTTGGCGTCGTCGGCGAAGTCTTCGTCGGCCAGGAGGCGGTTCTCGTATCCGATCAGCCGGTAAGCCCGCACCCGCGCCGGATTGAACTCGACCTGGATCTTCACGTCCTTGGCCACCGTGAAGAGCGTGCCCCCCAGCTCGTGCACCAGCGTTTTCTTGGCCTCGAGCAGGTTGTCGATGTAGGCGTAGTTGCCGTTCCCGTGGTCGGCGAGCTGCTCCATCTTCGAGTCCTTCAGATTGCCCATGCCGAAACCCAGAACGGTGAGAAACACGCCGGTCTTGCGCCGGTCCTCGATCAGCCGCACCAGCTCACCGTCGCTCGAGACGCCGACGTTGAAGTCGCCGTCGGTGGCGAGGATGACGCGGTTGTTGCCGCCGCGGATGAAGTTGGCCACGGCCTCGTCGTAGGCCCGCTTGATGCCGGCGCCGCCGGCCGTGCTGCCGCCGGCTTCGAGCTGCTCGATCGCGGCAAGGATCTTCGGCTTCTCGTCCCCGGACGTCGACGGCAGCACCAGTCCGGCGGAGCCGGCGTAGACGACGATCGCCACCCGGTCGTTGGGTCGCAGCGTGTTGACGAGCATGGCGAGGGATGCCTTGACGAGCGGCAGCTTGTTGGGCTCCTGCATCGAGCCCGAGACGTCGAGCAGGAAGACCAGGTTCGACGGCGGCAGGCCGCGCAGATCGACACGTCTGGCCTGGAGTCCGATGCGCAGCAGCTCGTGCTGGGGCTTCCACGGGGCCGGCGCGAGCTCGGTGTGGATCGCCACCGGATCGTCGCCCGCGGGCTCGCCGTAGCCGTAGGGGAAATAGTTGACCAGCTCCTCGATCCGCACCGCGTCTTTGGGCGGTGCCTGCCCATCGAGCAGGAAACGCCGCACGTTGCTGTAGGAAGCGCGGTCCACGTCGACGGAAAAGGTCGAGAGTGGGTGCGCGGAGACGGCGAGGAAGGGGTTTTCCTCGGTGTGACCGTACTCCTCGGTGTTCCATGGCTCGCGCCGGACGCGCCACGATTCGTCGTCTCGCGCCGCGAACCCCATGGAGCGCGGGACCGCTTTGGCGGCGACCCGGTTAGCGGCGCCTAGGCCATCCACGACGATTGCCTCAGCCTGGACGGTCGACGGCTGCAGCACTACGTCCACCGTCGTAGTCTGCCCGGCTGTCACCTTCACGCCATGCACCACGGTTGGCGCGGTTCCGTTGGATTGGGCACGGAGCAGGTATGTGCCGACCCGGACCTTGTCGATGAAGTAGGCGCCCGAACGGTCGGTCACCGCGCTCAGCGCGGTTCCGACGACCAGCACCTGAACATTTTGCAGCGGGTTTCCGGCGGCGTCACGTGTGTGGCCGGCGATGCGCCCCGTGTCGGGCGGCGCGAGCCGGGGGGTCGCGATGAGCGCTGCGGCCAGGACCAGCAGGCGGACGGGATGGGCAAACATGAAAGTCTCCTCGAGGGGGTCCCGAGGAGAGACGGTTAGGCGGACTTGAGTTGCACACCCATCTCAGGGGTCAGTGCTGGCGCTCTTCTCTCACCCCGCCGGCCAGGGTGGCCGCCTGGTCGACTGCCTTGCCGTCGCCGCCTTCCCATGGGGGGGGCACACGCGTCGGCTCAGGCCAGGGGATGTCCGGGAAGCCCATCGGTCCCACCCGCCCCGCTTCCCCCTTGGCCTTCTTCTTCAGGGCCTTGAGGACCTTTTCCGGCGTGATCGGTATTTCGTCCACCCGCACCCCGACGGCGTCGTACACGGCGTTGGCGACCGCCGGCATCACGGGGAGCAGCGGTCCCTGGCCCACCTCCTTGGCGCCGTACGGGCCGTTCGGGTCCGGGTCCTCGATGAGGTAGATGATGACGTCGCACATCTCGAGCGTGGTGGGACTCTTGTATTCGAGCAGGCTGGGAAACTTGTGCACGACCTGCCGGTTCTCCCGGTACGCCATCTCCTCCATGAGGGCCTCGCCCAGGCCCATGTACACCGACCCCTCGACCTGCCCGATGGCGGTCGCGGCATTGATACAGCGACCCACATCGTGCGCGATCCAGATCGTCGGCACGCGCACGATGCCCGTGTCGGGATCGACGTCCACCTCCGCCACGCAGGCGCTGTAAGAATAGGCCGGGGAGGGGCCGACGCCCGCGCCGCGATAGTGGCCGGCGCTCCTGGGCGGCGTGTACGAGCCCACCGACCCGATCGTGCCGACCACGCTCTCGGCGGCCTGGATCGCTTCCGCGAAGGTCATGCCCCGTTCTGGATCCTGGGCGTCGAAGGCTCGACCGTCGGCGAACACGACCCGATCAGCGGGGATCTCCAGCTGCTTCGCCACGTGTGGCACGATGATGCCACGCGCGCGCTCGGCGGCCTGGAGCGCGGCGTTGCCGCTCATCAGGGTGACGCGCGAGGAGTAGCTGCCCAGGTCCACCGGCGTGAGATCGGTATCCGCGGTGACGATGCGGATCTCGAACGGATCGACGCCCAGCACTTCCGCCACGATGTAGGCGAGAATCGAGTCCGAGCCCTGGCCGATGTCGGTCGAGCCGCAGAACACCGTCACGCCACCCGACCGATCGCACTTCAGCTGCACGCCCGAGTGGGGCATGTGGTTCCAGTAGATGGGCAGCCCCGCACCGGAGAGGTACGACGAGCAGGCGAGCCCGACCCCTTTCCCGTGGGGGAGCTTGCGGAATCGCTGCTTCCAGCCGGATCCGTCGGTAACCTTGCGGATACATTCGCCCAGGCCCATCGAGCCGACGCGCAGATAGTTGGCCGTCAGCGAATTCGGCGGCTGGAGATGGTTGAGGCGCAGCTGCGCCGGATCGATGCTCAGCTGCTCGGCGATCTTGTCGAGATGCACTTCGAGCGCGTAGCGGGGCTGTGGCGTGCCGTGCCCGCGCTTGGGTCCGCAGGGCGGCTTGTTGGTGAACGCGCGCGCGCCCTGGAACTTGTAGCGCGGCACCGGATAGGTGACGGTCTGTAACGCCCCCGTGTAGTACGTGCTCGCCACGCCGTAGGAGCCGTAGCCGCCCCCGTCCAGCAGCGAGCGGAAGTGCATCCCAGTGATTGCGCCGTCCTTGGTGACGCCGGTCTTCACCCACATCAACGTCGGGTGACGGCCGCGGTGGCAGTAAAACACTTCTTCGCGTGTGAGCGTGATCTTCACCGGTCGGCCGGTGAGCATCGCGAGCTTGGCGACCACGATCTCGTGACTGAACGGATCGCTCTTGCCGCCGAACCCGCCGCCGTTCGGCGTGGCGATGACGCGGATCCGCGCCGGCGGGAGCTCGAGCACCTTCGCCAGGGCGCGGTGCACGTAGT
Organism: Gemmatimonadota bacterium; assembly: GCA_041497135.1. Taxonomy (GTDB): domain Bacteria; phylum Gemmatimonadota; class Gemmatimonadetes; order Gemmatimonadales; family GWC2-71-9; genus DASTHG01. Next base: position 921 of record JBGQFX010000033.1, on the reverse strand, counting down.
GCGGCGTCTGGGTCGAGCTCCACAGCGTCACCTTGCCGTCGGCCGACCACTCGGCCAGCGCCGCGTGCTGCTCCATCGGGAGATGCGTGTTGCCCTCGAAAAAGAACAGGTCTTCGCGCACGAGGTCCGCCGCCGCGAAGCCCTCCTCCACGTCGCCGAATTCGAGATGGATCAGCTTGTGGAAGTTGCCGGTATCGCCGTAGTTGTGGATGCGCGGCTCGGGATGGGCGATGGCGTCCTCGGCGGAGCCGATGGCCCGCAGCGGCTCGTAGCGGACCTCGATCAGGTCGAGCGCGGCGGTCGCGATCTCTTCTGTCGTCGCGGCGACCGCGGCGACGGGATCGCCGATGAACCGTACCGTATCGGGACAGAGCGCGTGCTCGTCCTGGCTCACGGGGAGGATCCCGAAGGGGATCGGGAAATCCTTGCCGGTGAGGACCGCTTTCACGCCTTCGAGCCGCAGCGCCTTGGACGTGTCGACGCCCTTGATGCGGGCATGCGGGTGGGGACTGCGCAGCAGCCTGGCGTAGAGCATCCGCGGCAGGGCGAGGTCATCGGCGAACCTGGTCGCCCCGGTCACCTTTGCCACGGCGTCGACTTTGCGGAGCGCCTGTCCGATGACGCGAAGGGCGGAAGGGCGGAAGGTTGGAAGGTTGGAATGTCTCTTTCCAACATTCCCTCTTTCCACCTTTCCGGCCTTCTTCTTACCGTCGCCCATATAGCGACTCGGAAGTCGGCTCAGCCGACTCACCGCGGAGGCGAGCCGCAGCCAATTCTACTGCTTCGTAGATCTTGATGTAGCCGGTGCAGCGGCACAGGTTGCCCGCCAGCGCCTGTTTGATGTCGTCACGCGAGGGTTTGGGGTTTTCGCTCAGCAACGCCTGCGCGACGAGCAGGAAGGCCGGGGTGCAGTAGCCGCAT
>JBGQFX010000032.1:0-35333 GCA_041497135.1 Gemmatimonadota bacterium | reverse complement strand
GGGATCGAGCTGGAAGCCATCGACGCGGTCTACGAGATCACTGAAGCGGTGCTCGATACGATCCCGACGCTTCCGGTCGCGTATCTGGAGAACGCGTAAGCCCTCTGACGGCACGAACCGCGCGCACATGCCATTCGTCGGACGATCCGCAAGAAGCTATGCTTCGCTGGTACCCCACCTCGCACCGGAGCATGCCATGAGCGTAACCGAACGGATTACCGCAATCGTCGTCTGCGCAGGCCTCCTGGTCATTGCCGGCATTGCTCCCGGCCGTGGGCATGCCTCGGCGCAGGTGAGACCCGGCACCATCTACGCCCGCTTCCCCTCGGCGGACGCGGCGCTGCAGGGTCGTCCGATCATGGTGTCCGCGATCCGCGGCGGCGAGGTCGTGAAGCAGCAGGAGACGGTGCTGCCCAGCTCTCAGGAACTCAGTGACTTGCCTCCCGGACTCTACGACGTCCGCGCCGAAGGGCAGGGCGCGGTCACCGAGGTGAAGCGCGGCGTGCACGTGTTCGCGGGCCAGGAGCTCGACGTGAACTTCGTCATGCGCTCCGGCACGGGTGTGCGCACGGTCGAGTATGCGGCTGCGGGCCTGTCGCGCGAAGAGGTCGCAGCCCGCCTCGCGAAACTCGAAGCGGCGGTGGCGGCGCTGCAAAAGGCGGCTGCTCCCAGGCCGTAGTGGATCACAGCTTCCCGAACGCGACGCCCCGATAGGTCCAGCCGCAGCTCGTCACGGCGTCCTGGATCGGCTGCTTGATCTCCTTGGTGTTGAAGCGGTAGTTGTAAACCTGGCCCGGCGCGAGCGTCTCCGTGAAGGCGTAGGCCTTGCCGAACTCGACCTCCTGTATCTGACCCTTGAAGCTCGAGACGGCGACTGACAGCTTCGGCACCCCGACCGACCATTCGAGCGTGTACTCCCGGTCCATTGCCCGGACTTCGTGCTGGGCGGGGTCGAGCTTCAAGTAGATGCGAAAGGTCTTCGAGAGCCCGGCCTTCGCGAATACCTCGTACCACTGGGCGTCCACGATGCGCCATTCGGCGATCAGGTCCACCTGTTCCGACTGGCCGTCGATCAGACGATACGGCGCGGTGGCCCGGTTCAGGCTCATGAGCGCGTTGCGGACCTCCTGCGGCGATCGCACCGGGGTCCCGGCGGGCGGGCGTTTCGTCGAGGTGAGGAAATCGAACATTCCCATCGCGTACCTCCCTGTGAGTGGCTCGGGGTCACGCTGCCGATGGCATGTCGCAACGCTAGCACGATCGAACACGCCTGTCACGCAAGCGTGGCTCGAAAGGTTTACCAGGCTCGAGACCCAACCATTCGAGACTTCCAGGACACCTTAAGGCGGAGGGACACATCATGCCCATCAACTTCATCCCCAACGACCCCAAGGCCAGCGGCGGGCCGCCCCTGCGGCAGAAGGCTCCGCGCGCAGATCGGGCCACCACGGTCGCAGGGTTCACCTACGTGGCCCATGCGCCGGCCGCCCCGCATCCGCTGGGCGATCCCGAGTTCCTGTTCTGGCAGAGCCGCGAGGCCGCGCTTGCCGCGGTGGCCACATACGAGACCCTCGCCGGGAAGAAGGTCGCGCGCTGGGCGCGCTCGACCTCGCCTCGCAGGCTCGACCTGAAACCGAACGCTGGTGTCGACCTCAACACCTACTACAACGGCCAAAGCCTCAGCTTCTTCGAGTACTCGACCGGCGCCAAGACGACCTGGTCCGGGGCCAGCACCGATGTCGTCGCGCACGAGACCGGCCATGCGCTGCTCGACCAGTCGCGCCCCGACCTGTGGGACAGCTCATACACCGAGACCAACGCGTTCCACGAGGCGTTCGGCGACTGCATGGCGATCCTCACCGCCTGCGCCGATCCCGCGACGCGCGCCAACGTGCGCACGAAGCTCCGGCGGCAGAACTTCGTCGAAGCGACGGCCGAGGATCTGTCCGACGGCGTGCTCCGCGCGCTCGGCCCCGGCCATCCTGCCTCGCGGCCGCGCCACGCCCGGAACACGTTCCGTTGGGCGCTGCCCTCCACGCTGCCCAGCTCGGGGCCGCCGAGCGTGCTCTCGAGCGAGGTCCACAGCTTCGCGCGCATCTTCACCGGCTGCTTCTACGACACCATCCTGAACATCCTGCGCCAGCGGCTCGGCGCTGCCCGGACGCCGAGTGCCGCTCAGCTCGACGCCGCCGTGAAGACCGCCGGCAAGCTGCTGGTGCGCGCGGCGGCAGAGGCGCCCGAAGCGGTCCGGTTCTTCCAGTCGGTGGGACGCGCCATGGTGCTGGCGGACGAGGACACGAGCGGCGGCGCCAACGGGCTGGCGATCCGCGACGCCTTCCGCAAGCACAACATCGCGCTCGGCAGTGCGGCGATGCTCGCGCCGGTCGCGGCTTTGGCTGGGTCCGGCGGTCGGGGCATGCTGTCCGGGTCGGCGGTGCGGGACCTGCGGCGACGCCTGCGCGCCGCGCCCACCGAGCGCCTCGTGGTGCAGGCGCAGGATATCGGCGGGCGCAGGGTGCTGCGCGCCACGCACGTGCGGCATGTGCCGCTGGGCCAGCTCGACAACCGGCTCAAGGGGGTGCTCGCCGTCGCGCCGCAGCTGGTGCTGGTGGAAGCCGTCGACAAGACTGTGGCGATTCTGGGCGGACTACCCGAGGCCACCGCCAGTGACGACGAGGTGAGAACGTTCGTGGAAACGCTGCTCGCGACCGATCGGATCGCCTTCCAGGGGACCTCGGTGCGCTACGGCATCAAATCCGCCGTCAGGAAGGACATGCGGCTACGCCTGCCGACGCACGCCGTTTACAAGGTGGGTTCGACGAGGCTGTTGCGACGGGTGCGCTTCGCCTGCTGAGCGGCGCAGCGGACTAAGTGGCGGAGAACCGCTTGCGCACGAGCGTCTTCTTGCCCTTGGCGTCCCGTTCGACCTTGTGAGTGGTGCCGGGGGTCAGCGCCTTGCCGTGAGCGATCTGCCGATTGGCGTCGAGTGTCTCGACGTAGTGTGCCGCCTCGGCCCGTTCTTCAGGCTTGGCATCCGCGGGAACCCGAACCCGTACTCGTCCGCCCCGCGTACGCGCCACGATGATCACTTTCTTCTTCGTCTTCTTCTTCGTCTTCATCGGAACCTCTCCCGCGTCAGCTCATCCGTACGGCTTGCCGCACTCCGGGCAGAACTTCGGGGTGCCGTCGGCCAGGGCGCCGCAGCTGGCGCACTTCCGCTTCGGGCTGATGGGCGTGCCGCACTCGGGGCAGAACTTCCCGCCCTGCGTCTTGGCCCCGCAGCTGGGGCAGAGGACGGCTGCGACCTGAGCGAGGTCCCGCTGGCCGACGTAGTCCACCGCGCGCGCCTTCTCGACGACCTGGTCCTTGGCCGCGGCGGCCTGTGCCACGGCGATCTCCTCGTCCAGGTCCGGCGCGCAGGTCTCGCACAGACCCATCTTCTTGTTCCAGCAGATCGGCTCGCACACCCACTTGCCGCAACGGGTGCACTGCTTGAAGAGCGGGCTGATCTCCTTGACGGCCGCGTCGAGCGCGGCGTCGTGCTGGGGGCCGGCCGTCATCGACTGCAACGCATCGGCGGTCTGCGCGGCCCGGCCGAAGATTCCGCCCAGCAGAGAGGCGGCCGCATTCGCGGCGGCCGCCGCTGTCCCGAGCTGGTTTGCCTTGAACGTAGAGATGTAACCGTTGCCGCACTTCCCGCAGAAGAACTTGAACTGGAAGCCGCGCTGCGACGACAGGTCGGTGTAGTTGCTCGTGAACGGGATGTTCGCCATGGCGGCCAAAGCTCCCGCGCCCGTGGCACGGCGTCAAGCCAAGGCTACTGCTTGACCCAGGTCGAGCGCAGGGATTACGGTTCCCCGTCGCGCCCAAGGGAGCGGCGCGGGCTGTCGGCAACCTCGAAGGGGGGCAAGGTCTGAAAACTCGCGCTCTGGGCACCACAGGATACGTCGTGAGCGAGCTCGGCTTTGGCGGCTGGGGGCTTGGTGGCAACCAGTGGCGCGGTACGGACGACGCTCAGGGGCGTGACGCGCTGCACGAAGCCGTCGCGCAGGGCGTGACGTTCTTCGATACGGCGTTGGCGTATGGAGACGGGCATAGCGAGCGGCTGATCGGCGACGTGTTGCGAGAGGAGATCCGCGCAGGTCGCGCGACCGTGGCCACCAAAGTCCCGCCGCGCAACGAGGTATGGCCCGGCAAGGCTGATACGCCGCTCGCCGAAGTCTTTCCAGCCAGCCACATCTCAGCCTGCACGCACAAGTCCCTGAAGCACCTCGGCGTCGAGGCCTTGTCGCTGCAACAATTTCATGTGTGGCACGACGCCTGGCTCGACGATCCGGAATGGGGCGCGTCCCATGAGCGGATGGTCCGTCTCAAAGAGGAAGGGAAGGTCCTGCATTGGGGGATCTCGATCGGCGAGCACACGCCCGCGACTGCCCTGCGCGCGCTGGCGGATCCGCTATTCGAGACCGCTCAGGTGATCTACAACATCTACGATCGTTCCGCCGAGGGGGCCTTGTTCGCACTCGCGAGGACAAAGCCGCTGGGCGTGATCGTCCGTGTCCCGTTCGACGAAGGCGCACTCACCGGCCGCATTCGATCCGGCACGGTGTTTCCAGCAGGCGACTGGCGAGCGGACTACTTCAAGGGCGACCGTCGCGCCGAGGCGGAGCGGCGGGCGGACGCCCTGGCGCAGATGCTCGATGACCAGGTGCGGACGCTGCCGGAGCTGGCGCTGCGATTCTGCCTGTCCCCACCGGAGGTGTCGACGGTGATTCCCGGGATGCGGCGCTCGGAACACGTGCGCGTGAACGTCGCGGCGGCGCAGCAGGGTCCGTTGTCGACCCAGTTGCTCTCCCGACTCGAAGCACACGCGTGGGATAAGAACTGGTACCTGGAATAGAATTGAAGCTCGTCTATTCATACATCTTCCCCGGCTCCGCCCGCGCCAGCTCCACCAGGAAGCCTCCGATCTTCTCGCTCACCGCCGCCACGTACTTCTGTCCCTTCTCCGCCGTCGCCGCCCGAGGGTTCCCGACGCCGGTGTCGTCGCTCACCTCGCGCCACCGCCGTGGCGCCCACGCCCACCCCTCCCGCAGCCCCTCCACCTTGAAACGGCGCGCGTGCCCGGGGCCGGCGTCCGACAACGGCCCCACCAGCTCTGGTGCCACATGCAGCATCACGCTCGTCTCGAGCTCCCCCGCGTGGTCCCCCAGATCGGAGAAGTACGGTTTGGGGTCCATAACCTTGTACCAGCTGACCGTGCACAGAAACAGCGATACCATGGGCTGCAGCTCGCGGATCATCTGCCGGAAATCGTTCCCGCCATGCCCGTTCAGGATCACGAGCTTCGGGACGCCCTGTCCCGCGAGCGCCGTCGCGAGGTCGCGCAACACCAGCGCCTGGGTGCTCGGGTTCATATTGATGCACAACGGAATGTCGAGCTGCCCCGTGTTCACCCCGAACGGCACCACCGGCAGCACGACGACCCGGGCGCCCCGCTCCCACGCGTGGCCCGCCGCGAGCTCAGCGATCCGCTCGGTCTCGACGTTGTCGGTCGAGTAGGGGAGGTGGAAGTTGTGCGCCTCGGTGGCGCCCCACGGCAGCACCGCGACTTCGTAGCGCGTGTCGCGCACCGTTTTCCACGTGAGCTCGTTCAGCAGGTACGGACGAGGGGGCATGCGGCACCGTGCGGAGGGGGACCCTCGATTCTACCACACGGTGCCCGCGGGCGCCTAGTTTGCGTCCCTATTCAAGCAGATCGTCGCCGCAGAGAGCTGCTTGCTGGCCCAAGCACGGTCACTGCTCTACTATTCCGCCGTGGATGACTTGAAGGCGCTCCGCTCCCTCGCCAGGGCGATGGGTGTCCACACCCACTACACGGATGGCCTCGGCAAGCGTGTCACCGTGGCTCCTGAGACGCTGGTTCGCGTCTGCGCCGCGGTGGGCGCCCCCATCGCCCGCCCCGGTGATGCCGCCGAAGCATTGCGCGCACACCGCGCGACCAGGAACACGGGGCTCGTGCCGCCCGTCCTCGTCGCCTGGGACGGAGTTCTTCCCCCTCTCCCGAAACGGGAGAGGGGGTCAGGGGGTGAGGCACAGCTGCATCTCGAGAACGGCGACGTGGTACCGCTCGACCGCCCGCTGCCGTTAGGCTACCACCGCCTGACGGTCGAGGCCTCGGGCAGACGCGAGACGTGCACGGTCATGGCCGCACCCGTACAGGCGTGGCGTAGGCCGGGATCGCATCGGAGCTGGGGGGTCGGAACGCAGCTCGCCGCCCTCCGCTCGTCGCGCAGCCGCTCCCTGGGCGATCTCCGGGACCTCGAGTCGCTGTGCCGCTGGGTGCGCGAGCGGGGTGGAGATCTGGTCACCGTCCTCCCCCTGCTTCCCACTTTCAACGCCCTACCGCCGGAGCCCAGCCCGTATTCTCCGGTGAGCCGCCTCTTCTGGTCCGAGCTGATCCTCGATCTGGGGAATGCCCATCGCCCGACGGATCGTCCTACGACCCTGGACGTGACTCGGGCGGACGCCGAGGTCCGCCGGGCTCTAGTGGAGCAGCCGGTCCCGGCCCTGTCGGAGTTGGACGAAGAGCTGATTCGTTACGCGCTGTTTCGCGGCGCTCAAGGGAGGCTGGGGAGGAACTGGCGGGATTGGCCGCCGGCCGCCCAGGCCGGTACGCTGACGCCCGATCAGGTGGATCCTGAAGAGGAGCGCTTCCACCTCGTAGCTCAAACGATGGTGCGCCGCCAGCTCCACGACCTCCGTCAGCGCCTGGAACAGGACGGGTTCCGCTTGGGGCTCGACCTGGCGGTGGGCGTGCACCCGGATGGCTATGATCCGTGGTCGCGACCAACGCTCTTCGCCGACGGGATGTCGGTGGGCGCCCCTCCCGACGCAGGCTTCCCGAGCGGGCAGGACTGGGGCTTTTCCCCGGCGCTTCCCGAGGCGTCGCGCCGCGAGGGTCACCGCTACCTGGCGGCGTCGATTGGCCTCCAGGCCGGGCTCGCCGGCGTGCTCCGGGTGGACCACATCATGGCCTGGACTCGCCTCTACTGGATCCCCCACGGGTTCGGCTTGCACGAAGGGACCTACGTCTCCTATCCCGCCGAGGAGCTGTTCGCCATTCTCACTTTGGAGTCGGAGCGCAACCGGTGCGAGGTGGTGGGCGAGAACCTGGGCACCGTTCCGCGCGAGATCGACAAGGCGCTGCCGCGCCACCGCATCTGGGGGATGTACCTGGCGCAGTTCCAGGACCCGAAGGGCGAAGCGCTCGTCCCCCCGACCGCCAGGGACATGGCCCTCGTGGGCACGCACGACACGCCTACCTTCGCGGGGTGGCTCACAGGAAACGACATCGCCGAGCGGGTTCGGTACGGACTCCTGCCGGAGCAGGCGGCCTCGGGCGTCAGAGAGGAACGCGAAACGGCCACGCACTGGCTCGCCCAGCAGCTGGGTTGCCCCGTGGAAGAGCCCGCTGCATTCCTGGCCGAGCTGCTGGAGTGGCTCGGTCGGTCGGATAGCCCGCTCGTGATTCCCTGGCTCGAGGATCTCTGGCTCGAGGATCACGCCGTGAACCTCCCCGGGACGCCGTCCTCGGTGCGCCCGAACTGGCAGCGCCCGATGCGACGGCTCTTGGACGAGATTTTCACCGACCCCGAGGTCGACGGGCTGATCCGTCGCCTTAACCGCGCTCGTAACCCCTGAGGTCCAGGTCCACCATGGGATCATCCGCAGCCACACCTCCCGGCGCCGTCCGGACCAAGCCGCGCCTGTCGTTCTGGGAAATCTGGAACATGAGCTTCGGTTTCCTGGGCATCCAGATCGGTTTCGCGCTCCAGAACGCGAACGTGAGCCGGATCTTCGAAACGCTGGGCGCCAAGGTGGAGAACATCCCGATCCTGTGGGTCGCCGCCCCGGTGACCGGACTCATCGTCCAGCCCATCGTCGGCTACTTCAGCGATCGCACCTGGAACCGCCTGGGCCGGCGGCGTCCGTACTTCCTGGGCGGGGCCATCCTCGCTTCGCTGGCCCTGGTCGTCATGCCGAACTCCCCGGTCCTGTGGGTGGCGGCCGGCATGCTGTGGATCATGGATGCCTCGATCAACATCTCGATGGAGCCGTTCCGTGCCTTCGTAGGCGATAATCTCCCCTCGGCGCAGCGGACCACCGGGTTCGCCATGCAGAGTTTTCTCATCGGTACCGGTGCGGTCGCGGCATCCTTGCTCCCCTGGCTCCTCACCAACCAGTTCGGCGTGAGCAACGAGGCGCCCGCGCACATGATCCCGGACTCGGTGCGCCTGTCGTTTTACATCGGCGCCGCGGTCTTCTTCGCCGCCGTGCTCTGGACGGTGGTTCGGTCCAGGGAGTACTCGCCGGAGCAGATGGCCTCCTTCGAGGAGAATCAGGCGCGCGAGAGCACCACCCGAGAGAAGCGGACGGCGCAAGAGTACGCCCGCAACGGCGACCGGCAGATCCGCCTGGGCGGAATCCTCCTCGCCGTGGGCACGCCGCTCAGCATCTGGCTGGCCCTGGAGGGGATCTATCAGGTGATGATCCTGTCGGCCGGGCTCGGAGTCGTCGGGGTGCTGCTCATCGTCAGCGGGCTCATGCAGCGTGGCGGCCGATACGACAACGGCTTCGTCACCATCCTGAACGACTTCCAGGACATGCCCCGGACCATGAAGCAGCTGGCCTCGGTGCAGTTTTTCTCGTGGTTCGCCCTCTTCGCCATGTGGATCTACACGACCGCGGCGGTGACCAGCCACATGTACGGCACCACCGATACGACCTCGGCGCGCTACAACGAGGGGGCTAACTGGGTGGGGGTCGGCTTCGCGGCTTACAACGGCGTCGCCGCCGTCGCCGCGTTCGCCATTCCGGTATTGGCGCGGCGGACCAGCCGGAAGGTGGCCCACGCGATCTGCCTGGTGTGCGGCGCGGTGGGACTCCTCTCCATCTTCGTCCTCACCAATCCTCGATATCTGCTGGGCTCGATGGTGGGGGTGGGGATCGCCTGGGCGAGTATTCTCTCGATGCCCTATGCGATCCTGACCGGGTCCCTGCCACCCTCGAAGATGGGATACTACATGGGGGTCTTCAATTTCTTCATCGTGATTCCCCAGATCGTCGCGGCGGCCGTCCTGGGCTTCTTCATCGGGCGTTTCTTCGGCGGAGCGGCCATCTACGCGCTTCTGATCGGCGGCGCGTCCCTCGTCGTGGCCGCGGCGCTGACGCTCCGCGTGCAGGACGAGGACGACGTGGCGGCGGCGGTCGGCGCATGAGAATCGTTACCCGCGCCGTGGCGCTCATCGGCATCGGCGCCTTCGTCCTTGCGGCGTGGATTCACAAAGCCCCCGCGTCGGCCCAGTCCGCGGATCCCGCGCTGTTCTGGAACGACGCCACGGTCTACTTCCTCCTCACCGATCGCTTCCAGAACGGCGATTCGAGCAACGACCATGCGCTGGGCCGAGCCCACGACGGTGTCGTGCTACGCAGTTACGAAGGTGGAGACCTGAAGGGCGTGCTCCAGAGGATAGAGACAGGGTACTTCGACAGCTTGGGCGTGGACGCCATCTGGCTGACTCCCTTCGTGGAGCAGATCCACGGGAGCGTGGACGAGGGGACGGGGAAGACCTACGGATACCACGGCTACTGGACCCGGGACTGGACCGCGGTGGAGCCGGCGTTAGGGACCAGAGACGACCTGCGCGCGCTGGTCGACGCGGCCCACCGGCACGGCATCCGCGTCCTCATGGACGCTGTGATCAACCACACGGGGCCGGTGACCCCGCAAGATCCCCAGTGGCCCGAGGCATGGGTGCGCACGAGCCCGCAGTGCACCTACGGGAGCTACGCCACGACGGTGGACTGCACCTTGGTGGCCAACCTTCCCGACGTCCGCACCGAGCGGGACGATCCCGTGGAGCTTCCCCCGGCGCTGCTCGAGAAATGGCAGCGGGAGGGCCGCCTGGAGCGTGAGCGGGCCTCGCTCGACACCTTCTTCCAGCGCACCGGGTATCCGCGCGCGCCTCGCTACTACCTCATCAAGTGGCTCACGGACTGGGTGCGCGAGCTCGGGTTCGATGGCTACCGGGTGGACACGGCCAAGCACTTTGGCGCGGCCGTCAGCGCCGAGCTGAAGCGCGAAGCCGGGCGCGCGTTCGCGGACTGGAAGCGGGCCCATCCGGCCCAGGTCCAGGACAGCCTCCCCTTCTATATGGTGGGCGAGGTCTACGGCTATGAGCCGAGCCAGGGGCGGGCGTACAACTACGGGGACCGGACCGTGGACTTCTTCGCCTACGGTTACGACGGCCTCATCAACTTCGGCTTCAAGCGGGAGGCCGCCGGGTCGCTGGACGACCTCTTCACGCGGTATTCCGCAACGCTCCAAACCGGCGCGCTGCGGGGGGTCTCGATCCTCAACTACGTCAGCAACCACGATGACGGGTCGCCGTACGACCAGGACCGGAGCGACCCCTTCGGCGCGGGGACCCGCCTCCTCCTGGCACCGGGCGGCGCCCAGATCTATTACGGGGACGAGCTGGCCCGGCCGCTCAGGGTCGCGGGCGCGGCTGGCGACGCCAACCTCCGCTCGTTCATGAACTGGAGTGACCTGGAGCGCGGGGGCCCCACCACCCTAATCCTGCGACACTGGCGGAAGCTGGGCCGGTTCCGCCGGGCCCACCCAGCGGTAGGAGCCGGGGAGCATCACCGGCTCCAGGCGCAGCCGTACATCTTCAGCCGGGTCCTCGACACGAACGGACTCCACGATCGAGTGCTCGTGGCGATGGATCAGGGGGAAGGCGCCAAGACCATCTCCGTTTTCGGCGTGTTCACGGACGGCACCGAGCTGGTGGACGCCTACTCAGGTGTCAGGGGCACGGTGCGGAACGGCAGCATCTCGCTCACGACCGCATTCGGCTTGGTGCTCCTCTGCGAGAGGCGGTGAACCGTTCATGACGCAGATCACCCGACGTGATTTCGTGAACGGCGTGCTGGTCGCCGCCGGCGCCGGATTGCTCCCTGCTGTGCCGGGGTGCGCTCGAGCCACCGACGTCGTGACAAGTTCACCGTTCCCTTCGGACTGGTACGGCTATGGGGGCGTCGGCGACTATCACTTGTCGCACGGCAACACGCCCGAGGCTGTCGCGATGGCGCATCGGATCCGCGACGGTGCATTTGGGCGGATCGATCGTATCTCCGGTCCGGTCGAGGAATACGATCTCGTCATCGTTGGCGGCGGCATGGCCGCGCTTGGAGCGGCGCTGGAGTATTCCAAGAAGCGAAAGGCGGGGCAGACCTGCCTGATGCTCGACAATCATCCCGTCTTCGGCGGCGAAGCGAAAGAGAACGAATTCGACGTCAACGGCATAACGCTCCTGGCCCCGCAGGGCTCCAACGGGTTTTTCATACCGCCTGCCGTGGACGATCCGGTCGGGGCGACGGGAGACGCGCGCTACTATGCCGAGCTGGGCATCCCCAGGGACCTGCCCTATCGCGACTGGCCGGCGGATCAGGCGCCGCTGGGTTTCTGCAAGGACAACTACGGCTATCTCGTGGTCGGCCTGCAAGAGCAGATCAGTGTCGGGCACTTCTTTCGGAGTGCCGCGTCGCCGGCCGGGAGCTGGGCGGTCGATATGTGGCGGCAGGAGCTGGCCAATACTCCGCTGAGCCCGGGAGAAAGAGGATCGCTGCTCGACTGGTACCGTGCGGGCAGGGCCCGGCAATTCGCTACCGATCAGGAAGCGCGCCGCTATCTGGATCGCATGTCCTACAAAGACTACCTGGAACGGGAGCTCGGCCAGGGCGCGGCAGGCTCCCGCTACGCCGATCTATTCCTGGCCTCAGCGCTGGGGCTGGGTAGCGACGCCGTTTCGGCCTACGCCGCTTACAATCTCCCGATGCCGGGGTTGAGCGCGCCACCCGCCGCCGGTCTGGAGCGGCATTCCTTCCCGGGTGGCAACTCCGGATACGCCCGGTACTTCCTGAAATCGCTGATACCGGAATCCATCGCCGGCGGCAGGGAGTTCGCTGACATCATTACGGGCAGAATCAATTTCCCGGCACTCGATCGTCAAGGCCAGCCGCTGCGCATGCGGCTGGATGCCACGGCCGTCAGCGTGCAACACGAAGGTCCCATTGATGCGTCGCAGCGGGTACGCGTCGTCTATGCACACGCCGGCAGGCTCCGTCAGGCGCGGGCCAAGAGTGTGATCATGGCCACGGGCGGTTGGATCAATCGTCATGTCGTCCGCGACCTGCCGGAAGGGCACAGAGCCGCGTACCGGCAATTCCATCACGCCCCATTCCTGGTTGCCAACGTGGCGGTGAACAACTGGCGCTTCATGCACCGGCGGGGAATCACGGCGGCCATCTGGGAGAAGTCGGACGGCGGTTTCGGTCGCACCTGCAATATCCGCCGGCCCATGGTCGTCGGCCGGCATCACCCGCCGTTGGACCCGAGCCAGCCGGCGGTCCTGTCGTTCTACACACCCTTCTACTACCCGGGCCTGTCCATCGACGATCAGGTTCAGCGCGGACGGATCGAGCTGCTCATGACGTCGTATCCGGAGTTCGAACGGAAGATCGTCAATCAGATGCTCGAATTGTTCGGCTCGACAGGGTTCGACCCGGCCCGTGACATCGCCGGCATCATCCTGAATCGCTGGGGGCACGCCTTCTCGGTGCCGTACCCGGGATTCTATGGTGGTGCGGGGGATGAGCCGGCACCGCGGGACATCATTCGTCGGAGCTATGGCCGGGTAGCATTCGCGCACTCGGAGCTTGACGGCCTGCAGCATTGGGGTCCGGCGGCCGACGAAGGGCGACGGGCGTTTGGGCAGATCGCGGCGGCGATGGCTACTGCTTGACACACGCGTGAAAAGGGTGCCCGTCGCGATGAACTGATGCCGATTCGCGGGCTTGATCAGCGCACTGTGATGGGTGTCCCCTTGCCCCCCCCGCGCCGAGCCGAGCAGAATATGGGTATGCCGCAGGTCACCGAATACTGGACTCCAGAGCGGGTGCGCGCGCTGCCCGACGACGGGCGTCGCTACGAGGTGGTCGCGGGCGAGTTGCTCGTGACCCCGGCACCGAGTTTTCTCCACCAAGAGGCGGTCCTGCGACTGGTTGGACTGCTGCGCGACTACACAGAGCGTACCGGAGTGGGATATGCGCTGATGTCTCCCGCGGACATCGAGCCGGAAACAGGAGCATTGGTCCAGCCCGACGTTTTTGTGGGTCCATGGCCCGAAGGACGCCGGCCGCGGAGTTGGGATGACTTCAGCCGCTTGCTGCTCGCGGTGGAGGTGCTCTCGCCGTCGACCGCCCGCGCGGATCGCACGGTCAAACGTCGCCTGTTTCAACGGACGAGCGTGCGGGAGTACTGGATCGTAGACCTGGAAGCCCGCCTCGTGGAACGCTGGCGCCCCACCGACGACCGACCCGAGATACTCACCGACCTGCTACGCTGGCAACCCGACCCGGCCATCGATCCGTTCGAGCTCGATCTCGCCGCGTTCTTCGTCGGCGTGCATGGCGAGCCCTAGCTAATACGCCTGCTACTGCTTCACCCAGGTCGAGCGCAGGTCCCAGGTCACGGCGTGGACCAGACGATCGACCAGGTGCCCGTACGCATCGTTGGGGTCGCGCGCGGAAAACTCGGGCACGCCCCCCACGAGCGACAGCTCGCCGACTTTCTCGGTGCGCGCCGCGCTGGCGCGCCACAGCGTGCCGCCGGTTTTGGTGGAGCGCAATTCCACCGACAACTCCGCCGCGACCGTTGCCTCGACGTGCGCCCACGTCAACCCCAGCAGGCCGCCGCTCGGCTTCACGTTGGACACCTTGAGATGCCCCAGGAACACGACCGGGACACCCCGCGCTCCGCCCAACGCAGCCGCGGAGTCCGACGTCGCGAACTCCTGCACCTCGATGCCCTGTTGCGCCACGAGCATGTATTCCTCGAAGCGTCGCGTGACCAGGCTGCCCAGCGCGCCCTTGGCATTCTCGGCCGTGAACGTCACCAGGCCAACACTGCCGTAGGGGGCCAGACTGAGTTGGGGCGGGACAAGGACGCGATGCGCCGCGCAGGCGGCGCTCGCCAGCGTGGCTAGGGCGAGAACGGTCGTGGGACGCAGCTGCAAACGGGACATTCCGATCTGGCCTTCCAGCATTGGGTCCACTCAACATACTCTCGCCAAACGAGAAAGTGGATGAACGTGGAGCGTGGCGGAATCGCGCATGTCTCGGATTCGCTCCCTCTTCACGCCCAGCACGCCCGCCGGGATCGACGGCCGCTTACAGCGGACAGCCCGGCCCCACGATGTGTGGGACCGGGCTGTCTCCACCTATCGGGACGGCCCGCCGAACGATCCGACGGTGCCCCGACGGCCGCGCGGTTACTGGAACGACACGTGCGGCGGCTCGAGACCGCAGTTGGTTCCGTCGGTCTGGACCGCCTCGTGCGCGTCCATATAGAACGTGCTCTGGCCGGGCACGATGAGGTCGCTCCCCAGCGGCACCAACTGGTGCGTGCTCACGCCACGCGCCAGCACCGCTGCGGTGTCGCGCGCGAAAAAGATGGTGACATGGTCGTCTAGGGGCGCCGCGTCCGTGCCGTGGCCCACGATCGGGTTGAGATCGACGTTCTTCCAGTCGCTTTCACCGTCGCGGTAGATGTCGCCCGAATACTCCATTCCGGCCACGCACGCGCCGAACGAAGTCGCGGGCTTCATGCGCAGCACGTCGGACATCTGGAACATGACGCACGGGTACGTGCCATCGGCTGGCGTGCCGCTGAACAGCACCGGGTTCTCCACGAAATCCTTGTCCTGCCCAACCGTGCCATAGGTCTGGACCAGCTCCGGCGCGGAGCAGTCCGCCTGCTGGCTGATCCACAAGGCGTACATCCGGATCGTGATGGACGATGGGGCGCCGGTCAGCACCGTCACCGAGTCCAAGGGGCTCGGCGACGCAGCCAGCACGGCGCTCGCGGCCACCGGGCTGGAGGCGGCACCGCGGACGGTGAGAGTTGTGGCGCTGGGGGCGCTGGGCGTCTCGCACGCGGCGAGCAATACGGCGGCGGTCAGTACCCAGTGCGCCAGGCGTGGGGTGCGGATCATTAGGTCGGTCCTTTCTGCTGCGTGGTGTCCGTCGGCGCCGGTGCGCAGATGCGCCCGTCGAGCCGCGGACGGATTTCCCAAGCCGCGAACTCGGACGGGCGCAAGACCCAATCCCGTTTCGGCTTCGGCAACCGGACGATCTCCCATAGGAGACTCCTGGCTTTGCGGCCCCGGATCGCTCCGGGTGTGCCCTTGTCGGCCTCTGTGCCGGAGGTGCGTACGAACCCTCCAGCTACTTGTCGTCAGGGCAAGTGCCGTGCCGCGCCCGATCTACGAGGAAGGCTCAGGCGTCCTGAAGGCAGAACCGAGGCACGCCACTGGCGATATGCCCGAAGTGTCGACTCTTGCTACCGCTCGAGCACCCTTTCTACTATGTAGTCGACCTGCGCCTGCTCGTCGGCCGCGGTGACGATGATGGGCCGCTGCTCCGAAGGGCGGGTGGAGAAGAGGCGCTTGGCGAACCCCTCCGGCGCCAGGGCGATGACCGCGTTGGCGGCGTCGAGGATCGGCTGGGTCGAGCGGTAGTTCTGCTCCAGGGTGACGACGTGCGCCCGCGGAGTGAACTGCTGGGGAAAATCGAGGATGTTCCGCACCGTGGCGGCGCGAAACGAATAGATGGACTGGGCATCGTCGCCCACGACCGTGAGCCCGCGGCCGTCGGGCTTCAAGCCGAACAAGATGCCGGCCTGGAGCGCGTTGGTGTCCTGGTATTCATCGACCAGGACGTGATCGAAGCGGCGCCGCACGCCTTCGGCGGCCGCAGCGTCCTGCATCAGGTGATACCAGTACAGCAGCAGGTCGTCGTAGTCGAGCAGATGGCGCCGCTGCTTCGCGTTCACGTACGCCCCAAACAGGCGCTTCAGCTCCTCGGCCCAGCTCACATAGGCGGGGAAGGCGTGCTCGAGCGTTTCTTCCACCGGATGGCCCGCATTCACCGCGTGCGAGTAGATCGCGAGGCAGGTGTCCTTCTTCGGGAACCGCGTCGTCTGCTTCGAGAGGCCCAGCTCGTTGCGGACGAGATTCAGGAGATCCGCCGCGTCGGACCGGTCGAGCACGGTGAACGAGGGGTCCAGCCGGACCGACGCCGCGTGCTGGCGCAGCAGCCGATTGGCGATCGCGTGGAACGTGCCCGACCATCCCACGGGCGTCGCACCGGAGATCTGCTCGGCGCGTCGCACATGATCTCCGCCGCCCGCCGAGTGAAGGTGAGCAGCAGGATGCGCCGCGGGTCCGCGCCGCGGACGGCAAGGTGCGCGACGCGGTGCGCCAGGGTGTTGGTCTTGCCCAGGTGCGTGACACCGCTCCGATCCGCGCTTTTTCGATGACGAACATGTCTTGCCCCCACCAGCACCCACCGTCTATTGACTCGGCCGCCGAGCACTTCGTATAGTACAATTACTTGGGAGGTCTCCGCGGCGCTGTTTCGCCGCACCGAAGGCCGGGCTAGACCCGGCCTTCGACATTTGGGCCCGTCACGTCCTCATCTGTCCGCCAGCGAGCTTGAGGGGTAACCCCGTCAGCGATCGCGGAGGCATCAGCCTCGGCTCCTACGAGGCCGGGGTGAACTGGGGGTTGTTGGAGCGGCAACAACATCGCGCTGACCATCGGCCTCGCGGACTTGAACGGCCTGGTCTACTGGATGCTGCGCAAGTCGTGACTTACGGCCTGGTCCCGGGGATGCCGCACGGGTCCACCAGGAAAAATCCGAGGATCTGGAGCTCGTCGAGGAGATCGACGGGGTCCAGTGGCGGCAGCCAGCGGTAGACGTTGCGTGGCGCCCGTCGTGGCTTCCCCGCCACGAAGGGCAGGTAATGACCGTTCCCGCAGGGCAGCGCGTTACCGTGGGGGCCGCGCTGCCGCTCGCCGTCGCGGGGGCCGCCGACGAGCTCTACTACCAGCCCGTCGGGCCAGCCATAGATGTTGCTCATCGGTTTAGAGACCTCGGTGCGGGGGACGACCACACCCTGTGCATGAAATGGGCCAGGTTCGAGGAATACGCCTGATCGCGCGATAGTTCAGGCGCTACTACTCGTAGCGCAGCGCGTGAACCGGATCCACCTGCGAGGCCCGCCGCGCCGGAACGTACCCCGCCGCGAGCGCGACGAGCATGAGCGCCAGGACCGCGAGTACCAGGACCACCGGGTCATGTCCCTCGAGCCCGTACAGCAGCGAGCGGGCGGCGCGCCCCAACCCGAGCGCCCCGGCCAACCCGATCCCGCCGCCCACCAGCATCATGCCGGACACCTGACGCAGCACCATCGCGCGCACCCGCTTGGCGTCGGCCCCCAAGGCCATGCGCACGCCGATCTCGCGGGTGCGCTGGGCCACACTGTAAGCCAGGACGCCGTACAAGCCCACGGCTGCGAGCAGGGTGGCGAGCACCGCGAACGACGCCGACAGAATGCTGATCATCCGGTCCAGAAACACGTTCTCCCGGATCTGCTGCGGCATGGTCTTCACGTCCTCGATGGGCAACCCGGCATCGATGCGCTTGAGCACCCCGGGGAGCGCCCGTAGCACCACGCCCGGCTGGGGCGACCGGACGTAGAAGTTCATGCTCCCCGCGCGGGTGTCCTGCCGCCACGGCAGGTAGAACACCGCCGGGACCACCTGCTTGACGTCGGAGTACTTGAGGTCAGGAACGACGCCCACGATCTCGATCCGCAGGGAGTCGGGTCCACTGGTGGACATGAACTTGCCCACCGCGCCGGCTCCCAGGTTGAACTTCCTCACAAACGCCTGGTTCACGATCGCGACCTGGGGCGCGCCCAGGCGATCGGCGGGCGTGAATTCCCGGCCCGCCACGAGGCGCACGCCCATGGTGGCGAAATACCCGGTGCCGACTTCGTTGTAACTCGATTCGTTGTCCACGTCAGGGCCGGACTGAAAGCCCTGCACGTCGACGTTGGTGCCCCAATTGTCGCCCGCCAGGAGCGGCACCACCCCGCTGGTGAGACCGTACACGCCCGGGATCGCGCCTAGCTCCTCTTCCACCCGGCCATAGAGAAGCAGGGCGCGGGTGCTGTCGTAGCCGGTTCGTTCCGGCGAGATGCTGAACGTGACCACGTTGTCCACGTGGACCCCCAGGTCCACGTGCGTCACGTTCACGAGACTCTTCACGAACAGGCCGGCGGCGACGAGCAGGGTGGTCGCGAGGGCGATCTGCACGGTGACGAGCGAGGCGCGGAAGCGCGCGGCGCTCCGGGCCCCCGAGATCTGGCTGGCGTTGGCGCGAATGGTCGTGACCAGTTCGGTACGGGTGCTGTGCCAAGCCGGGAACATGCCGAAGACGATCCCCGTGGCGACCGCCAACGCGGCCGCGAACAGCAGCACCGCCGGCTGGAGCGCGAACTGCAGCGTGTCCCCCGCATCCGGCGGGAGCAGGGCGGCGATGCTGTTGAGGGTCCACTGGGCCACCAACAGGCTGGCCACCCCGCCCAGAGAGGCGAGCAGCACCGATTCGGTGAGCAGCTGGAAGATCAACTGGCGGCGGCTCGCGCCGAGGGCGAGGCGCACACTCATTTCCATGGCTCGGCCCGCGCCCCGGGCCAACAGCAGATTGGCGATGTTGGCGCAGGCGATGAGCAGCACGATGCCGGTGACGCTGAACAGCATCAGGAGCGGCGTCTTGGCTTCGCGGTGCATCGAGCTCTGGCCGCGCCACCCCGGCGTGAGCACCACCTGCTTGGCCTTGAAGCGGGCCATGGTCTGTTCGCTCAGGGCGCCCTGGAGCGGCGCTTCGACATCGTTGATGATCGGCCGGTAGAGAGCGTTGAGACCGGCGCTGGCGAGCGGCAAGGATACGTTGGGTTTGAGACGTCCGAACAAATAGATCCAGTAGCTGCGCCGGTTCTCGAATCCCTGGAACCCGAGCGACAGGCGGCCGCGCATGCTGATCGGCACAAAGACCTTGGGCCGGACGCCGAGCGTGGTGCCCACGAAGTCCTGCGGCACGACGCCCACGATGGTGAGCGTTTGCCCGTTCACGATGATCGGACGGTCCAGCACGGCCGGGTCGGAGCCCAGGTGCGTGGTCCAGTAGTCGTAACCGAGCACCGCGACGAAGCCGGTGCCGATGCTTTGGTCGTCGTCGGGGCCGAGCAACCGGCCCAGGGCGGGCCGGATACCGAGCGTCGGAAAGTAGGACCCCGACACATACATCCCTCTCCCGGTCACCGGCTCGTTGCCATATGAGACGCTGACGCCGAAGGAGCAGTGGGCGGCGAGCCCGGTGAACACCGTCTGGGCCCGTTCCAGGTCCCGGAACATGGGATAGCTGAAGACGATCTCGCAGCCTCCCGCCTGGCCGCACGACTGGCTGCCCGACTTGGGACCCGGCGCTTCGAGGTTGACGAGCTGGTCGGGGTGCCGTACTGGGAGGGGGCGGAGCAGGATCTGGTCGAACATGGAGAAGATGGCCGCGTTGGCGCCGATCCCGAGCGCGAGAGAAAGCACCGCGATGCCGGTGATAACGGGGGTCCTGAACAGGGTGCGGAAGGCGAGCGTCAGGTGTTGCATCGGGGGTTTCCCAGTAGGGAGCGGGTCACCTATTGGACGTTGGCGGGCGCGGACTTGTTGCGACCCGCCACCGGTGCCACGACCTCGACGTCGGTCATGGCGGCTGGCGACCTTCGATGACGACCCGCAGCTGGCGCAGCACTTCCCCCAGCCGGGCAAGGTCCGTTCCGTAGCGCGCCCAGTCGCCGGCGCGCTGCGCCGCGACCGCACTCTGATACAACTGGACCGCCTGGCGGGTGAGATCAGCCGCGCGACCGTTGCCGGGCCCGACGGCGGGAGACGGCTCGACCGCCACCGCGGCGGGGGCCGCCGCACCGGAGAACAGCCGCGCCAACCCGGCCTCGAGCGTCTCC
Organism: Gemmatimonadota bacterium; assembly: GCA_041497135.1. Classification (GTDB taxonomy): domain Bacteria; phylum Gemmatimonadota; class Gemmatimonadetes; order Gemmatimonadales; family GWC2-71-9; genus DASTHG01. The sequence continues at coordinate 15,343 of JBGQFX010000032.1, read as the reverse complement.
TCCATCACCACCTGGTTCTGGTAAGCGACGACGACGCGCTTCAGCTCGGGAATGCCCCCGCCCTCGGACCGGAGGTAGATCGGCTGCACGTAGATGAGCGACTCCTCGATCGGGATGACCAGCAAGTTGCCGCGAATCACTTCGGAGCCGTGCTGGTCCCACAGCGAGATCTGGCGGGAGATCTCAGGATCCTGGTTGATCCGGTTGACGATCTGGGCCGGTCCGTAGACGAGGCTCTGCTTCGGGAAGCGATATACGACCAGCTGGCCATAGTGCTCCCCGTCGTTGCGCGCCACCATCCACGAGGCCAGGTTGTCCTTGCCGCTCGGCGTGAACGGTGCCATGAAGATGAATTCCGCTTGCCGCTCCTCGGGTAGCCGCATCACGATGTGGCGCAGGAAGGGATCCCGTTGTTCACCCGACCGCGACAGCACCGGCCTCTGCCACTGGTCCTCCCGGTGGTAGAAGATGTCCGGCTCCGCCATGTGGTAGGTCGCGTATATGTCGGTCTGCATCCGGAACAGATCCTCGGGATAGCGCAAGTGCGCGCGCAGATCCGCCGGCATCGCGTCGAGCGGCTGGAAGATGCCGGGGAACACCTGCGCCAGGGTGTGCGCCAGCGGATCGGCCGGGTCGGCCAGGTAGGCCGTGACGGTGCCATCGAAGGCGTCGATCACCACCTTCACGCTGTTGCGGACGTAGTTCGTGCCGTCGGCGACCGGCTGCGCGTAGGGGTAGCGGCTGGTCGCGGTATAGGCATCGAGGATCCAGCGCAGCCGGCCCGAATCTCCGACCACGAGATAGGGGTCGCCGTCGAAGACCAAGAACGGCAGCGCCGTGCGCGCGCGCTCCCGGATGTTCCGGATGTACAGCGCACGACTGTCGTCGGTGATGTCGCCCGACAGCAACACGTTCAGGGAGCCGAAGTAGGTCGCGAGCACCAGCCGGCGCAGAAACGAGCCGACCCGGACTCCGCCAAGCCCCGCGTAGGATGTGTAGATGTTTTCGTCGCCCGAGGGATAGTTGAACTCTCGCTGGTGGGTGCGAGCGAACACCCAGGAATCGGTGAGCTCGCCGAAATAGATCTCGGGACGCGTCACCCGCAGCGACACGTTGGACACCGGCGGCAGGTTCTTGATGAACAGGACCGGCAATCCCTCTGGCGTCACCTGGTTCACCGGCCCGAGCGTGAGCCCCATCCCGTGCGTGAACGTGAGCCGCTCGTTGATGAAGGTCCGCGTCGGCAGCGAGCCCGAGTTCAGCTCGCGTGGCGAGAGGAGCACCTGGCGGTACTGCCCGTCGATCCAGTAGCGGTCGTCGTCCACCGAGACGAAGTCGTAATAGGTGCGGATCTCCTGCAGCTGCCCGAACGTCTGCAGCAGCGGCTCGCGATCCCATAACCGGACGTTCTGTATGGTCGCCTGGTTCGCCTGGATGTCCTGCTTGGTGAGCGAGGTCTCGCCGGTCAGGTCGCGCGTCACCACTTTGTCCAGCCCCCACGCGCGCCGCGTCGCTGCGATATGGGAGGCGAGCTGCGGCGTTTCCTTCACTAGCTCGTTCGGCGCCACGACCAGTCGCTGGATGATCGCCGGGTAGAAGACGACGCCGAGTAGCGACACGCCAAGGTAGATCCCGAGCGCGAGCAGGGTGGCCCAGGCCAGGCGGTGGGTGCGGGTCCCCCACACCACCAGCGCGCCACCGGCGACCGCCGCCAGCCCAGCGAGCCGCAGGCCGATAAGCCTTGCGTGGAGATCTGCGAAGCTCGCTCCCAGCAGCGGCCCCGTCGTCGAGTACAGTAGTCCCGGGAGCCGGACGAAGTACACGCGCACCGCCGCCAACAGGAACAGGAGGGCAATCAACCCGGCGAGGTGCCACTGAGCCGACGGCTCCACCGTAACGCGGCGTCGCAACGCGACGACGTCCTGACGAAACACGTACAGCACGATGCTCGCGAGCAGCGCGACCGTCGTGAGCACGGTGAGAAAAGAGATGGCGCTCGCCACGACCGGCACGGTGAACACGTAGTAGCCGACGTCCCGGCCGAACACAGGATCGGTGACTCCGAACGGTGAGCGGTGCAGAAACTGGAGCACGCCCAGCCAGCCACCCGCGGCTCCCAGGCCGAACAACGCCGCCAGCCCGAGGGACGTGGGCAGCGCCAGCCGGCGCAGCAATCGCGTCACATCCACTGGGGCTGACCCCTCAACGAACTGGAAAGTCAGCGGATCGGGAACGACGCCGCGCTGGGCGAGCCGCAGGTTGACATACAGAAAGACGAAGGCGACGCCGCCGACGATCAGGCCGAGCAGCGATTTCACGATGAGCCGCGTCGCGAACACACGTTCATAGCCGAGAGCCGCGAACCAGGGCCATTCCGCGAGGAGCCTGACGAGCGCCGGCAGGAAAAGGAGAAACAGGGCGAGGATGCCCAACACGACGAGGCCGCGGCGGCGCGGCCGGCGGGGCTTCAAACGAACGATTTGCGGCGCGGTGGACATGAACCACAAACTAACACTCGGAACGCTGGATTGGCGGCCGCCTAGAAGCGTCCACCGGCCAACTGCCGCAGCCGCTCCAGCAGCTTCACCATGGCCCACGTATCCCGCTCGCAATAGTCCAACAGATCCTGCCTGACACGATCGCGTTCTGCCGGCGAGACCTTCTGGGCCACGAACAGGAGGCGGGCGATCTCGACGCTCGCGACCAGACCATCCACGATCACCAGATCATCGTAGGTCAGCTCGGGCACCAGAGGGTTCAGGACGTACTTCAGGCTGAAGCTGCCCAGGAAATCGGGGTGGTATACGTGGTCCCGGATCACGGGGTGCAGATCGATGAGCTTGTCTTCCAGCTGCTTCAACGCCACCGCGAGATCCGGCTCCGACTTCTGCAGCGAGCGAATCCGGGTCCGCTCGAACGGCGTATACATCACGACCCGCTCGGCGCCCGCGGTCGCCGCGAGCATCGCGCGCGCCAGCTCCGGTCGGGCATCATGGGAACCCTCGGCCAGGTAGCCGACGTGGCCGTACGTCCCGTCCGCGCGGGCTTCGTGATAGCTGAATTGCGCGGCCGCCTGCTCCCATGGCGCCATCCCCGGCCACACCGGCACGGCCCGCGAAATGGTCTCGAAGTCCAGGTAGCCGAGCTTCGCCGCGAACGGCTCGAGCGCGGTTGCGAGACCGGGCTCGACGATTAACCGGTCTTCCTTCATCGAGCGGATCTGCCGCTTCGCCGCGTCCGGCAGTCTTTGCCTTGGGGAGATTTCGGAAATCGAGTGGACGCCGGTCAGCATGTAATCGCACGCCTTCTTGGGCCCGACGTTGTAGAGCTTGATGATGTGGTCGGGGGACTGCGGCCAGCAGCGCTCCAGGAACGGGCACTCCCGCGGCTCGAAGCAGTGCACGCCGATCGCCACGTCCGGCAAGCTGCCACGCAATACCTCGAGCTGCGCCTCGATCTCCGACGGGATGCCGGGCAGCATCTCCTCGACCGGCGCGGTGACGTCCGTACTCTCGAACAGGTCCCCATGATCCGGATGTCGGAACTCCTTGTTCAAGTGCATGATTTCGACCGTGCGCACGTCGATGCCACTCCGCTTGGCCACGTGCACTTGCACCGCCGCGTCCGGGAGATGCTCCTCCTTCTGTGAGGACGCCGACTTCACTTCGATCAGGCGAAATCCCGGGTCGAGCCGTTCCAGCACGTCGACGGCCACGTAGGTATGGTCGGCCTGGAAACTCGCTTCGAAGATCACTGGTACTTTAGTGTCGAGCGCTTCCTGGGTAAGCCGGATCCGCTCCGCTACGGCGGTATGCGGGAGGTCGATCAGGACTCCCCTCGGAAACCGCCCCCGGGCCAGCTCGCCGACCTGGTTTCCTTGATCGAAGCGGTCCTGGAGCACTTTGTCCGGCTGGAGCTCCACGGCATTGGGCTCGTGCACTTTCCACCACAGCAGCTTGTGGCACTGCACGCCGGCCGCAAAACGGGACTTGGAGAGTCCGAGTGGTCTATTCTCCTTAGGCATGTCGCTACGCTACTATCGTAAAACACATCTGTCACGCATAAGCGGCCTAGACGATCCGCCGCCGCACCGGATCCCACGTCACCTTGCGCCCCTCGAGGTAGGAGCGCGTGGCCATGTGACAGCTGATCGCCTCCTCGAAGCCGCGGTCGATGTTGCAGCTGGTCTGGCCCCCGTTGCGGATCACGTCGAGCCACTCGGCGATGAGCAGGTGGTAGGCTGACACGCGACGCCCGCCGCGGTAGGTGTACAACAGGCCCCGACTCGCGAAGTACCGCTCCGTGGCCGAGGTCACCGCGTCGATTCCCTTGAACCCCGGCCGGTACGTGAACAGCGGCTGGCCGGGATCGATCACGCCGTCCTTGATCTTCTCCGCGTACTTGGTGGAGTCGCCGTCCGCCTGCACGGTGAGCGCGCCCCCCACGACCATCGTGGCATCGTGCCCCATCAGCGCCAGCCCGCGGTCACGGCCGTTGGCCAGCGTGGCGCTGTAGACGAAGGTCAGCTCCCGGTCCGGGTACTCGTAAACCGCCTGGAAGGTGTCGGGGACGTCGCGACCGTCCTTGAAGTAGTAGATCCCCCCCGACGCGGCGCACGACTTGGGAATCCCCACGCCGAGGATCTGGTTCACCGCGTCGTACTCGTGCGACAGCAGATCGCCGGCCAGACCGGTGCCGTAATCGTACCAGCAGCGCCACCGGAAGAAGCGCTCGGGGCTGAAGGCCACCTTGTGCGGAGCCAGCTCCTGGAACTGGTCCCAGTCGATCGTCTGTGGGGACCCTTCTGCTTCGATGTCCCACACCCAGGCACCCCAAGGGGTGTTGCGGTTGGTGGTCGCCTCGACCAGGGTGATGGGGCCCAAGACCCCGGCCGCGATGACCTCGCGCGCTTTGTTGTGGGCCTCGGACTGGCGGTTCTGGTGCCCCAGCTGGAACACGATGTTCGACCCGGTCACGGCATCGTGCATGGCACGGGCTTCCTCCTCGGTCCGCGTCATGCACTTCTCGCAATAGACGTGTTTTCCGGCGGCCGCGGCGTCGATGGTGATACGCGAGTGCCAGACGTCGGGCGTCGCGATGATGACGGCGTCCACGTCCTTGCTCTCGAGCAGTTCGGTGTAGCGCCGGTAGCGCTTGGCCGGTGGGTTGGCGGCGGCGCCGCCCGGCCGCTCGGCGATCTGCGAGGCCGCGACGGCGCGCTCGGCACGCACGTCGAACAGCTCGCACACGGCCGTCAGGTCGATGTTCAGGTCGTCTTGGCGCAGATAGGTGTCGAGCTGCTTGTCGCGCGGGTCGTCCGCCACGGATTGCTTCGCCTCAGTGAGCCACTTGGGCGAAGCGAACCCCGCGTGCCGCACCAGCGACTCTCCCTCGCCGCCGTAGCCGATGATTCCCACGCGGATCTTGTTGCCGGGGGGCTTCGAGATGGCGTTGGGAATGATGGCCGGCCCGCTCTCGGCGACGCCGAGCTCCGACATGATCGCCTGCTTGCGGGCGTCTTCGGCCGCGCGCTTCTTCAGGTAGTTGAAGACGAAGACGCCGAGCACCGGCACCGCGATGAGTGACTGGAGCCAGCCGCGCCGGGAAATCCGGGTCGGATCGCCGGAAGAAGTGTCGCTCATGATTCGGCCCTCGCAACGGATGGTTCACGGGGGATCGCGGCGTCAGACCCGCGTCGGAAGATCAGCCCGTCGAGGCCGAAGCTCCGGCTGGTGTTGAACAGCAGCACCACGGCCAGCGCGGCCGCCTCGATCAAGACCTTGTTGACGATCAGGTAGCTCCCCTCCCGCGGCACCGCGGAGCTGATTCCCACGAGCGGTGGCGCCACCATGTAGTAGAGCAGCAGCAGGACGATCCCTGCGACGGCGGCCGTCCGCGTGAACAACCCGAACAGCAAGCCGAGTCCGATCAGGAGCAGTCCCCACTCGTTCAGGAAGTCCACCACCGTGACCGCGGTCGGGCTCGCCGCCAGCCCGACGAACAACTTCTTGAACAGCCACCCGGCCTGGTCCAAGTACTCGGCGGAGGTCCAGTAGGGGTTCACCAGTTTGGCCAGTCCCTCATAGAGGAAGTGCCATCCGATGAACAGTCGTAAGGTCACGAGGGCAGCGACCTGGGGTCGGGTCATTGCGGCGACTCCTTCCAGCCATGCGAGTGGGTGAAGCTTCCATCGGAGCAAACGATGAGGCAGGCGCAGCCGGGGAGACTCTCGACCAGCGCTGCGCCGGCGCGCGATCCCAGCACGAGAACGGCGGTGGCGAGCGCGTCGGCGGCCGTCGCCGAGGGCGCGACCACGGTGGCACTGGTGCAGGCGTGCGGCGAAGCACCGCGCGCCGCGTCGACGATGTGGTGGAACCGGCGCTCCGGGTCGTAGTAGCGCTCGTAGCATCCCGAAGTGGCGACCGCGGCGCCCGCCAAGTGAATGGTCCCGGGCAGCCGTCCCGCGCTCTCGGGATCACGGACGGCCACGGCCCAGGGGAGCCCGCCTTCCTTCTTCCCACCGGTGCGGATGTCGCCGCCCGCCTCCACGAGGTAGCGGCCGATGCCGGCGCGCTCGAGCGTCGCCGCCATCCGGTCCACGATGAATCCCTTCGCGATGCCGTCCAGCGTGAGGGCCGTCCCGCGCCGCGCCAGCCGCACGCGCCGCCGCGATGCCGTGATCGCACCGGCGCCGACGAGCTCGCGCGCTTCCGCGATCTCTGCCGCCGTCGGCTCGTGCGGCACCGGGCCCGTAAAGCAGGCATGAAACAGATCCACGAGGGGGGCCACCGTCGGGTCGAACGCCCCGTCGCTCAGTCGGTGGTGGGAGAGCGCCGCGGAGAGCACCATCGCCAACTCCGGCGGCGGACCTTCGAGATGTCCCTCGGCATTGAGCACCGAGAGCGCCGAGGCTTCGTCGTAACGGCTGAAGATCGCGATCAGCCGGTCCATTTCGTCGAAGGCCCGGCCGATCGCGTCCTCGCCAAGGGCGGCGGACTCGTGGATCGCCGTCACGCTGACGAGTGTGCTCATCGCGGGGCGGCGGGACTGGACGCGGAAGCCGTCGCGGCCGACGCTGTGCAGTTCCGTATCTCCCACGGACGGCAGCACCAACTCGAAGCCCAGGCCGCACAGCGCGTCCCGCATGGCGGGCGCCATCCTTCCCCCGGAGCGCAGAATGGTACCAGGCTAGCGCGAGGCGGTTAAAGGCTTCGTGAAGCGGATGGCAAGAGGAGATGTGGATAGCGGAGCTTCGTGGGGGGGGGAAACCTGCCAGGGATGGGGCGCCGCTCACCGCTTCGACGTACGCATTCGTTCGCGCAGCTCCCGATCCCAGTGCGGCACGATGCGGATCTCGTCCCCGCCGGGCCAGTAGCCCGTCGCGGTGAACCCCTGCGGCGGCTTCGTCATCACGAAGCGGCGGCCATCGGGGCTGACGTCGTAGCTGCGGCACCAGATGAAGCAAGGCGAGTACTGGCCAGTGAAGAGAATACGCGGGGTACCGGCCTGGGGCGGATTGCCGGGCGCAAACGACGCCACCATCATGCTGGTCCCGGCGAGGTCCCGGAAATAGATCTCCCGCCCGTCGGGACTCCACGCCGGCTCGCGGCCGCCTTCGCGCGACACCGGGACGTCCGGCCCGTCGGGATAACGCCGTACCATCACCTGGTACCGGCCCGAAGCATCGGTCATCCAGGCGAGCCACCGCCCGTCAGGAGAGACCGCCGGCTGAGTCTCGTTGGCCGCCGTGTGCATCAGCGGATGCGCGGTCCCGCCTCCTGCGAGCGGTGCCACCCACAAGCCGAAGTCGCCACCAGGCCCGGGGCCATCGGTGTAGAGCAGCTCCCTGCCGCCCGCGGCCCAGGTGAAGGGCTGCTGGTGGTTGAGGGTATCGGTGGGAAGCCGCACCGGCCCGCCCGAGCCGTCGGCGGGCGCCGTGGCCAGCAGCAGAGTACCGGCCCGCTGGCCGGCCGCCCAGTTGAAGACCACGCCCCGGCCATCCGGCGAGAAGAAAGGCGAATCGCCCCCTTCGGTGCCGGGCAGAGCGTGTGCATCGAAGTTGTCGAGCCGCCGGAGGTAGAGCCGCACGCTGTCGTTGTGTCCCGCCGCGAACACGAGCGCTCTCCCGTCCGGGGAGAGCGCCAGCGGCGTGGAGAATCCGTAGACCTCGGTGCCGTGGGGCGTCGTCACCGAAAGCCGCGCCTCCCCTGCCGAGCTGCGGCTCCGCCAGGCCATCACGCCGGCGACGGAGGCGACCACGACAGCGGCCGCCGCCACGCCCCATGGCAGCCGCGCGCGCCACGGGCTCGGCATCATCGTGGCTGCGGGCACCGGTGCACTCGGCGTCGTGGCCGAAGTGCGCGCCACCTCCAGCGCCTCGGCCAACTGCATGCCGGTCGCGTAGCGGTCCGCCGGCAACCGCGCCAACGCCTTGAACACGATCTGCTCCAAGGCCGCCGGCACCGTCTCCCGCACCGTCCGCAGCGGCGGCACCGGCTCCGTCAGCTTCCGCGCCGTGATCGCGTGCAGTGTCGGGCCGGTGAAGGGCGGGGCGCCCGCCAGCATCTCATACAGCACACACCCCAGCGCGTAGATGTCGCTCCGCCCGCCCACCTGCGCCTGCCCGCTCGCCTGCTCCGGACTCATGTAGGGCGCCGTCCCCACCGCAAACCCGCTCTCGGTGAGCTGGGTCTGGCCCGCCTCGCTCACCGCCTTGGCGATGCCGAAATCGGCCACCACCGGCTCGCCGCCCGAGAGCAGGATGTTCTCCGGCTTGATGTCGCGGTGCACGATGCCCAGGCTGTGCGCGTGGGCCAGGGCCCCCGCCACCCGCGCCGCGAGCTTCACCGCTTCGTCCACCGGCAGTTGCCCCTCGCGCACCAGGCGGGCGGCGATCTGGATCTCGCGCAGGAAGCGCTCGGCGCCGAGCGCGGCGGCCAGCTCAGGGGGCAGGATCTTGAGGGCGACCCGGCGGTGGTGCTTGAGATCCTCGGCGAGGTAGACGAGCGCCATCCCGCCCTCGCCCACTCGCCGTTCGATCTCGTAGCGGTCCGCCAGTGCAGTGCGGAGTCTCTCCGTCGCCTCCGTCACCAGATCCGCTCCGCAGTACTCGCGAACATGGTCGCTAGCATAGGACGCGCCGTCACGATGGGCAAGCACGCCATGCCGCAGTTTCGGTTGCGGCACGATCGGCGCAGTAGCACAACATCTTCAGGGATTCTTCCCAATGGGTTCATAAGGTCTTCAGCAACCGCGCCGGATAGTGGTGTTAGACAGTGTGCGCGGGCGTTGCCGCTCGCTGGAGGTCGGTCCTTGAGGACGCGGAACGGCCGGATGCGCGTCTTGCTGGTCGCCCCGACCGCGCTCGATTACCACGGCCGACCGATCAAGCAACGCCGCCTCCATCTTCCTGGCCTCACCCTCCCGATGCTCGCGGCCGTCACCCCTCTCGACATTGACCTGCGGCTCGTCAGTGGACCACCGAAGGCGTTCCGTCTGTTCTCGGACCTGATATCCGATCAGGTGGCGGCCCTGCTCTATCCCAAGGCAAAGACCAACCCTTATAGAAGCGGCAACGGCCTAGCCCTGCGACTCCGCCCTCCGCACCAGTGCGTCGGCCGTGAACGACCTCGACCGCCCTCGCGCGCCTCGACCGGCCGGCAACGCGAGATGGGCCTCGCGAATCCGATCCCGTTGCTGGTATGTCGCTACGCTACCATTGTTGCAGAGGTCTGTCCCCCACGAACCTCAGGAGATTCATGGATCAGGAACAATTGCATCGGTTGCTGGCTCAGCTCCACGCGGAGCTGGTCGCCGCCCGGCCGGTCGACGCGGAGAGCCGGGATGGCCTGCAACGCCTGGCTCAGGACATCCGAGCCGTGCTCGATGCCAAACCGAAACCGGCGTCCGCCGAGCCGTATCACGCCATGCGGGCCAAGCTGAAGGATGCCGTCACGACCTTCGAGGTGTCGCATCCTCAATTGAGCAAGACGATCGAGCAGGTGATCGAGACGCTGGCGCTCTACAATCTTTGACTACCTCTGCATCCGCGCAAACAACGACCGGAATTCGAACCCCCAGTGGCACAAGAGAAACTGCCACCGGTTCCGCTCGCGCGTCGGGCCAGGTGACCTGCTCCTCGTCCGTGTAGTGCAGCACCTCGGGGGAGCTTCCCTCGGGCGACAGCGTGAGCTCGAGCGTTTCGAACCCCGAGATGAGCACCGTCCACCCGAGCTTCACCCCAGGCGCTGCTCGGGCGCGCTCACCGGATGGTCGGAATACGAGCCGCGTGCGTTACAGCCGTCGTGCTTCGCCTCGGACCCCTGCGCCGCGCCGAGCATCAGCGTGGTGCCGTCCAGTCGGGCGACCCCGGCGACTCTCCGGAGGGTCGAGATGCGGCAGCCCGCGATCTCGCCTTCCCGGTATTCGGTCCAGGAGTAGTGCCCTTCCGCCGCCAGCTCGAGCTGCCCATGCCACCCGATCAGCGCGATCGTGGTCCCGGTGACGACGTCGCGGGATATCCCTGGGACGTCGGTGCCCTTCCATACGCCGACGAGGACAGCGGGAATCACGGTGGTCTGCTGGGCCGCAGCGCGTGTGGCCAGGCAAGCGACAGCGATAACGCAGAGACAATGGGCTCGCATGGGCTACAAAATGAAACGCGGGACCCGATCTAGCGAGTTATCATCTCACTCACAGCCGCGCATGCCCATAACCTTCACCCGCCTCCCGAGCCCCGTTGGCGAGCTGCTCCTCACGGCGAGCGAGTCGGCCATCACCGGGATCTACTTCCCGAGCCATGACCGGGTGCCAAAGGACAGGGCAGGGTGGCAGGAGGACGACGGCAGAGGGAGCGCGAGTGAAGTGCTCGCGCGAGCCAGCCAACAATTGACCGAGTATTTCGCCGGCAGGCGCACGACGTTCGATTTACCCCTCGACCCCTCCGGCACCGCATTTCAGCGTCGCGTGTGGGACGCACTCCGCACCATCCCGTATGGCACCACCACCAGTTACGGCGAGATGGCTCGCCGCCTGGGCGACGTCCGCGCCACCCGGGCCGTCGGCGCCGCCAACGGCAGCAACCCGATCCCCATCGTCGTCCCCTGTCACCGCGTGGTCGGGTCGAAGGGCGAGCTGACCGGCTTTGGCGGCGGCCTGGATCGCAAGCGCTGGCTGCTCGAGCACGAGGGAGCGCTGATGAAGCTGGGTGGATAGCTTGTTCACGGAGTCGGAGGATGATCATGAAGCGTTTCACGCTGATCCAGCTGCTGGTCGTGGCCGCGCTGTTCCAGGAGGCGCCGGTCGTGGTCGAGTACCCTCTGCCACGGCCCGACGCCTTTCCGCACGATCCGGCCACAGGTCCCGACGGGACCGTGTGGTACACGGACCAGCGCAACAGCTACATCGGGCGGCTCGATCCGGCGACCGGCCGGGTCACCGACATCGCCACCCCGACCCCGGCTTCGGGACCGCACGGCATCGTCGTGGCGCCGGACGGCGGCGTGTGGTACACGGGGAACGCCAAGGGGCTGATCGGACGGCTCGATCCCGCCACCGGCGCGATCAAGGAGTACCCGGTGCCCGCCGCTGTAAGCGACCCGCACACGCCGCTGTTTCACGGCGGCAAGGTCTGGTTCACGGCCCAGGGAGCGAACCGCTACGGCGTTTTGGACCCGGCGTCCGGCGCCGTGCAGAGCTACCCTGTGCCGACCGCGGGCGCCCGTCCCTACGGTCTGGTCGGGGGGTCCGACGGCGCGATCTGGATGGCGGAGCTCGGGACCAACAAGATCGGCCGCATCGACCCAACCAATGGCGCGCTGCGCGAGTTCACGCTCCCCGACGGCGCCCGCCCGCGTCGGCTCCAGGTGGACCCGAAGGGAATTGTGTGGTACTCCGACTACGCCCGCGGTTACCTGGGGCGGCTCGATCCGGCGGGCGGGGCGGTGCGCGAGTTCGCGAGCCCGGGCGGCTCCGCGAGCGGCCCCTACGCCATCGCGCTCGGCACCGACGGGCGCATCTGGTACGACGAAGCGGCCACGAACACCATCGTGGCCTTCGATCCAGCCACCGAGCGGATGGAGACGGTCAAGATCCCGACCCCCGGGGCGATCGTGCGCAACATGTCGGTGGATTCGACGCGGGCCCGGTTGTGGCTCGCGCTCTCCGGCACTCAGCGACTGGGGAAGATCGAGATGGGCTCCCGATAACAAGAAACCCGCGGGAGCGTGTTGCTCCCGCGGGTCCGCTGTAGAACAATACTCGCGAGTCGTTACTTTCTGCGCGTCGCGGTCATCTTGCCGTTCACCTTGTCCCCCGATGAGTACTCCGCCCAGAACGAGCCGGTCATCGTGTCGCCCGAGTAGTGGGAGACCATCCGGAGCACCGTCACCGTCTGACCGGGCCGCAGGATGCTCGGGTAGGGGCCCGCCTCGGTCACAACGCTGTCACCGCCCATGGCGGTCACCCGCACCGCGATCGGCTGCTCGCGACCGGGGAACGTCATCGTCCACCCCTTGTCATCGGCCGTGGCGGTCAGCACGGTCGTGGTGACCACGCTGTCGTTGGGGCCTATCATGCTCTTCCCATCCCACACACCGGCGACGTCGGCCGGCTTGGTGCCGGCGGCCGGCTGCTGCGCGGCCGCGGCCGTCGTGAGGCCAAGAAGGAACGCGGGGATAAGGACTGTACGGCGCATTCGGAACTCCTTAAGTAGAGTAGGTAGACGGCAATTCGAGCGAAAAAGCCTATGTCGACTGTGGGGCGAACGCAACGCGCTCCGCTGGAAAAGTCCCCTCATCGCCGCCGACCAGGATCCAGCAGGCGAAGATCACCACGCCCAGAAACCCGAGCAGCGCGCCGGTCAATGTCATGCTTGCACCGGTCCCTGCGGCCGAACGCGACGAGATCCGGCTGGAGCCTGGAGTAGCTGTGACAGTGTCATTCTTGGATCCGCTGATTGCAGCTCGGCCACCTGGCCGGTGCGGGCGAGATCGCCCTGCTGCAACCCCAATTGCTCCAGGCGGTGCCGAATTCGGTACGGGACGTCCACGGAATTCCTCCTGGGCCTTGCCTACTGATTGACCAAAATTAGTTAACCAAGTTTTGTATCGTTCGTCAACCTGGCGATATACTTGACAAGTATAGTACATCAGTCTACACTCGATTAGACGCAACTGCCAGTAGTTAAGTGAAGTTCATACCTACTACCCGCTTAAATCGCCAATCACAAAGGAGTTCGATATGTACAGACGCAATATCTCCCTACGACGCAATATCTCCCTACAGAGAGATCCGATGGTGGATCTGCTGCATCAGCTCGAGCATAGGATGGGCGGGAACTTTCAGAGCCCGCTCCGCACGTTTGAGTGGCCCGGACCCGACGCCGCGTCGGCCTCATGGCTGCCGCTGGTCGATGTGTTCGAAGAGCCCGATGTGATCCGTCTGGTGGCGGAGGTGCCGGGTGTGAGGCCCGAGGACGTGAAGATCTCGGTGGAAGGCAACCTGCTGACGATCAAGGGCACGAAGGAGCAGGTCGCGGAGGAGCAGGCCGAGAGGGTCCATCGCTATGAGCGGTCCTATGGCGCCTTCGAGCGGTCGTTTACGCTGTCCACCTCGATCGATCCCCACAAGATCAAGGCGACCTACGACCTCGGCGTGCTGACGGTCACGCTGCCGAAGGCGGAGACGGCCAAGCCGCATCTGATCAAGGTTGAAGTCACGCCCGAGAAGGCGTTGAAGGCCTAAACCTGCGACAGGGTGCGACGACGTTCGGGTGGAGGAGGGCGGCGACTTGCCGCCCTCCTCTTTACGCCTGCTGCAGGCTTACGCGGTCTGGAAATGCAGCGGGTCTCTGAAGTTCTGCAGCTCCCGGTAATAATAGAGGGGCGTCGGTCGCTTGTGCTTGAACTTCAGCTGCTTGAGGAACTCAAGCTCCTCCGCGGTCGCGGTGCCGCTGAGGGAAGGATCCTGGAGGAATTTCGCTAGCCCCGGCTCTGCACCGGCGGACTGCTGGGCTTCCCGCTCCACAAACTCGAATCGCTTTGCCTGCCCGGGGACCACGTTGTGGTTCAGGACAATCTCCAGGGCGAACGTTGCGAGATCGATGTCCCAGGATTCGATCAGCGGATCCAGGAACGAGATACAATTCTCGGCGGACAGATGAAAGATGTCCGTATCGAGAAACTCGAGCACGATGACCCGCATCTCTTCGTAGCTCTTGCCGCTGAGCTGTGCCACCATCCGCAGCCAGTAGTCGTTCTCGAGCTCGTCTGTCGCCACTCGCTTGACCACGTCCAGCAGTTTCTGCGTGACGAGCCGCTCGAGCTCGCCAAATGGCTGCTGCTCGAAGATCGCACGGACGTGCGTTGCTTTCTCGGGCCGGCATTTGCGCAGGATCAACTCACGCACTTCGTGAAACAGGGGCATGGACTCGTCTCCCAATTCCCGCTTCAGCTGCGCCTTCCGCTGGAGGTCCGCCAGCTTGGCCAGCTCCCCGCTCGGCAGCTTCAAGAACTTGTCCATCCGGTCGTAGATGTCCGTGCGGCTCGGCGCGGGGGGAGCCTTTTTTCGAGTCAGCAGCTGGGAGATGTAGGACTCGGTCACACGGGCGGCGCGAGCGAGATCGCGCTGCTCCAAACCCAATTCCTCCAACCGGTGCCGGATTACTATTGGGACATCCACGCGGTGCCTCCTGGACGATTTGCCTCATTAACCATAAGTTGTTAATCAACAAGTAACCTTGTATAGTGTGCTTGACAAGTCAAGTACAGCGTACTATACTGACCAAAGATTGACCTACCAATAGTTAACTGAGAGGCGGCAAACCATGGTTACCGCGACCAAGACGAAGCTGAAGATCTTCCCGCTCGCCGATCGCGTGGCGATTCGGCCGTCGGAAGAGAGCGGGGAGATGAGGGGCGGTCTCTACATCCCGGACACGGCCAAAGAGAAGCCGATTCAGGGGGATGTCATTGCGGTCGGGCCCGGCCGGCTGGAAAAGGGGCAGCGCGTCCCGATGGAGCTGAAGGTGGGGGACCGCGTCGTCTACGGGAAGTACACCGGCTCGCAGGTCGAGCTGGATGACGAAGAGATCATCCTGATCAAGGAAACCGACGTTATCGCCAAGCTCAGCTGAGCGGGAGACACAGATGGCTGCCAAGTATCTCGAATTCAACACCGAGGCCCGCTCGCGCCTGAAGCGCGGGGTCGACCAGCTGGCCGAGGCGGTGAAGGTCACCCTCGGTCCCAAGGGTCGCAATGTTGTCATCGACAAGAAATTCGGTAATCCGACGGTCACCAAGGACGGCGTCACCGTCGCCAAAGAGATCGAGCTCGAGGACGAGAT
>JBGQFX010000031.1:0-38344 GCA_041497135.1 Gemmatimonadota bacterium | reverse complement strand
GCCGGGTACGTCGCCGAACGGCTCACCGATCGGGTGCGGCACATCTTCACGACCAACGAGTTCGGGGCCTTCATAGAGCTCGGCTACCGGATCGGGATCCACGCCCCCGGGTTGAAGCTGCCACCCGGGCGGTTCAACCAGACGCGCCACCACGGCGTGCTGGGCCACGGCCTGGCGGTGCAGGCGATCCGCGCCAAGGGCAAACCGGGAACCAGGGTCGGCCTGGCCGAGAATGTGACCGTGGGCGTCCCCGTCATCGAGTCGCCGGAGCACATCGCGGCGGCGGAACGTGCGACGCGCGAGGTGAACGCTCAGTACCTGACGGTGATCCAGGAGGGGAAATACACCGACGCGTATCTGGCGATGGCGGGCGCCGATGCCCCGCAGTTCACGCCCGAAGACCTGAAGATCATCTCGAGCCCGCTCGACTTCGTCGGCATCAACATCTACCAGCCGATGTACGTGCGCGCGGACTCGACGCCGGCCGGGTTCGCGGTCGTGCCGAATCCGGCGTCGTACCCGCACATGGCGTCGCCGTGGCTGTTCATCGGCCCGGAGGTGCTGTATTGGGGACCCCGCCACGTGGCGAAGCTCTGGAACGTGCGCGAGATCTACATCACCGAGAACGGCTGCTCGTCCTCCGACGTCCCCGCGGCGGACGGCCGGGTCTACGACACGGATCGGGTGATGTTCCTGCGCAATTACCTCAGTCAGCTGCAGCGGGCCGTTGCCGATGGTGTGCCCGTGAAGGGCTACTTCCTGTGGAGCCTGATGGACAACTTCGAGTGGGCCGACGGCTACACCAACCGATTCGGGCTGCACTACGTGGACTACGCCACCCAGCAGCGCACGCCGAAACTGAGCGCCTCCTTCTACCGCGAGGTGATCGCCAGGAACGCGGTGGTGTAGCGACGGCGACTGTTGGGGAACAGTCAAGAAACGCCACGGAGGACGCGGCGCTGACTCGTTGTGCTACCAGTGGCCAGGGGCAGAATCGAACTGCCGACACGCGGATTTTCAGTCCGCTGCTCTACCAACTGAGCTACCTGGCCCAACGGGACAGGCATTATAGAAGATCAGGGACCCACCGCCAAGTGGAGTACGCGGCACGGACCGCCCTACGTTGGCTGCCGATCGCGTTGCAGCTGTAACACCGCCTCCCGCTCGGCCGGGGATACGTTGCAGATCACGCTGCGCAGTTTCTGCCCCGACGTGCGCGGCACTTCCGCCACCTCCTCCAACTCCACCTGCACGTCGCCCATCCGCTCGCGCAGCCGCAGGGCGATCGTCGCCGCGGACTCCGCGGTGAACCCGGGGTCGGCGACATACCGCACGACGATGCGGTCGAGCGTCTCCTGGACGAATTGCGCCTGCCGCACCGGCAACCCGTACAGCACGGGGTTCAGCCAGAACACGCGCCGCCCATCGCGCGTGAGCAGGAGGTCGGTGGCCCTCCCCTCGACCCCCGCGATCACGGGGAGAGTGCGGCCGCACGGGCACCGCTCCTCCACCGGCGCGAAGCGGCCGCAATCGGCGAGTCGGTAACGAATCAGCGGCATGTCCGCGTTCAACAGGCCGGTGCAGACGAATTCGCCGAACGCACCCGCCGGGACCGGGTGCCCACCGTCGAACACTTCGATGTGTCCCACCTCGGGCCACTGATGCAGCCGCCCGCTCGGACACTCGGTGGCCGAAGCCACGTTCTCCGCCATGCCGTAGGTCTCCCGCACCGGACACTGGAACGCCGCCGTGATTTCCTTTCGCTGGTCCTCGTCCAGGCGCTCCGAGCTCGCGAGCGCCACGACCATCTTCAGGTCCCGCCGGCCCAGCCGCAACGCGCCCTGCGCCAGCGCGTGCAGCGAGGACGCGTACCCCACCAGATACACGACGCGGTAGCGCACCAGGGCATCGAGGTAGGCGGGGATGAGGTCGGGGGCGAGGTGATAGGAGGACATGTAGAGCTGGTGCAACCCGGCGTTCCAGACCCAGAAGGGGGGCCGCCGTTGCCGCACCGGGGTGACCAGCTGTCCGCCGAGCATCGCGCGCCGGTCGCTCAGCCGGAGGCCGTGCCACCCCCGGGTGCGGGCCAGCCCGATCCCATACAGTCCGCGGACCGCGTCGTGCCCGCGCCAGATCTCGAGCGGCGTGCCGGTGGTGCCGCTGGTTCGCAGATGGAACATGCGTCGCACCAAACGGTCGTCGGCCACGAAGGCCCGTGCATGCTGCCGCACCGCTTCCTTCTCGAGCAGCGGCCAGTTCTCCAGCAGCTCCCAGGAAGCGTGGTCCCCCTGCCGCCGGCGGGCGCTCCATTGATCCCGATAATACGGCACCCGCGTGGCCGCCCGCTCCAGCACGTAGGCGAGGCGCGCTTCGCGCCACGCATGCCACTGCGCCGCGGTCCAATGCTCGCGCGCGATCGCCTCCTGCATCAGCCGCTCGCTCGTCGGCCCGTAACGCCACCAGCGCAGGTAGTAACCCTCCAGCGTCGCCGCGATCGACCGCGCCGGAGCGGGCAGCCGGTGGTACAGCCGCAGCGCCAGACTTCTCACTGTGCAACCCGGCGCGTCGTGGACCGGAGGCGCTCGGCCAGCCGCACGCCGTTGCGCGTGAGGTCGAACAACTCCTCGGTGCGTCGGCGCCCGAGGGTGGCGAAGCGGCCGCGCATCCCCTCGTCGCCAAGCAGCGTTTCGATCGCGTGCGCGAGCGCGTTCACATCCTTGGGTGGCACCAGCGTGCCACAGCGACCGTCGTCCAACGCCTCCGGGATGCCCGCCACCCGCGACGCGATCACCGGCGTCCCGACCGCCATTGCCTCACGCAACACGTTGGGAAGACCGTCACCCAAACCGTCGGACGGATGCACCAGAATGGTCGATCGGCTCATCGCCTCGCGCACGTCGCTGAACGGGATGTAGCCGCGGAACGTGACGTGCTCCGCGATCCCGAGCTCGCCCGCGAGGGCTTTCAGCGCACCCGACTCGGGCCCATCGCCCACCAGCTCCACGTCCACCTCCACGCCTCGCTGGCGGCACCGCTGCGCCGCCCGCAGCAGGTAGTCGAAGCCCTTGAAGCGGGCGAGTCGGCCCACGGCGATGATGCGCCGTGGTGGCCGGCTGTCCGGAACAAACGGAAACGCCGCCAGGTCGAGCCCGTGGTAACACACATGGGTCTTCTGTGATATCTCGCCCACCAGGTCCGGATAGAGGTCTTCCATGAACCGCCGGTTGAACTCGCAACACGTGATGACGTTGTCGGCATACTGGATCTTCTGGCGCAGGAAGACCCGTTTGCGTTTGCTGTACAGGTCCGTGCCGGCGTGCAGCCAAATGGAAAACGGGATCGGCCGCTCGATCAGCCGGTGAAACACGTAGGCCCCCGTGCCGGCGTAGTTGCCCCAGTAAGCGAGCACGTGGTCGTAACGATCCCTGTTTCGGGCCGCCCACCCCCACCCCTTGGTCATGACGTACGCGCTCCGAACCAGCGGGCCGATCCCCAACCGCATGGCGGACGCGCTCACGGCGACGGCGTCACGCACGAAACGACCGGCTTTCCGGGGCGGCCACGGCGGTTGCCGCAGGCTCCGGCCGATCCCGATGTGGCGCACACTCGCTCTCGGAATCGCGTCCGCCCCGAGGATGTCGCGGCCGCTCTCCCACAGCGTGGGGTCCTCCGGGTAGATGGGAAACACCTCCACCTCGACGCCGGCGGCCTGCAATGCACTCATGTCGCGACGGAAGAACGTGGCGCCGCGCGCAGGATAGTGCGTCGTGAAAACGGCCAGCCTCACGGCTCGGTCGTCGCGGCTGGCGTAGGCTGCCCCGTGGCGGCGGGGCGGGATCCGGTGAGCTTCCGCACGTACCCGCGCAGCGTGTCGATCATCCACTGACCGTCACGCCCCAGGAACGTTGCCGGAGCAACGAACGTGAGCAAGAGGAAACACCCGAGGACGAGCGCCAATCCCGCGACCACAAGCACGACGGGTGCCACGCCCAAACGCCGCAGCGCGACGGTCAGCACCCAGACGAGCGGGAAGGAAATCAGAGTGATGAGAAGCGCCGGAATGTGGGCGCGCCATAGCTGGGACGCGACCATGCCGGCTTCACTCATGCTCAGCTGCGCCATCATCACGAAGTTGACCGTCAACGCCAGCAACACGCCCCACGCCACGCCGACGATCCCCCATTGCTGGCCCACCCAGGCGCCGCCGATGACGAGGGCGGCGTAGACGATCTGCCGCCAGGCGCGGCGAAACACGGCGCCGGTCGCCCGCGTGAGCGAATCGGCCAGTTTCGAGCTGGTCCGGAACAGCATACCGGCGGCGAGAATCTGGAACGGGATGATCACCGGAGTCCAGCGCGCGCCCAACAGCACGTGGATCACCTCCGGCGCGAGCACGATGAGCGCCGCGCTCGCCGGCAATACCACCAGCGCGATCAAGGTGATGCCGCGCCGGTATGCCGTGGCCAGCCGCTTCTCGTCCGTCTGCACCCGGGCCATCATGGGGAACAACACCGAGTCCAGGATCGTCCCGAAGCCCGACGCCGGCGCCGACATGAGATTGTAGGCTCGGCCGTAGTAGCCCAGCGCGGCGGGGCCCAGAAACCGCCCGACCATCAGATAGTCCCCCTGTTGGGCGAACTGATTGGCGACCTTGGCGAGCGTGAAGCCGCCGCTGAAATACATCAGTTCGCGAAACGCTCGGCGCTCGGGCCAGCTGCGCAGACGCGGCGGTTGACCCGAGAGCAGGATGCCGGTCCTGACGAGGTTCTGGGCGATCTGCCCCAGGACCAGCGCCCACACACCCATTCCGAGCAGCGCCAGCGTGATCCCGATCGCACCGTAGCCGATGCCGTAGGAGATGACGTCGATGTTGGCCATCCAGCGAAACCGCAGCTCCCGCATCATCAATGAGCCCGCCACGGCCGCCATGCCCTGAAGCGGGAATACGACGGCCAGGGCGCGCAGGACGGGTTCGATACCCGGGGTCCGGAAGAACTCGGCGGCCAGCCCGGCGCCCAGCCAGACCAGTCCGCCCAGGCCCAGACCCATCAGAACCGAGGTGGAGAAGGCGGTATCGATATGCCGCTGCTCCAGCTCGGGCCGTTGCACCAGCGCCGGCCCGAGGCCCAGCCGGGAAAACATCGAAGACACGCCGATCACGATCAGTGCGGCGCTGACCACGCCGAAATCCGCTGGCGAGATGAGCCGGGCCAGTACGGCCACGACCAGGAGCTGCAGCAGGGCGTACGCGCCCTTGCCGTACAGCATCCACAAGAGACCGGCCACGGTCTGCTGCGTGAGGCTCTGACGCGGCTCCTTCATAGTCCTCTGATCTGGGAAAGGCGACGGAATGTACCACCAGCGTCGACCGGCCATGGTCGTGCAGGTTTCGTGCATGCTCCCAGGCTTTGACCTAATTTGCCCCGTTGCAAGAGGTTACTTCTGGCCAGCCAGTTCGGGCGCTTCGCGCTGACGCACGCACGCAACGCTGGGCCACCCGAGTCGGAGGTCAACGGTGACGCGTATCGCGTACACGGCAATCCCAGAATGGCCCCCGCTGGCCTGGCTGGCGCGCTGCCGGCCGGGACACGAGGCCGTCGATGTATTCCACGGAGCCCGGGTCGAGGTCGCCGCGGAGTGGTTCGTCGAGGCGGTATGGGCCGGTCGGTACAGCGACACGGCATTCGATCGTACCGATCTGGTCTTCGGCTCGGGCGGGCGGCTGCGCAATGGGACGCTGACCTTCGTGTCTGCGGGAACGACCGTCGACCGTCTCCAATGGCTGCAGCGCGGAGAAACGACATGGATATCGAACTCGATGCCTTGCCTGCTCATGGCCGCGGAAGGCGTCCCCGATCCGACGTTCCCCGGGTATTATGACGCCTTCAAGTCGATCATGCGCGGCATCCGAAGCTATGAGCGGGAGATCCACACCTCCGCCGGCCCGGCGCGGCTCGTGTACTTCGACAACCTCGAGTGGAATGGCACAGCGCTCCGCGCGGTGGAGAAACCGGCCCCACAGCGCGACTTCTCATCGTTCGAGAAGTACCGGGACTTTTTGCAAGCCACGCTCCGGGTGCTCAATGAGAATCTCTTGGCCACCGAGCGTCGGTTTCCCTATCGGTGGCTCGGCACGATCTCCTCAGGCTACGACAGTCTCACGACCGCCGTCCTGGCCAAGCCCTTCGGCCTAGACGAGGTCATTTCCTTCACCGAGGCCCGCGGCGGCGAGGCTGATAGCGGCGAGGCGGCGGCAAGCCTCCTGGGCCTGCGCCTTTCCCTGATCGACCGAGACGCCTGGCAGCTCACCTCCCGGCCCGAGGTTCCGTTCGTTGCCTCGGATGCCAAGGGCGAGGATGTCTTCTTCCGCGGTGCTGAAGGAAAGCTGGAGGGACGCGTGCTCCTGAGCGGCTTTCACGGCGGCACAGCGTGGGACAGGGACAGCGAGCCGGCCGCCGACGACATCGTGCGCGGCGATCAGTCGGGCCTATCGCTGACAGAGTTCCGGTTGTGGGCGGGGTTCCTCCATTGCCCTATCGCCTTTGCGGGCGCCCGCCAGGCTCGGGACATCAGTACGCTGAGCCGCTCCGCGGAGATGCGGCAGTGGGATGTCGGCGGTCGCTACACTCGGCCGATCAGCCGGCGCATCATCGAGACCGCAGGGATCCCGCGCGGGACCTTCGCGGTTCGCAAACGGGCGGGATCGGTCCTGTTCTTCCAGCACGACGGCTTTCTCTCGCCGACCTCCCACGAGGACCTCACCCAGTGGCTGCGAAGCCAGGAAGACGAATGGCGAAAACGGGGACTGATGCCGCCCACGGCCGAGCGCCCACGGAAAACCATCCAGCAGAGAGGCGCGGCCATCGTAGCGCCCATCATCCAGGGGCTGGCGCGCGCCACGGGAAACCGATTCTGGCCGTTGAACGTCGTTGGCCGGCGTCTGATGAACATCGCGTACCCGCAGCCCCTGTTCCGCTACCTCTTCCCCTGGGCGATCGCAAGAGCCAAAGAGCGCTACGCAACGGGGCTGCGGGGGGTGTCCACGTGGCAACCCAGTGATCCCGGGACTGACGCGCGTCAACGCTGATGCCGACCCTCGGCCTTGGAGAGCGATGTTTGGTCAATGCGCTACGTCCTCACTCTGACACCTCCCTGGCATCCTGAAGAACCGACATCGCCAGTGGCCTGAGTTTGGCGGGATCGGCGGCCTGGATGAGTGCGCGAGCCAGGATGCGAGTGGGATCGATGATCATGGTGCCGTTGATCGTTGGCTGAGTGATTGCCAAGGGCATTTCGGTGCAGCCCAAGATGATGGCGTCGGCCCCTTGCATCTGCAGGTGACGGATGCCGGTTAGCAGATGGGCACGAGCGGTGGGGGTGACGGCGCCCTGGGTCTTGATGCCATGGGTTGGGTCGTAAACGGCCGAGTGTATCAACTCCCGTTGCATGTCCTCGGGGGGGACCAGCGCGGTGAAGCCCGCTGGTTCCAGGTGTTGCGGATACACACGGGTGAGGTAGGTGCCGATGGTCGAAAGCACGCCCACGCGCCGGATGTGAGGGGCATGCGGCAGCAGAAATTGGACGACTTCGGCTATCATGTGCAGCAGAGTGATGGGCGTTCCGCCGGCCTGCAATTCCTGGCGGATGACATCGAAAATGGCGGGGGCGTGGGCGGTGTTGCAGGGGATCCCAGCAACACGCGCACCCAGACGGGCGAGGGTCGTGAGCTGTTGGGCAATGGCGTGGGCGGGGTTAACGGTCGCTTCGCCCAACAGGTACTGTGTCCGGTCCGGTATCTGGTGGGGCTGTGACAGGCTGGCGATCGTCAGGTGATCCTGATCGCGGGCGGCAACCGTTTCCTGCACGATCTTGAGGAGCAAATCCAACCCGGCCAACGGCCCTACACCGGCGACGACGCCGATTGTCATCACGTCTTGCATTGCAATCTCCCGCTGCCAACAAGCTAACGCTGGCGTTTAGGCCCAACGCCGCCGGCGGCCGGCCGATGCTCTGTCATCGGAGTCATAAGCGCCTGTCAATGCGGCTACAACCTAGCATGCGAGGGGCAAGATGCGCAGCATGATCTGCAACGTGCCGGCTGCCGAGCTGGGCGCCGTGGCCCGGAGGCAACCGGATCGGCAGCCGCTCCCCGCATGACGCGCATCGCCTATACGCCGATCCCGGAGTGGCCCCCGCTGGCCTGGCTGGCGCGCTGCCGGACGGGACACGCCTCCGTCGACGTGTTCCACGGACCTCGGGTCGAGGTGGCTCCGGAGTGGTTCGCCGAGGCGGTGTGGGCTGGCCGCTACGCGGACGCCGGCTTCGATCGCACCGACTTGGTGTTCGGCTCCGGCGGGCGGCTGCGGGACGGCACGCTCACGTTCGTGTCCCCGGGAACGACGGTCGACCGCCTGCAATACCTGCGTGGCGCGGACGTCATATGGGTGTCCAATTCGCTGCCGTGTCTACTCGCGGCCGCCGCTGCCGTCCTCGACCCGATCTGGCCGGGCTATTTCGCGCTGTTCGAATCCATCATTCGGGGAATCCGCAGGTACGAGCGAGACCTCCCCACGTCGGCCGGTGCGGCGCGCCTCGTGTACTTCGACAACCTGGTCTGGGATGGCCGCGAGCTGCGCGAAGTGGAGAAGCCGTTCCCAAGACGGGACTTCAGCACCTTCGAAAGCTACCGCGCCTTTCTCGATGCCTCGCTCCGCCAGATGGCCGAGAATCTCTCCGCCCCCGAGCGCCGCTTCCCTTACCGCTGGCTCGGCACCATGTCGTCGGGCTATGACTCGCTGACCACCGCGGTGCTTGCGAAGCCCGTGGGTTTGGACCAAGCGATTTCCTTCACACGGGCGCGCGGCGGCGGGGCCGACAGCGGAGCGGCCGCGGCGCGCCTCCTGGGCGTCCCGCTGGACTTGATCTCCCGGGATGCCTGGCGGGAGGCGCCGCTGCCCGAGGTCCCGTTCATCGCGGCGGACGCCAAGGGTGAGGATGTGTTCATGCGGGGCGCGGAAGCCAAATTGCTCGGCCGAGCGCTCCTGACCGGGCATTTCGGCGGCCGGGCCTGGGACAAGAACGCCAAAGGGCTGTCGGATGACATCTCACGGGGCGATCAGTCCGGCATGGCGCTCACGGAGTACCGGTTGTGGGCCGGGTTCGTCCACTGTCCGCTCGCGTTCCTCGGCGTGCGACAAGTCCCTGACCTACACCGGTTGATCCTGTCGCCCGAGATGAAGCCGTGGGACGTCGGTGGGCGCTACAACCGACCGCTCGCCCGGCGCATCATCGAGAGCGCGGGCATCCCCCGTGGGGCGTTCGCGGTGCACAAGCGGGCGGGGTCGGTGCTGTTTTTTCAACGGCACAGTTTTCTCTCCCCCACCTCCCTCGAAGACTTCACCCGCTGGCTGCACCAGCACGTCGACAAGTGGCGCAAGCGGGGACTCGTCCCCCCCGTCCTCACGCCGGGACGACGGACGTTGAAACAAGAAGGCGCGGCGGTCGCCGCGCCGGTATTCCGGGCGCTCTCGTGGGTAACGGGGAACCGATGGTGGCTCCTGGAAGGCGTCGGTCGACGCCTCACGAACATCGCGGCGCGCGAGCCGCTCTTCCGTTACCTGTTTCCCTGGGCGATCGCCCGGGCGAAAGACCGCTACGCGCCCGGGCTCACAGCCGCTGCGGCATTCACGGATTCGCCGCGGCCTGCGCCTCCCACTGCTCGCGGGTCAGAAGCGGGATCGGCTCGAGGTGCTTCCGGGCCAACGCCGAGCTGAGCCCGCCCAGCTCCTGCGCCGTCCAGGCGTCGAATTCCCGCACCACGTCGGCCAGCTCCCGCGCCAGCGCATCCGCGCGCTCGACCTGAGCCTGGGAGGGCCGGCCGTCGTAGGAGGCCACGTTGCCGTACAGATCGGCGAGGTTCTCCCGCAACCGTTCCTCCCCGGTGATCATGCCGCCCTCCTTCGTCGCCACGATCTTCTTGCGCAACGCATCGACCGTTGCCTGCGCCGCACGCAGCCGCCGCGCGAGCGCGTCCCGCGCCGGCAACGCTGAGGCTCGCGCCTCCAGCGACGCCAGGACACCGTTCATCCGGTCGACCGTAAACGTCATGTCGGCGAGGATACCGTACAGCTTCATCGCCAGGTCGAACCCCGCCCGGCGATTTTCCGGCGTGTGCGTCGTCCGCGGATCGGCCACGATCTGCAGCTCGGTCGTGTACACCGCCGTGTCCTTGGTCATCCGAACCGTGTACGTGCCCGGCAAGACCCGCGGGCCGAAGGCGGCGCTGAACGCCGCACTCGCCGCCGGTGGCACCCGGGGCGGCTTGAGACGCATCGACCAGGTCACACGGCTCAAGCCCCGGCGCTTGCTGGTAGGCACCGTGCCCTGCAACCGGCCGTCTTGGTCGAAGACCTCGATCCGCATGTCGCCGAAGATGTGGCGCTTTTTCAGGTAATAGGTGATCACCGCATCGCCGGACGGATTGGGCCCGACGAACGCCGCGTCCCCATTCACCCATCCGCCGTTCGCGGAGACGCGCTCGACCGTGGGCCGTGCCGGCATGAACACAACGTTTTGCGCCAGCATCTCGGGGGTCAGCGCGCGCAGCGATGTGATGTCGTCGATGATCCAGATGCCCCGGCCATGGGTCGCGATCACCAGATCGTGGTCGCGCGGGTGGATCGCGAGATCCCGCACGGCCACGGCCGGCAGATCACCGCCCTTGTAGTGCGCCCATTGTCTCCCGTCGTCGAGCGACACCCAGAGACCGAACTCGGTGCCGAGGAAGAGGAGATCCCTGTTCACCAGGTCTTCCTTCACCACGTGCGCGTATCCGCGCACCGGGCTGTCGGACGGAACCAGCGCCGACCAGGTCGCTCCGAAGTCGGTCGACCGGTAGGCGTATGCCCGCATGTCCCCGAACGTGTGCAGGTCCACCGTGACGTACACGGTGCCGGCGTCGAAATGACCGGCCTCGACCGACGACACCCAGGCGCTTCTCGGCAGGCCCGGGATGTTGCCCGCCACGTTCGTCCACGTCTTGCCGCCGTCCCGCGTGACCTGCAAATTGCCGTCGTCGGTGCCGACCCAGACCACGGCCGGGTTCTTGGGCGACTCGGCGATGGCATAGATCGTGGTGTGCATCTCGGCCGCGGAGTTGTCGACGGTCACGCCGCCGGATTGCTCCTGTTTCTGCTTTTCCGGATCGTTGGTCGTGAGGTCGGGAGAGATGCGCTCCCACGTCTGTCCGAAATCGCGCGAGCGGAACAGGAACTGCGCGCCGATGTAGATCGTGCCGTTCCGCGTCGGGCTCACGTGAATCGGCGTGTTCCAGTTGAAGCGGAGCTTCCCCTCCTGGTAGCGGGGGAGCGGCTTGATGGACCGCGTCTCGTGGGTCCGGCGGTTGACGCGACCGATCTCGCCACCCTGGGCCTCGGCGTAGAGGTAATCCGGGTCGGTGGGATCGACGAACATCCAGAAGCCGTCCCCGCCGTACATGTTCTCCCACCGGCTGTTGGTGATGCCGCCGGGATACTCCGACTCCCCGACCCACGAGCTGTTGTCCTGCAGCCCGCCGTAGACGTGGTACGGCCTGTCGAGGTCGACGCTCACGTGATAGAACTGCGACACCGGGAGATTCTCGGCCTTCCACCACTTGTTGCCCGCGTCGTAGGAGTACCAGAGCCCGCCGTCGTCCCCGCTGATGAGATGATCGGTGTCGTCCGGATCGATCCACACGTCGTGGAAGTCGCCATGCGCCCCGCCCGAGATGTTGCTGAAGCTCTTGCCTCCGTCGGTACTGACGATCAGGCTGCCGTCCGGCTTGTAGATCCGATTTTCGTTTCTCGGGTCGACGATGAGGTTGGCGAAGTAGAACGGCCGCCAGATCATGTTCTGGCTGCGGTCGAGCGCTTGCCAGGTCCGGCCGCCGTCATCGGAGCGATACAGCCCATTCTTCGGCGGCTCCGCCTCGATGGACGCGTAGACGACGTCGGACTTCGACGGCGCCACGGCCACCGCCACCCGCCCCCACGGCTTGACCGGCAACCCTGGGGCGCTCCGGGCGTCGAGCTCGGTCCAGGAGGCGCCACCGTCGGCGCTCTTGAACAAGCCGGAGCCGCTCGGCGCATTCGGGCCGTCCCCCCCTGAGCGGAACGTCCAGCCCCGCCGTCGGAAGTCCCACATGCCCGCGAAGAGCGTCTTCGGGTTCGCCGCATCCATGGAGATCAGCGAGCAGCCCGTCGATGGGTTGAGCCCGGCGAGGATCTTGGTCCAGGTGCGCCCGCCGTCCGTGGTCTTGTAGACGCCGCGCTCGTCGCTGTCGCTCCAGAGTTTCCCCGGCACGCAGACGTAGACCGTGTTGGTCTCGGTCGGGTCGACGAGAATCTTGGCGACGTGCTCGGACCCCCGGAGGCCGACATTGGTCCAATTCTCGCCGCCGTCGACCGACTTGTAGACGCCGTCGCCGATCGACACGCTGTTGCGCATCCACGACTCACCGGTGCCGACCCAGATCACCTTCGGGTTCTTCGGATCGATCGTGACGGCGCCGACCGACTGGACCGGCTGCCGGTCGAATACCGGCTTGAACGTCGCGCCGCCGTTGACCGACTTCCACACCCCGCCGCTCGCGGCGCCGACGTAGATGGTGAGCCGCGCCCCTTCGTGCACCGCGTCGAGCGCCGCGATACGGCCGCTCATCGCCGCCGACCCGATGTTGCGCGCGCCCAGGCCGGAGATCATCTCCGAGTCCACCCTTGCTGGACCCGGCTGTTGGGCCTGCGGGACGCGAGCCGTACCGGCGAGCAGCAGCGCCAGGGTCCGCGCCGCTCTGCGTCCAATCCGCGAATTCGTCATCGCTCGGTCCTCTCAGCGCGAAGGCGGCGTGGTGCCGACCGCAGGGCGCGCGAACCGCCGGTCGTCGATGGGGACGTTGGCCTCGATCCTGTCGAACGTGATCTTATTCTTGTCTTGACTGCCTCTGAGGCCCGTCTCGAACGAGTGTGGCAGGTACCACCCGGCGACCTCTTTGTAGTCGCCGAGTGAGGTCTCGAACTCCTGTTCCGCGCCCCGGATCATGCGCTTGGTCTCGATCCGGATCGGAACGTAATAATCGGTGTCCATGTAGAAGTAGCGAACGTCGCCACTCGCGAGCGTGACCTTCAGCTTGAAGGCGTCGGTGCCCTCGACCTGCTCCTGGCCCACGAGTTCGACCCGGTTCCCCTTCTGCTGATAGTTGATGAGCGGGCCGTCGAAGTCGGATTCCTCAACGATGTCCCGCATCTCTTCTTCGCTCAGCGCTTCAGGGTCCTTTTTCCCCTGCCACGGCTCGATCTTCCAGCCGGTGTGGCCGTCGTAGGCATTGACGCCGGTCATCGCCTGCAGCGAGAACTCCTGCCGCACGCTGTTCGGGCGCTTACTCTCCTCGACGACGACCGCTTCGAACCCGCCGCCGCCGGTGAACCTGCCGGTGCGGCGAAGCGTCTGGACGACTTGGATCCGCTCCATGCCGCCGACGGTCTTGATGTACCGGGCGATGATGTCGTCGGCGGTTTGTGCCGACAGCGACGTGGCGCACAACGCCAATCCCGCCAGTCGAATCAGGGCGTTCCGCATGGTAGTCCCCTCATTCGGGAGTGCCTTCCCACAGCGACCCAATAAGGTATGGCCCAAGGTCCGTGGTGACGAGTTCCCGCCGACGCCCGCGACGCGAACGAGGGGCCCACACCGGGCCCCTCGTCCGCTCGATCATCTGCGCTCCATGGCTCAACGGCTACGGTCGGAATTCCACCAGCTGCAACGCTGTCGAGCTCCCCTCGTCCGCGTTGAACGTGACCATGAGCGGTAGTGGGACGTTGGGGTTGACGCACATGTCCATCAGCGACTTCTGATTCTGGCGCCACACGCCGCGTACGCCGCTCACTCCCGCCTGGGCGCACCGCTCTTCCACTTTGAACGAGCTCGTCTCGCCGTTCTGGGTCTGCTGCCAGCCGTTTCCGATCTCCCATTGATGCCCGCCGAGCAACAGCATCCAGACGGGGTTGAAGAGTGCCAGCCCGACCGGGCCGAGGCCGATCAGCTGCATCATGGGCACGCCTTCATTCGGACCCAGCGTGACGGTCGAGGAGTAACTGTCGCTGCCGAGGCTGCCCGCCACGGTGAGCGTGAAGCGGCCGCCCCCCGCCGGGCGCGCGTCGAACGAGTAGCTGCCCGTCTTGGTCTCGCCCCCGTCGCGCTGCTGAACGTTGTAGCGGAAATGCTCCGTGCCCTTGAAGCTGTACATCCCCCAGGTGAACGACCCGCTGACCGGCTGCGTGTACAGCGCGGGCAACGCGCCGCCGTGCGTGGGCGGCGCCGGCGCGTTGGACTGATTCAGCGGCTCGACGCTCGCCGGCGGGGCGGCACCGCCGCCGCCCCCCATGTTCGCGGGGCATGTCCCGGCGCAATCGCCCACGCGTGCCGGGCCACCAGTGAGGGTTCCGGTCGCCGACCCCTCGTCCGCCGAAGTGATCTTGAGCTTCCCGACCGGCGTCGTGGTGCGGCGCAAGACTCGGCCCGTCGCCGGGTCTTTGATCTCACGACCGGCCCGCACGATGTCGTACTCGGCGCCGATGCGCACGCCGGCGCCGGTCCCGACGTTGATGGTCACCTCGCCGCCCGACACGTCCGCCACCAGCGCCCGGATCTCGACCTTCGTCTCCTGGATCCGGCTCGCCGCGGCCACCAGCTCGCCCGACAGGCTGTCCACCGCGAAACGCGTCGCCTCGCCGATGATCGTGTTCGCGAAGTTCGAGCTGCCCATATCGATCGCGCCGATGCCGCCCACGCCGCCGACGGCAGCCCCCCCGGCCAACGCCAGCCCTGAGCGCTTCGACTCGCCGTGCCCGGTTGCGACGCCCAAGATCTCGGCGGTCGTCGTGCTCACGATGCGCGCATCGATCACCACCACCGCCTTGGCGGATTTTTTCCCGAAGCCGCCCAACCCGATTCCCCCGATCCGCACGCCGCCCGCGATGCCGAGCTTCTTATCGTCACGGCCGAACTGGGTGATGCTGCCGATGATGATCGCGTCCACCCCGAGCAACTTGGCGAGCTGGACCGCCGAAGACGGATCGGCGCGGCCCGACTGCTGGAAGTTTTGCTCGCGCATCACCTGGTCGAGCTGCTTGCGCTCGATCACCGAATAGGTGCCGTTGCGCACCAGGTTGCTGACCAGCATGTCGGCGATGCCCTTACCGATGTCCTGGTCGCTGCCGAACATGTCGTAGACCCACTGGTGTACGGTCGCATAGTCGAAGTCGAGCACGGCGATGCGTCGCTTCGTGGGAGCCTGGGCGGCAAGCGTCCCGGCGCCGATCACCAGGGCCAGGAGGGGGACGGTCAGGCGCTTCATGCCAACTCCTCGTGGGGGGGTGCGGATGTAGGAACACCGTCATTCTAGCGCGGGCGGCCCAAGATTCAACTCGTCACCCTGGCCCGCGCTCACGAGGGACGTAGTTTCTTCATCATGGCGACCTCCTCCTTCCCGAATCTCACGGTCCTCGATCACCCTCTCATCCGGCACAAACTGACCATCCTGCGCGACCGGCGCACCAGCACCAAGGACTTCAAGCAGCTGGTGGGCGAAATCGCGATGTTGATGGCCTACGAAATGACCAAAGAGCTGCCGCTCCAGACGGTCGACATCGACACGCCGCTCGAACACATGCAGGGCGTGCAGGTGGCCGGGAAGAAGCTCGTTCTGGTGCCGATTCTCCGCGCCGGCCTGGGCATGGTGGACGGGATCGCCCAACTCATCCCCTCCGCGCGTGTAGGGCACATCGGGATCTATCGCGATCACGCGACGCTGAAGCCGGTCGAGTACTACTTCAAGGTTCCCTCCGGCCCCGACGCCCGTGACTGCTTCGTGCTCGACCCGATGCTCGCCACCGGTGGCTCCGCGGCCGACGCCGTCGCCGCCCTGAAGCGGGCCGGCGCCCAACGCATCCGTTTCCTCTGTCTGGTCGCCTGCCCCGAAGGGGTCGGCACCATGCTCGCCCAGCATCCCGACGTCCCCGTCTACGCGGCGGCGCTCGACCGCCAGCTGAACGACAAGGGATACATCCTCCCGGGTCTGGGGGATGCAGGGGACAGGCTGTTCGGGACGCGGTAACTCCTTCTTCCCCTCGTCACTGCCACCCGCTACACGTCTAGGCGACCGTGCGTCTGCCTATTCGCTCGCAACTCATTTCCTATAACCTGTGTCACACTCTTGACCGTCCCCCGTACGGAGCAGCGTGGACGAACCTGAATTGATCGCCCGGGCTCGCGCGGGGGATCCAGCCGCGGAACGGGCACTGTACGACGCGCACGTCGATCGCGTCTACCGCCTCGCCTACCGCCTGGCGGGTGACGACGAGCTCGCGCGGGATTTCACGCAGGAGACGTTCATCCGCGCGTTCCAGCGACTCGACACGTTCCGCGGCGAGTCCCGGTTGTCGACCTGGCTGCACGCCATCGCGACGTCGGTTGCCCTGAACGGGCTGCGGAAGGTCAGGCGGTTCCGCACCCGCGAGACGGCCCTCGAGGCGGCCGATGCAGTGACCGTCGCGCACCGCTCGGCGGAGCCGGACCTCAAGGCGAGGCTGCACGCCGCGATCGACGGGTTGCCGTTGAAATATCGGACGGTGGTGGTGATGCACGATGTCGAGGGATACACACACGAGGAAATTGCCGCCACGCTGAACATGGAAGTCGGGACCTCAAAAGCACAGTTGTCGCGGGCGCGGGCCAAGTTACGCGAAACGTTGGCGGATTTCGCGGGGGAATGGGTGTCATGAACGACGATCGCTTGGAAGACCGGTTGCGCGAGGCGGCGCGGGACTATCACCGTCCGCCCGAGACGCCGCGGGAAGCAATGTGGGCGGCGATCGAGGCCGAGCGCCGGCGGCGCCGGGTGGCGCCGCGGGTCGTGATGCTGCGACCGGCCTGGCGCTGGGGTCTCGGCATGGCAGCGGTGCTTCTTGTGGGTATCGCGATCGGTCGATGGATGCGGCCGACGCCTGGAACCCTGCCGCTGTCTGCCTCGCCCACCGCACGGGCCGGGAACGACGTCGCCTACCACCTCGCGGCCGCGCAGTATCTGGGACGCACCGAGACGCTGCTGGCCGGGTTCCGCGCCGACGCACGGGCGGGACGGCTGGATCCGCAATTCGCCAGGCAGGCTCGGGATCTGTTGACGTCCACCCGGCTGTTGCTCGACTCGCCGGCGGGTCGCGATCCGCAGTTGAAGCCATTGCTCGAGGATCTCGAGCTGGTGCTGGCGCAGATCTCGTTGCTCCCCAGGGAGCGCGATACACAGGACGTGGAGCTCATTACACAAGGAATCGACCAACGGAGCGTGCTCACTCGGTTGCGGACCGCGATCCCTTCGGGACCGGCCGTCGCGCCGCGCACGCAGGGAGCGATTTGAAGATGGTCACGATGTCATGGGTGCTCGCCGCCGTCACCATCAGTATCCAGGGGCCGGTAACGGGCGCCGACCGCCTCGGCAGTCTCGAGACGTTACGGTCCAGACTCGACAACCTGAGCGGCCTGGCGTCGCTCGGAGAGCTCGCCGAGCTGGGTGATCTGTCGTCGCTCGACGCGCTGGCCACCCTCGCCGACTTCACCGACGCGCCCGCGGCATGGAGGGAGCAGGATCCCGGCGACTCGCTGTACCGTGCCGCCCGGCGGCTCATGAACCGTGGCCGCTACACCGACGCCGCCACGGCGTTCGCCGATTTGATCCGGCGCTATCCCCGGTCCGACTATGCGCCGGATGCGCACTACTGGCAGGCATTCGCCCTTTACAAGACGGCCGACGCCAGCAACTACCGCCAGGCGCGGACCGTGTTGGAGCTGCAGCAGTCGCGCTACCCGCGCGCGGGCACGCGCGGGGAAGCCGAAACCCTGTACGCGCGCATTCAGGGTGAGCTCGCCCGCCAGGGCGACCCCGATGCGGCTGAATGGGTGCGCCGCCACGCGGACGCCATCGTGCCGCCCACGCCACCGACGCCGCCTACACCACCGACGCCCCCAACGCCGCCGACACCGCCGACACCGCCGACACCGCCGCGCGGTTGTCCGTCTGACGACGATGATGACGATCCCCGGATCGCGGCGCTGAACGCCCTGCTCCAGATGGATCCCGACGCGGCCGTCCCGATTTTGAAGCGGGTCCTGGTGCGCCGCGATCCGTGCAGCGTGACGCTGCGTCGCAAGGCGGTGTTCATCATCTCGCAGAAGCGCACTGAGGACACCGAGGATGTACTGCTCATGGTGGCCCGCACCGATCCCGATCCGGACGTGCGTGAGCAGGCGGTGTTCTGGCTGTCGCAGGTCGGCAGCGAGCGGGCCGTGAGCGCCCTCGACTCGATCCTGCATTCGTCGCCGGAGCCGGAGCTGCAGAACAAGGCCATCTTCGCGCTGTCGCAGATCCGCGGAACGCGCGCCGCCCAGATTCTGCGGGATTACGCCGAGCGTAGCGATGGATCGGAGGACGCGCGCCAGCAGGCGATCTTCTGGCTCGGCCAGCAGCACACGGCCGAGAACGCCGCGTTCCTCCGCAGCCTCTACACCCGCCTGTCGAGCGAGGACCTGAAAGAAAAGGTCATCTTCTCCCTCAGCCAGATGGGCTCCGCCGAGAACGCGCGCTGGCTGCTCGACCTGGCGCAGAACGAGCGTGAGTCCGTGGAGATGCGCAAGAAGGCCCTGTTCTGGGCCGGCCAGACGGGAGCGGCGCTCGGCGATCTCGCCGCGCTCTACGACCACACCGGCAACCAGGATATCAAGGAACAGCTGATCTTCGTGTTTTCGCAGCGGCACGATGCCGAGGCGGTCGACAAGCTCATCGACATCGCCAAGCACGAACGGAACGCCGAGCTGCGGAAGAAAGCGGTGTTCTGGCTGGGACAGTCGCGCGATCCGCGGGCGCGCCAGGTCTTGCTCGACATCATCAACCAATGAACGCGCGCGCCCTGCTCGCCGCGGTCGCCCTCGGGCTCCTGCCCCCGTCCGCGGCATCGGCCCAATCACTCGAGGCCCGTGTGGCCGCCGCGCCCGATGGCGACGTGCGGTTCGCGTTCACCTCCCGGCCCGATGTGATCGGCAACGGCCGCAACATCATCCAGTGGAGCTGCGACCGGAACCACTGCCGTCAACAGGTGAACGGCAACTACTCGGATATGGACGGCGACGAATGGCGCTCCGCCTGCGATACCGGGCCGGTGCGCGTGACGCTGCGGCGGCGCGACGGTCGCCTGACCAGCCTGCGCGTGGCCGTCGGAGGTCGTAGGCCGGCGGCGATAGGGACCGATCTCGGTCGCGTGGCCGCACCCGAGGCCGTGCGTTACCTCCTCGCTCTCGTCGCGGGCGCGGAAGGCGATCTGGGCGGTCAGGCCATCTTCGCGTCCACCCTCGCCGACAGCGTCACGGTTTGGCCCGACCTGCTGCGTCTCGCCCGGAAACGCTCGGTGCCGGAGCAGACTCGGCGCGCGGCCGTGTTCTGGGTGTCCCAGGCGGCGGAAACGGCAGCCACGCGGGGACTCGACTCGCTCATCGGCGAAGACGCGACCGACCGCGAAGTTCGGGAGCAAGCGGTGTTCGCGCTGTCGCAGCGCCCGCGCGAGGAGGGGGTGCCGGTACTGATCCGAATCGCCCAATCACATCGTGACCCCGAGATTCGCAAGCGCGCCATCTTCTGGCTGGGGCAATCGGAGGATCCTCGCGCGCTCGCATTGTTTGAAGAGTTGCTGACAAGACCCTGACAGCCAGGCCTCTGAAACGTTTGCGGGTTTCGCGGCATCCTTTTGGGAAGCCACCAGGCCCGCGAACCCATGCTCGTTCCCATTCTCCTCCAAGCGCTCGCCGTTCATCCGGCCGTCGATTCGACTGTCCTGCGTCATGCGGACGGACGCGTTCCTCCGACTGCGGTCGCGGTTCGCATTCAACGTGCCCCGTCACTCGACGGCCGGCTCGACGATGCCGCGTGGCGCGTGGCGCTGCCGATCGGCGGGTTCCGGCAGATCGATCCGACCGAAGGGGCCCCGGCGACGGAATCGACGCTGGTGTACCTGGTCTACGATGATGCGGCGATCTACGTCGGTCTCCGGTTGTTCGATGACGAGCCGGGCCGCATCCTGCCACGACTGGGGCGCCGGGACGACCATCTCCAGAGCGACATGGTGTACGTGGATTTCGACAGCTACCACGACCACCGCACCGCGTTTGAATTCGCCGTCAATCCCGCCGGCGTGAAAACCGACGACATCACGAGCAACGACTTCTTCATCGGCGATCGCTCCTGGGAGCCCGTGTGGGATGTGGCCACCGCCATCGATTCCCTCGGCTGGGTCGTCGAAATGCGGATTCCGTTCTCGCAGCTGCGTTTCCCGCAGGTTCGCGACCAGCTGTGGGGCTTCCAGGTGTTTCGGTCGGTGCTGCGCAAGAACGAGCTGAGCCAGCTCGTGTTCGTGCCCAAGAACGAGACCGGCTACGCCTCCCGCTTCGCGCATCTGGTCGGCCTGCGCGACATCCCGGCGCCGCGCCGCCTCGAAGTGCTGCCGTACACGCTCGGGCGTGGAACGTACGATCCCGCCGGCAGCAGCTACTTCGGCGGTGCGGGACTGGATGTGAAATACGGCGTGACCTCGAACCTGACGCTCGACGCCTCGATCAACCCGGACTTCGGCCAGGTCGAGCAGGACCCGGCGCTGGTGAATCTCACGGCGTTCGAGACATTCTTGCAGGAGCGGCGTCCGTTCTTCGTGGAGGGTGCGTCGATCTTCGCGTTCGGCGGCACGGGATCGTATATCGGATTCGGTGGCACCCCGCAGTACTTCTATTCTCGTCGCATCGGCCGCGAGGGGAGCACGATCCTCGGCGCCGCCAAGGTCACCGGCAAGACGCCCAGCGGATGGTCGCTCGGAGTGCTCGACGCCGTTACCCAGCGGGAGTTCACCACCGGACAGCCGTTTACCAACCACTTGGTCGCCCGGGTGAACCGCGAGATCGGCGGGCATACGGGATTCGGACTGCTGGGCACCGCGCTGCAGCGCCGCCTGGACGACCCGGTGTTCGACGGGCTGCGCCGCAGTGCGTACCTGGCCGGCGGAGATTTCTTCCATCGCTGGCACAACAACACCTACGCGTTGCTCGCCTCGGTGGGCGCGGCGGTGGTCGCTGGTGACCCGCCCGCCTTGCAGTCCACCCAGCTCGCCTCGTCCCGATACTACCAGCGCCCCGACCAGGATTACATGCGGTTCGATCCAGGCCGCACCTCGCTCAGCGGTGTGTCGTCCGACGTGAGTCTCACCAAGGAAGGCGGGAATACCAACTGGGCGCTGGGCTTCTCCACCACCACGCCCGGCTTCGAGGTGAACGACCTCGGCTTTCAGACACGCGTGGACCGCATTTCCGGCGCTGGATTTCTGGGCCACCGCTGGACCAAGCCGGGGAAGGTGTTTCGGCAGGCCAGCCTGTCGCTCAGCGCGGGACCGAGCTGGAACTACGGCGGCGACCTGATTCAGATGAATGTGGGAGGGAACGCGTTCGGTCAGTTCTTGAATTACTCGGGCGTCAACGTCTTTGCCTTCCACGACCAACAGGTGGTCGACGACCGCCTCACCAGAGGCGGCCCGCTCGCCCTGTCCCCGGCGTCTTGGAGCGTGGGAGGCAACGCATTCTCCGATCAGCGAAAACCACTCAACGTCGGATTCTTCACCTTCTACAATCATGATGCGTCAGGCGGATGGAGCCTGCAGCTCAGCCCCAGCGTGTCATGGCATCCCTCCAGCGCAGTCGTGGTGCGGTTGGGTCCCGGCTACAGCGTCGGCAAGAGCGCCGGTCAGTTCCTGGACGCCGTCCCGGATCCGACCGCGGCGAAAACGTTCGGAGCGCGCTACCGGTTCGGCGAGCTGTCCCAGCACCAGGTCGACCTGACGGCACGCGTCAGCGTCACGTTCACGTCGACGCTCAGCTTCCAGCTGTACCTGCAGCCCTTCGTCTTTGCCGCGGACTACGGCCGATTCAAGGAGCTCCGCGCCCCGCGCACGTTCGACTTCACGGTCTACGGCAGGGACAACGGATCGACCATCGCATTCGACTCCGCCTCGAACGGCTACACGATCGACCCCGACGGTGCGGGCCCGGCCGCGGCGAGGACTCTGGCGAATCCCGATTTCCGTGTCCGGTCACTGCGCTCCAACGCCGTACTGCGCTGGGAGTATCGCCCCGGCTCGACGTTGTACCTGGTGTGGACACAAAATCGGCTCGGCTTCTTCGACAATCCGACGTTTCAGCCCGGTCACGACCTGGGGCCTGGGCTACTGCGTGATCCGCCGACCAACGTGCTGCTCGTGAAGTTCAATTACTGGCTCAGCCTGTGACCCGTATATTGGCCGCGTCTTCTCGCGAGAGCTTCAATGCAACTGAGTTCGCGACGCGTGTACACGGGGCGGGTGCTCAATCTCGACGTCGATACCGTGCGGTTTCCCGACGGCTCGAGCGGCGAGCTGGAGATCATCCGGCATCCCGGCGCCGCCGCCGTGGTCCCGGTGGTTTCGGATCCCAAAGGACCGGACCCGGTGGTGCTCATGCTGCGCCAATACCGCTACGCCGCTGGCGGCCAGGTGTGGGAGATTCCCGCGGGCCGACTGGACCCGGGGGAAGCGCCCGAAGTGTGCGCCCGACGGGAGCTGCGCGAAGAGGCAGGGGTCGAGGCAGGTCGCTTGGACCGCCTGACCACGATCTGGACCACGCCCGGATTCACCGACGAGGCGATTCACCTGTTTTGGGCAACGGACCTGAAGCCAGTGACCCACGCCCGGGAAGCCGACGAGTTCATCGAAGTGGTCCCGAAACCGGTATCGGCAGTATTGAAGGAGATTCGAGACGGGGAGATTCGTGACGCTAAGACCGTTGTGGCCATCCTTTATATGGCGGGCTTCGTCTTCGGGATGGAATGACGCAGTGTCCGTTTTGGGAGACGCCCAGCAGCGGCGTTCCGGGCTGTAACCCGTTTGTTAATGGTCCGTTAAGGAAAGCACATCAGCGGTACAGTACGTGCCGATAGGTTGGCACTCGGGCTCTCAGGAGAGGGGCATATGCAGTCCGTCCTCGGATCCAAGCAATCGCAGTCCACGGCGCGGGCTACGGAACGCCAGGCGCTGGTCGAGCTGGACGATGCGCACATCGCCCAGCGTCACCTGTCTGGCGACACCCAGGCGTTC
This sequence comes from Gemmatimonadota bacterium, assembly GCA_041497135.1. Taxonomy (GTDB): domain Bacteria; phylum Gemmatimonadota; class Gemmatimonadetes; order Gemmatimonadales; family GWC2-71-9; genus DASTHG01. The sequence goes on along the minus strand of JBGQFX010000031.1, from coordinate 15,098 downwards.
GGCACCCTGGTCGATCGGTACCAGGGGCGCTTGCTCAACTTCGTCAATCGCACCATCGGCGACCGTGAGCGCGCGGAAGACCTCGTCCAAGAGGTGTTCATCCGCGTGTTCCGGCACCTGCATCGTTTCGACCAGACCAAGAAATTCTCCACTTGGATCTACACGATCGCGTCGAATCTGGCCAAAAATGAGTTGCGCAACCGCAGCCGGAATCCGCTCGTGTTTTTCCAGACCATCAAGCGCAACTGGGAGGCGGACCATCGGCCGCTGCAGTTCGAGGATACGACGGCCCGCCCCGACGATCTCTACCGCAAGCGCTTCCTGAAGGACACGGTGGAGCAGTGCGTGACCCAGCTCCCCGAGCACCATCGGGTGGTGTTCGTCTTGCGGGAGCTCGAGGGCAAGAGCTATGAGGAAATCGCCGAGATCACGGGTTGCAACCTGGGCACGGTGAAGAGTCGCCTGAACCGGGCCCGGAACAGCTTCGCCCAGCTGATCGCCCCGCTGCTGCGATAGCCTCCTCCTGCACCCACCCGTCCGTGGGTGGGTGCAGTGGGAACGGGAACCCGCTTCCCGTTCCGTGGTAGTACTTTCCTAACCCCATGACCTGCGCGGAATTCCTCGCCCGCTACACCGACTATCGCGACGGCCTGATCGGCGCACCGCGGGAAGCCCGGCGCTTCGCTCGGCACGTCGCGATTTGCGTCACCTGCCGCCGTTACGATACAACGCTGCGCGAGGGTGTCGGTGCGTTACAGACGCAGGAGCACCAGGAGCCCGACACAGCGTTCCGGCAACGGCTGGCCCGACGGCTCGCGGGCGAGCGGGCGCGGGCCGCGCAGCCCTTTTCCCCGAGACGCCCGGCGGTGGCGGCGGCGCTCCTCGTTGCCGCGGCGATCGGACTGCTCGTTTGGGAAACCGCGCGGCGCCCACCGACGGTCTCCAGTGTGCCGCCGCTGCCTCCGGTGCCGTTCCCCAAACCCGTGGCCCAGGCGGGACCGCCGTTCGTCTCGTTCCAGGACCCGCGGACTGGCGTCATCTCAGGGAATCCACACCCGTACGGCACCGCATTCGTCGAACCGGCCAGCGCGCACCGCTGACCCGCGCGCGACCGCAACACTTTCTTCCCTTCTCACCCGGCGGTACCTTGCGTCCGTATGGCGGCGCTTTCCTTCGACGCGCTCCTGCGCGCGCTCAAGCAGGGCGAGCCCGATCCCGTTTACTACCTGCACGGTGAAGAGGACGTCCTGAAGGACGAGGCGGTCCGGGCGCTGGTGGATCGCGCCGTCCCTCCCGCGGTCCGAGACTTCAACCTGGATCAGCGTTCCGCCGTCGAGCAGGACGCCGAATCGCTGCACGCCCTGCTCAATACGCCGCCGATGCTGGCGGAGCGCCGCGCCGTGGTACTGCGCGGCGTGGAGCAGGTGCGCCCCAAGTCCAAGGCGCGCGACGCGCTGCTCGCTTACCTGAAGCATCCCAGCGCGGCGACGCTGCTGGTGCTCGTGCAAACCGATGCCGAGGCGCCCGAGGCCGACCTGGCTGCGCTCGCGACGACGGTCGCCGCGCAGCGATTGCCGCCGGAGCGCGCGGTGCGGTGGGTGGCCCACGCGGCCGGGCAGCGGGCGCTGGTGGTGGAGCCCGCGGCTGCCGAGCTCCTGGTTTCGGCCGTGGGGGCCGACCTCGGGGCGCTGCGCCAGGAGCTCGACAAGCTCGCGGCGCTCGTCCAGGGACGGGCAGCGAGCTCGGATGATGTGGCCGCTCTGGTCGGCGTACGGCATGGAGAGACCTTGCAGGACTTCATCGATGCGTGTCTCGCACGACAACCCGCACGGGCTGCCCGGCTGGTCGAGATCGTGCTCGAGCAGCCGGGAATGTCCGGAGTCCGAATGTTGAGCGCCTTGGGGACCGCACTCGTGGGTGTGGCGCTGGCGCGTGCGGAACTGGACGGCGGGACCCCGCGGGCGAGGCTCGCCGACGTCCTGTTTCGCCACCTGTTGGCGGCGCGTCCGTTCGGCTTGCGCAGTTACAAGATCGAGGCTGGGCAGTGGGCCGAGTGGGTGGGACGCTGGAGCGCCGTCGAAGCCCGGCGTGCGCTGCGCCTGGCCCTCGCGACCGACCGGGCGCTGAAGAGCACCGGTGTCTCGGACGAAGCTGGTCTCGTGCGCCAGCTGGCATTGGCTTTGGGTGTGGCCACTCGGGAGGCGGCATGAGGCGAGTCCTTGCCATCGCGCTCGCAGCGCTCAGCGGTCGCCTCTCCGCCCAGGTCACGCACGATCCTCGCGTGCAAACCGCCATCGAGCTGGCGCAATCTGGTCGAGCCGATTCGGCTCGGGCGATGGTTCGCCAGCTCCTCATGACGCTGCCACCCCAGGACTCGGTCTTCGCGGAGGCGCTCTACGTTCAGGGGGGCATGCTCGCCCCGGACGCGGCGACCGCCGCGACCAGTCTGCAGCGCGTCGTGGTGGAATACGGCACATCCGCGTGGGCAGACGATGCGTTGTTGCGGCTGGCGCAGCTATTCGAAGCCCAGAACGATCCCGGGGCCGCGGTGCAATCGGTCGAGCGGCTGCGACGCGATTACCCCGATTCCCCGCTGCTGCCCCGGGCCGATTTTGTCGGTGCGCGTGCCGCGTTCGATCTGCGCGATGAGACTCGCGGCTGCGGCTACCTGCGCGATGCCCAAGCGGGGGCGGGGGACGACGTCGAGTTCCGGAATCAGGTCAGCTTCTACTCGGCGCGCTGCGAGCCGTCAACGACGGTGACGCCCCCACCGGACTCCACAGCCCGCCGCGGTCGATTTGCCGTCCAAGTGTTGGCCGGGAAGAGCGCGCCCCAGATCGATGAGATGTTGACGCGTCTCAAAGGAATGGGCTACACGGCTCACGTCGTCCGCGACTCCACCGGGTACCTCAAGATCCGCGTCGGCCCCTATGCTTCGCGCGACGCTGCGCAGCGGACCCTGGCGCTGCTCAAGGCTCGCGTCGGCGGCCAGCCGTTCGTCGTGGAGGAGCCGTGAGCCAGCAGGCGGCCACCCCCGCCGGCCCACCGACCATCGATACACCGTTGATGTTGCAGTACCGCGCGATCAAGGCCCGGCATCCGCAGACCATCCTGTTTTTCCGGATGGGTGACTTCTATGAAATGTTCGAGGATGATGCCAAGCTCGCCGCGCGCGAGCTTGGCCTCACGCTGACCTCGCGCAACAACGGCGGGGCCGCGGAGGTGCCGCTGGCGGGGGTCCCGGTGAAGGCCGCCGCCGAGTACCTCCGGCGGCTGATCGCCAAGGGGCACCGGGTCGCGATCTGCGAGCAGATGGAAGATCCGCGCCTGGCCAAGGGACTGGTGCGACGCGAGGTGGTCGAGACCGTGTCGCCCGGTGCGATCCTCGCCGATGACTGGCTCGAACGCAACCGCAACAATTTCCTGGTGGCCGTGGCCCCGAGGGGCGACAGCGTCGGTCTGGCGGCGCTCGATCTCACCACGGGGGAATTCGCACTCGAGGTCGTCCCCCCCGAGGACCTCCCGGACGCCCTGGCTCGCTACGAGGCGCCGGAGCTCGTCATTCCGGCGGGAGCTTCCGTCCCCACCGTATCCGGAACGGTCACCGCCACGCGCGAGGCGTGGGAATTCGATCCCGACCTCGCACGCGAGGATCTGGTGCGCAGCTTCGGGCTCGCCTCGCTCGACGGTCTCGGCGTCGAGGCGGCGGACGCCCCCGCCTTGGGCGCCGCTGGCGCACTGCTGCGGTACGCCCGCGAGCTCAAGCCCGGCGGCCTGCCGCACCTCGCACGGCCGCAGCTCGTCCGCCGTGGCGACGTCCTGCCGCTCGACGAGATGACGCGCCGCAATCTCGAGCTGATCGAGCCGTTGCGTCCCGGGACGGCTGGCGTGACGCTGCTCGAAACGATCGATCGCACGCTCACGCCCATGGGCGCACGGCTGTTGCGGCGCTGGCTGCTCGCCCCGCTGATCGATCCATCCGCCATCTCGCACCGGCTGACCGCGGTCGACGTCCTGAGCAGCGACGCGCGCAGTCGCGATCGGCTGCGCGAGACGCTCGACGGCGTGCGCGACCTCGAACGGCTCGCCGCCCGCGCCGCCATGGGGCGCGCGACGCCGCGGGAGCTCGGCAGCCTGCGCGATTCGATACGCCGGTTGCCGGACCTGATCGCCGCCCTGGACGGGGTAGAGGGACGTGACCGGTCGGCACTGCTGGAGCGGGTCGCCGAAGAGCTCGACCCGCTGGCCGATCTGGCCGCAGAGCTGGAGCGCGCCCTGGTGGAGCGTCCCCCGGCCCAGACGGCGGACAGTGACGCGATCCGCCCCGGATTCGATGTGGAGCTGGATGACTTGCGCGAGGTGCGCGACGGCGGCAAGCAGTACATCGCCTCGCTGCAGGCGCGCGAGCGGGAGCGAACCGGCATCGGCTCGCTCAAGGTCGGCTACAACCGGGTGTTCGGCTATTACCTGGAGGTGACCCGCACCAACCTGGCGCAGGTACCGACCGACTACGAGCGGCGCCAAACCCTCACCGGCGCGGAGCGCTTCGTCACCCCGGAGCTCAAGCTGTACGAGGCCAAGGTGCTCGGAGCCGAAGACCGGATCGCCGTGCGCGAAGCGGAGCTGCTCGACGCGTTGCGACGTCGAGTGGGAGAGGCGGTGGCGCGTGTGCAGCGCACCGCGGCCGCCATGGCGCGGCTCGACGTGTGGGCCGGTTTCGCCGACCTCGCCCAGCGCGAGCGGTACGTCCGTCCCGAGGTCAACGACGGCTTCACGCTCCTGCTCGAGGCCAGCCGCCATCCGGTCGTCGAGCGAATGATGCCGCGCGAAACGTTCATCCCCAATGACGTGTGTCTCGACGACGCGGGGCGCGTGGTGCTGCTGACGGGCCCGAACATGGCCGGGAAGTCCACGCTGTTGCGCCAGGTGGGCCTGTGCGTCCTGCTGGCCCAGATCGGCAGCTTCGTCCCGGCGCGCCGCGCCGTGATCGGCGTCGTGGATCGGTTGTTCACCCGGGTCGGCGCCTCCGACAACCTCGTGCGCGGCCAGTCGACGTTCATGGTGGAAATGAGCGAAACCAGCGCCATTCTGCATGGCGCCACGGCCCGCAGTCTCGTGCTGCTCGACGAGATCGGTCGCGGCACGTCGACCTACGATGGGGTCGCGATCGCCTGGGCGGTGACCGAGTGTCTCCACAACCGGATCGGCTGCAAGACGATTTTCGCGACGCACTATCATGAGCTCACCCAGCTCACCGAGTCGCTGGCCCACGCCCGAAACTGGAATGTCGCCGTCCGGGAAGCCGGCGAGGAAATCGTCTTCCTGCACCGGCTCGAGCCGGGCGGCGCGGACCGCTCGTACGGCATCCACGTCGGTCGACTTGCCGGACTGCCGGCTCCGGTGGTCGCCCGGGCCTGGGAAGTGCTGGCGCTCCTGGAAACCGGCCATCACGTCGCCGGCCGGCCGGTGCCCCCACTGCCCGATGCATCGCAGCTCGGGCTGTTCGGCGCCGACGCCCTACCGCATCCGCTGCTCCTCGAGCTGGCCGGACTCGATATCGACGCGTTGTCCCCGCTCGAGGCATTGACGCGAGTCGCGGCCTGGCAACGACAGCTCCGGGAGGACGCCTGATTCGCCCGATGCGGTGGCTGCTGCTCGGGGTGGCGGCCTGCGGCGGGTCGGCGCCACGCACGGGTGGCGGCGCGGATGCGCCGGCGGAGGAGCCGCCGGTGGCCTTGAACGCGGAGCCAACGGTGCAGTACCCGCCGACGCTGTACGACCAGGGCATCGAGGGCGACGTAGAGCTGCGCCTGTTCGTCGATTCCACCGGCCGACTTGCGACGGAATCCACGCGAGTGACGGAGTCGAGCGGGAACGCCGCGCTCGACTCAGCGGCAGTTCGCGGCGTCGCGCGTGTGCGGTACGCGCCCGCCCGGCGCCACGGACTGCCCGCCGCCACCAGCTTCCTGCAGACGATCGAGTTCGGTCACCCGGGCGTAAGCGGGGCAGCGGCGACCCCGCGCGCGCGAACCGACAGCACGCGCCCGCGCCGGGATTCCACCGGGGCCGTGCCCCAGGCGCGACCGGACAGCGCGCCGACCCCGCCCCCCGCTCCCGCACCGGATTCGACCAACCCCAAGCCCGATTCCAGTGGCGCCGCATCCTAAGCCGTACGCCAACATCCTGGAAACCATCGGATGGACGCCGCTCATCCGGCTGCAGCGGGTGACGCAGGGCATCCGCACGCCCGTGTATGGCAAGGCGGAGTTCTTCAACCCGGGCGGCTCGGTGAAGGATCGCATCGGGGTGGCGATGATCGAGGCGGCCGAGCGCGAGGGCCGGCTGCGACCCGGCGGTGTGATCGTGGAAGCGACGTCGGGGAACACCGGCGTCGGCTTGGCCCTTGCCGCCGCCGTGAAGGGATACCGTTGCATCTTCACGATGCCCGACAAGATGTCCCAGGAAAAGGCGCGACTGCTCCGGGCGCTGGGCGCGGAGGTGATCATCACCCCGACCGCCGTGGCTCCGGACCATCCGGACAACTACATCATGAAAGGGCGGGCCATCGCCGCCGCGCTCGACAACGCGATATTCGCCGATCAGCACTACAACCCCGTCAATCCCGACGCCCATTACCGCACCACGGGCCCCGAGCTGTGGGCGCAGACGGATGGGCACCTCACACACTTCGTGTGTGCGCCGGGGACTGGAGGCACCGTCAGCGGCGCCGGGCGGTTTCTCAAAGAACGGAATCCGAGCATCCGGGTGATCGCCGGCGATCCGGCGGGCTCGATCTACAAGGCGTACGCGACCACGCACGTGAAGGGCGAGGGAACGCCGTACAAGGTCGAAGGCATCGGTGGCGACAAGATTCCCACGTCGCTCGACTTCGCAGTCGTGGACGAGTGGATCACGGTCAGCGACAAGGATGCGATCGCGATGACGCGCCGGCTGGCCCGGGAGGACGCGCTGTTCTGCGGCGGCTCGACCGGCGTCAACGTCGTGGCCGCCTTGGACGTGGCGCGCCGAATCGACGATCCGAACGCCTGTGTGGTCACGATCCTGTGCGACACCGGGGAGCGGTATCTCTCGAAGGTCTACAACGATGAGTGGCTGCGTGAGAATCAGCTGGTCGACGTCGAGCGCCTCACGGTGACGCAGCTGGTCGGACACAAGGAGCACGGCGCACCACCGCTCGTCTCCGTGAGCCCGCAGTCCACCGTGCGTCAGGCCCTCAATCTGATGAGTACCTACAACGTGTCGCAGCTGCCGGTGCTGGACGGGGCCGACGGTGTCGGGTCGGTGAGCGAGCAGGCGTTGATGACCCGCGCGCTCGGAGACGCCGCGACGCTGGACCGGTCGGTCCGCGAGCTCATGGACGCGCCCTTCCCGGTCGTGGACGGGGACTGGCCGCTCGACCGCCTCACCGCCTTGCTGTCGCGTGAAACTCCCGCCGCCCTGGTTCGTCGCGACGGGGCCCTGGCTGGAATCGTCACCCGCTACGATCTGCTGCACCAGCTCGCCGGCATCCGCTGATGCGTGTCACCGTGCTGACCGGCGGAGCCACCCCGGAGCGCGCCGTCGCGTTCGCCGGCGCCGCGCAGGTGGTGGCGGCCCTGCGTGGCCGCGGCCACACCGTTCACGTGGTCGACCTCGCGACCGACCTGCTCTCGGACGCGGACGAACAGCGGCTGCTCGTGCCGGAGGTGGGCACGACGCCACCCGCAGTGGCCGACCTCGCCAGCGGCGAGCGGGAGATGCTCTCCGAGGGCCTGGCCAGGCTCGCCGTCGTGCGCGGCGCCGACGTGCTGTTCCCGGTGCTGCACGGCGGGGCCGGCGAGGGCGGCATCCTCCAGGCCCTGCTCGAGGTGATCGGTGTGCCCTACACCGGCTCGGGGCCGCTCGCCTCCGCGCTCGCCGTGGACAAGGACCTCTCCAAGCGGCTGTTTCGCGCGGCGGGCGTTCCCGTCGCAGACTGGGTCATGACGCCACCACCTATCGACCCGGCGGCCGTGAAACGGGCGCTCGGCATGCCGGTGATCGTCAAACCATCCCGGCAGGGGTCGACCCTCGGTCTGAGCCTGGTCAAGCGGCCACTGGACCTGGCCGCGGCGATCGCGGAAGCGGCTCGCTGGGACGACGAAGTGATGCTCGAGACCTTCATCCCGGGTCGGGAGTTGACGGTCGGGATTCTGGGAGACCAGGCGTTGCCGGCCGGGGAGATCGTGCCGCAGCACGAGCTGTTCGACTACGAGTGCAAATACACCCCGGGCATGTCCGAGGAAGTGTTCCCCGCCAAGCTCGATTCGAAAGTCGCGCGACGCCTCCAGGAGCTGGCCCTGACGGCGCACGGCGCTCTGAAGCTCGGCGGCTATTCCCGGGTCGACTTCCGTCTCACCCCCACGGGGGACATCTTCTGCCTGGAAGCGAACAATCTTCCCGGCATGACCCGCACCAGCCTGTATCCACAGGCCGCGCGGGCGGCGGGCATCGATTATGCGGAGATGTGCGAGCGTATCTGCCGGCTGGCCCGGAACTTTCGCCACGCGCATCGGGAATAAGACAGCATGGGTCCGGATCGCAGCAACGGTGTCACGCCCTGGGTCGCGCGGCTGCTCGTCGTCAACCTCATCGCGTACCTGTTGAAAAGCACGCTGTTTTGGGCGCCGCGCTTTCTCGGGCTGTTCGGGTTCTCTCCGCTCGCGCTGTGGACGCGCCCCTGGACGCTGGTGACCTATCAGTTCGTCCATGCGTCCATCCTGCACCTCGCGTTCAACATGCTGGCCCTCTACTTCTTCGGCCCGCCGGTGGAGGGGCGACTGGGCGGACGCCGGTTCCTCGGCTTTTATGTCCTGTGCGGATTGGGTGGCGCCCTCCTGTCGGCGTTGCTCGTTCCCATCGTCGGCGATCAGCTCGTCGTGGGGGCGTCCGGGGCCGTGCTCGGTGTCGCCGTGGCGTTCGCGTGGTACTGGCCCGACACACCGGTGCTGGTGTTCCCGTTCCCCGAGCCGTTCGCGGCCAAGTGGTTGGTGATCTTCACGGTGGCGATCTCCCTGGTGCTGGCCTGGCTCAGCGCCGCGACCGGCGCCTCGGACGGCGTGTCGCATCTGGCGCACCTGGGGGGAATCGGAACCGCCTTGCTCCTCCTCAAGACCGCGGACTGGCGCTCGGCGCACCACGAGCGGCGACTGCGCCGGCCCTCAGTGCCCAACGCCGTCGTCTCGTCAGCGGCGCTCGTCGCCCGATCCAGTGATCCCGGCCGCCGGCCCGACAGCAGCGGCCGCGAGCGCTCGCCCGACCGCACGCAGGCGGAAATCGACCGCGTGCTGGACAAGATCTCGGCCAACGGCATCACCAGCCTCACGCCCGTCGAGCGAAAATTCCTGGCGGAAATGAGCCGCAGGATGCGAGACCAGGTCTAGGAGTCGGAAGCGGGCGGTGGGAGCGCGCGATGACGATCGCTCCGTCAAATGTCAAGTCGGAGACGGTGGCGTTGGACATCACGGTGCACTGACCGAGACTTGTCCGGCCGGGGAATCGCTCCCAAATTGGGGAGCACCCGGTCCATGCTCGTCAATCTCGTTCCGGAATTCCTCGCCTGCGTCGCCGCGCCGGATCCGGTTGCGGCCTACCACGCGTATCTCGACCGTCACGCTCCGGTTCTCGCCAACTACTGGCACAACTACGTCATCGATCTCGAGTCCCCGCACGCGGAGCGGGTGATCGTCGAGACTCTGCGCGCCGAGCGGGGCGATCTGCTCCGCCTGCTCGAGGACGTGGACGTGAACCGGATCGCCGATGATGCCCAGGCCCGCGCGCGCGATCTGCTCGAGGCCGATTGCCCGGTCGATCTCTATCTGATGGTCGGTGTCGGGGCGGCAAACGCCGGCGAGCTGGTGATCGATGGCCGTGGCGTCGCGTTCGTTTGCCTCGAGCACTTCACCGGGCGGGCCAATCCACAAACGAACGGCCTCGGGTTGGCGCCGCACCTGCTGCCCCTGTGGATCGCCCACGAGGTGGCGCACGCGGTGCGCTACACCTCACCCACCAGTCGTGCGGAGCTCAAGCGGCTCGTGGCCGAAGGCGAGGGCAGTTACGACTTCTGGACCACGGGCAGCCGGGCGACACTGCGTGAACTGTTGATCAACGAAGGTCTCGCCATCGCCAGCTCGCAAGCGGTCGCCCCGGGATTCGAGCCGTGGGAGTATTTCGGCTATGGCCGCCGCCAGTATCGAAGGGTGCGCGAGCTCGATGCGTTCCTGCGGCGGGCGGCGGCGCCGGAGCTCGATCGGCGTGGCCTGGGGTTGCGGCTGCGGTTCCTCTCGGGAGGCATGAGCCCGGCCTCCCGCCTGGTGGGGGGGAAAGTGCTGCCGGAGCGGTCCGGCTACTATCTGGGGCACCGCTTGGTGGAGAGCTTCGTCGCCGAGCGCGGGCTCGCGGCCGCCATACGCGCTGAAGCCGAGCAGTTCCGGTCGGAGGAAGAACGCACCATGGGGATCCAAACCGCGTGAGCCCGCGTGGCCCCGTGAGCGAGCGGCGACACAACCACACGTTGCGCGAGATTCTGGAAGAACTGGTGCTCCACGCGCGCGACGTCGCCCAGCGAGCGCCGACGATGAGTCCCGAGGAGCTGGAGCAGGCTCAGGAGCGCCTCGAGTGGCTGGCCGACGAAGTGTGGCGGGTCGCCGCGGGCCCGGAGCCGCCGCCGCCGGAATAGCTATCTTCCCGTTCCATGCTCAGCCCCAACGGCGCATTCACGGTCGCGGTTCGGAAGGAAGACCTGGTCTTCGCCGCGGCGCACTTCATCACGCTTCCGGGGCATCGCTGCGAGTCGCTGCACGGCCACAATTACCGCGCCGGTGTGGAGCTTGCGGGCGACGTCGACTCCGACGCGTGGTACGTCTATGACTTCGTCGCCCTGAAGCAGCTGATGCGCCGGCTCACCGGGGAGCTCGACCACAAGGTGCTGCTCCCGTCCACGAATCCGGCGCTCACCGTGCGGGAGACCAACGGCACGGTCACCGTGGCGTACGACGGCCGGCCGCGCTACGTCTTCCCCGCCACGGATTGTGTGCTGCTTCCCATCCCCAATACGACCGTCGAGATGTTGGCGCAGTACCTGGCCGGCCAGGTGAAGAGCGAGCTCAAGGGGCCCGGGGCGGCCCACCTGCGCACGCTGGCGATCGAAGTGGAGGAGAACTTCGGGCAGGGCGCCACCTACCGCGAGACGCTGAGCTGGGACTGATATGGCGAGCGAAACCGCGTTCACCGAACCCCAGATCCGGGACGGGCTCGCACAGCTGCCGGGATGGCACTACGAGCAGGGGATGATCCGCCGGACCTTCAAGACCGACAGCTGGCCCACCACCCTGATGCTGGTGAACGCCATCGGGTTTGTCGCCGAAGCGGCGGATCATCACCCGGACCTCAAGGTGAGCTGGGGGGCGGTCGAGGTCGCGTTCAGCACGCATAGCGCCGGCGGGATCACGGCAAAGGATTTCGAGCTGGCCCGGCTGGTGGAGCAAACGGCGCTGTGGCGACCGGGGACGGGATCGAGCCTGCGCGGCACGCCGAAGAAGTTCGTGGCGCGAGACGGCCCCTAGCTGTCGCTCACTTTCCCACGCAGAAACTCGCGAACACCCGATCCAGCACGTCATCCGGGGTAACGACCCCGATCAGATCCTCCAGCGCGCCTGCGGCGGCCCGCAAGTGTGTCGCCGTGGCCGCCGCGTCCACGCCCTGCGCCCGGGCCGCCTGGAACGCCTCCAGCTCGTCCAGCGCGTATCGCAGCGCCGCGCGATGCCGCTCCCGGGTAACCACCGGCTCGACGTTCCCCAGGGCGATGAGACCACCGAACGCGGCCTCCGCGAGACGCTGCTTGAGCTCCGCGAGTCCGGCTCCCGTGATGACTGAGACGGAGACGGTTGGGCGGATAGGCGGATGGGCGGATGGTGGTGACACATCCGCTTTCGTTTGGACCGACACCACCGGAGCCACACACCCAGCCAGGAACTCCTCGCGGCCGGGCGTGGGCCAATCTTCGCAGAAGAGCACCAGGTCGGCCGCGTCGAGATAGCGCCGGCTCACCTCGATGCCGAGGCGCTCGAGGCGATCGTCGCTGTCGCGCAGGCCGGCCGTGTCGACGAGGCGGAACGGGAATCCCCCGATCACCGCGTGTGCTTCGATCGCATCACGCGTCGTGCCGGGAAGCTCCGTCACGATCGCCCGCTCCTGACCCAGGAGCGCGTTGAACAGCGAGGACTTCCCCGCATTGGGCGGCCCCGCAATCACCACCAGCGCGCCCTCGCGCAGGCGTGCGGCCTCGGGGGCGGTCGCCAAGAGTCGCGCCACCTGGTCGCGCGCCAGGTACCACGCCCGCGTGACGCGCTCCTCACTGACGGGCCCTTCATCCTCTTCGGGAAAGTCGATGTCGTAGGCGATCAGCGCTTCGAGCTCGAGGATCTCGCCGCGCAACTGCTCCAGGCGCTGCGACAATCCGCGCTCCAGCTGATGCAGGGCGCGCTGCCGTTGCGCCGGCGCCCCCGCGTCGAGCAGGTCGGCGGTCGCCTCGGCCTGGAGCAGGTCGAGCTTCCCGTTCAGGACGGCGCGGCGGGTGAATTCTCCCGGCATCGCCGGGCGCGCGCCGGCCGCGACGAACCCACTGACAACGCCAGCCGGAACCAGAAGCCCGCCGTGCGTCGAGACCTCCACCACGTCCTCACCCGTGTACGAGGCCGGCCCGGGAAAGCAGGCGACGAGGACGTTGTCCAAAGGCTCACCGCTCGTGGGGTGGGAAGCGCGCGTGCGGAATACCGTGCGCGACGGCTCGGCGTGAAACGGATGGAGCACGCGGGCGGCGACGTCGAAGGCGCCGCGGCCCGACAGCCGGATCAGCGCGAGGGCGCCGCGCCCCGGCGGTGTCGCCAGTGCGACAATCGGGTCGGAGAGCATGCCGGTCCGCCGTCCCCCTCTCCCGGCCCCGCGCTCATTTGCCCTGGGCTGCCAGGCGACGCTTCGAAATCAGCCACTGCTGCGGCAGGCTGATCAGGTTCTGCACGGCGTAATAGAGATTCAACCCTGACGCGAGCCGCAGGAACACGAACGTGAGCATCGCCGGCATCATGTACAGCATCATCTTGGTCTGGGGATTGGGAGGCAGTCCCCGCTGTCCCAGCTTGGATACGGCGAACATCGAGAGGCCCATCACGACCGGGACGATGTACAGCGGGTCGTGACGCGAAAGATCCGGCAGCCACAGGAAGGATACCCCGCGGAACTCGATCGTGTTCGAGAATACGAAGAACAACGCCAGCAGCACCGGCATCGGGAGCAGCATCGGCAAACACCCGCCCAGCGGGTTGATCTTGTGCTCTTTGTACAACCGGAGCATCTCCCGCTGCAGCTTCTCCGGCTCGCTCTTGTGGCGGGTCTGGATATCCTGCATCAACGGCTGCACGGCCTGCATCCGCATCTGAGATTCCATGGCGCGCTGCTGCAGCGGCCACAGCAGCATCCGCACCAGGATGCCGAAGAACACCAGTACCCAGCCGTAGGCGAGATGCAGGCGCTCGTGCATCCAGAACAGGATGCGCACGACGACGAGCGACACCGGATGAATGATCGGCCGGAAGATCGACCAGCCGTACGGGTTGGCGTCATCGAGCCCGTGGCCGAGCTGGGCGAGGCGCCGATGCTCGAATGGCCCAACGTAGACGTCGTAGTGGAAATCACCGGTCGGCGGCACGGCGATGGTCATCACCACCGTGGTCCGGGTGGCGAACAGTGAGCGCCGGGTACCGAACAGACCCGCTACCGGCACCGAGTCGCGAGTCTGCCCGACGGCGATCGCGCCGGCAAAGGGCCGGGCCTTCTGCTCCGGAGCAAGAACGGCTGCAAAGAAATACTTCGACTTCACGGCGACCCATTCAAACGGGCCGTCCAGCACGACTCGTTCTCCTGGGTCGAGCGACGCGAACGTCCGCTTTTGCGTCTTGTCCGCCTTGGTCACGAGCGCGTACTCGCGATAGTCAGCCATTGGCTCGGCTTCAACTGACCGGAGTCCGTGACCGAGGTCGACGAGCAACACGCCCCCCGTCCCGCCCAGCCCTTCGATGCGACCCTCGACCGAGAAGTGATAGTCATCGGCCGCGAAACGGTACGTCAATGACACGGAGCCGCTTCCGAGTGGCGCCGTGAAGGTGATAGTGCTGCCTTGCCGGTTGGGCACGAACGCCAGATCGGAGAGTGCAACCGTGTCCTCGCCCAGCACGAGTCGCGAGCCCAGCAACGGTGCGCCGTCCGGAATCAGATTCACGGCTCGCCCCGAGTCGCCAGGCGCAAACGACCGGTATGGGACCAGATCCGCGGCCACCAGCTGGGCGCCACGCGTGCTGAAACCGTAGCGGTACACGGCGCTCGTCACCCACACGGTTTCGGCGGGAAGCTGGGCGGATGGACGGATGGGCGGCTGGGCGGATGGGGGAATCGCCTCCGGGCTCGGTGCGGCTGGTTGCGTCCCGGTGCGTGCCGCACTATCCGGCAATCCGCCCACCCGCTTCACCGCCGTCTTGGGCTTGGACAGGATGCCCGGCAGGACTGCCACGATGAGCATCAGGAACACGGCCACGATGACGCGACGCTGATCCACAGATCTTGCCTTATGGGACCGGGTCAAACCCGCCCGGATGGAACGGGTGACACCGCAGAATGCGCTTCAGGCCGAGCCAACTCCCTCGAAGCGCGCCGTAGCGCTCGACCGCTTCGTACGTGTAGCGGGAGCAGGAGGGGGTGAAACGACACTGCGTGAACATCAGATGCGAGAGCGTCAGTTGGTAGCCTCGAATCAACCCCATCGCCGCGAGCCGCGGCCAGCGTGACGGTGTCATCGGGTCAGGTGCGCGGACGCGTCCGCCAATTCGGCGCGCAACACTGAAAAACGGGCTGCGTAGGCCGTGCGTTTCGCCCGAATCACCACATCGACCGGTGGAAGGCTGGCAAGCAGATCGCGCCGCAGGATTTCGCGCACGCGGCGCCGCAACTGATTGCGGGCGACCGCGGTGTGCTCGAAGCGCGGGACGACGATTCCAAAGCGCGCGTGG
>JBGQFX010000030.1:0-38955 GCA_041497135.1 Gemmatimonadota bacterium | reverse complement strand
CCGAGTGTCCGCAGCCCGCGCTCGATGAGCCACGCGGCGTGCGGATCGATCGCCTGACCCCAGACCTGCATCAGACGGCGTACTTCCTCGATCACCGCCTCGGTGCCGGCCACCGCGCCCGCGATGACGTCGGAATGGCCGTTCAGGTACTTGGTGGCGCTGTGAATGACGATGTCCGCCCCGTGCTCGAGCGGGCGAAACGCGACCGGCGATGCGAACGTCGAGTCGACGAGCAGGGCCAGTCCTTCCGCCGTGGCCAACGCGGCGATCGGCTCGACGTCGATGACCCGGATCAGCGGATTGGTCGGCGTCTCCACGAACAGGGCGCGCGTGTTCTTGCGCAGCGCCTCTTTCCACGCCCGGGAACGGATTGGATCGACGAAAGTCACCTCGATCCCGAAACGCCCGAACTCCTGCGTGAACAGGCGGTGCACGCCGCCGTAGATCCACTCGGAAGAGATCAGGTGATCGCCGGGCCGCAGGACGGCGAGATGCGCCAGCGCCGTGGCCCCCATCCCGCTCGCGAGGAACAGCGCCGCCTCGGCTCCTTCCAGCACCGCCAGTCGGCGGCCGATCGCGACTTGGTTGGGATTGTTGCCGTAGCGGGTGTACAGCACTTCCGTCGACGAGCCGACCGGATTGGTGAAGGTGCTGCTCTGGAAGATCGGGCGAGTGATCGGGGTCCAATCGGGCCGCGGCTCCGCGTCGCCGTGAATGGCGCGCGTGGAGAGACCGAGCCGGCGCCGCGTCACGCGGCGACCAGCGCGACGACCCCGCCGGCCGTCCGGGCGGCGAGCCGCAGCGTGACCAGCTCCTCGAGCAGGGCTTCGGCCGAATCGCGCGGGCCCAGGCCGTCCAGGGTGCCGTCGGCGCGCTCCAACAGCGCGGCCAACCCGTGCCCCTCGAGCACCGGGCCGAGGGTTTCGAGATGAGCGTCCGAGCAGCCGCGCAGCACGAGGACGCGGATGCGCTCGCGCAGCAGCTTCGCGACAATTTCGTCGGCGCAGGAGTAGTCGATGCAGCGCACGCCGGTGAAGTCCATCCGCGTCACGTCGGCCGGCAGAACCTCCGTCACGTACACCTGCTCGATGTGCTCGCGCACGGCCCGACCGGTGGCGCGCGTGACCAGGTCCGCGTACGTGGCGCGCACGGCCTGACGCAACACTGCGGAAACGTCGATCGAGCGGATCACCTAGGGTCGGGCCTTTTGCTCCGGGACGATGACGAGCACCTGCGAGCCGGGAAACAGCGGCAGCCCTTCTGCGAGCGGGACATCGTCGTCCCAGGTCGGGGCGATGGCGATGCGGGCGGTGCCGCTGCGAATGGCGATCTTGCCGTCCCAGCGCGAGAGGTAGTTCCGGATTCCCTTCAGCCCCTGGCCGCGACCAGGATCCCGGAACCGGCTCACTCCCTGGACCAGCGCCGCCTCGAGCGCCGTCGCGTCACTCCAGCGATCGCCGAAGCGGCGGCCCTGCGTCGGCTCGAGGGAAGCGCGGAACCCCACGCCGGCGTCCGCCACCGCGATCACCACCACGCGCCGCGCCAACCGGCGCCGCCAATGATAGCTCTGGACCGCCACCCACCCGCCGGTGCCGGCGTGCTCTACAATATTCTGACACGCTTCCGAAAGCGCCATAGCGAATCCCATCGTCGCCTTGGGGTCGATGCCCAGCTCGCTGGACAGGATCGCCGTCGCGCGCTGCTGAATGCGGCCCACCACCTCGTGGACGTCGTCGGCAGCGCGGACGGCGGTCACCGGCAGCAGCACTTCCGAGTCAGCCGCCGGCTTCACGCGTGGCACGCGGCCGTGAATCTCGAACAGATCCTTGGCGGCGGCGAAGAACCCCGCCCGCGCCCAGTAGCTCTGCACCTCGGGGGCGGTCGGCGCGGTGAGCAGCGGGACGGCGTCGCTGGCGGCGCGCGCGGCCTGACCCGCGACGAGGAGACCGACGAGCCCGTAGGGCGACGCCCACTCGGTCGCGTGCGCATCGAACAGCAGGCGCCCGCCCTCGGTCACGGCGCGACTGTAGTCCCCGGCGAACTGGTCGAACGAGCGGTCGTCGAAATGCACGGGCACGTCCACCAATCGCGTCATACGGGCGCCAGCCGTCCCAACAGGTGATCGCGCAACCCCGAGGCCCCGCGATGCATCACGTTCCGTGCGGCGAGTCGGTTGCCTTCCCGGAGTGCCGTTTCGAGCGGCGCGCCCGCCAGGAGCCGCGCGCACGTCACGGCGCCGAGCACGTCTCCGCAGCCGGTGGGATCGCCGCCCTCAGGCGCCGACGCCACCGGAGCGATGCGCGCGGTGCGCACCGGGGATCCGGTGAAGTACACCACTCCCCGGACGCCCAACGTCACGATCAACGCCTGGCAGCCGCCGGCCAGCGCGCCGGCCGCCACGATGAGTGGGTCGGGTCCCAGCTGCGCGAACTCGTCTTCGTTCAGCTGCACTCTGTCGAAACAGCCGAACCAGCTTTCTGCGCCGGGGAGCGGCTGCAGTACCCGGGTGCCGTCGTCGGTGCGTCCCAGAAAGAGGCTGTGGAGGTCGGCGTAGATCGGCCGCGGAAACCCGCGCCGCAACAGGCGCGCCGTCTCGAGCGACATCTCCCAACCGGCAATGAAGTTCACGTACAGCGCGTCGAGGTCGCTCACCAGGGCACCCAGCTCGGGCCAGGTCCATCCCGGCACGCCGCCCGTGACCTGCTCGCAGCGCCGCTCCGCCGTCATATAGTGGAGAGTGACCCGGTTGTTCGGCTCCGGGACCTCGATGAATCGTGACGCGGGGGCGGCGTGCCGGACGTTGCGCAGGAACGCCGCCGCGCGCGGGGCCAGATCGCGCCCCACCTTGATCAACGGCACCAGCTCCCAGTCGTGGTCCAACGCGGCGTCGAGACCGGCGAGGGCATACGCGATGCCGCCCCACTCTTCCACGGGGCCTCGCGCCGGATCGCGGCCCTGGATCGTGTCCCACACCATCGTCCCGACCACGCCCAGCCGCTTCACACGCGACCCCAGGTGCGTTGGATATACACGGCTGCCGCGCCCCAGACGCCGGCCGTGCCCGGCAGCTCACCCGGCAGGATGCGGCACACGTCCACCGCCGGCTTGAAGGCGCGTCGCTGCACTTCACTCTGTAACGGGACGAACAGCGTGTCGCCGGCCAGCGTGACGCCCCCGCAGATGACCACCACCTGGGGATTGAAGATGTTGATGATGTTGGCGACGCCGGCCCCGAGGAACGCGGCGGTGTCGCGCACCACCTTGAGGGCGTACTCGTCACCATCATGCGCGGCCTGAAACACGATCTGCGCGGTGATCCGGCTCAAGTCGCCATCGACGTAGCGGGGCAGGACGGAGGCGGCGCCTGCTGTAATGCCTTCCACGGCGCGGGCGGCAATGGCCGACCCGGAGGTGTAGGCTTCGAGGCACCCGTAGTTGCCGCAATTGCAGCGCCGTCCGGTCGAGTTGATGGTCATGTGGCCGATCTCGCCGGCGATGTCGGACGCGCCCCGGTAGATGTCGCCATGCAGCACGATACCGCCGCCGATCCCGGTACCCATGGTGAGACCCACCACGTAGTCCGCGCCGCGCGCGGCGCCGCGCCACCACTCCCCGAACACGGCGCAGTTGGCGTCGTTGTCGAGCGTCGCCGGCAGTCCCAACCCAGCCTTCACGTGGTCGCGCAGCGGCATATTGTGCCAGCCGAGGTTGGGCGTGAGCAGCACGACCCCGGTCGTGGTATCGAGCGGGCCCGGTGAGCCGATGCCGACTCCCACGATGTCCTTCCCCGGCGCCTGCGCCATGGAACGCCGGGCGAGCTGGACGATCCGCTCCACCACCGCGTCCGGCCCCAGCTCGGGGAGGGTCGGGGTCGATTCGACGCCCACGATCTCCGAACCGTCCTGGGCCACGATGCCCACGACGATGTTCGTACCCCCGACGTCAATCCCGACGATGTAGCGCACCGGTCTCCTCGATCGCCCGCACGACCTCGTCCACGGCGAGCGACTGCATGCAGGAATGATGACCCAGCGGGCAGCGGGCGGGGCCGTGCGGCGAGCACGGCCGGCACGTCAGCCCGCCGACGCCCAACGCCTGGTCCCGAAGGCCCCGGGGCCCGAACCCGAACGCCGGGATCGTCGGCCCGAAGATCGCCACGGTCGGCGTCCCCACCGCCTGCGCAAAATGCAGCGGCGCGCTGTCATTCGTGACGAGCACGCTCGCCTGCCGGATCAGCGCCGCCGACTGTCGCAGCGTCAACGCGCCGCAGGCATTCGCCGCGCCGACGATTTGTGCGGCCCATGGCGCGTCCTCCCGGCTGCCCACCACCACGGCGCGCGCCCGGTCCGCCAGCCGCCGGGCCAGTTCGGGGAAGTGCGGCCACCGCTTGCTGCCCCAGATCGACCCGGGCGCCAACGCCACGAATGGGGCCGCGATCCGCGCCTCGCGCAGCCATTGCGTCGCGGCTTCCACGTCCGCGGCGGTGAGGCCGAGCGACGGCATGGCAGCCGGCGACGCGGGCCGTCCCGCTAACGCCAGCAGCCGGTCGATCTCGTGACCGGCGGCCGGACGCGGGTGCGATTCGGTGTAGAGCGAGCGCCAGCCGTCGCGATACCCGACTCGTCGCGGAATGCGGGCGAGCAGCGCCAGCGCCGCGCTCCGCAACGAGCGATGGGGAAGGTACGCGATACCGTAGCGCTCCGCCTGCAGCCGCCCGGCGAGCGCCCGCAGGCCCCGCCACCCCAGATCGGCGCCGCGCTTGTCGTAGGGAATCACGCGCCGCACCGCCGGGTGCGTCTCGAGCAGCGGAGCGGCGGCGGGGGTCGTCACCACATCGAGCGGGCCATCCGCTGCGGCGAGCATCGCGAGCAAGGGCGTCGTGAGCACGACGTCCCCCAGGAACGCGGTCTGCACGACGAGGCTAGTCAACCTGCAGCACCGCCAGGAACGCTTCCTGCGGAATCTCGACCGAGCCCACCTGCTTCATGCGCTTCTTTCCTTCTTTCTGCTTCTCGAGCAGTTTCCGCTTGCGCGTGACGTCGCCGCCGTAGCATTTGGCGAGCACGTTCTTGCGCAGCGGGCGGATCGATTCCCGGGCGATCACCTTGGTGCCGATCGCGGCCTGGATGATCACCTCGAACAGCTGGCGCGGGATCAGCTCCTTCAGTTTCTCGGCGATCTTGCGGCCCCACTCGAATGCCTTGTCGCGATGGATGATCACGCTGAATGCATCGACCGATTCGCCGTTCAGCAGCATGTCGAGCCGGACCAGATCGGAGGCACGGTACTCGAGAAACTCGTAGTCGAGCGAGGCGTAACCGCGTGATACCGACTTCAGCTTGTCGTAGAAGTCGAGGATGATCTCGGCCAGCGGGAATTCCCAGGTGAATTCGACGCGGGTGGGGTCGAGGTAGTGCATGCTGCCGTAGATGCCACGCCGTTCCTGGCCCAGTTTCATGATGGCGCCGATGTAGTCGGCCGGGGCCAGAATGCGGGCCTTCACGTAGGGTTCTTCGATGCGATCCAGAGTGGAGCCATGCGGCAACCGGCTCGGGTTTTCGACCAGCTCCATCTCCCCGTCGGTCCGATATACGTGATACTCCACGTTGGGGACCGTCGAGATCAAGTCGAGGTCGAATTCCCGCTGCAGCCGCTCGCGCACGATCTCCATGTGCAGGAGACCGAGAAACCCGCAGCGGAATCCGAAGCCGAGCGCGACCGACGTCTCCGGCTCATAGTGCAGGGAAGCGTCGTTCAACTGCAGCTTGGCCAGTGCGTCGCGCAGCTCCTCGTACTGCTCGGCATTAGTGGGGTAGAGGCCCGCGAACACCATCGACTGGATGTCGCGATACCCGGGGAGGAGCGGTGCATCGCGGTGGTTGGCGTCCAGCACCGTATCGCCGGGGCGCGTGTCCTGCACGCCGCGCACGTTTGCGATGAAATAGCCGACTTCGCCGGCCTCGAGGCGCTCGGCGGGTTTGTGGCCGAGCTGGAGATAGCCCACCTCGTCCACCTCGTAGCGATCGTCCTTGTGCGCGCCAAAGGCGATCTGCATGCCTGGCTCGAGCGTTCCGTCGACGAGCCGGACACTGGGGATCGCGCCCCGATAGCGGTCGTAGTAGGAATCGAAAATCAGGGCCCGCAGCGGCGCATCGACGCGGCCACCCGGGGCCGGCACGCGATGCACCACGGCCTCGAGCACATCCTGCACTCCGGTGCCTTCCTTGGCGGAGATGCGCAGGATGTCTTCCGCCTTGGCGCCGATCAGGTCGTGCATTTCGGCCGCCCGGCGGTCGGGCTCCGCCCCGGGCAGGTCGATCTTGTTCAGCACCGGGATGATCTCGAGCCCGGCGTCCAGCGCCAGGAAAAGATTCGAAAGCGTCTGCGCCTGGATCCCCTGCGAAGCGTCGACCACCAGGATCGCTCCTTCGCACGCGACCAGAGAGCGGGACACTTCGTAGGTGAAATCGACGTGGCCGGGCGTGTCGATCAGATTCAGCTCGTACAACTGTCCGTTCTTGGCGTGATAGTTCATCCGGACCGCGTTCAGCTTGATCGTGATGCCGCGCTCGCGCTCCAGGTCCATGGTGTCGAGCACCTGGTCGCGCATCAGCCGTTTGTCCAGGGTGCCGGTGAGCTCGATGAGGCGATCGGCCAGGGTCGATTTCCCGTGGTCGATGTGGGCCACGATGCAGAAGTTGCGGATGTTCGCTTGGCGCATGAGAGGCCCAAATATAGCCATCAGCTATCAGCGATCCGCCCGGTGCGCCAGCTGATAGCTGACGGCGGAGGGCTGAGGGCTTACCTTCCATGTCCAGGAATCCTCCCCTGACCCCACTCACTGGCTGGTTCGATCCCGGTCCCAAAGGCGGCGCGCTCCGGTTCGCCGCGAATGGGTATTTGCCTGCCAAGGGCGACCCGGGCGTGCGGCTGCCGGGGCTGCGTCGAGGCGACCTGTTGGTGCTTGATAACGGCCGCGTCGACTCGGTGAACGGCGCGGCGCCGACGGCGCTCGACCACCGGCTTGCATTCGCCAATCTCAGCGCGGTGCATCCCTCGCGGCCGCTGCTGCTCGAGTGCCCCGCCGCGACGAGCCCGCGCACGGCCGACATCCAGCGCACGCTGGATCTCGTCTGTCCGTTCGGGTTCGGCCAACGGGCCTTGATCGTCTCGCCCCCGAAGGCAGGGAAGACCACGGTGCTCCAGGCGGTGGCTGAGGGAGTGGCCGTCAACTTTCCGGCGGCCGAGCTGCTCATTCTGCTCGTGGACGAGCGCCCCGAGGAAGTCAGCGAGATGGTGGATTGGGGCCGTGGCGAGGTCATCGCGTCGAGCTTCGATTTGCCTCACGAGCGGCATGTCGCGGTGGCCGACATGGTATTCGAGCATGCGCGCCGCCAGGTGGAGCTGGGCCGGGACGTGGTGATCGTGCTGGACTCGATCACGCGGCTGGCCCGCTCGCACAACACCGCCGGCCGGTCGAGCGGTCGCACCATGACCGGAGGTCTGGACGCCAACGCGCTGGCCAAGCCGAAGGCGCTGTTCGGCGCCGCGCGCGCCGTGCCGGACGGGGGATCGCTCACCGTCATCGCGACCGCCCTCGTGGAAACCGAGAGTCGGATGGACGACGTGATCTTCGAGGAGTTCAAGGGCACCGGCAACGCCGAGCTCCGGCTGGTACGCGAGCTGGCGGATCGGCGGATCTACCCGGCCGTGGACGTGGCGGCGAGCGGAACGCGGCGCGAGGAGTTGCTGGCCGCTCCTGAGGTCGTGAAAGCACGACAGGAGCTGCGCCGCCACCTCGTGAGCCTGCCGACGGCGCAGGGAATGGAGACGCTGCTGGGGTTGTTGCGACGCTCCAAGACGAACGCCGAGCTGCTGAAGACCGTCTAGCGGCGGCGGACGGGCCGCCGGAGAATGGTGCGCAGCTTCGAGGGGGCGACCCGCCGCCACGGACTCGGCCTCGAGGCGATGAGCAGCTTGCCGAGGTACTTACCGGGCGTGGTGGCGACCAGCGTCGGCGCTTTGGGGGTGACGTACTCGGCTTTGAGCTTTTTATGGAGATCGAGTTTCATCACAAGGTCTCAACGGGGTTCAGTTTTCACCCTGCACGATCTTCCGATAGCTGTCCGGGTTCCATCGTGGCCGCTCGCGTGCGTTGGCGACTTCCCAGCCGAGGAAGTAGATGAGACGCGCGAATCGCGCTTCCTTGTCGGTGTCGATCCTGTCGGGCGAATCGGTCACCTCATGGTAGTCGGGGTGCAGACCGCTGGTGAAAAAGAGGATCGGCACGCCCTTGCGGGCGAAGTTGTAGTGGTCGCTCCGGAAGTACAGCCCCTCCTGCGGCCACCGATCTCCCACCGGCGTCATGTGCAGCTCGGGATGCGCGGCGGCGATGCGATCGAGCGTCGTCCCCAGATCGGAATGCTCGCGTCCGATCACGACAACCGAGTCTTTGAGCGTATCAGAGCGGCCCACCATGTCGCTGTTCAAGTCCGCCACGACGTGGTCGAGGGCGACGGTCGGGTGGGCGGCCCAGTAGGCGCTCCCCCACAGCCCGCGTTCCTCGCCGCTCACCGTCATGAACACGAGCGAGCGGCGCGGCCGCTCGGGCGCGGAGGCGAACGCCTGGGCCAGCTCCAGCACGGCGACCGACCCGGAGCCGTCGTCGTCCGCGCCGTTGCAGATCGTGTCGCCGCCCTTGGCGGTGCAGCCCTGACCGCCCGACGCCGTCCCAATGTGGTCCATGTGCCCGGTGAACAGCACGTACTCGTTGCGTAACGTGGAATCCGTGCCCTGGAGGATCCCCACCACGTTCGGCGCCGATACGCGTGCCATGAGCCGTTGCACGAGATCGAGGTGCAGCGTGGTTCCGGAAATGGTGTTGGCGGTCAACGGGCCGGTGATCTTGAGCGCGGCGCGATTCGCTCCGGCCCGAGCCAACCAGGGCGTGAAGGCGCTTTCGGAGACGTACAGGATGGGTGGCAATGCCAGCGCATCCTGCGGCTCCTCCGGATTCACGACGCGTTCGGTCGCGAGGCCCGGAACCTTGCTCCATAGTGAGTCAGGCAGTGGCAGAATGGCGGCCGCCGGTCGGAGCGGGATGAGCCGGATCGCCACCGCGTTGGTGTTGGGGCCAAGAGCCAGCACAACGAACTTCCCCGTGACCGCGGCGCTGTCCAAGGTGCCGCCTAGCTGCGGATCGCCGCCCAGCAGGGTGACGCGACCGCTGAGGACCCCGTTCGGTGGCTGGCCCTCCCCGAGCGCCATGTCGCGACCGAGCTGCCACCGGCCCGTCGCGCGGCCAGTGGCCCACACGGACGAGCTCTCCGGATGCAGATGGTAGATCTCGAGCGGGTAGTGTTGCAGATAAGTGCCGCTGTCGCCGGCGGGAGTGAGGCCGAAGCGTCGGAATTCGCCTGCGACGTACGCCGCCATCGTCTCGAGCCCGGGACTGGGCGTCCCACGCCCAGCCATCGAATCATCGGCAATGA
This sequence comes from Gemmatimonadota bacterium, assembly GCA_041497135.1. Lineage (GTDB taxonomy): Bacteria > Gemmatimonadota > Gemmatimonadetes > Gemmatimonadales > GWC2-71-9 > DASTHG01. The sequence goes on along the minus strand of JBGQFX010000030.1, from coordinate 29,464 downwards.
GGTAAATGCGGCGGCGCACGTCGTCGGCGGTGATGGTCGCGGCCCCGGTGGGCGCGGCCGGTGCAGTCGGTGGGGCCACCGGGGTCGGAGTCTGTGGCGCGGTTCCTCCGCAGGCCAAGGCGGACGCGATCGATGCCAGCGCGAAATGCCGAGCGTTCACAGTTGGACTCCCGGGACGAGGTGAGCAGCGGGCGAAAAACTAACGCGCTCGGCCGTGGGGGACTACGGACGAGCGCGTCAGCGAGCTGCAAGCGTCGCCGTTTACGGTCGGCGGCGCCGGAGCTCCGGTTTCCCAGCCGCTTTCGGCGGTGCCGGGTCGCGGCCGCGCCTCGGTTCGGCGCGCGGCGCTTCCCGACGCGTTTCGTCTCGCTGCCGTTCCGGCCTTGCTTCCGGTCGCGGCGCCTCGCGCTGGCCGCGCCAGCTGTCGGAGGGACGAGGGTCGGGACGACGCGAAGGCTCATCGGATGGGCGGCGCTGCCGCTCGGTCTGCCGCTGGCTCGAGGGTCGCTCGGCTTCGGGTTGGACCGAGCGACGGCGGTTGCCGTCGTCCCGGATGTCGGGTTGCTCAGGACGAGCCTCGCCTCGACGCTCATCGGGTGTGCCGGCACCCCGCCGGCGCTCGCCCACCCCAGGCACGGGAATGGAACCGCGCCCGCCCAGATCCGCTCCGCGCACGCCGCGGCGCCCGTTGTCGTTGACCGGACGCTCCCGCTCGCGAGTCACGAAGCGATCGTCGCCCACTCCGCCGCGATCCTTGAAGATGAAGCGGGGCTCGGGCCGGAACGGCCGAGTGAAGACGACCCGGGTGCCGCCGTAATAACGGTAGGGATAGTAGTACGGGTCATCGAACACCACGATCCGGAACCGCACGCAGGAATACGAATAGGGGTTCCAGTACCGGTAGCTGGCGTAGCTGTGGCAATCGTAACAAAGGAAGCGGGGATAGTCGTAGTGCCGCTCGACGTAATAGGGGGCGATGTCGTAGTCCCAATCGTCGTTCTCGACGACGATGCGCTGCGCGAGATCGGTGAGGGCGACGTAGGGGTCGCCGCGCACGCGTCCGTCCGCAATGGCGCGGTAGTCCCAGTGATCCCCGGTCATGATCGGGTCGTAGTTGAACGGGTCGGCTGCGGCGACCCCGAAGACGTAGCCCACGCCGGGATAATCATCGATATCGAACGCGTCTTCGTCGCGCCCCTGGATCTCGAACTGACGCCCGCCACGAACGAAACCGTCCTGCCACGGCTCGCGCGGGAACAGCACGCGCACGCGGCCGTCGGTGTCCACCCGGAAGATGGTTACGTAGGCATCGCGGTCGGCGAGCAGAAATACCCGCGCCCGCTGTCCGGTGTGGTAGGGATCATCGCCCCGGTTGGTCCAGACTTCGACGCGCGGTCGCGCGAACCCGGGGGTGCGGATGGGGGTAGCCGGACTTGGGGACGGCGTCCCCGCGAGCACGGTGAATATCAGGGTTACGAGCATATGACCTCCGGCCGCCGCACAGGGCACGCCACGTGCCGCCCCGGGCCGTCAGGCAACGGATGCCCCGTCAAGCACTTACCCGGTCGAGAACGGCCAGGATCACGCAGTCATGTCCTCTACCATGGACAAATGCGCGCTTCTAGCTTCCGCGAGCCATGAGCCCTGTGCGGCGATTCGATCTGCTCGATCCCGCGGAGGTGGCCCGTCTGGGCGGGATCGAGATCGTCGCGCAGGGTGTGGTGGAAGGCTTCCTTGCCGGGCTGCACCGATCGCCGTTCCGCGGCTTCTCGGTCGAGTTCACGGAGCACCGCGCCTACCAGCCCGGCGACGAGCCACGCTACCTCGACTGGCGCATGCTCGCCCGCTCCGATCGCCTGTTCGTGAAGCAATTCGAGGAAGAAACCAACCTGCGGGCGATGATCCTTCTCGATGCGAGCCGCTCGATGGCGTGGCGCGGGGCGGAAGATCGATTGACCAAGCTGGACTACGCTCAACGGCTGGCGGCGGCGGTTGGACTGATTCTGCTGCGCCAGCGCGACGCGACTGGACTCATCACCTTCGACGATGCCGTGCGCGAGATCATACCGGCGCGGGTGAAGACCGGGCAATGGCAGCGGCTGGTGCGCGGCATCGTTGCCGCACCGGAAGGGCAGGGGACCGCCGCGGAGGCGGCCCTGCGTCAGGTCACATCGCTCCTGGTGCGCCGCGGTCTGGTCGTGCTCCTGTCGGACCTCCTGCTCGATCGGGAGCTCGCGCTCACGGCATTGCGGTATCTCCGACATCGGGGCCATCAGGTCGTGGTGTTTCATCTGCTGGATCCCGCGGAGCGGGAGCTCGGCGGGCCGCCGGAAGTGCGGTTCAAGGACCCCGAATCCTCCGCCAGCCTGGTGGTGCGTCCGCGCGAGCTGGCGCGTGCCTACCGCGAGACCGTGCGACGCGAGATCGCCGCCTGGCGCACTGCGTGCCGCCGGCACGGGATCGCCTATCATGACGTGACGACGGACCAGCCGTTCGGGTTGGCGCTGCGCCGGCTCGCGTGATCTTCCTGCATCCGCTGGCCCTGTTCGGTCTGGCCGCCGCCGGCATCCCGGCCGTGCTGCATCTGTTTCAGCGACGGACCCCGCCGGAAGCCGAGTTTCCCCCGCTGCGCTACCTCTCGGAAGCGGAGCGACGCAGCGCGCGCCGATTGCGCCTGCGCCACCTGTTGCTGCTGTTGCTGCGGACCGCCCTGATCGTGAGCCTCGTGGTGGCCGCCGCACGACCGCTCGTTCCGACGCGGACGCCGGGCGCCGGACATCCCCCCACCGCGCTCGCCCTGGTGCTCGACAACTCGCTGTCATCGGGTGCCATCGCCGGAGGACAGCTCACTCTCGATCGCCTGAAGGCCGGAGCGCGCTCGGTGCTGCTGCGAGCGACGCCCGATGATCGGCTGTGGCTCGTGCTGGCGGACGGGATCGCGCGCGCCGGCTCCCGGGAGGAGCTGCTGGCGGCGGTGGAGAGCACCGCCGTGAGCCCACGGCGGCTGGACCTGGTCGCGGCGGTGAGCCGTGCCGCGCGCCTCGTGGCTGCCGAGCCGACGCCTGAGCACGCCGTGCTGGTCGCCAGCGACCTGCAGCGTACCGCGCTCGGCGACGGCCGGGCCCTGGTCCCGAAGGGAGTGCAGGTGACCGCGCTCGCGCCGGGTCGAGCGCCCGCGAACCGAGGCGTCGCCGCCGCGCGCGTGACGACGGGCGCGGTGGTGGTCGAGCTCGCCGGGACAACGGAGGCCGGTTCGACGCCGGTGACGCTCCGAGTGCGAAACCGGGAGGTGGCGCGTGCGTTGGCGGGCGCCGGGTCGACGGTCAGCCTGCCATTCACCGACCCCGGACCGGGATGGGGGGTGGGGGAAGTCGCTCTCGAGCCGGACGAGCTGCGTGCGGACGACCGACGCGTCGTTGCCTGGCACACCGTCCCCCCGGCGCGGGTCCGGGCCGCGCCTGGGAGCGGCCCGTTTGTGGCGGCGGCGCTCGCCGCCCTGCGCGCCGGTGGTCGCGTCAGCGATGGACCTGACGTGTCGATCGACGAGCGGCCCAGCGCCCCCACATCGATCGTCCTGCCACCCGCCGACGCGGCGTTGACCGGAGAAGTCAATCGAGCCCTTGCGGCGCGGGGAGCCACGTGGCGCTTCGGCGGCCCGGGCACGCCGGGGACGCTCGCCGCTGCGGTCGCCGACGGCCTGGAGGGCATCGCCGTGCGGCGGCGGCTCCGGCTCGAAGGCGCCGATTCCGGGAGGGTGCTGGCGCGGGTCAACGGCGAGCCCTGGGCGGTAGCCGTCAACGGCATGGTGCTGCTGGGCAGTCGTCTTGATACGGCCTGGACGGCCCTCCCGCTGCTCCCTCCCTTCGTGCCCTTTCTGGACGCGCTCGTGAACCGGTTGGCGCGCGGCGAGGATCCCATCGTGGAGCGGGAAGGCGCTTCGGGAGTCGTGTTCACTCTGGTCGGACGGGACACCGTGGGGGCGACAATCTTCGGCCCCGACCCAAGGGAATCAGACCTGTCACCTGCGGAACCGAATCTGGTCTCGACGGCATTGGGGGCCGAGGTACGAGCGGAAAACGCGATCGCCGCCGCGGCGTTCGCCGGGGCGGGCCGCGCCGACGCGACCGGCCTGGTGTTGCTCATCGCGCTGTTCCTGGCACTCGCGGAGCTCGCAGTCGCGACCATCGCACGCTGATGTCCCTTCTGTTTCTTCTCGATCGCTTCGACGCGCTTCCCGCGACCCGCGCGCTGGTGGAGCAGCTTCCGGCGGCGGGCGACAGGCTCCCGCTCGCCGGCCTGCCCGGCTCGAGCCCCGCGGTGCTGGTCGCGGCCCTGGCGCGGCGCCTGGTCCACCGTGTCTTCGCAGTGATCGCGCCGACGCCTGCGGACGCCGAGCGCTGGCTGGCCGATCTGCGCACGTTATGCGACGACGGCGTGGTGCTGTTCCCGCAACGGGAGAGCCTGGGGGTCGAAGAGCCACACGTCGAGATCGCGGGCGAGCGCGTGGAAACGATCGCCGCGCTGCTGGCGGGTGTGGCGCGCATCGTGGTCACGACGGCCCGGGCCAGTGCGGAGCGCACGGGAGTCCCCGATGCATTGGCGAACGCCCGCCTCGAGCTGGCCGCCCCGCCGGCCGGGGAGCGGCCGGCCGGGACCCTGAGCGAGGTCGCGCGGCGGATCGAGGACATGGGGTACGCCCGGGTCCCTTCCGTCACAGAGGTGGCGCAGCTCAGCGTGCGCGGCGGCATCCTGGACGTGTACGGGTACGGGATGGCCGCGCCGACCCGAATCGAATGGTGGGGGGACGAGATCGCCTCGCTGCGGTGGTTCGATCTGGATACGCAACGCTCGGGCGAGCCCGTGGCCCGGGTGACGGTGCTCCCGGTCAACGTCGAGGGGCGAGGCGTCGCGTCCGGCGTGGGTGTTCGCACGTCGTTGCTCGAGCTGCTGCCGGCGGACACGCTCCTGGTCCTGGATCAGGAGACGGCCCTGGAGCGGGAAGTGGAGCGGGCCTGGTCCGACGCGGCCCATCATCTCGAGGTTGCGCGCCGCATGGGCGAGGATGCCCCGCCACGGGATGCGGTGCTGCTCGAGCCCGCGGTCTGGCGCCGGCTCGGCGAGCGATTCGCGCGACTCGCGCCCGGGGCGGAAGACGCCGTGCAGCGGTTTCCGCTCGCGCCTCCCGAAGGGATCGACCGCGACCTGAAGCGGCTGCGGCAGGTGGTCGCGGCTCCTCCGGAGACGGTGATTCTATGCGACAACGATGGGCAGCTGGAGCGGCTCGACGAGCTGCTCGGCTCCGATCGCGCCACGCTGGCGGTGGGCGCGCTCGACGCGGGGTTCGTCCTGCCGACGCTGCGGGTCCTCACCGACCACGAGATCTTCCGTCGGGCACGCCGGTTGCGCCGGCCGCGGCGGTACCGGACGGCGACGCTGGCCAGCGAGGCCCGGCCGCTCGCGCAGGGGCAGTACGTGGTTCACCTGGAGCACGGCATCGGCATTTTCCGGGGACTCCAGACGATCCCGGTCGGTGAGGCGATGCTGGAAGTCGCGGTGGTCGAATATGAAGGCGGCGACCGGCTCAATGTGCCGCTGTACCGGGTCGACCAGCTCGAGCCATATCGCGCCCCCGGGGATGGCGCCGCGCCGCCGCCGCGCCTGCACCGGCTCGGCTCGACCACGTGGCAGCGGCAGCGCGACAAGACGCGCGCGGCGATCCGCGCCATGGCGCAGGAGCTGCTCGATCTGTACGCGCGCCGCCAACTCGCGCCGGGGTACGCGTTCCCCCCCGACACCCCCTGGCAGCGGGAGCTCGAATCGGCGTTCCTTTATGAGGACACGCCGGATCAGATCCGCGCCACGGTCGACGTCAAGCGCGACATGGAGCGGCCGCGCCCGATGGACCGCCTCTTGGTGGGCGACGTGGGATACGGGAAGACTGAGGTGGCGTTGCGGGCGGCCTTCAAGGCGGTGCAGGCCGGCAAGCAGGTCGTCGTCCTCGTGCCGACGACGATTCTGGCCGAGCAGCACGGGCGCACGTTTCGCGAACGCCTGGCCGACTACCCGGTCCGACTCGAGGTGCTGTCGCGCTTTCGCTCCCCCAAGGACATCACGGCGGCGCTCGTGGGGCTCGCCCTGGGGTCGCTCGATATCGTGATCGGAACGCACCGGTTGCTGTCGGCGGACGTGCACTTCAAGGATCTGGGCCTCGTGATCGTGGACGAGGAGCACCGCTTCGGCGTGCGACACAAGGAACGGCTCAAGGCCTTGAAGCTGACGGTGGACGTGTTGACGCTCACCGCCACGCCGATTCCGCGGACGCTGCACCTGTCGCTCGCCGGATTGCGGGATCTCACGCTGCTCGAAACCGCGCCCAAAGACCGCTCGCCGGTGCTCACGTTCATCGAGCCCTGGGATGACGCGCTGATCGAGGAAGCGCTCGCCCGCGAGCTCGATCGCGGCGGCCAGACCTACTTCGTCCACAACCGGATCGAGACGATCGACACCATCGCCGCCCGGGTGGGCGCCCTCGCCCCGCGGGCGCGGGTGGCCGTCGCGCACGGACAGATGAAAGAGGCGGAGCTGGACGCCGTGATGGGACGGTTCGTCGCGAGCGAGGTCGACATTCTCGTGTCGACGATGATCGTCGAGTCGGGGCTCGACGTGCCCAATGCGAACACGATGATCGTGGATCGCGCCGACCGGTTGGGACTGGCCCAGCTGTACCAGCTGCGCGGCCGGGTGGGCCGCAGCCACCGGCGGGCCGCGTGCTACCTGCTGGTGCCTGATCTGCCCGACCCCGCGGCCGAGGATCGGCTGCGGGTGCTCGAGCATCACACCGATCTCGGGTCGGGGTATCGCATCGCGTTGCGCGACCTGGAGCTGCGCGGCGCCGGGAATCTGCTGGGCGCCGAGCAATCGGGTCATGCGCAGGCGGTCGGGTTCGATACATATCTGCGGTGGCTGGAAGAGGAAGTGCGGGTGCTGCGGGGGAAAGGGGAAGCGGGAAGCGGGATGGGCGTACCACCCGAAGTGGTGCTGGATCAGCCGGCGCATCTCCCGGACGCGTACGTCGCCGATCATGCGGCGAAGCTGGACGTGTACCGGCGACTGGCGCGGGTAGAACGGGCTGGCGAGATTGCAGCCGTCCGCGAGGAGCTGCGCGACCGGTTCGGGCCATTGCCCCCGGAGGCGGATCGCCTGCTGCTCGTGACGGAACTCCGCGCGCTCGGCGCCCGGGCGGGATTGGAAACGATCCTGGTGCGGGGCGATGAGGCGCGGCTCACGTTTCGGCGGGAGGCGCGTCCGCGCATGGCGGGGCTCACGGCCGCGCTGGACGCGGTGCAGTTCGAGGCCGACGTGCGCCGCGCCATTCCGCTTTCGCTACGACTGCGCCGCCTCGGTGGTGAGGCGATCGGCCCGGGTCTAGCGCGGGCGCTCACGGCGGTGGCAACGGATCTTTCGTGAACAGGAGTCTCGGCATGCGTCGATGGGGAGTGGTCGGGGTAGCGCTCGTGCTCGCGGTGACCGCAGCAGCGTGCGACGTGCTGCGGGATGCGTTTTCGGCGCACGCGGATGCGGCGGCGCGGGCGGCGGGCCAGACGCTCACGGTGGAGCGGTTAGCGGGAATCGCGTCCCAGGTGAAGGGGAGACCGCTCGACCAGGCGACACTGACCCGCCTCGTCAATGTGTATGTCGACTACACGCTGTTCGCGATGGCGCTGGCGCGCGGCGAGAACCTCGAGGATTCAGCGCTCGTGGCTCGCACCATGTGGCCGGTGGTATCTCAGATGAAATTCGATCGCTTCGTCGAGCGTCTCGCGGCCGGCCATGCGCCCGGCGACAGGGACATCGACACTATCTACGCCGCCGGCGAGCTCCGTGCGTTCGAGCACATTCTCGTCGTGCTGCCTCCGAATGCGGCTCCCCCGGTTGTGCAACAGAAGCAGGCCACGATCACCCGGCTCTGGCGATCGCTGGCGGCGACGGGCGGCGCGAACTTCGCCGCAGTGGCTAAGAGCAGCTCGGAGGATCCCGGAAGCAAGGCCTCAGGAGGCTATCTGGGGGTCGGGGGGCGGAAGCGGTTCACGCCGTCGTTCGAAGAGGCTGCGTGGAAACTGTCACCCGGCGCGATGTCAGGGGTGGTCCAGAGCAACTTCGGATTTCACGTCATTCGGAGGCCCTCGCTTCGGGAGATTCGCGATTCGTTCGCGGCGGGGGTGCGGCGCGTCACGGTGGAGCGCTTCGATTCGACGTACATGAGCGACCTCGCCACGCAGCACAACGTTCGGGTCCTGGGTGGTGCCGGTGAAGCGATCCGCAACGCCGTGCCGGATCTCGACCGGGCTGGGCGAAGCACCCGTCCGATCGCCAGCTATCGAGGTGGGGAGTTCCGGATGAAGGATCTGGTCCGGTGGTTGTACGCGCTCGACCCGCGACTCACGCAGCAGTTACCCGCCGCGACCGACTCGCAGATCGGGGGACTGGTGCTCCATCTCGCTGAGCGCGTGATTGCGCTGCAGCAGGCCGAATCCGCGGCCGTACAGCTCAGCGACTCCGAATGGGGCGAGGTCCGAACGGAGTACGATTCGAGCCTCACGATCTTGAAGACGGTGCTCAATCTCAATCCGGCGGTACTGCGTGATTCGTCCACGACACCCGACGGCCGGGCGCGGTTGGCCATGCAGCGGTTGGACGACTATTTCGATCGGCTGATGGGGGGGCGGGCGCAGTTCTTCGCGGTTCCGCCGTTGCTGGCCCAGGCGCTCCGGGAGCGCAACTCGTGGTCGATCGATGCGTCGGGTATACGCCAGGCGACCGAACGAGTCATCGCATTGCGCGCCGCCGCGGACTCGTTGAGTGCGCCGGGCGGAGGGAACCCGGGCGCGACGCTCCGCCCGGCGCCCGGCCCCGCGCCGATCCCCGCCGTCCCGGAGTCGGTGTTGCGGCGCCCGCCGACGCAACGCACGGTGCAATGACTGTGGCCACGCGGCGCTGGGCGAGTGTGCTGGCGCTGCTCGCGGGCGCGCCGGCCGCGTGGGCGCAGCAGCCGATGCCCGTCGACCGCATCGTCGCGATCGTCGGCACGCAGCCGATCCTCGCCTCGCAGGTCGAAGAGGAGGTGGCGCAGGCGCAGGCGACGGGGCAGGCGGTGCCCCAGGATTCCGCTGGGCGCGACGCGTTGCGCCGCCGCATCATCAGGTCGCTTGTGGACATGGAGCTGATGGTGCAGCAGGCGCTGCACGATACGACGGTGAAGGTCACCGAGCAGGAAGTGCAGGACGCTGTGGAGTCGACGGTGCGCAACGTGCGCAATCGATTCACCTCCGAGACCGAATTCCAGCGGCAGCTGCGCCTGGCCGGGTTCGGCGGCGCGGAAGAATGGCGTCGCTGGCTCACCGAGAGTCAGCGTCGCGCGATCCTCTCCCAACGGCTCCAGGAGCAGCTGCGGCAAAAACAGGTGATCAAGCCGATCCCACCCAGCGACGCCCAGATGCGCGCCTTCTGGGAGGAGAATCGTGGGACCAGCGAGCGGCGGCCGGCGGTCGCGTCGTTCCGCCAGATCGTGATGTTGCCCCGGCCCGATTCGGCGGCGCGTGCCGGCGCGCGGGCCACGGCCGAATCGCTGCTCACCGCGCTGCGCGCGGGGGCCGACTTTGCCGCTACGGCACGCGCCAACTCCTGCGATTCGGCGTCGCGCGACTCGGGCGGCACGCTGGGCTGGTTCCGGCGCGGCACCATGGTGAAGCCGTTCGAGGTGGCCGCGTTCCGGCTCAGGCCGGGCGAGCTGTCGGAGATCGTCGAGACCAGCTTCGGTTATCACATCATTCAGGTCGATCGGGTGCAGCCGGCGGAGGTCCTGGCGCGCCACGTCCTCGTGTGCCCCGCGATCTCGCCGGCGCAGATCGAAGCGGCGCGCGCGCTGGCGGAGTCGATACGGACCGTGATGGCGCGTACGAACGGCGCGGCGTTCGATTCGCTGGCCCGTCTCTACGCCGACGAGGACGCGCCCAAGCTTGTGGAGGCGGTGCCGCTCACGACGCTCGGGCCCGAATACCAGCGGCTGCTCGCGGTGGACTCGACGCCGGGACTCAAGTCCGTGCTGGTGCTCGGCGAAGCCAGCGCCCGGCCGCAGTTCGTGGTGCTCGAAGTGACCAGGCGGCAGCCGGAGGGCGAGACCACCTTCGACGACGTCCGCGAGCAGATCCGCAACAAGCTCAGTCAAGACCTGGGGGTCCAGCACTACCTCGACCGGCTGCGCCGCCAGACCTACATCGACATCCGGCTGTAGCCGTGGCTTCCCGCCGCCCGCGCCTGGCCGTCACCCTGGGCGACCCGCGGGGGATCGGCCCGGAAGTGGTGGCGCGGGCCCTCGGCGAGGCGCCGCTCGGCGCCGACGTCGTGCTCGTCGGGCCCGACGACCAGCTGAGCGGCATCCCGGCCCGCAGCCGCCTCGGCGTGGGCGTTTGGGGAGCGAGGACCCTAAAGGACGCGGGCGGGGAGCGGGCAAAGGAAGCTGGCCTGATCACGGTGCGCGCGATCGAGCGCGCCGTCTGGCTCGCGCGCGCCGGCGACGTGGACGCGGTGGTGACCGGGCCGGTGGAGAAGCGCGCCCTGCACCTGGCGGGTTATCGCTTTCCCGGCGTGACCGAGCTCCTGTCTCATCTCACCGGCAATACGCCCACCGCCATGATGCTCGCCGCGGGTTCGCTCCGCGTGGTGCTCGTTACCACTCACATTCCGCTGCGCGACGTGCCGCAGCGGCTCACGACCGCCCTCATCGTGGCGACCGGCCGGATCACGGCGACGGCGCTGGCGCGCTGGTGGGGGAAAGCGCCGCCGCGGATTGCCCTGTGCGCGCTGAATCCGCATGCGGGGGAGGGCGGCCTGTTCGGTGACGAGGATGACCGGGTGCTGCGACCCGCCGCGGAGCAGCTCGGAGCCGCGGGCCCGTTTCCAGCCGACACCGTGTTCGTGCGCGCCCTGCGGGGGGAGTTCGACGCGGTGCTCGCGCCGTACCATGACGTCGGCATGACGGCGGTGAAAGTCGCGGGATTCGGCAAAGGCGTGAACGTCACGCTGGGGCTGCCATTCCCGCGCACCGCGCCGGATCACGGCACCGCGTTCGACATCGTGGGGAAGGGGGTCGCCGACCCCGGCAGCATGCGATTGGCGCTCGAGCTGGCGGTCACGCTGGCCGAGCGCAACCTGGCCTGAAATCAGGCGGGGCGGGACAGCGTCACGCGCACGTTGCCCACGCGCCGTCCCTCCATCTCTACTACCTCGAACGTTGCGCCTGGCAGATCCACCCGGTCACCGGGCCTGGGCAGCCGCCCCAGCTTGCCGAAAATCACGCCGCCGATCGTCGTGTAATCAGAATCGTCGAGCTGGAGTCCGTAGTTGCGATTCACGTCCGCGACCTCGGTGCTGCCCGAAATCACCGGTGCCGTGACGGTCGCGCTCGATGCGCCGCCTTCGGGCCGGTCGTACTCGTCGTAGATCTGGCCCACGATCTCCTCGAGCAGGTCTTCCATCGTCACGAGGCCGGCAGTGCCACCGTACTCGTCGAGCACGATGGCGAGGTGGACCTTCTGCCGTTTCATGTCGGCCAGCACGTCCTCGACTTCCCGTGTCCCCGGTACGAACAGCGGCGGGCGCAGGATCGTGTCTAGGGGCCGGGTCGCCTCGCCGCGCAGCGCGCGCAGGATGTCTTTGGCGTGCACGGTCCCGACGATGTCGTCCAGTGACTCCCGGTACACGGGGTAGCGAGAGCGACCGGCGCTCGCGACGCGGTCAGCGGCGTCGGTCAGGGATAGCGTGACCGGCAGCGCCACCATCTCGGTGCGCGGCGTCATGACGTCGCGCGCGTTCTTCTCGCTGAACTCGAACACGCCCTCGATCATGCGGGCGTCCTGGGCGCCGACTTGGCCTTTCCGTTTGCTCTGCTGCACCAGCATCAGGATCTCTTCGGGGGAATGCACGTGCTCCCGCTCGCTCATCGGCCGCGTGCCGAGCAGCCGCAAGAGACCGGTCGCCGAGCTGTTCAGCAGCCAGATGAACGGGTTCGTGATCGTCGTGAACAGCACCAGCGGCCGCGCGAGCCAGCGCCCCAGCGTCTCGGGGTAGAGCAACGCGAGCGCTTTGGGGACCAGCTCACCGAGCACGACATGGAGGAAGGTGATGAACACGAACGCCAGGGTCACGGCGAGGCCGTGCGTCGCCACTTTGGCGAGAACCGGTGGAAACCCCGCGAACAATCGGGCGATCGGCTCGGCCAGCGCCGGCTCGCCGATCCAGCCCAGCCCAAGGCTCGTCAGCGTGATGCCGAGCTGAGTGCCGGAGATGTAGCGCGTGATGTTGCTCATCACCGCGAGGGCGATCACGGCGCGACGATCGCCGCGGCGGATCATCGCTTCGATGCGGGTACGCCGGGAGGCGACCAGCGAGAACTCGGCCGCCACGAACAGGGCGTTGGCCGCCACGAGCACCACTACAGCGGCGAGGCGGAGCCCCAGATTGTCTGGCATCGGAGGGGGTGGAAGCTAGCCCCGGGCGGGGTGACTTCAAGCGCCCGAAAACGTATCGTTCGGTGGAGCCCTTCCATGACCCAGGCCCTTCCCTTCGACGCGCAATGTGCTCACCGCGTTCCGGTCCGTGCCGACACCATCCGGCGCCTGGGGCTCGTGCTGGCGCTCACCGCCGGCGTCACCGTGGTCGAAGCGGTGGGCGGCTGGATGGCGCACTCGCTCGCGCTGCTCGCCGACGCGGGGCACATGCTGGCCGACGTCGCGACGCTCGGGTTGGTGCTCTGGGTCGCCCGGATGGCGCAACGGCCGGCCACGCCCGAGCGAAGCTACGGTCTGGTGCGGCTCGAAATTCTGGCCGCGCTCCTGAACGGGGCGACGCTGATCGTCATCGCGGCGGCGATCGGGATCGAAGCCTGGCGGCGGCTGCACGCCCCGGCGCCGGTGCAGGGCGGGATGGTCATCGGCGTGGCGGCCGTGGGTCTCGTCACCAACCTGATCGGCATGCGCCTCCTGCATCGCGGGCACGAGCACTCGATGAATCATCGCGGGGCCTATCTGCACGTGGTGAGCGATGCGCTCGGCTCTGTCGGGGCGCTCGCGGCGGGGGCGATCGTGCTGCTGACGGGCTGGACCATGGCCGACCCGCTGATTTCCTTCGCCATCGGCCTGTTGATCCTCGCCGGCGCGTGGCGGCTGGTGCGCGACAGCGCCGATATCCTGCTCGAAGCCACCCCCGGCCATATCCCACTGGGCACGGTGCATGAGCAGCTGGCGAGCCTGCCCGGCGTGAGCTCGGTGCACGATCTTCACGTCTGGACGTTGACCAATGGCGTGGTCGCGATGAGCGGGCACCTGGTGGTGCGAGAGCCTGCCGACAACCAGCGCGTGCTCGAGTCGGCCCAGGAACGGCTGCGGGCCCTGGGGATCCATCACGTGACGGTGCAGATGGAGCGGGAAGAAACCTGTGAATAGAGCCTTGTCATTTGGGGACCCCCCTTCTATACTGCCGCCCTCGCACTGACACTCACAGGACGTAGCTCCTTGCAGATCCGCAACATCGCCATCATCGCCCACGTCGACCACGGGAAGACCACGCTGGTGGATCAGATGCTCCGCCAGGCGGGGGTGTTTCGCGCCAATCAGCAGGTGGCCGAGCGCATCATGGACTCGAACCCGCTGGAGCGGGAGCGCGGGATTACGATTCTCGCGAAGAACACCGCGGTGCGGTGGGGCGACACCAAGATCAACATCGTGGACACGCCGGGGCACGCGGATTTCGGCGGCGAGGTCGAGCGCATTCTCCGGATGGTGGACGGGTTCCTGCTGCTCGTGGACGCGGCCGAGGGGCCGATGCCGCAGACCCGCTTCGTGGCGGGCAAGGCACTGGCGCTCGGCCTCAAGCCGATCGTGGTGATCAACAAGATCGACCGGCAGGACGCGGAGCCCGCGCGCGTGCACGATGAGGTGCTGGAGATGTTTCTCGATCTCGAGGCAGACGAGACGCAGTTCCATTGTCCATTTCTGTTCGCCTCGAGCCGGCAGGGCATCGCGTCGCGCGATGTCGCCGTGCGCGGCACGGATCTGGTGCCGTTGTTCCAGACGATTCTGGAAACGGTGCCGGCGCCTTCCGGTGATGTAAACGGGCCGTTCCAGATGCTGATCTCGACGCTCGATTACTCGTCCTACCTGGGCCGCATCGGGATCGGGCGCATCGAGCGCGGGCGCGTGCACGTGGGCGACACGGTCGCGTTGTTACCGCTGGGCGAGCCGGGGCCGATCGGCGATGGATCGTTCGTCCAGGCGAAGATCGTGAAGCTGTTCGGGTTCGAGGGCCTGGAGCGCACCGAGCTCCAGGAGGCCTCCGCCGGAGAGATCGTGGCGATCTCGGGAATCGCCGGCGTGGAGATCGGCAAGACGGTGTCGGCGCCCGATCACCTGGACCGTCTGGCAGGGATCGCGGTCGAGGAGCCGACCATCTCGGTCGATTTCAGGGTGAACGACGCACCGTTCGCGGGGCGCGAAGGGAAGTACGTCACCGGACGGCAGCTGCGGGACCGGTTGTATCGCGAGCTGGAGCGCAACGTGGCGCTGCGCGTCGAGGACACCGACGACCCGCAGACGTTCACCGTGTCCGGACGGGGCGAGCTGCATCTGGGCATCCTGATGGAGACGATGCGGCGCGAAGGCTTCGAGTTCCAGGTGAGCCGCCCGCGCATCATTCCGCGGGAAGGGCCCGACGGCGAGCAGCTCGAGCCGTACGAGGAGCTGTTGATCGATTGCCCCGAGGGCTACCTCGGCGTCGTGATGGAGAAGCTGGGCCCGCGGCGCGGCACGATGCGGGACATGAAGAATGCGGGCCTGGGCATGGTGCGGTTGCGGTTCACGATTCCGGCGCGGGGGCTGCTGGGCTATCGCTCGGAGTTTCTGACGGATACGCGCGGGACGGGGGTCATGCATCATCGTTTCCACGCGTACGGCCCGTGGGCGGGTCCATTGACGGGACGCAGCCGCGGGGTGATGGTGGCAGACCGGGAGGGCGTGGCGGTCGCCTTCGCGCTCTTCAATTTGCAGGAGCGGGGCACCATGTTTGTGCGACCGGGCGACCCCGTGTACGAGGGGATGATCGTTGCCGAGCACGTGCGCCCAGGCGATCTCGACGTGAACGTGGCGAAGGAAAAGAAGTTGACGAACATGCGCACCACGGCGTCGGACGAGATGATCATCCTCGAGCCGCCGCGACCGGTCACGCTGGAATTGGGCCTCGAGTACATTGAGGACGACGAGTTGATCGAAGTGACGCCGCTGTCGGTGCGGCTGCGCAAGCGCGCCCTGGGGGCCGTGGCGCGGCGCAAGCTGGCCCGCGCGGCGCGGGCGCAGGACGAGTAAGCGGGAACCGAGACGCAACCGCCAACCTCAGCCGGGGGTGCCGATG
Organism: Gemmatimonadota bacterium; assembly: GCA_041497135.1. Classification (GTDB taxonomy): domain Bacteria; phylum Gemmatimonadota; class Gemmatimonadetes; order Gemmatimonadales; family GWC2-71-9; genus DASTHG01. The sequence goes on along the minus strand of JBGQFX010000030.1, from coordinate 14,005 downwards.
CAGGCCGTGGCGACGTCGATGGTCGGGTCGCTCAAGCGTCGTGGCGACGACGTCGACGAGGAGTTCGAGGACTTCGAGGAGGACAAGGACCTCGACGAGGACTTCGACGACGATCTGGACGAGGATGACGGGGACGACGAGGACTCGGAAGACGACGAATACGACGACCTCGACGATGAGTTCGACGATGACGATGAGGATGGCTTCCGGCCGCCGCGGAAGAGCCCGCGACGGGATTGGGGCGGGGGCGGGGGACCGGAGTAGGGAGGGAGGGCCTGTAGCTCAGGGACGGCCGGCGCGCGTCAGCGCCGGCCGTTTTGCGTTCAGGGGCCACGCCTTCCACGCGCTTGGCGACGCGTGAGGAAACGGTGGCGGTGAGGATTCAGGCTTCCGAAGCTCCCGCCGGGGAAGTAGGGTGGGTGATGAACCAGAACACGCTGTTGCTCGGTTGCGCGCTTGCCGCCGCCCTGCCGCTCGAGGCTCAGGGCTCGGCCCCGCGCGATTCCGCGGTCACAATCGGGATCACGCGTCATATCCAATCCAAGGTGTTGGGTGAGGACCGACCGTACCTGGTGTACGAGCCGTCGGGCGTGCGTGACGAACCGCTGCCCGTCATCGTCCTGCTCGATGGTGATGCCCACTTCCATCATACGACCGGGGTCGTGCGATTCCTGGTGGATCAGGGACGCATGCCGCCAGCCCTGGTCGTGGCGGTGCCGAACACCACCGACCGCACACGGGATCTCACGCCCGCCATCCTGAGCGATACGGCGATGCGGACCGCGACCCCCACGGCGGGCGGAGCGGATCACATGCTCCGGTTTCTGGGCGACGAACTTCTGCCTGAGGTGGCACGAAGCTACGGAAAGACCCCGTTCCGAGTGCTGGTCGGGCACTCGTTGCGGGACTGGACCGGCGCTACGCCGAGCTGCGTGAGCGGTTCGGCTTCCCCGATAAGACGCCGGAGGCGGCCTTCAATACGCTCGGCTACCAGCTGCTCGCGGACCCTCAGGCGACCCGCCGCGCTCAGGCCCTCGGCGCGTTCCGGGTGAACGCCCGACGCCATCCTCGCTCGGCAAACGTCTACGACAGTCTGGGCGATGGCTTCCTGGCACTCGGGGAACCGAACGCGGCCTACGTCTGCTTTGCCGCTTCGGTGAGCACGGGACGCGCGTTCCCGGACGCGGGCGGGGTCGTACCAGGCCGCACGATTGCGCCGCAGTCGCTGATCAAAATGGCCCGGGTCGCGCTGGAGCTGGGCCGGTCGGCGTGGGCGCCCGAGACGATCCCCGACCGCGCGGAGCACGAGTGCCTGGCGGAGCGGGCTCGCTGAACGGTGGTGGAGTACCGCGTGGAACGGCAACGGGTTAAGGTAGGCGGCGCTAGCCAGGAAAGGCCGGCGACAGCATTCTTGTGACCACCGTTGTTACCGCGCCACGACGCGACTGGGGGGACTGCCGTGGACCATGACGTTCGACGCAGGCTGATCGAATCGCTCAAATCACGGAGTTGGACGCAGCTCGACGCCGAGCGGGTTGCCACACGTATCGATGCGGTGTACGAGCTCGAAGCAGGAGAATGGAAGGTCGTGTTGTGGGAGATCGCCGGCGGCGAGCAAAACCTGTATTTGGTCGCCCGCAAAGTGAATGGACCGTCCGTCTTCGATTCCCCGCTGGAAGGCTGGGCGCGAGATGTCGCCAGTGGGTTGAACGAGATTGAGACGGATCACTCCGAGCCCACTGACGCGCGCTGAACGACCAGCCGCCTTCCATGGTCACTCCGCCAGCAACGAATCGGCTTTCACCGCTCGGCTGTCCTGGAGTACCGCGTGGAGCAGCACCGCGATAAGTTAGGTGGCCGATTGGTTGAGCTTGTAAGTTGTTGTCGGACATGCGGGGCCTGTAGCTCAGGTGGTTAGAGCGCACGCCTGATAAGCGTGAGGTCGGTAGTTCAACTCTACCCAGGCCCATATTGTGGGTAGGTGAAGCCTCGCCGGTGCACGCGCACCGGTGGGGCTTTGTCGTGTCGGGCAGCCTATTCCGCCGGGCCGCGCAGCCAGCCCGCTGCCAATCTGTCGCACATCCGTACCCTGCTGACGCAAAACCGCTCTATTGACTAGCTGTTGTCGGTTGGATACTGGTAGTGTCAGGCGAGCAAAGCGACGAAACGCTTCGGCGCAACCTCCCAGCCGAGGGGTCTGATCTACGATAATGGAAAGCGGCGCGACATCGAACTTCTCTCGCGGGAGTCGGCACTGGTCGAGCGGCAGGTCGCGTTGAGGGCACCCGTGAAGCGGGTGCTGGTAGTCGACGACCAGGAGAAGGCTGTTCAGACGCTGCAGCGCGTGCTGAGCGGCTTCGGATATGAGGTCGAGGTGGCAATGGATGGTGTCGAGGCGCTGGCAAAGCTGAGGCTGGAGGTCGACCTCGTTTTTCTGGACGCGGAGATGCCCGGGATGGACGGGTTTGAAGTGGCCCGGCGCATTCGGAATGACCCCGCCTTCAGTGATCTCCCGATCATCATGGTGACGGGGCTGGACAGCACGAGGGATCGACTGCGCGCGGTCGAGGCCGGCGTCAACGACTTCATCGCGAAGCCGTTCGAAATGGCGGAACTGCGCGTACGATCGGCCTCGCTGCTCAAGATGAAAGAAGCGACCGACGCTCTCAAGCGGCATCAGGCAGAGCTTGAGCAGGCGGTCGCCAGACGAACGGCTGAACTGCGGCGGGCGCTCGACGAGGTGGTCGGGGCCCAGCGGACCACGTACGCCGCACACCTGGATACCATCAAGCGGCTCATCTGGGCGGCCGAGTTTAGGGACCGCCAGACGGGCGCCCACATCGAGCGGATCGGCAGCTACTGCGCGCTGCTGGGCCAGGGCCTGGGTCTGGCGCCGCAGGAGGTGGAGCTGCTCCGCTACGCCAGCCCGATGCACGACGTCGGGAAAATCGGTATCCCGGACGCGGTCCTGCTGAAGCCGGGCCAGCTCGATGAAGCCGAGTTGAAGATCATGAGGCAGCATACCATTATCGGGGCTCGGATTCTCCACGGCTCGCCGTCCGCTGTGCTGCAGATGGGAGAGACCATAGCCCTCTCCCACCACGAGCGCTGGGACGGCGCCGGATACCCGAAGGGCCTTGTCGGGGAAGCGATCCCGTTGGTCTGCCGGATCTGCGCGGTCGCGGATGTGTTCGACGCGCTGACGAGCGACCGACCGTACCGGCCGGCGCTGCCCATCTTCACCGTGCAGGAGATGATGGCGGCCGAGCGCGGGCGGCATTTCGATCCCCAGCCGCTCGACCTCTTCTTCTCGAAGCGCGCCGAGGTGGAGGTTATCCAGGAGGAGTATAGCGACGGCTCAGGGAGACGGTGAGCTCGGGCACGAGGTCGAAGTCGCACGGGACGGCATCGAGGGCGCTCGCGAAGCTGAAACTAGACGTTGACCTCGTCTTGCTGGACGCGAGCGCGGTCGGCATTTCCATCCGGGGGTGCTCGATACCTTTTCCTCGCAGCGCGCATGTGGTGGAGGGGATCCAGCAGGAGTATCAGGATCGAGGGGTGAGACGGTGATGGGAGCGGAGCCGAGCGAAAGAGGAGTGGTGGACATGCTCCAGCAAGATGAGATCACGCTTTCCAGATTGTTCTCCAATATCGAAGAGATTGTCTATCAGGTCTCGGTCGAGGGCGATCCGCTGGGCGGCAAGGTGACATTCGTGAGCTCTCAGGTCACAAGCATTCTTGGCTACGAGCCAGAGGAATTCCTGAGCGACCCCGGCCTGTGGTTCAAGATACTCCACCCCGAGGACGCGCTTTCCATAAAGGAAGAGGCATCACAACAGCAGGCATCGGACGTGTCTGAACAGCCGCATAAATGGACCCGCCAATATCGCCTGAAGCACAAGCTCACGGGCGAATACCGTTGGATGGAGGACAAAACCGTTGCCGAGCGAGACAAGGAACGTCGCCTGATCCGCGTGTTCGGTGCGGCACGCGATATCACCGATCGGAAGCAAGCGGACGTTCAGCTCGAGTTCCAGGCGGCGGTCCTGCAAAGCGTGCACCATGCCGTCATCGTGACCGACCTGGAGGGCCGGATCATCTATTGGAACGACGGCGCCACTGCTGTGTTCGGCTATTCCTCAGAAGAGATGCTTGGCCAAACCCCGTCCCTGCTGTACCCGGATCTGGCCCTGGAGAAGTGGGTGTTCGATCTCGGCAGCGTTGCCGCAGGGAAAGACTACATCGGTGAGTGGAAGGGAAGGCGCAAGGATGGGACGGCCGTCTGGATTGGTGTCAAGACCACCGTCATGCGCGACCCGGCTGGCAAGGCAGTGGGATTTATCGGAGTCGCCAGAGACATCACCGAGCGCAAGCGGTCTGAGTCGGCGCTCCGGGATAGCGAGGAGAGGTGGAGAAGCCTGTTCAAGGGGATGCCAGTGCCCACGTATGCCTGGCGCGCGGTCGGTGGGGATTTCGTCCTGACGGATTACAACAACGCGGCTGAGGTGATCACACGAGGAAGTGTGGCGCGTCTGCAAGGAATGAAGGCTAGGACACTGTACGCGGACACGCCCGACATCGTGGAGGATATGGCGCGGTGCTTTGCTGAGAAGGCCGCCATCAAGCGCCAAATGGACTATTGTTTCAGAACGACGGGCGAGGTTCGCCGTCTGGCGGTCACATACGGGTTTGTGCCGTCCGATATCATCATCGTGAATGCGGAGGACGTCACCGAGCACGTGCAGGCGGAGGAGAAGCTGGAGCGTTCTCGCCGCCAGCTGCGCGACCTGGCCGGGCACCTGCGAACAGTCAGGGAAGAAGACCGGGTCCGGCTCGCACGCGAGATTCACGATGAGTTCGGTCAAGCGCTCACCGCCTTGAGGCTCGATCTTGCCTGGACCAAGGACCGGTTACCGTCCCAATCCAAGGGGTCGGTACGCAAGATGCAAGCGATGCTGGCGCGAATCGATACGATGATCGACAAGGTGAGGACCCTGGCAAGAGAGCTTCGCCCGCCGATGTTGGACGACCTCGGGCTCGTCGCGGCCATCGAATGGGAGGCCCAGCAATTCACCAGTCGCACAGGAGTCCCCTGCCAGGTTGAGGTGCCGGTCGAGTTCCCCCAGCCGGACGCAGCCCGCTCCATAGACGTGTTCCGTATATTCCAGGAGGCGCTGACCAATATCGCCCGACACGCCAACGCCAGCTCGGTCACGGCGCGTCTGGTGACAACCCAAGAGCAGTTGGTCCTGGACGTGCATGATGACGGCCGAGGCATCACGGAGGCGGAAGCATCGGATCCGCACTCGCTTGGCCTCCTCGGCATGCGGGAACGGGCCCTGTCGTGGGAAGGGGAGATCAGCATCGGTGTGGCACCAGGGGGCGGAACCACCGTTGCAGTGCGCGTTCCGCTGTCGCCGACCAGCCAGGACGCGACGGATTCATGATCAGTGTGTTGATCGCCGATGACCACCCGGTTGTTCGCGCCGGGCTGAGGCGAATCATTGCCGACGAGCCCACGATGCAGGTCGTGGGGGAGGCCGCGGACGGAGATGAGCTCGTGGCCAAGCTGGCGGCGACAGTGGTCGACGTCCTGTTGCTGGACATCACCATGCCCGGCGCGCCGTTCCTGACCCTCCTGCGCCATCTCCGCGACACGTATCCCATCATCCGTGTGCTAGTTCTGAGTATGCACTCGGAGGATCAGTACGCCGTGCGAGCGTTGCGGGGCGGCGCTGTGGGATACCTCACCAAGGAGCACTCGCCGGAAGAGCTTGTCGCTGCGATCGCAAAGGTCGCGTGCGGTGGGAAGTATGTGACCGCAGCGATCGCGCAGAAGCTCGCCTCGATGCTCGATGCCGACTATGCCGACGCACCGCACGACGCTCTGTCCGATCGCGAGCACGAGGTGCTGTGCGGGCTCGGCGTGGGGAAGGGGGTCAAGCAAATCGCCGCCGAGCTGGGGCTTTCCCCCAAGACGATCAGCACCTACCGCACACGGATATTGGAGAAGATGCACCTGAGCACCAACGCGGACTTAATCCGCTATGCGCTACAGCAGGGAATAGTAGAATAGCTCCCGCTTCCTCCCCGTAACCCCTTGTCGATTGTTGTCTTCCGAGTCTGTAGGACGGAGACTGACAAGCCTATCGGCACTTCGCTGATGGCGCGCCTTGAGGAATCCCTCATAGTAGGCGCCGTGCGCCCCCTGTTGAGCAGAAGTGCTTGCGGGACTGAAGGATGCCAAGCTCGCTGGTCACGCGTCCGAAGCGATCCCGGCGCTCTCGTGCTGTCCGACGGCGAGGACAGTCCGTGACGGTCATGCCGAACACTGCCCAGGAGTCGCCGCCCTCGCCTCCCGCAGGCGAAGCAATGGGCGCGGCTCGCTGGCTGCCGGTGTCCGTGGCCGTGGGGCTCATCACCGTCGCGCTGCTGATCTGGCGGGGACTCACGCAGGCCGAGCACGCTCAGATTGAGCGGGCAACGCAATCGACCCTGTCGATAATCAGTTACCGAATCACGGCCGAGACCAGAGCCCGCATCGAGCCGCTGGTCCGAATGGCGCGGCGCATGGAGCGGTACGAGGAGGCGCGGAAGCCGGAATGGGAGTCGGATGCGGCGCTCTATCTGAGCGACTACCCCAGCCTCCAAACGATCGCGTGGGTAGACGCTTCCTTTCACCTCCGATGGACGGCGACGCGCGACCGTCGCGATGCGGGGAAGGACCTTCACCTCGAATCGGAGCAGTGGCGCAGGACGGCGGTGGATGCGGCACGGGAGAGGCGCGAAGTGGTCGTGGGGCGGAACATGGCATTGGTGCATGGCGGTACCGGCTTCGTGGTCCTTGTCCCAATTCCTCGGGCCAACCGTCCCGGCGGGTTCTTGATGGCCGTGTTCGACACTCGCAGCCTGCTCGGCACCGTGCTGACGAACGTGGCGTCCGGGTACGCGATCGCCCTGTTCGATGGCGCGGAGCAGGTCTACAGCCGCTCCGATAACGTCGGACAGCGTGGACTGGAATGGAGCAAGGAAATCGCTATCGACCTGTACGACGTCCCCTGGCGGGCTCGGGTCTGGCCGGGACCCGAGGTCCTGGCCCAGGAGCGATCCCCCTTCCCGCAGGCGGTGCTGGTCTTCGGAGTTGGCCTGTCCCTGCTCATGGCAGCGGCTGTCACGCTCGCGCTAATGACCCGGCTCCGTCTCCGGCAGTCGGGAGCGGCCAAAGCAATGTTTCAAGGCCTTTTCGACTCCAGACGGCAGACCGAGGCCGCGAGGGCGATATTTGAAGGCCTGTTCGACTCCGCCCCGGACGCTTTGGTGGTCGCCGACGCGGAAGGCAGGATCCTCCACACCAGCCGCGAGGTGGAGCGAGCGTTCGGCTACAGCCCCGCGGAGCTTCGCGGTCAGCCGGTTGAGTGCCTGATGCCCGAGCGGTTCAGGCGGCGGCACGAGCACCACCGCGCGGGCTACGTGTCCGAACCTTCCACTCGCGCCCTGGACTCCGGCCTCGAGCTCTTCGGACTGCGCAAAGATGGCAGCGAGTTCCCCGTGGACATCGCGCTGAGTCCGTTGCAGACGGCCGACGGCTTGGTCGTCCTCAGCGCTATCCGCGACATCTCCGAGCGAAAGCGAGCCGGCCGCGCTGCGGGATCTCTCACCAAGGGGCACTCGCCGGAGATTGCGCGGAAGGTCGCCTCGATGTTCGACGCCGACTCTGCCGACGTACCGCACGACGCTCTGTCCGATCGCGAGCACGAGGTGCTGTGCAGGCTCGGCGCGGGCAAGGGGGTCAAGCAAATCGCCGCCGAGCTGGGGCTTTCCTCCAAGACGGTCAGCGCCTGCCGTACGCGGATACTGGAGAAGATGCATCTGCGCACCAACGCGGAGCTAATCCGCCATGCCCTGTTTGCGCAGATGAGGGCTGCCAAGGTCGTCGGCCAGGCGGCGAGCATCGCGGACATGCGATGATCGCAGTTGCCAGTCTCGAGCCAGATGTCGTCGATCCTGGCGATCACCATGCCGGACCGTGACGGCTCTCCGGCCTCTTCCAGGGCCACGACACGTTCGGCGCGTGGCTCGCGAAACTCGGTAGTCCCGACCCTCGCGCAACAACGGGGCACGACGGACGCCGAGTTGGACGCCCTCATTCGCAAAGAAGACCAGGAGATCGTCGCCAGGATGGCGCTGCGCGACGGGTTGGTGAGCGAGCAGCGACGTCGGAGGGGATTGGCGTGACTCTCGACGGCGCCTCGATCGCGGCGGGGATCCTCCTCATCGCATTGCTCGAACGGCCGTTGGAGCAGCCGCGCCCCCGATGACGGCAGGGCCGGGTCCCGGCGGTCGGTCCGCGGCGCGCTGGGTACCGATTCTCATAGCCGTGGGGCTGTTGACCGCCACGCTGCTCCAGTGGCAGGGGCTGGAGAGCGCGCAGCGCGCGCACATCGAACAGTTGACTCGGTTGGCCCTGGCCAACGTGAGCGACCAGATCACGGCGGAGTTGGACGACCGCATCGAGGCGCTCGCGCGCATGACCGGCCGCGTCGCGCACGGGCAGTCGCGCGAGCAATGGCAGTTCGACGCCGAGCAGTACTTCAAAACCTATCTGGGCCTGCGGTTCATCGAGTGGGCGGACACCTCCTTCCGCGCGACCTGGATCGCGACGCGCGAGGGGAGTGATGCAGATCCCAGTAAGCCCTTGGTCGCTGAAGAGCGGCGCCGCGCGGCGCTGGAGGCCGCCCGAGCGACGCGTCGGGCGACGATCACCCGCTCCGTGAAGCTGGCGGAGGGCGGCAACGGGCTCCTGGTCGTGATTCCCGGCCGGCGGGGGCGGACCTCAACGGGGTTCTTGGTGGCCGCCCTCCATGTTCAAGTGGTGCTGGACACCGTCCTGGCGAACGTCGCGCCCGGATACTCCATCGCCGTATTCGATGGCGGGGAAGCGGTCTACCGCCGCTCCGCGGACGGCCAGTCGCAGCGCGTGGAACGGGCCGAGGCGGCCACCGAGGACACTACCATCGATATCCAGGGCGGTCTCTGGCGCATCCGAGTCTGGCCGGCGGCGGAGGTGGAGGCCCGCGAGCGGTCCCCCTTTCCCACCGCAGTCCTGGCCTTCGGAGCCATCCTGTCTCTCCTGCTGGCACTGACGGTTCGGCTCGCGCAGACGTCTCAACAGCGTGCGCGGGTAACCGAGGCGGCAAACCGCGCGCTGGATGCCGAGATCGGCGAGCGCCAGCGGGCGGAGGAAACACTACGGGAGAGCGAAGGTCGTTATCGCTCGTTATTCGAGAACATGCTCGACGGGTTCGCGTATTGCCGGATGCTGTTTGAAAACAACCGTCCGCAGGACTTCATCTACCTCGACGTCAACAGCGCATTCGAGAAGTTAACAGGATTGAAGCATGTCGTTGGCAAAAAAGTCACCGAGGTAATCCCGGGCGTCAGAGAGTCTAATCCGGAATTGTTTGAAATCTACGGCCGGGTGGCTTTGAGCGGTAAGCCGGAGAGGTTTGAGACGTATGTTGAACCCTTACGGATTTGGTTTTCGATCTCCGTGTACTGCCCGGTGAGAGAACACTTCGTCGCCGTATTCGACAATATCACGGAGCGCAAGCAAGCGGAAGAGAGAATTCGCACGCTCAATGAAGCACTGGAGCAGCGCGTGATCGAGCGCACCGCTCAGCTCGCCGCGGCCAACCAGGATCTCGAAGCCTTCAGCTACTCCGTGTCCCACGACCTGCGCGCGCCGCTGCGCCAGGTGGACGGCTTCTCCAAGCTGTTGCTCGACGAATTCCTCCCGCAGCTGGACGGTACCGCCCAGCACTACCTGCGGCGCATCCAGGAGCGTGCCAAGCACATGGGCTGCCTGGTGGACGACCTGCTCAATCTGGCGCAGGTCGGCCGCAAGGAGCTGCGCCCCCGGGTGACGGAATTGAGCTCGTTAGTCCAAGAAGCGGTGGCCGACCTCAAGCCTGAACTGGAAGGCCGCCGGATCGATTGGCAGCTGGGTCGTTTGCCGGCAGTGAAGTGCGACCCTGGCCTGATGCGCGCCGTGTTCACGAACCTCCTCTCCAACGCCGTCAAGTTCACCCGCCCGCGGGAGCGCACCGTCATCCAGGTGGGCCAGATGACGGTCGCGGGCCGGCCGGCGCTGTGCGTGCGCGACAACGGCGTCGGCTTCGACATGAAATACGCCGACAAGCTGTTCGGCGTCTTCCAGCGACTGCACCGGGCCGAGGAGTTCGAGGGCACCGGCGTGGGGCTGGCCACTGTGCAGCGCATCATCCACAAGCACGGCGGACGCGTCTGGGCCGAAGCGGAACCGGATGAGGGGGCCACCTTCTACTTCACCCTGGGCGACGCGGCGTGGGAGCAAGCATGACGCGAGACGAGATCGAGATCCTGCTGGTCGAGGACGACTCCGCGGACGTGGAGCTGACCCTGCACGCGCTGCGGCAGAACAACATCGCCAATCGCATTCACGTGGTGTGGGACGGGGAGGAGGCCCTGGATTTCATCTTTTGCCGCGGGCCCCACGCGGGGCGGACGTTCGCGCAGCCGCCGCGGCTGGTGCTGCTGGCGCCTGTCGCGGCGCATGGGGAACTGCGAGCTGGTATAGGCCTGTGATCAATCGCATCCGCTTCGCATGGGGACCGATTGCCGTATTCCTGGCTTTTACAGTCGTGGTCGCAGGGACGGGTTATGCGTTTTTCGCGCAGATCATGCAATCGGCCAAGTCCGATGCCGCGAATCAGCTGACCTCGATCGGCAAGCTGAAGGCGGAGCAGATCCGCTACTACATCGAGCGATACGAAAAGAACGCCCGCTCGATTGCCCGGCTGGTGGGACAAGGTGGGATGGCAGACTGGCTGGGTCGCGGTCAGTCCGGGATGCCCGCGCCATGGCGGGAGTCGCTGTTGGACGTGGTGCGAAACCGGGGCGACGACGCCTTGCTGGTTCTCGACCCCGGCGGGAATATCCGCTTTGGCGTGGGGCAATACACCGGGCTCACCGCCGAGGGCCGGCGGCTCGCGCTCCAGGCGGCGACCGAGATCATCACCGTCACCTCGGAGATCTATCCGGGCGATCCTGCCGCACCCGGACAGGCCTTGCTGGACATTTTTGTCCCGATCATGCGTCCCGATGGCGCCCGCGCGGCGGGGGTGCTCGTGCTGCGCAGCAACCTCGCCTATCTGTACGGCCTCATTCAAACCTGGCCGGTGGAAAGCCGCAGCGCGGAGGCAGTCCTGGTGCGCCAGGACGGCGACGACGCGCTTTTTCTTAATGAGCTTCGCTTTCGCAAGCGGACGGCGCTGCGCATGCGCGTGCCTCTGAGCGCCGCCAGTGATACTCCGGCGTGGCCCTCCACTGCCGCCGCCCGAGGCGAAACCGGGATCTGGGAAGCGCTCGATTATCGCGGTGAGCCCGTCCTCGCCTATACGCTGCCGGTGCCGGGCACCGGCTGGGGCATGGTGGTGAAGGAGGATCTGGACGAAGTGCTCGCCCCGGTGCAGAAGCTGAGAAACGCCACCATCGGCGTCGTGGCCGCCTTCATCATGCTGGCGCTGCTGGCGCTGCTGGCGTTGCTGGGGGCGACGCGCAGACGCATGGACCGGGAACTAGCCGAGGGCCGGCGCATCCGCGAACTCAATGAATCGCTGGAACAGCGCGTTCGCGAAAGGACGGCGCAACTGCGCGAGAGCGAAGAGCGGCTGCAGCTGATGACCAACAGCGTCAAGGACTACGCGATCATCATGCTCGATCCGCGGGGACACGTGGTCACGTGGAACGACGGCGCGCAGCGACTCAAGGGGTATGCCGAGGCGGAAATCGTCGGGCAGTCAATCGAGCGGTTTTATTCGCCGGAGGACGTTGCCGCCGGTACGCCGGCCCGGCTGCTCAAGCTGGCGGCGGCCGAAGGCCGCTCCGAGGACGAGGGCTGGCGGGTGCGGAAGGACGGCACGCGCTATTACGCGGACATGGTCCTTACGGCGATGCGCGACCCGGCAGACGTGCTGGTGGGCTTTGCCAAGATCACGCGGGACGTCACCGAGCGCAAGCAGACCGAGGCGGCGCTGGAGTTGGAGCGCGGCAAACTGGCCGCGGCGTTTGACAATACGGCAATGGGTTTGGTGTTGTGCGATGGGCAAGGCGGCGATATGTCCATGAATGCGGCCGCCCTGAGGTTCCACGGCTTCAACTCCACGGCAGATATGCACCGGAGAGTTGAAGAATACGCGGCTGAGTGGGAGCTGCGGTATCCCGACGGCCGACCCATGCCGTATGACGAGTGGCCGTTGCCGCGCGCCATGCGCGGCGACTACGTGCGCGACTACGACACGGACCTACGCAACGTCAAGACCGGATACGAATGGGCCTGCAGTTACACGAGCGCGCCGGTGCGGAATAGCGCCGGCGACGTCATCCGCATTGTCATGACGCTGCTCGACGTCACCGAGCGCAAGCAGACGGAGCAAAAGGCCCAGGCGCAGAGGGAACGGGCCGAGACGCTGTTGCAGGCCGTCCCCGACCCCGTGGTGATCGTGGACCGCGAGGGCCGCATCGCCGTGGTCAACGCCCGGACCGAGGCGGTATTCGGCTATGCGCGCGCGGAGCTGCTAGGCCAGCCCGTGGAGCTGCTGATCCCGGAGCGCCTGCACGGGGCGCACCTCGCGCAACGGGTCCCGTACCAGGAGCAACCCCGCGCGCGCGCGATGGGCGCGGGCCGCGAGCTGTTCGCGCGCCGCAAGGACGGCAGCGAGTTCGCCGTGGACGTCAGCCTCAGCCCGCTGGCGACGCCCGAAGGGACGCTGGTCATCAGCACGGTCCGGGACGTGACCGAGCGCAAGCAGGCCGAGCGGCGGATCCGGGGGCAGATGGAACATCTGACCTTGCTGGATCACATCACGCGGTCAATCGGCGAGCGCCAGGACCTGCGGAGCATTTTCCAGGTGGTCGTCAGGAGTATTGAGGATAGCCTGCCGGTCGACTTCGCCTGCGTCTGCCTGCACGACCCGGCGGCCAATGCCCTCCGGGTGACTTGCGTGGGACTGAAGAGCGAGGCGCTCGCCCACGACCTGACGTTGGACGAGAAGGCCGTGATCGGCATCGACGACAACGGGTTGGGGCGTTGCGTCCAGGGGCACTTGGTGTACGAGCCGGACATCGGTGCGGTGCGCTTCCCGTTCCCCGAGCGCCTGGCCCGAGGCGGACTGGGTTCGCTGGTGATGGCGCCGCTGAAATCGGAGAGCCGGGTGTTCGGCGTGCTGGTCGCCGCGCGGCGCGAGGCGCAGGGGTTCAGCAGCGTCGAGTGCGAGTTCCTGCGGCAGTTGAGCGAGCACGTCGCGCTCGCCGCCCACCAGGCGCAGCTCTACGGCGCGCTGCAGCAGGCCTACGATGATCTGCGCCAGACCCAGCAGGCGATGATGCAGGAGGAGCGGCTGCGCGTGCTGGGGCAGATGGCGAGCGGCATCGCGCACGACATCAACAACGCGCTCTCGCCCGTGTCGCTGTATACGGAGTCGTTGCTGGAGACCGAGCGCAACTTGAGCGACCGGGCGCGGGGCTACCTGGAGACCATCCAGCGCGCGGTCGAGGACGTGGCGCAGACGGTCGCGCGCATGCGCGAGTTCTACCGGCCGCGCGAGGCCCAACTGGCGCTTACGCCCGTGGAGTTGAACAGCATAGTGCAGCAAGTCGTGGACCTGACCCGCGCCCGCTGGAGCGACCAGCCGCTGCAGATCGGCATCGTGATCCGGGCGCTGACGGAACTGGCGCCCGATCTGCCCAAGATCATGGGCGTGGAGAGCGAAATCCGCGAGGCGCTGACCAATCTGGTCTTCAACGCCGTGGATGCCATGCCCGAAGGCGGCACGCTGACACTGCGGACCCGGCTCGCCGATGCCGATCCGGAACGGCCTGCCGCGGTGGTGGAGGTCGTGGACAACGGTATCGGCATGGACGAGGAGACGCGCCGGCGCTGCCTCGAGCCGTTCTTCACCACCAAGGG
>JBGQFX010000029.1:0-39796 GCA_041497135.1 Gemmatimonadota bacterium | reverse complement strand
GGCGGAGCGCTGGCCCGCGCTGGCGTTACGCTGGTCTCCACGCGCCTGCACCATGGCCGGCTGAACGTCGAGCGCCCGCCGGATCGCTTCGTCGAGGGTGATCTGCACGCTCGCGCCCACGGCCGAATCGGGCTGTTGGGCGGCGACGGGCGTCGCGCACGCGCCAGCCAGAATGAAATGAAGAACGCGCATCAGTGCGGACCTTCTGTGCTCGAAGTGGAATCCCGGCGCTCGCGTTCCTGACGGTGATGCTCCAACTCGGCCATCAGGCGCGCGTGCCGCTCCCGCTGGGCCGGGGTGAGCTGGGCGGCGATCTCGGCGTGGAGCGCCGCGCGCAGCGAGTCCATCCGGGGCCGGACCACGCCGAGGATGGCCCGCATTTCGGGATCGTGCCGGGCAAGAATGGCGCGCACCGAATCGCGCTGCGCGTCGCTCAGGTTCAGCCGGCGGGTCAGAAACCCCGCCATCGCGTCGGGTCCGCGGCCGCCCGGCCGCGGCATCGAGTACCTGGATCCGAAGGCCCATCCGGCGACGCCTCCCGCCATGAACACGGCGAGGAGCAGCGTGACGGCCAGGGTCTTGGAACGGGTGAACAAAGTCATGACGTGAACCTCATCGTTCCTCTCTACCGATCCGAGTACGAGGCAAACAGCACGCCCACTTCCGGCGCCTGGACCCCGGCGACGACTGCTTCGGGATCCGCGCCACCGACGACCGATTCCGTCGCTCCCCGGCTCCCGCGTCCCACCACGAGAGTCGCGGCGAGCGCGGCCAGGAGCGCCGCCGCGATGCCGAGCCTGGACCACCGGGCCAGGACGTCCACCAGCGGATCGGCCGGCCGGGCCGCGGCCGCCAGGACCCGGGCGACGAACTCGGAGCGGCCACGCGGCGCCAGCGCCGTACGTAAGGCCTCTCCCAGGACGAGATCGGGGCGATGATCGAACGGCGTGTTCTGCTCACTCATCCCTCGTCCCTCCAATCGGCCAACAGCGTTCGCAAGCGCCGTCGGGCGTGGAACACTTCCGAGCGTACCGTCCCCTCGGGGATCCCCAGCATCTCGGCGATCTCGGCGTGGGAGTATCCTTCCACGTCGAACAGTGTGACCGCTAGGCTCCGGCGCGGCGGCAGCCGCGCGAGCGCTTCGCGAAGCTGACCGCGCAGCGCTTCCCGCTCGGCCACGACGTCGGGCCGCGCGCCACCCGCGACCAGGCCCTCCTCCAGCGACTCGGCGCGACGCACGGTCCGCCGCCGGCGTCGGTCCGTGGCCGCATTGGCGACGATCCGCATCAGCCACGGGCCGAACGGTCGTTGCGCGTCGTACTGGTGCAGCTTCACGAGCGCGGCAAGAAACGCGTCTTGGGCGGCGTCGTCCGCGTCATCTGGATCCTGCAGCACCGCCCGGGCCACGCGGCGGGCCTGATCGGCGTACTGGTCGACCAACTCCCCGAAGGCGACGCGGTCTCCCGCGCGGGCACGAGCGGCGAGGGCGGCTTCGGCCACGTCTCTGGCCTTACGCGCGGCCCCGTCCGGACGTTGCGGTTCAGTCGACATCTTCACGTTCGCGCGCCCGGCGCTTGCCGAAGGCGTACACGCCGAATCCCAACGACAGCCAGAACATCACGGCGGCGACCAGGCTTCCCATCACGCGAGGAAACGCCACCAAGAGGATGCCGAGCAGGAGAAAGAACAGGGCCACGCTTGCCGCGAGGGTCCGGCGCAGGCCGCCGGCCACGCGGCGCAGAGCGACGACAGCGACCGCGCTCAGTTCGTAGGCCGAACGCTGGTGAGGCGCCACGGTCGGCAGATCGGCATGCGCGCCGGCTTCGGCCGTCGCCGGGGCTCGCACCAGCCGCGCGGGGAGTCTCAAGCGCCGCGGCTCCAGCACGACTTCACGACTCATGAGCAGGTCGCGCCGGAACTGTGCGGCCAGCACTTCGGCCGCCTGACGGTTGTCGGCGAGGACGTCGAGCTCATAGTTGCCGAAGAGGCTCGAGACGTTCAGGTTGCTTGACCCGACGCGCGCCCAGCGACGATCGGCGACCAGCGTCTTGGCATGGACCATGGCCCCGCGCCACTCGAAAATGCGCACGCCGGCGCGCAGCAGCTCGCGGTAGCCCACCCGGGTGACGTTACGGAGCAGCACCAGATCGCTCGCGCCGGGAACGAGGAGCCGCACGTCCACGCCGTGGCGCGCGGCATCGATCAGCGCGGCGTAGAGTGGCGCGGGTGGAACCAAGTAGGCGTCGGTGATCCACAGCCGCTCCTGCGCCGCGGCGGCGATGAGCTGGGTGGCGCGGTAGATCCGTCCTTCGAACGGCACGCCCGCGACCACCTGCACGGTGAAGTCGCCGCAGATCTCGGGGTCGCCACACGCATTGTCGGGTGGCAGCGGTGCCCCGGCCTGTACCCAGGCGTCGGCGAACGCCGCGTCGAGGACGACCGCCGCCGGACCGCACACCGTGAGCATGGTGTCGCGCCACGGCTGCCGGCCGCGGTCCGGGTCGCCCGCCCATTCGTCCCCGATGCACAACCCGCCCATCATGGCGCGTGCGCCGTCGACGACCACCAGCTTGCGGTGGTCGCGAACGAACAACTCGAGCACGCGAAGCGAAGCCACGGGATGAAACGCGCGCACTTCGGCGCCGGCCCGGCGCAGGGCGTTCCAGTACGCGTGAGAGGTCCCGAACGAGCCGAGGGCGTCGTACAGGATACGCACGCGCACTCCGGCGCGGGCGCGCTCGATCAGCGCGTCGGCAAACCGGCGACCGGTCCGGTCGTCACGGATGATGTAGTTCTCGAAATGGATCCAGCGCTCGGCCCCCGCGATGAGCGCGAGCATCGCCTCGAGAGCGGCGGGGCTGTCGGGATGGTGCTGGATCGAATTGCCTTCGATGGGCCGCGCGTTGGCGGCGCGCTCGATGGCGAACGCCAGCTCGTCTCGCGGCGCGGTGACTCCGCGGGCCGCGCGCTGCGGCGAGAGGATCACCCGGCGGGGGCGGCGCTCGCGCCCATGCCGAGGCGCGGCTCGACCGGCCGCAGCGCCGCGATGCAGAATGCGATGTGGTCGTCCAGCGGCACGCCGAGCTCTTCGGCGCCGGCGCGGACATCGTCGCGATTCACGCCCCGGGCAAACGCCTTGTCCTTGAGCTTCTTTTTCACCGAGGCGACCTCCAGGTCGGCGAAGCTCCGCGACGGTCGCACCAACGCGCAGGCGACCAGGAACCCGCACAGCTCGTCGACGGCGAACAGCGCCTTGGCCATCTGGGAATCGCGCGGCACGCCCGAATAGTTGGCGTGGCCCAGGATGGCGCGACACTGCTCGTCGGCGATTCCGCGCTCGCGCAGCAGCTTCACGCCCCAGGCCGGATGCCCCTCGGTGGGTGAATGCTCGTGATTGGGGTAGGCTTCGTAGTCGAAATCGTGCAGCAGGCCGACCGTTCCCCAGGCTTCGTCGTCGTCGCCGTACCGCGTCGCGTAGGCGCGCATGGCGGCTTCCACCGCGAGCATGTGCTGGCGCAGGGCGGGGTTCTTGGTGTGTTGCTCCATCAGCGCGAGGGCGTCGGTGCGGTTCATGGCTCCACGTTCCAGCGTTCCGCCCACAGCTCGGCGATCAGCAACGGCCACAGCTTGCGGGCATGGTTGCGCCTGCCGGCGCGATGCTCGGCGAGCAGCGAGGCGGTCGGCGCACCGGGAAACAGCCGCGGCCGCGCGAGATGCCGGCTCGCGAGGTCCGCCAGGCCGCCATTCAGCCAGCGCGCGACCGGGACCGACAGCCCGCGCTTGCGGCGCGCGATGACGCGATCCGGTACGAGGCCCCGTGCGGCCTCTCGCAATATCGCCTTGGTGGTGAAGCGGCGCACCTTGAGATCGGCGGGGGCGGGGAGCACCAGCTCCAGCACTTCGCGATCGAGGAATGGGGCGCGCGCCTCGATCGAGGCCAGCATGGTACAGCGATCCACTTTCACCAGGAGGTTGTCGGGCAGGTAGGTGAGGAAATCGAGCCAGAGCATCCGGTTGCGGTGGTCCTCGGGGAACCCCTCGAGCAGCCGGGCGACGTCGGCGGCCACTTCCGGCGTGGCCCCCAGGGCGCCGAACCAGGCGATATGCCGCTCGACGGGCGGCAGCTCCGCGCCCGCCACGAACTGCTTCAGCATGAACTCGAGCGTGACCTTGCCGCCGGATGCCGGCCACGATTCGACGAGCCAGCGCACCCCGCTGCGGAGCACACGGGGAATGCGGCGGTAGGCTTCGGCGACCCGATGACCGGGATACGTCGGGTATCCTCCGAACAGCTCGTCCGCACCTTCGCCCGAGAGCACCACTTTCACGTCGGCGCGCGCGGCACGGGCGAGGAGGTAGGTCGGCAGTGCGGCGGGATCACCCAGCGGCTCGGCGAGCTGGCTCGTGACGACATCGAACGCGGCTCGCAGCGAGGCATCGTCGGCCGTCACCACGTGGTGCACTGTGCGGATATCGTGCGTCACCGCCTCGGCGAAGCGGCTCTCGTCGTAGCCCCGCGCTTCGAACCGAACGGCGTAGGTATGGATGCGCTCGCCGGGCATCACGCGCGTCGCCGCGGCGGCGAGCAGCGAGGAATCGAGGCCGCCGCTCGTGAACACGCCGACCGGAACGTCGGCCATCAGCTCGCGCGCCACCGCGGCCTGCAGCACCTCGCGCAGCTGGGCCGCGCTTGTGAGGCGGTTCGGGGCACGCGCGGCCTCCGCCGCCGACCAGTAGCATCGCACCGAGACCGCGCCTGCTTCGGCGATGAGCAGATGTCCGGGCGGCAGCTTGTGAATGCCCTGGAGCATGGTGCGCGTCCCCGGGACATACCCCAACGCGGCAAACCGCGCCGCGGCGTCCCGGTCGAGGCGGCGGGATTGATCGGGAAACACGAGCAATGCCTGGACCTCGGAGGCGAAGCGCAGCTCATTGTCGACGCGCGTCCAGAACAGCGGTTTCTCTCCCGCCCGGTCGCGTGCCAGGAGCAGGCGCCCGCGCCGGTCGTCCCACAGCGCGAGGCCGAACATGCCATCGAGCCGGGACACCGCGTCGGGTCCGAATCGCTCGTACAACGGCACGATGTTCTCGATGTCACCACGGGAGCGGAACGGGTAACCCCAGGCCAGGGCTTCGCGCCGCAGCGCCGGCGAGTTGTAGATCTCGCCGTTGCAGACCATCCAGACGGCGCCATCGGGGCTCTGAAACGGCTGATCGCCGGTGGTGAGGTCCATGATGGCGAGGCGACGCGCGCCGATCCGGGCCCGGGCGTGACCGACGATCCGCTCCCCGTCCGGGCCGCGGTGGGCGAGTGACCGGGCCATGGCGACGAGGTGATCGGGATGTGCGAGCGGCGCCCCGTTGAGCGAGACGACGCCGAAGATCCCGCACATCAGGGCCCTGCCTCCCCCGCACACGGGCCATATGCCTCGTAGCGAGCGTCCGCGAACAGCACGGGGAGGGCAGAGAGACCGTCGCGCACTTCGCGGTCCACCGGTCGCGTGACGAAGATGGTGGGCTCGCGGCATTGCGCGGCGATCGATCGCCAGGCGTCCGCCGGCAGCAGGGGGGATCCGGGGATAGTCCGGTATCGGTCGGCGTAGTCGGCGATGTAGTTGCTGGTCAGCTCGCGCCCGTGCGCGGTCGCAACCGGGACCGGGTGTCCGAGGTAAAACGGCAGCGATGTCGGATACGCGTTCACGCCGATGACCCGGCCCCGCCCGCGTACCGCGTCGGCCAGAGATGCCGCGGAGCGGTCGTCGCCCACGGTGCGCATCAGACCGGCGATGATGAAGGGGAGCGCGATGACCACGGCAGCGTATCCGATGGCGGCCAGCCCGGTATCGCGGCGCCGCGCCGCCAGCACGACGAGTACGGCCGACGCCAGAACGGCCACGGCGATGCCGCCAGCGGCTCCGGGAATGGCCGTGCGCTCAGGACCGGTGAGCGGCGTGGGCAGCGCCCCTCCATTATGGCTGAACCAGGCGATCGCCCCGAAGATGGCCACGCCCACCAGGGCGGCCGTACCCGCATACGCGCGCCACCCGACTCTCGGACCGTGCAGCGCCAGTGTGCGCCCCGCCGCGAGCGCGATTGCGGGCATGAGGGGCAGCACGTATTGGGGCAGCTTGGATTGGTTCAAGGTGAGCAGCACGAGCGGCCCGAGCACCCAGCACGCCAGCAGGAGCGATTCGCGGGCTCCCGGGTTCACGCGACGGGCCTGCCACGCCCACCGCAGGCGGCCGCCGCCGAGCCGCGCCAGCACCGGGACGATCCACGGGAACGCGGCGATCGGAAAGATCGGGAGGTAATACCAGAATGGCGCGCTGCGGTGGAAACTGCGGGTCGTCACCCGTTCGAATGTCTCACGCACGAACACGTAGTGCGGGAATTCCGGGATCCGTGCGGTCACGGCGAGGAACCAGGGCAGGGCGACGAGCGCGAACACGAGCAGGCCACGCCACGGGAAGAACCGACGCACACCTCCGCCCGTGAGCCACGCGAAGGGGAGGATCGTCGCCAGAGGGACCGCGATCGCGATCGGGCCCTTGGTGAGCGCGCCCGCTCCCAGAGCGGCCCAGGCGAGCACCGGCCGCTCTTCGGCAAAGCAGAGGATCGCGGCCGTAATGAATAAGGAAAGGGTGCTGTCGAAGATGGTGGTGCGCGCGTAGGCGAGCACCATTGGCATCGTCGCGAACGCGATGCCGGCAAGCCAGCCGGCTTCGGCGCCCCAGCGTCGCCGCGCGAACCAGACCACGAGCACTACGGTGGCGAGCGTGGCCAGGTAGGCGGGGAGCCGGGCGGCGACTTCGGTGGGTCCCAGGACCTCCATCGCGACAGCCGCCGCGGCGAAGTAGACGACCGGCTTATCCAGATAGGGAAGGCCGTCCAGGTGCGGGACGAGGTAATCGTTGGTCGCCGCCATCTCGCGCGCGACTTCGGCGTTGCGGCCTTCGTCCGGGTCGAGCAGGCGATACCCACCGATGTCCCACGCGAGCGCCAGCACGGCCACCAGAAGCAGGACCGGTAGCGAACGAGCGCCGGGCTGGGAAGCGGCGGAGGCTGCTGCTACGGCCCCGCCTGTTGCGGCATCTGGCTCACGGTGATGGGCACCTCGGCGGCCTGCGCGCCGTCGATCGTGATCTCGAACCGATAGGCGCCCGGGTGCGGAAAGGGGACGTCGAAGACGAGAATCGCCGCCGCCTCGATCTCGGTGACGCCGGCCGGCGGCTCGGCGAACGTGACGTTGCCGTTGCCGCCCAGCACCTCCGTCTCCTGCTCATCCACCAATCGGATCTGCACCGCGTGCTCCCCGATTTCGGTACGCTTCCCCTTGAGCCGGAGCACGAGATGCAGGCGCGGATGCATCGCCGGAAACTGTTGCACCCAGATGTGTTGGAAGATCCCCAGGACGGAGATCTTGCCGGCCTGGTCGATGAGAGCGTAGTCCGAGACGACGGCGAAGTCCAGACGCACGTGCCGACTCCGGCCTACTGCTTCGCGAGACTGACGCGAACCGACTTCAACTCGTCATCCTGCCGGATGGCGTTCACCGCGTCTATCCCCTTCGTCACCTGTCCGAAGACGGTGTGGACCCCATCCAGATGCCGTTGCGGCGCATGACAAATGAAGAACTGGCTCCCGCCGGAGTCCTTGCCCGCGTGAGCCATCGATAGCGTCCCCGCGACGTGCTTGTGCACGTTGTGCTGCGTTTCGCACTTGATCATGTACCCGGGTCCCCCGGTCCCGGCCCGGCCCTTGCCGGTCTTGGAGTTGGGATCGCCCCCCTGGATCATGAAATTGGGAATCACCCGGTGGAACTTGGTACCGTCGTAGAATCCCGCGTTGGCGAGTTTCTCGAAGTTGGCGACGGTATTGGGCGCCTCGTCGGCAAACAGCTCGAGCTCGATCGCGCCACGGGCGGTTTCCATCACGGCAGTCTTGTTGGGCATCACGTCTCCACGGCGAAGTTTTCGTCGGCTTGGGCGGCGGTCTTGGTTCCCACAATCACCGTCGCGACCCCGAGGTTGTCCAGCACAAACCGCAGTGCCAGCTGGGCAGGGGTACTGCTGGTCCGGCCTGCGAGCTCACGGACGCGCCGGCCCAGCGCCACGAGCTGTACTACATACTGTTGCGGCATGCGTGAGCGGATATCGCCCCGGTCCCATGTGCTGCCTTCGACGTAGCGACCGGCAAGAAACCCGTTCGCGAGGGGCTCGCGTACAATCACGCCGACGTTGGCGGCATGGGCGGCCGGGAAGAACCCCGGCTCCGCCTCGCGCCGAGCCAAATTGTACACCAATTGCACCGTGTCGGGCATGGTGGATTGAATCGCGACCAAGCCTTCCTCGGGAGAATGGACCGACACGCCATAGGTGCGGATCAGCCCTTCCTTCTTGAGGTCTTCCAGCACCCCATAGGTCTCCAGGGCGGAAATCTGCTGCAGTGGCGGGTTGTGGAGCTGGAGCAAGTCGATGTAGTCGGTCCGCAGCCGGGCCAGCGACATCGCTAGCGCGAAGCGGATGTAGCTGGCCGTGAAATTCGCGTCGTGGGTGACGGGCAGCAACGCGTCGGGCGAGATGCGGTCGAACGGCATGCCGGCCGCCTCGGCCACCCGGTCGCGCAACAATGGGTGAATATCCCGATTGTAGAAGTTGCCGCCGACTTTGGTCGCGAGGATGACCTGTTGGCGCCGGCCTTCCAGAGCTTCGCCCAGGATCTCCTCGCTGTGCCCGTGCCCGTAGACATCCGCCGTATCGAAGAAATTGCAGCCGAGCTCCATGGCCCTGTGCACGGCCCGGATCGATTCGGCGTCGTCCGTGGGACCGTAGGAGTTGCCGTAGCGGTTGCCGCCGATCGCCCACGCGCCGAACCCGACCTCGCTCACCGCCAGGTCGGTGCGACCGAGCAGGCGGCGCTTCACGCCAGGAGCTCCCGCAGCGCGTCCGGCTGCGAGACGGGGAGGGAGCAGGTCGTGCCGATGCAGACCGTGGCGGACGCGTTCGGTGCGATGCGACGCACCACGACCTTGCGCGGCCGATACGCCTGCAACGCGACGCGATGCATGGCGCACGCGGGTCCTTCCCCCGGCGGGCCGGACACCTCGATCCGTGTGACCGGATTGAGCGCCCAGTCGATGGCCCGCGCCAGCGTGGCGCCGTGCAGGCCGAGCGGCGCCGCGACGCCCGCGAACGCGCCGAGCTGGCGGTCGAGCCGGTCGCGCCAGGTGCGATCGTCGGAGAGCGCCCAGAGGCGGGCCAGCACGAGGGCGGCGACCCCATTGGGTGACGGCGTGGGAGCGTCCTGCACCGGCTTCGCGCGTGTCGCGAGATAGGCCGTGCCGTTCTTGCCCTGGGCAAGATCGAAATAGCCGCCGGCGGGATCATCCCAGTGGGGCGCCCAATGGGCCGTCGCGCAGTAGGTCATGACGGCGACGGCGCGCTCGCGCCAGTCGTCGGTGCCGGTCGCCTCGTAGGCATCGAGGAACGCGGCGGCGCTCTGCACGTTGTCGTCCAGTAATCCACGGGGATCGCCGCGGCCCATCACGTGACTCATCCCGGCGACGGGATCCCAGGACTTGGTCCAGATGCGCTCGAGCACCTCGAGGGCGAGGGCGTTGCATTCCGGCCGGTCGAGCACGGCACCCGCCTGGAGAAAAGCCCCGGCCATCATCGCGTTCCAGTTGACGTATGCCGTGGCATCCACGTAGGGGGTCGTGCGCTGGTCGCGGGTGGCTTTGAGCTTGCCGATGGCGGACTCGAGCACGGGCCGCTCGTCCTCGGCAGGATCGTGCTTCCACCACAGCACGTTCTTCGCAGGATTGTGATGCATCTCGCCCACGTCGTCGATGTCGAACACGCGCGCGGTCACGTCGAACTCGGCCGGGGTGAGCGCGGCGCGCGCTTCCGCGAGCGTCCAAGTCCAATAGTCGCCATCGTCGTGCGGTCCGACGTCCGCGTCCTGCGACGTGCAAAAGACGTCGCGCGCGCGATCGGAGAGCACCTCGAGCACCCAGTCGACGATCCCGGCCGCCACGTCGCGCCAGCGCCGGTCGCCGAACGCCGCGTAGGCCGTGCAGTATGCCCGCAACAGCTCCGAATTGTCGTACGCCATCTTCTCGAAGTGCGGGACGATCCAGCGCTCGTCGACCGAGTAACGGTGGAAGCCGCCACCCAGGTGATCGCGCACGCCGCCGTTCGCCATGCCGAGCAGCGTCTTTTCGGCCATCTCGCGCGGCCATGGCTCATGCGTGTCGTGCCAGCGCGCAATCAGGAACTCCAGCGCTCCCGGGTGGGGGAATTTCGGTGCGGCGCCGAAGCCGCCGTAGCGGATATCGAACAGCCGCGCCATCTGGTCCGCGATCTGGCCCGGCAGTTGGGCGTCGAGCGACCCCGGCTTCGACTCGTCCAACGCTTGGGCGAGGTGGGTCCGGATCGCCTCGGCGTTGCCACGAACCTTGTCGCGCTCCTCGCGATAGAGCTGCACCATCCGGCTCAGTACCGACAGGAATCCCGGGCGCCCGTGCCGATTGTCCTCGGGCGGGAAGTAGGTCCCTCCGAAGAAGACCTCCCCGTCCGGCGTGAGGAAGGCGGTGAGTGGCCAGCCCCCCTGGCCGGTGAGGGCCTGGACGGCGCGCTGGTAGCGGGCGTCGACGTCGGGCCGCTCGTCCCGGTCGACCTTGATGCAGATAAAATCCCGGTTCAACACGGCCGCGACAGCGGGGTCTTCGTACGACTCCCCGTCCATCACGTGACACCAGTGGCACCACACGGCCCCGATATCGAGCAGAATCGGTTTGTCTTCGGCTTTGGCCCTGGAGAAGGCGGCCTCACTCCAAGGAAGCCAGTCGACCGGCTGGTGGGCGGCGGATTTGAGGTAGGCGGAGGATTCAGCGGCGAGCAAGTTCGACATGGGGACCGGAATCTACCGGGAACTCACCCGCCGAGGTACCGCACGGCGGTACGGCTGAGCAGCTCCGCCCCGATCACGAGCGCCTCTTCTTCGATATCGAAACGCGGGCTGTGGTGGGGGAAGGAGTTGCCGTCGGCCCGAGCGGACCCGACGAATCCGAAGCAGCCGGGCACGCGCGAGAGGAATAACGACATGTCTTCTCCCCCCATGGTCCGGACGCTATCCCGGACGTGCTCGGCCCCGACGATGTCCAGGGCCACGCTCTTCATCAAGGCCGTCATCTTCTCATCGTTCACGAGTGGGTCGGTCAACCGGTGGTACTGCACCGCGGCTTCCGCGCCGAACGCGGCGGCGGTGTGGCGCGCCGTGTCTTCGACCAGACGTGGCGCGTCCTCGAAGAACCGCCCGCCAAACGTGCGTACCGTGCCGCGCAGCGTGGCCTGCGCGGGGATCACGTTGAACGCGTGACCGGCCGCGAGCTGGGTCACCGAGACCACCCCCGGCTCGAACGGGTCGCGTCGCCGCGACACGAGGCTCTGCAGTGCCGTCACGATGTGGGCGGCTGCCAGGACCGGGTCCGAGGTGAGATGCGGCATCGCCGCATGGCCGCCCTTGCCGGTGACCGTGATCTCGAACTGGTCCACCGACGCCATCATTGGGCCCGCCATCACGCCGATGGTACCGACCGGTAGCCCGTTCCACAGGTGAAGGCCGAAGGCCGCATCGACGCGCGGTTGCTCGAGTACCCCATCCGCGATCATCGCCCCCGCGCCGTCGGAAATTTCCTCGGCGGGCTGAAACGCGAATTTCACCACACCTGGCCCCGCGAACACGGCCAGACGGCGAGCGACTTCGAGCCCGATGGCCACGTGTCCGTCGTGGCCGCAGGCGTGCATGCGGCCGGGGTGGCGCGAACGATACGGAACCTCGTTCGCTTCCTCGAGCGGCAGCGCATCCATGTCGGCGCGCAAGAGCACGCAGCGGCCGCCGTTTCCCTTCACGCCGACGACGCCGGTCTTGCCCACGTGGGCGCGGACCTGATAGCCGAGCTTCGTGAGTCGTTCGGCCACGAGACCGCTGGTCCGGGTCTCCTGAAATCCCAGCTCCGGGTTGGCGTGGAGATCGCGTCGCGTGGCGACGAGGGCATTGCGGTCAATGGGCGGAAGGTTCATGCCTAGACCTTCGAGCTGGGGCACCAGCGGTTGATGGTGCACACTTCACACCTCGGGCGACGCGCGATGCAGGTCCTGCGTCCGTGCAGGATCAGGAGATGCGAGAAGATGGTCCAGTCCTTCCGGGGCACCAGGGCCATCAGGTCACGCTCGATCTTCTCGGGCGTCGTCTCGCTCGTCAACTTGAGCAACCCGCTGAGCCGCTGCACGTGCGTGTCGACGACGACACCCTCATTCTTCGCGAAGGCGTTGCCGAGCAGCACGTTGGCGGTCTTTCGCCCCACGCCCGGCAGCGCCACGAGCGCGTCCATCGTGTCGGGTACCTGGCCGCCGTGGCGCTCGATCAGGGCCTGGGCCATGCCGACAATGGACTTCGTCTTGTTGCGAAAGAACCCGGTGCTCTGAATCTCCCGCTCGAAGACGTGCGGGTCCGCCGCGGCGTAGTCGCCGACCGAGCGGTATTTCGCGAACAAGACGGGGGTGACCATGTTCACCCGGACGTCAGTGCACTGTGCCGAAAGGATGGTGGCGACCAGGAGCTCCAGGGGGCTCGAGTGGTCGAGCGCGCATTTCGCTTGGGGAAACTCACGCCGCAGCCGTCGAACGATGGTGCGCACGCGGGCTCGGCGCAGGGCGGGAGTTTCCTTGCGCTTCAAGGGGCCCGCCGGGCCCGCGCAAAGGCGAGGAACCCCGCGGCGTCCCTCGTGTTGAGGACGTCTTTCGCT
Source organism: Gemmatimonadota bacterium (assembly GCA_041497135.1). GTDB lineage: Bacteria > Gemmatimonadota > Gemmatimonadetes > Gemmatimonadales > GWC2-71-9 > DASTHG01. Next base: position 26,988 of record JBGQFX010000029.1, on the reverse strand, counting down.
TCGAGCCAGCCCTTGCGGGCGACGCCGAGGCCGACGACGACGTTCGCCATGCCCGCCACCGAATGGGCATCGGCGCCGATCGACAGAGTCACGCCCTGCTCGCGCGCGCGGCGCGCCGCCCTCCAATCGAGGTCGAGGCGGTGCGGGTCGGCGTTCATCTCGACCGCGATGCCCAGCAGGACGGCCCGGGTGAGCACGCACTCTACATCGAGGGCGTAGGGGTCGCGCGACAGCAGCAGGCGTCCGGTCGGGTGCCCGAGGATCGTCAGGTGAGGGTCGTCCATGGCGCGCAGCACCCGCGCCGTCATTGCTTCGCCGGTCATGCCGAAGCGGGAGTGAATCGAGCCGATGACGAAATCGAACTGGTCCAGCACGTCGGGTCCGTAGTCGAGCGTGCCGTCGGCCAGAATGTCGGCCTCGACCCCCTTCAGCACCCGAAAGCCTTCCAGGCCGGCATTGATGGCGTCAATTTCGGCGTGCTGGCGCGGCACGTCCGGCGCCTTGAGGCCGCCGGCGTAGGCCGCCGAGCCCGAGTGGTCGGTGATCCCGATCCAGGAGTAGCCGGCCGCCTGGCAGGCGTCGGCCCACTGGGCGATGGTGGTGGTGCCGTCGGAGTAGTTGGTGTGGCAGTGCAGGAAACCCTTGAGATCGCTCTGCTCCACGAGCCGGGGCAACGTGCCCGTGGCGGCCGCCTCGAGTTCCCCGGCGCCTTCGCGCAGCTCGGGAGGAATCCAGGGCAGCCCGGCGGCGTGATACACACTGGCTTCGTCGGGAAAGGGTCCCGGCCCCAAGCCGACGGCTTCGAGCTGGCGCACGTGCTCCACGGATCCGGTTGCGCGCACCCAGGCGAGACCAAAGTCGGCCGCCGTGGCGAGCACAACGTCGGCGACCAGACCGGAGTCGAAGCGCAGCGTCACCATGCCTTCGGTCCCGACGAACTCCGTGACGCCCGGTGTCGCGCCCAGGCGACGCACCAGCGCGTCGCGGGCATCCGGGGCGTGCAGGACGACCACGTCCACGTCGCGGATGATTTCCCGACAGCGGCGCACGCTGCCCGCGATTTCCACCCGCTCTACGCCCGGCTGGCTCGCCAAGGCCCGGCATAGCGCTTCGGCTTCGGACCGCGCGTGGTGCAGCAGGGAGAATTCCTGCGACCGACGCAGGTACGCGATACCCTTGCGGATTTTTTCCGCGGTTTTCGTCCCGAAGCGGGGCAGGGCGGCCAGGCGGCCGTCGCCCGCGGCCACCTCGAGCTCGGCGAGCGTGTCGAGGTGCAGCTCGTCGTGGATCAGGCGCACCTTCGCCACGCCGAGTCCGGGGATGTGCAGCATCTCGAGCAGCCCCGGCGGGACTTTCTCCCGCAGCTCGTCCAGGAAGCTGGACCGGCCCGTGGTCACGAGCTCGCGCGCGATCTCGAGCGACGCCTTACCGATGCCCTCAGCCTGGGCCAGCGTGCCGGTGCGCACCGCCTCGTCCAGATCGCCCGGGAATTCCGCGACGACGCGGGCGGCGGTCTCGAACGCCCGGATGCGGAACGGGTTGTCTCCCTTCAGGGCGAGGGAAGCGGCGATCTGCTCGAACACCTGCCGCGCGGCGCGACGGTCCATGGCGGCGGAACGTAATCCGGGCGCCGGGGCGACGGGAAGGCCGGTGCCAGCCATATTTGGAGCCATGACTGCTCTGCGCATCGTGCCACTCGCCGTCACGCTGGTCGCCACGGCCCTCGCCGCTTCCCCCGGGCTGCCGCGAATTCGGTCGAATCACAACGATCACCCGGCCGGAAAGTTCAGGAACGGCGTCCTGACGCTGCGTCTCGAGGCGCGGCTTGGCGTGTGGCATCCTGAAGCCGAGGACGGCGTCGGCCTCGAAGTCCAGGGGTTCGGGGAAGAAGGGAAGCCGCTCCAGAATCCCGGACCGCTGATTCGGGTGCCGGAGGGGACGGAGATCCACGTCAGCGTCCGCAACGCGATCCTCGGGGCCACGCTCGTCATCCACGGGCTCGTCACCCGGCCGGCGGCCCCGAACGACAGCCTGGTAGTCGCCCCGGGTGGAATCGGTGACGCGCGATTCATCGCGGGCGCGGCAGGGACGTATTTCTACTGGGCGACGACCACCGGAGTCCCGATCGCAAACCGGCGCAAGGTCGACAGCCAGTTGACCGGGGCGTTCATCGTGGACCCCGCCGGCGCCAGGCCCGCCGATCACGTATTCGTGATCGGCGTGTGGCTCGACTCAGTGACGGTGGGCGGCGTTCGGGACAAACGCGAGGTTCCCACCGTCAACGGCAAGATGTTTCCGTACACGGAATCGTTTACGTACGACGTGGGCGATTCGGTGCGCTGGCGCGTGATCAACGCGAGCGATCGGGAGCACCCGATGCACTTGCACGGCTTCTACTATCGTGTGGACAGCCGCGGGGACGCCGGGCGCGACACCGTGTATGCATCCCCCGATCGCCGTCTGGTCGTGACGGAGCTGATGCCGTCGGGCTCGACGATGAGCGCCACCTGGTCGCCGGACCGGCCGGGCAACTGGGTGTTTCACTGCCACATCCTGTTTCATATCGCGGGGGACCTCGCTCTCTCGCCGCCCCCACGCGAGTCCCATGAGGGCGGAATGGAGCGCATGTCCGGGCTCGTCACCCTGCTGCATGTGCGGCCGGCCCGTCACGGGCTCTATCCCGCGACGGTGGGAGAGCCACGGCGACTGCGGCTGCTGGTGCAGTCGCGCGCCAAGGTCTATCGGGACGATCCCGGGTTCGGTTTCGTGCTGCAGCAAGGCGACACGCCGCCGGCGCCCGATTCGATCCACATTCCCGGGTCGCCGATCGTGGTGACCCGAGGCGAGCCGGTTCACATCGTCGTGGTGAACCATCTGACGGAGCCGACGGCTGTCCACTGGCACGGCATCGAACTGACCAGCTACTTCGACGGCGTACCGGGCATCAGCGGGCAGCCGGGGCACGTCCTGCCGTCGATCGAGCCGGGCGATTCCTTCGTGGCCGAGTACACGCCGCCGCGGGCCGGCACCTTCATCTATCACACCCACATCGACGACGTTCGCCAGATGGAGTCTGGGCTGTACGGCCCGCTGATCGTCTTGCCGCCGGGCCAGGTGTACGATTCCACGACCGACCATCCCGTAGTCATCAGCCTCCGCGAATACCCAGACACCTTCAACGTATTGCTCAATGGCAGTGCTCATCCGGTGCCGATCACGCTTCGTGGGGGAGTGCCGAACCGGTTACGCATTGTCATCATTCCGTCGGCCGGCTCCGGTGACCTGGTGCTGGTGTCGGACACGACGGTTCTGACCTGGCGCGCGCTCGCCAAGGACGGCGCCGACCTTCCCCCGCACCAGGCGACGGTGCGGCCGGCGCGACAATACGTGTCGGTGGGGGAGACGTACGATTTCGAGATCACGCCGGCAATGTCTCAGCCGCTTCGGCTGGAGCTGCGCGACGGGGCGACGGTGCTCGCGACGCTGCCGATCGAGGTGAAGTGACGCGCTAGGCTTTCGGCAGAAACCGGTCCAGCGCTGCGACGAACTGCACCGTCGCCTCGACGTGCGGGCAATGGCCCACCGGCAGCTCGACCAGCTTTCCCTGCAGCAACTCGGCCAGCTCTCGCGATGCCTCGATCGGAATGGGGTCATAGGTGCCATGCAAGACGAGCCCCTGAGGCAGGGGGAAGCGGGAAGCGAGCTTGCGGAGCTTAGGGCGGAGGTCGTACTCGGCGAGGCCGCCCCACACCGCCTGCTGGGTTCGGGCGGTGACGCGAAACGACGTGAGGTTCTTCGCGTCGGCCCAGTTGCGAAAGTATCCCGCGACCGACAACTCGAAGGCCCGCCGTTGAAAGGCGGACGGGTCACGCTCGCGCAGGCCGCTCGCGCGCAGCTCGTCGCGCGCCCGCACGATCTCTGGGGCGTTCATGCGTTCGGCGAAACGCCGCTCGAATTCTTCGCGCCAGGCGGCGGTGATCGAGGCGGGTGACACGAGCCCCAGCCGTTCCACGCGCTCGGGGTGCTCCAGGAGGTACAGCACGGCGAGCAGTCCACCCCAGGAGTAGCCGCACAGCGACAGGCGGTCGATCTTGAGGTATTCCCGTAGCGCCTCGAGGTCGGCGACGTGGTCGCGCCAGCCGACTGGAATCTCTCGCGCGACTGGGGAGCGGCCGCCGCCACGCTGATCGTAATAGAACAGCTCCCGACCCTGGGCGAGCCGATCGAACTGGGGCAGGAGGTAGTCGTGGTGGGCGCCCGGGCCCCCGTGCAGCACGACGACCAGCGGTCCCGTGCCGTTGCGCCGGGTGAACAGGTCGACGCCATTGACGCGAACGTTCATGGGAGAGGCAAGATAGCGTGAGCGGTGGTCGCCGGATGATCCGTGTCGCTGACTTCCTCGTCCTCGGGCTCGTGGGCGCGGTGGTGGCCGCGATCGTCAGCTTCGCGAGCGAGTTCCGCGCCCCCTATCTCCCCACCATTCAGATCGATCTCGCGCCGGCCGCACTGCCGCGCTACGTCCTCTACTCGCTCGTGCGCGGTGTCGCGGCGCTCGCCATCTCCTACCTGTTCGCCTTCAGCTTCGGGCTCGCGGCCGCCAGTTCGCGCGCCGCCGAGCGCGTCCTGCTTCCGCTGATCGACATCCTGCAGTCGATTCCGGTGCTCGGCTTCCTGCCGGGACTGGTGCTCGGACTCGTGGCACTCTTCCCGGGCCGCAACACCGGGCTCGAGCTCGCGGCGATCCTGATGATCTTCACCGCCCAGGCCTGGAATCTGGCGCTTTCCTTCTATCAGGCGCTCGTCTCGGTGCCGGAGCCGCTGCGGGAGGCCTGCACGCTCGCCGGCTGGCGGCGCTGGGAGACGTTTCGCCGGCTCGAGGTGCCTGCCGCAGCCCAGGGGCTGATCTGGAACGGGATGCTGTCGATGGCGGGTGGGTGGTTCTTCCTGATGGTGAACGAATCCTTTCGTCTGGGCCACCACGATTTCCGGCTGCCGGGGATCGGCTCCTATATGAGCGTGGCGATCGAGCGCGGCGATCGGGCCGCGATGGCGCTGGCGATCGGCGCCATGGTCACGATGATCATCGCCGTCGACCGGCTGTTCTGGCGTCCGCTAGTGGTGTGGGGGCAGCGCTTCCGGCTTGACGACTCGGGCGGCGAGGCGCCGGAGACGAACTGGCTCCTGGAGCTGGTGCGCCGCTCGGGCTGGCGCCGCCGGGCCCGGGCCATCCGACGGCGGACGGCGCGCACGGCCAGGAGGGTCGTACGGCCGTTCCGGTTGCCCATCCGGGCGATACCCTTGCCGCCCCGCGGTCTTGGGTCCAAGGTGCGCCGTTTGCTCGTTTACACGCTCGTCGCCGCGCTCGTCGTCGGCGCCGCTTGGGGCTTCTCGCAGTTCGTCCACCTGTTGGGTGTCTTGAGCTGGCCGGACTGGTGGGCGATCCTCAAGGCGGCGGCCTTCACGTTCCTGCGCGTCATCGCCGCCGTGACGATCGGCACGGTGTGGGCGCTGCCAGCCGGGGTCGTCATTGGCCGCTCGCCTCGCTTGGCCCGGCGGTTCCAGCCCGTCATCCAGATCGTCGCGTCGTTTCCCGCGCCCATGCTGTTTCCCCTCGTCGTCCTCGGGCTGGGCGTTCTGGGGGTACCGTTCGGCACGAGCGCGGTGGTGCTCCTGATGCTGTCGTCGCAGTGGTACATCCTGTTCAACGTCATTGCCGCGGTGGCGGGCGCGCCTCCCCAGCTCGCCGAAGCGGTGGACGTATTCGGCGTGCGGGGTCGGGCACGGTGGCGCCGCCTCTACCTGCCGGTGGCTTTCCCCGGCCTGGTCACCGGGTGGGTGACGGCCGCGGGCGGCGCCTGGAACGGATCGATCGTCGCCGAATATCTCCAGGCAGGCGGGAGCCTCCACACTGTCACCGGGCTGGGTAGCCTGATCAGCGAAGCGACCGCTCGGGCGAACTTTCCTCTGCTCACTGGCGGCGTGGCGGTGATGAGCGTGCTGGTGGTGACCTGGAACCGGTTGGTGTGGCGACCCGCCGCTCACGTCGCGCAATCCCGCTTCGGGACGACGCAATGAGTGGGGTGGGAGGAGGCGGCCCCGTACTTGAGGCGCGGCATGTGAGCCAGCGGTTTGTCGTCCCGGGCGGGCAGCCGCTCGAGGCGCTGCGGGACATCAGCCTGACGGTCCACGAGCGCGAGGTCGTGGCCTTCGTGGGGCCCTCGGGATGCGGCAAGAGCACGTTGCTCAGGCTCCTGGTCGGGCTTGCACGACCGACGAGCGGTGAGGTGCTTTACCGCGGCGTCCCGGTGCACGGCGTCCTCTCCTCAGCCGCGATGGTGTTCCAGTCGTTCGCCCTGCTGCCGTGGCTCACGGTGGAGCAGAACGTGGAAATGGGCCTCGCGGCCCGGGGCGTTTCGGAGGAGGAGCGACGTCCCTCGGCCGCGCGGGCGATCGAGCACGTCGGCCTCGCCGGCTTCGAGGGCGCCTACCCGCGCGAGCTGTCGGGCGGCATGAAGCAGCGCGTCGGATTCGCGCGTGCCCTGGCGGTGGAGCCCGAAATCCTTTTCATGGACGAGCCGTTCGGCGCACTCGACGCGCTCACCGCCGAGAACCTCCGCGCGCAAGTCGTGGAGCTGTGGCGGGATTCGGCGAACGGCGTATCGAGTCTCGTGCTGGTCACGCACAGCGTCGAGGAGGCGGTGTACTTGGCCGGGCGGATCTTCGTCTTCGGGACGAACCCCGGGCATCTCCGCGAAGCACTTCGGAATCCGTTGACCTATCCCCGCGATGTGCGGGCCGCAGAGTTCGGCGCGATGGTGGATCGGCTGCACGCGATCCTCACCGATACCCTGCTCCCGGAAGCGGAGCGGCTGGCCCCCGGGGCGCCCGGCCGGCTGGTTCCGTTGCCGCGCGTACACGTGCCGGAGGTGTTCGGGCTGCTGGGGTACCTGGCGGGACGCCCGGACGATAGCGGCCCCGTGTTCGAACTCGCCGAGCGCCTCGGCGTCGATTACGACCGCATGACTGCCGTGGTGAGCGCGGCTGAACAGCTCGGCTGGGTGACGACCCCGGGCGAGTTCGCCCGGCTCACCGCGGCCGGGAAGGCGGTCGTGGCTCACGATGCCGCTGGGCGGAAGGCCGTGGCTCGTGAGCGGATCAGCGAGCATCCGCTCTTCGCCCGCGTGCTCGGCATGCTGGGCGAAGGGGCGGGATCGATCGAGGACGACGAGCTACTGGCCGATCTGACGATTTGCTTCCCCTTCACGAAAGCTCAGGCGCTGTTCCGGACGGTGGTGGAATGGGGCCGGTACGCGGGCTTGTGGGACCACGATACCAAAGGGGGCCGGCTGGTTCTCACCGAGCAGTGAGCGGCTCGGTCCCTGAGTGAATCTTCACGCTGGCTTGTCAGTATTGCGCAAGACGACTCAGTTATCTGCAGCGATGAGGGCGACGCGTGCGTGGCGGGTCTTGAGCATTGCGGCAGTGTGGGCCCTGGGTTCGGTCAGCACCGCATTGGAGGCGCAAACCGACACAGCGACGACGCCGCGGCCGTGGACTGAGCTTCAGCTCCAGGGACACGTCGAAGCCGAAGCGCGCTGGCGGCGAGACGAAGAGCCGGCGCCGTCGAGTTCGGACATCTACCTCCGGCGATTCGAAGTGGCGGGGACCGGCGTCGCTGCTCCGTGGCTCACGTCACAGTTCGTTCTCCAAGTAGAAGATCTGGGGCTGCCCGAGGCGGGCGGGGACAACGTCACACTGGACGAGGCTCACCTGGACTTCGGCCCGGCTGGCGATTCACCCTACGCAGTGGTTGGTGTTCGAAGCCAGCCATTCGGCCAGTTTGAGAGTCCGCTGGTGACCGACCCGCTCACGCAGCGCGCCTACGAGCTGAAGGCGGTCGGCCTGACCACCGGGTACGCCGGCCCCCTCGGCCTGGACGTGAGTGCCACCATCTACAAGGGGACGGCCCACCTCGACGGTCTGTTCGCCTCGGGGCTGATCGACCCGGCCGTAGTGAGGCGCGCAGCGACGGCGGTCACACAGGTGAGCTCGGTCGTGGTGGCCATCCAGGCAACGCCCGTGCAGGATCGTGTTACCGGATTCGGCGCGATCGTGTCAGAACCGGGGTCTGACCGGCGCAACGTCTCCGCCGACGTGGGCGCCACGCTGGCCCTGGCTCGCCCCGGACTCGTCATGGATCTGGAGCTCGTCCGTGGACTCCGGCGAGCGACCTATCTTGGCGCGGCGAGGCCATTCCGTGACGGGGCCCTGTCGGCCACGCTCGCCTGGGTGTTCGTCTACCATCGCCGGGCGACCCACGGCCGGCGAAGCTTCACCGCTCGGCGCGCGAGCGTCCACGCGCACCCAGCGGTAGTGGCCGTTCGCTACGATGCATTCGACGACGGTGGGCTCTCCGGCGTGCTCGGGGCTCAAACGATGCGCGATCAGTGGAGCGTCGGAGGGCGGTATACCTGGTATGTGGCCGGCCAGATCGCCCTATACTCAATGGTTGAGCTGAACCGTTCGCGCTTTCGAGCGGCGGTGCAGCCTCCTGGTGGAACGAGCGAGTGGACAGCCTATGTTCGGGCGGGGTTCGTGTTCTAGCATCTGCCGCCTGTGAAGGTCCGATGCATTCGCGGGTCGTTCCCATATCAGCGTGGACGAGGATGGTGTCAGGTGCGGTCTGGAGGCCGGATGAAGGCGCGGCATCGGAGAGCGGTCAGTGCGGAGGGCTGGCATGGCTGCAACGGATAGCGGCTTGGCCGCAGACCTTGGTGCGGAGCTCGCGAAACGGGGCATCGAGTTGGGGCCCGTTATCGGCCGCGGGGCCATGGCGGTTGTCTACAGCGCCCATGATGCCAAACACGATCGTTCGCTGGCGGTGAAGGTGCTGAGTCCGGATGCGGCGGACCAGGAAGGTGCTGCGAGGTGGACAGGCGAGATCAGCGCCGTGGCGCGGCTCCGCCATCCGAACATCCTTCCCCTCATCGATTCCGGCACGACGGCCGGTGGCGCGTCGTACTTTCTGATGCCGCTTGCCGACGGCGAAACGTTGCGAGCGCGGCTCGAACGGGGACCATTGCCGATCGTGGAAGCGGTCCGGTACGCGCGCGAGGTCGCCGAGGCACTCGCGTACGCGCATGCCGAGGGCCTCGTCCACCGCGACGTGAAGCCGGAGAACATCCTGATCGAAGGTGGGCACGCTGTGCTGGTTGACTTCGGACTCGCGCGATGGATGGACCCGGACGCTAGTCGGTCGCGCTTTCAGTCGCAGGTTGGACTGGTCGTCGGGACGCCGGCCTACATGAGTCCAGAGCAGTTGACGCCGGCCGGCTCCATCGATGGCCGAGCCGATCTGTTTTCCCTCGGCGTGATGCTCTACGAAACGCTGACCGGCGCGGTGCCTTTCCCCGCGACCAGTATGCCGGGTTTGGTAACGGAGCGTCTGACGGGTCGCTTCGAGCCGGTCACGGTGTTGTATCCGAGCGCCCCGGCCTTGCTCAATCGAGTCGTCGGTCGCGCCCTGGCCCCTGACCCGACGGAGCGATACGACCGCGCGGAGGCGATGGTCGCGGACCTCATCCTGGTCGAGCGCCAGTTGAGTGGAGCCGTGATCGCTGCGGCGCTTCGGTTCAGGCCGCCCCTCTGGGGCTGGGTGGCCGGTGGGTTGGTCGCGCTGGCCGCGGTGGCAGTCGCGCTGGGGTTGCGGATGCCCGTGTTCCGCCGGCTTGACCCGAACCGGATCGTGGTCGCCGACATGCAGAACGAGACCGACGACACCGCACTCGCGGCGATCGGCGCGATGGCGAGCGACTGGATTTCCGCCGGCCTCACGACGATACCCGGGCTCACGGTCATCAATTCCGACTTCGTGTTTGGCGCGCCCCGGCGAAATCTCGATCGGCGCAACGCTGGCACGACGGGCCCGGGGCTTCGGGCGTTGGTCGACTCGACTCACGCCAGCACGGTCGTGTCCGGCTCCTATTATCGGGAGTCGGGCAGGCTGGAGGTCTTCGCGGAAATCACCGATGCCAAGTCCGGCCGATTGCTGCTGGATCTCGGCCCGTTCCGGGGGCCTCCAGCTCATCCGGACTCCGTCCTTGCCCCCGCGCGCGACAGTATCACGGCGTTCATTCGGGCCCGGCGCGCCGGGAACGGCTCGTGACGGCGACGTCCGGCCCCACCTTCGCAAACCGTGCCTAGACGAGCTCGTACGCGATCAGGGCGCTGATGAAAACCATGCCGGAGATGCCGAGGAGGAATAGGCCGTCGGCAAAGCGTTCCAAGCGCCGCCATTGGGCCTCTCTATCCGTGCGCAGCGCGAGATAGGCTGAGAGGCAAGCAAAGAGAAAGATCATCGCGTCAATCGCGATAAGATTGTCCGCGATGCTTCCGGACGCGCCTGGTTGGCGGAAGATGTTGAACAAGCCGACTACGGTGAGGCAAACACCGACCAGTCCCGCGGAGACCGCGAAGATGTGACCACTCAGTCTGGCTTCGCCGGTGGTCGGGGGCCCAGAGTGCGACTCGCTCTTCATTCGGACAACCCGTGGAAGGGGTCAATGACGCGCTCAGTGAGAGAAGTTAGCCGAGTACAGATCCCTTCAGAAGCGGCCTGGATCGCCAAGCTGGTTCCGCTCCCGCCGGTCGCCCGTGAAGCTCTGATGGATTCGCGGGTCGTTTTCGTATGAGCGTCATGCTGCTCTATCTCACTCTGGCCGTGACGGTCATGTTCCAGGAGGAGGCCGCGCCTATTGCGGGGGCGCTCGCCGCCCATCACGGTCACGGCAAGCTGTGGCTGGTCATCCTCGCCTGCATGGCCGGTACCTATATCGGCGATCTTATCTTGTACGGGATCGGGCGCCGCACCCGGAGCCTGATCGAGCGGCCGCGATTCCGGTCGGCGCTCGCGTTCATCCGTCGCCACCCAAAGGCCGCCCCGCTTGCGGTCCGGTTCGCCTATGGGCTCCGGTTCACCCTGCCCGTCACGTGCGGGGCCGCCGGCCTGCCGTTCGCGACGTATGCGCTCTGGGTCGGCGTGTCGGCAGCGCTGTGGGCGACGGCGTTCGGGCTGGTGGGCTGGGGGGCCGGGGAGGTCGCGCTGCGGCTGTTCCACGATGCGAAACACCATGAGCTGCCCCTCATCGCGGTCGTCCTGCTGATATGGCTTACCGTCTTTATCATCCTTCGCCTGCGAGGTCGTCACACCGATGTCGATCAACCAGACACCGCCGGCGCTTGATCTGCGGCAGGGGAACCCGTCGCCGGCCGATGTGCACGAGTTCCTGAAGCGCAACGGCAGCAATGCGGATTCGTTCCAAGCCACGTTGTCCTACCACCGCCGGCTGTTCTTCCCGGAGCGCGGCCTGGTGGCCTACGCCCGGGTGGGGCGTTTCACGGTCGTCGCGGGCGATCCGATCGCCCCGCCGGGTGGGCTGGGACCGCTCGTCGCGGCACTCCGCGCGGCGCTCCCGGGGCCGGTCGCGCTGGTGAGCGCGAGCCAGGCCGTGCGTGATGAGCTGGCGGCTGAGGGTTGGGGCTGGGTCAAGGTTGGCGAGGAGCCGTACTGGGAGCCGGCGCGTTGGTCGCTCGACGGGAAGGCGGCCGGGAAAGTGCGGCATGCGGTGAACAGCGCGCGGCGCAAGGAGCTGCGCGTCGAGGGGACCGGCCCCGGGCGGCCAACCTGGGAAGCGGATCTGGCGGGGATGCGCGACGTGGCCGAGGCGTGGAGCCGCTCTCACGAAGTGCGCCCGCTCGGGTTTCTCCTTACCCTGGCGCCGTTCGAGCGGCCCGAAGACCGCCGCTATTTCCTGGCGCGCGAGCCCACGGGGCGGATCGTCGCGTTTCTGTCGGCGGTGCCGATCCCCGTGCGCGATGGGTGGTACTTCCAGGACTTTGTGCGGTTGCCCGAAGCCCCGAACGGGGTCAACGAGCTCTTGTTCCACGAGGCAATGCTGGCCATGCAGGCATCGGGTGCCCGGCTCGTCACGCTCGGTGCCGCGCCGCTCGCCGGGCTCGAGAAGGAGGAGCCCCAGCGCCCCTGGATCCACCGCGTGTTGCGCTTCGCCTACGAGCACCTGGATGCCTTCTACCACTTTCAGTCGCTGTCCGAGTACAAGGCGAAGTACGCTCCGCACTGGTGGGAGCCGAAGTACCTGGTGTTCTACCCGCGCCGCCTCACGGCGCGATTGCTCTTCGCCGTCTTGAAGGCGTACGACCCCCGCGGCGCCACGCGCCTCGTGTTGTCGCGCCTGGCGGAAGGGCTGCGGGAGGAGCTGGCGATCGATCCGGAGACCGGTCGTCCGCGCGTCATCGGGCACGCGCTGCGCCTCCCTGGCCTGCTCATCGAGCAGGACCTCGTGGTGGCGGGCGCGCTCGCGCTTGCCATCGGCACGGGCATCGGCATCCTGGCCGACCATCTGCGTCGTAGCTTCGACGACGTATACGTCGCCACCATTTCGAGCCTGCTCGCGGCGAGCCTCACGGTGGCGCTGCTCCGGGCCCGGGACCGCCACGAGGCCCACCCATGAACAACCGGTGGATCTACGGGCTCGAGCTGATCGTGTTCGGTTGGATCTCGGCCCGCGGCGGCTGGATCGCGGTGCGCGGCCTCACGCCCCTCGGGCGGGTGATGGGTGCGCTGGCGCTCGTCTTCGCCGCCGCGACCGCCACGTTGTTCGGCCTTTTCGTGCTCAACCGACCGATCCGGCCGCTGCTGCACTTCACGCCACTGATCGGCGTGGCGCTGGTGTTCCTGGTTGAGACCGCGCGGGCCGCCCGCACGGTTCCGGGCTGGACCGCGCCGTTTGTCGGACTGTATGCCACACTGAGCCTGGTCGTCGCCAGACGAAAGCGCGAGGTGCAGCGCCCAGGCGAAGACGACCCTGAAGAAGAGGAGACATGATGCGGGTGCACACCGGAGTCGCCGCTCTGGCCGTCCTCCTCCTCGCCGCCCCACGGCCGAGTCCTCAAGATGATCCCTTGAAGGGATTGCCCGTGCATCGCTACACCCCGAGCGGCACGCCGGTCGGGGGCGTCGTGTTTTTCTCAGGCGATGGGGGTTGGCGCTCCTTCGACAAGACCAACGGCGATTCGCTCCAGGCCATCGGGTTCTGGGTCCTTGGCGTGGACGACTTCCATCTGTTCGAGAGCGAAATGTCTGGCGACACGCTGGCGGCCGTGGGCCGCCGGCTGGTGGCCTACCTGCGCGGCCGGCTGCCGGCCGGCGCCCCGGTGTACCTCGCAGGCTACAGTTTCGGGGCGAGCATCGTCGCGGACGCGGCCGCTCGGGAGGTGCCGTCGGACGGACTGTACCTGCTGGGCCCCGGCCGCCGCGGCATCCGTAAGATCACGCTCAGTGGGTTCCTGAACCACGATCCCACCGGGCCAACGTCGTTCGACGTTGCCGAGCAACTCAACGCCCGCGGCTGCGTTCCGGTGGCGTTCGTCACGGGTGACGAGGATAAGGCCGGAAAGGGCGCGGAGGTCTTCCCGCTGACTCACGCGCCGGTGCAGCAATTCCTCGTCGCGGGGGCCAGCCACCACTATCACGGCGGGGACGATCGCTACATGCTGGTGGCGCGCGCGGCGCTCGACTGGCTGAAGCAGCATCGGGGCGAATGCGCGCCGTGACGCGCGCGTCCACGACGTTCCTCGCGTCCGCCTTGGCCGTGGCTCCGTTGTCGGCGCAGCGTGCGCACTCGGACACGGTCCTGGTGGCCGGGCAGCCGCTCGTCGCGCACCGGTACGAGCCGGCGGGCGTGCCGCGCTGTCCGTCGGTCGTCCTGCTCTCTGGCGACGGCGGATGGGAGCTGGGCGTCGTGTACTGGGCGGAGGTGCTTGCAGGCGATGGACATGAAGTCGTCGGGGTGGACGTGACGCAACTCGTGAAGAGCGCGGCTGGCGAGGGGCTCAGGGGCGTTGTGGCGGCGTGGCCCGATCTGGCGCGGCTCACGCGCGCGCCGCCGGTGGTACTGGGGTACAGCCGCGGCGCGACGATCGGCCTGGCATTTGCGGCCCGTGCTGCGGTACCGCCGCCGGTGGTGCTGCTGGGTGTCGATCTCGAGGACCACTTCGGGGGGCCAGCCGTGCCTGACGGCCTCGCGCCGGGCGTGAAGCGGCACGGCGACTACGTGGTGAACCTGCGGCCCTTGTTCGAGGATCGCGCGCGTACCTTGCGGGTGGCGATCCTGCACGGAATGCGGGATCGGGTGGCCCCGTACGATTCATTGCGTCCGTGGTTCGACCGCCTTCCGCAGCCGAAACGGGTCACGATCCTCCCTAATAGCGGGCACGGGTTCGGGGACTCGCGCACCGTGCTGCCGGCGATCCGGGAGTCACTCGAGTGGGCGGCCCAGGACGTGTGTCGGTAGTCCGCCGTTGGTCTAGTGCTGTTCCAACTTGATTCGCCAACATGCCGAAGGCAGCGTACGCAGGCCGACAGCCATTACGCGTTCCGATGACCTGGAGCGAATAGTTGGAACGGCACTAGCGGGCGTAGTGGTCGGCGCCCAGGAAGTGCAGCGACACGTACGGGGCGTTTCCGATCACCCAACTGTCGTGGGGAACCGCGGGGATGTGAAACAGCTGGCCGGCCTTGAGCTCGATGACGGTGCCGTCATCGAACGATACGACCGCGGCTCCCGACACCACGAGACCAACGTGCTCGACGCTGCAGCGCGTGGCGCCGGTCCCTGGCCCCACGTGCTCGGACCAGCGCCAGCCCGGCTCGTAGGCGGCCCGCCCCAGCGTCATCCCGCCCAGGCGCACGAGGTCGAACCGGCCTTTGGTCATGGGGCGGGTCTCGTCGGGCGATTCGAACCGCTTGAGGACGATGTCGATCATCGTCGGAGCAGTACCTCTTCGATGCGATAGGCGTGCAACATGTCGTGCAGCACCACATGCCGGCACATGAGGAACAGCGAGTACCGGCCGTGAGCAGTGTGATCCGCGGAGTCGGCGGGGGACACCGTGGCCAGGCGCGCGCGAAATCGATTCCGGCCCGCGGGGCGGTGTCGTTGATCGGGGTCCCTGAGCTCGGCCATCAGGCCTCGCACAACGCGGGGGCCCGCCTCGAGCCCAGCCAACACCTCGGTGGGAGTACGCATGCCTTCCGGTGGGACTTAGAACGCCATCAGAGCAGGACCGCCAGCGCATCCGCCACTTCTTTGACATCCGCGTGCTCGCGGTCCCCAAACCCGTTCGGCACGTCGGAGTCGATGTCGATCTGCCCCAGGATGTGATCACCGCGGCGGATCAGCACTACCAGCTCGGACTTCGTGTCGAGATTGCAGGCCAGATAATTGCCGATGGCTTTCACGTCCGGCACGTTTTGATCCTGGGCCAGGGCCACCGCCGTGCCGCACACCCCCTGGCCCACGGGGATGCGCACGTGGTCGGTGTCGCGGCCCGCATGGGCTTCGAGGATCAGCTCGTTCTCCTGCAGCATGTAGGCATAAACCGACGTGTAGGCTCCGCCCCAGGCCCGGATCCGCTCGCACGCCATGCGCAGGAGCGCGTCGCGGGAAGCATCGTGCAGGTGGGCGGCACGCAGCGCGCGCACGGCGCCACGCGGATCGCTCGTGGCCCGGGCCGTCACGACCCGCGCTTGCCGAGCACCGCGGTGAAGCGCAGCTCGGTCGTGTCGCGCTTGACCACGATCACGACGGTGTCACCCGCCTGGTGGCTGCGCAGCGCGTCGGTCATGTCATAGAGGTTCGCGACCGCCTTCGCGCCGATCGCCGTGATGATATCCCCGGCCGTGAGCCCCGCCTTCTCGGCCGGACTCCCGGCCCGCGTTCCCGTGATGCGAACGCCTCCCGGCGATCCGCTCATATCGGGGACGGTTCCGAGGTAGGCTCCGTAGCCCGACCCCCCCGCGGAGATCTGAGGCGGCGGGGCGTTTACGAAGGTGAGCGGCTCCGGCCTAGTGGCCAGGGCCGTGGCCGTGGCCGCGACGAAGTCCGCCACTTGCTCGAGCCCCACGACGTTGATCTTGTCCCAGTCGTCCGTCGAGCGATGGTAGTCGCCGTGCAGGTCGGTGAAGAAATGCAGCACCGGCCGCTTCACCCCGTAGAACGACGCCTGGTCGCTCGGCCCCCAACCGTCTCCGGCGGCGCGCAGGTCGAAGTGCGGGTCGCCCCCGCCCCCGCCGGCGCCGGCGTGATTGAGGGAATCGAGCAGAGCGGGAAACTCGGTGGTGCTCGCGGCACCGGACACGATCAGCTTCGCATTCCGGAGTCGTCCCACCATATCCATGTTGAGCATGGCGTAGATCGAATCGATGGGGACCGTGGGATGCTTCACGTAGTAGTCCGATCCCAGGTCGCCCAGCTCCTCCCCGCTGAACGCAATGAACAACACCGTCCGGGCCAGGTGTTGGCTCGCCAGTCGACGCGCCACCTCCAGCAGGGCCGTGGTGCCGGACGCATTGTCGTCCGCACCGTTGTGCACCTTGCCGGTCGAATCCGGATCGTCCAGCGCGCCGAAGCCACCGTACCCGAGGTGGTCGTAGTGGGCGCCGATCACGAGGACCTCGCCACGGCGGGCGCGATCGCGCCCACGCAGCACACCGATCACGTTGCGGATCGCCTTGCCACCGGCGTTGCCATGCACCGCCGCCGGAGCATCAGGAGCGATGGTGAAGGTCTGGAAGTACGAGCCGGCCGTCCCGCCCGGGGCGAGACCGATCTGCTTGAAGGCGGCGGCGAGGTATTGCCCGGCCTCTTCGAGGCCGCGCGTGCCGACACCGCGACCTTGTCGCTCATCGGCGGCGAGGTAACTGAGATCGGCGAGCGCCTGATGCGCGGCCGGCGACAACGTGTCCGGTCCCTGCAGGACGAGACGCGAGATGAGGATGAGGGGAACGAGCGTCATGCCTCAATCTACCTATCTTTGCCTCGACTCCAACGGGAATCGCATTCGGTGTCCGTTCGCCTGCTGGCGCTCATCCCGGTGGCCGTGGCCATCAACCTTGCCCTCTCCGCCGCCGTGGACGCGGTCGGGCTGCCCCTGTTTCTGGACACCACCGGGACGATCCTCGTCACCGCGCTGGCGGGGCCCGTGGTGGGGATCACCACCGGAGCGCTCACCTCCGCGGTGAACAGTCTGCGCAACCCGACGTTCTGGCCGTTCGTGCTGGTGCAGGTGATCGTGGCGCTGTACGCGTGGGTGGCCGCCCGGGGCGGATGGTTCCGCTCGTTCAAGACCGCGGTGCCGGCCGGGCTCGCGCTGGGCGTGATCGCGTCGGCCGCCTCCACGCCGATTTCCTACCTCATCTTCAAGTGTGCCACGACCGGCGGCATCGCCCTGACCACGAAGCTCGGACAGCTGCTCGGGCTCTCGCCGCTCGGCGCCTGTTTCTTCGGCAGCTTCATCTCGGACTTCGGAGACAAGGCGGTGACTTTCGCCCTGGTGACGTCGGTGCTGCATGCGCTGCCGCGGCGCACGGCGGCCCGGTTCCCGCTCGCGTGGCGCGCGGTGGGCCGGGCCGGCGTCTGACGTGCGGGCGCTCCATCCGTTCACGCTGATCGCCATCGCGGTGGCGCTCCCCGCGCTCGCCTGGATCCTGCCCGCGCCGTGGGGAGGCGTGGGAACAGTGGTGATGGCGGCGGCCTTGCTCCTGTTGCCCGGCGGCGGCTCGACCGTCCAGGCGGCGCGGGCGGCGCTGCTGACCGCGGCGCCGTTCTGGTTCTTCCTTTTTCTTCTGCATGGGCCTGGAGGCGCGGTCGACACCGGGCTGCGGCTCACGACGATGATCGGGAGCAGCGTCTGGCTCATCGCGGCGCTGCCACCGCCACGACTGGTCGAGGCGATGGTCGCCCGGGGCTGGCCGGTGAGCGTCGCGTTCCTGCTGTCGTCCACGCTGTCGGCCGTGCCGGCGCTGCGCCTGCGCGCCGCGCGCCTGGTCGAGGCGCAGCGTTCGCGAGGGCTCCGGACCCGGGGGGGTCCCTTGATCCGGCTGGCGGCGCTGCGCGCGCTGGCGCTGCCGCTCGTGTTGTCCGCGTTGCACGAGGTGGATGAGCGTGCGCTGGCGCTCGAGACGCGCGGCCTCGCTCCGGGCATCCGGCGGACGCCGCTCGCACCGCCGCCCGATTCGCCGCTGCAACAGCTCGCCCGCTGGGGCGTGGTCCTGGGCTGCGTCGCCGCGCTGGTGTGGCGGATCGTCTGACCGCGCTCGCGCTCGACCGGGTGACGTTCCACTATCCCGGGAGCGTCGCACCGGCCCTCGTGGACCTCTCGCTCGAGGTGCGCGCGGGGGAGGTCGTCGCCTTGATCGGCGCGATGGGCGCCGGCGCGTCGACGCTGCTGCTCGTGGCCGGGGGGCTCGCCCCGCGCGTCGTGGGCGGCGAGCTCACGGGTCACGTGCGCTGCGACGGTCGCCCCGCGCTCCTGTTGCCGACACCGTGGACGCAGGTGTCGGGCATGGCGTTCACCGTGTGGGACGAGGCGGCCTTCGGTCCGGCGAACCTGGGCTGGCCGCGCGAACGCATTGGTTCGGCGGTTGATCGTGCGTTGACACGTGTTGACGTGGCTACGTTGCGCGACCGTGACCCCGCGACGCTATCGGGTGGCGAGCTGCAGCGCGTCATTCTGGCGGGTGCGCTGGCGATGGAGCCCGCCCTGCTGTTGCTCGATGAGCCGACGGCGGAGCTGGACCCGGCGGGGGCCGAGCTGGTGTGGCGTCTCCTGCGCGAGCTGGCGCGCGAGGGCGTCGCGGTGCTCGTCGCCACGAGCGATCTCGACGCGCTCCCCGACGCGGCCGATCGGGTGGTGTGGCTGGCGCACGGAGGCGTGCGTCGCGCTGGTGCGGCGCGGGAGGTGCTGGCGGATCCCGAGCTGTGGCAGGCGGACGGCCCCGGCAGCACGGCCGTCGCCGGCGTGTGGCATCAGGCGGAGCTGCCGCCGCCGCCACCGCTGACCGTCGCCGACGCCGTGGCACGGGTAGGATGAGTGACGTCCTGCGGCTCGAGGACGTGTGCTTCGCATACGCGGGGCGACCGGCGCTCGAGCACGTGAGCTTCGCCCTGGCTCCCGGTGAACGCGTGGCGCTGCTCGGTCGCAACGGCGCCGGCAAGTCCACGCTGCTGCGCCTGGTGACGGGTTTGCGGAAGCCCGCGACCGGCGCCGTCTGGGTCGGGGATTGGGATTCACGCGTCACTGATCCGGCCGTGTTGGCGCGATGTGTCGGCTCGCTGTTTCAGCACGCCGATCAGCAGCTGTTCGCCCGCACCGTGCGGGACGACGTCGGGTTCGGGCCGCGCGTGACAGGTCGACCAGGCGAGGAAATCGCGGCGCGCGTCGATCGCGCGTTGACCGCGCTGGGCCTCGAATCCGTGGCGGACCAGCATCCCTACGACCTGCCGCCGCCGTTGCGGAAGCTGGCCGCGCTCGCCGGCGCGCTGGCGCTCGAGCCGGCGCTGCTCGTCCTGGACGAGCCGACGGCGGGGCTCGATCGTCACGCGAAGCAGCGTGTGGCCGATGCGCTCACGGCGCGCGCCGATCGCGGTGTCGGGTTGCTCGTCATCACGCACGATCTGAGCTTTGCCGCCGAGACCCTCGCGCGAGCATTGATCCTGGAGCGAGGTCGCCTCGCGCTGGACGCTCCGCTGGCGAGTGTGCTCGTCGACTCGGCCCGGCTGGACGGGCTCGGGCTGGTCGCGCCGCCGCTCGCGCGGCTATCCGTGGCTTTGGCCCTCCCCGGAAGGCCTGTGCGGGCGCGGGATGTGGCGGGCGCGCTCGCGCAGCGTTGCCGCGCCTAGCAGCGCGTCCTAGATTCTGTCACCGCTCATGGTCAATCCCGTCGTCTTCGCCACGCACCTGGCACGCGCCGTCGATTTGTTCCGCGATCCCGCCAAGAAGGACGAGCAGAAGCGGGAATTTCGGACCCTGGTCGGGATGCTGAAGGACGGGGACGTCGCGGTCCGGATTCGCGACAACCGGCTGGAAGTGAACGGCGAGGCGGTCACCGCCCCCGAGTTCCAGCCGCTGGTGCAACGGATGACGCTGCATGGGGTGACCGAGCTGACCGTCCCGCGCGACGCCCCGGTGGCTCACCTGTTCGAGCTGTTGCGCGCGCTGGCCGACCAGCCGGGCGGTGCGTCGGACATCGCCTCCCGGCTGCACGCCTCGGGCGCCTACCGCGTGTCGGTGGTGCTGCAGGCGATGGATCTGGCGGAGGAGCCGGACGCTGAGCCGCTGGCCCCGGCCGCCCCCGCCGATCTCGGCACGCGCGGCGTGCTGCGCGGCGAGCCGGTCCGGGATCTCACGTCGTCGCCCGTTGCCGGCGCGGAGGGCGTGGAGAGCGTCGAGCAGGATCTCGCGCCGCCGTCGGTCGCGCTGCCGCGCCCGGAAGCGGCGACGGAGTCCGATTCTGTATTGCCGCGCGAGTCGGCCGAGATGCAGCCACCGGGACTGCCGTCGAGTCACCTGGAGATCTCCGAGCCGGCCAATCTGCCGCCGCCTCCGCCGCCTCCACCGCCGCCCCCGCCACCGGTCCCGCCCCCCGTGAGGCGGGCACCGACGCCGCCGGCGTTCCCGAAGCCGCGGCTGTCGGACGAAGAGTCGGGGGCTGACGCGGCGCAACCGGAGATCGCGCGCGCGGCCGCGTCACCGCACTTCGCGCTGCGCGAGGCGCTGTCCAAGGACACGACCGACCTGTTGTCGCAGCTGGATCAGAATCCGCTGGCGCCCAACATCGGCGAGACGCTCACCGTGCTGAACCGGCAGGTCGAATCGGTGCTGCGCCAGGGGAAGATCGAGCAGGCGATGCAGATCGTGTACACCATTGTCCGGATCGAGCAGCGCGTCGAAGATCCGGCGGTGCGGCGCCAGTACGGCATCGCGTTGCGGCGCATGATCACGCGCCAGATGCTGGACGGGCTCAGCAAGATGGTTCAGGTCCCGCACCTCGAGGATGCCGCCAGCATGGTGTTGCAGCGCGCCGGACCGGACGGGGTGGAAGTCCTGCTCGATCTGCTGACGACCTCCAACACGGTCAACGAGCGCCGCGGCGTGTTCAACGCGCTCACCCAGATGAAGGAAGGGCAGGATCAGCTGATCCACATGCTGGGCCACCCGCAGTGGTTCGTGGTGCGCAACGTGGCCGACCTGGTGGGCGAGCTGGGTCTCGAGGCGGCCGTTCCCGCGCTCACCAAGCAGCTCGACCACACCGACGAGCGCGTGCGGCGCCAGGTGGCGCTGGCCCTGGCCAAGATCGGGACGCGCAGCGCGGCCGAGCCGCTGCGGCGCGTGCTGCGGGACAAGTCGGCCGATGTGCGCCGCCAGGCCGCGCTCGGGGTAGGCGGGCGCAAGGCGAGTGCGCTGGCGATGCCGCTGGTGGTAGCGCTGGAAGACGAGAAGGACCCGGAGGTCGTGCGCGAGCTGATCTTCGCATTGGGGCGGATCGGCAGTCCTGATGCCGTGCAGGCGCTGATCAAGATCGCGCAACCATCGGGGAAATTCTTCGGGCGCAAGCCGAGCGGGCTCCGGGTCACCGCAGTCGAAGCGCTGCGGGTGGCGGGCACCCCCTCCGCCCTGGGCACGCTTCAGAATCTGAGCAACGACAGCGACAAGCAGGTGCGGGCCGCCGCGCAGCAGGCGCTCAGCGAGGTGAACGTCAAGAAGCCCTGACCCGCCTTATTCAGGGATGAAGCGGGCCTCCGGCGTCAGGCGCCGCGCGAATACCGCGAGCAGCCGGGCCACGCGCTCGACGTCCTCCATCGCCACCATCTCGTTGGGGCTGTGCATGTAACGGTTGGGCACCGACACGAGTCCGGTCGGGATGCCACGCAACGCATTGTGAATCGCGTCCGCATCCGTGCCGGTGTCCCGCGGCGCCGCCTGCACGGTGTAGGGAATTCCCTCCTCCTCCGCACAGCGCACCAGCAGGTCGAACACCATGGGGCTCACCGCCGAGCCGCGCGAAAACACGGGGCCGGTGCCGAGCTTCAGGTCGCCGCCCTGCTTCTTGTCCGCGCCGGGCCAGTCGGTGGAATGAGTGACGTCCACCACCAGCGCCACCTGCGGGTCGATGTCCACGGCACTGGTACGTGCGCCGCCGCCGGTCCAGGCGATCTCCTCGCGCGTGGTCGCGACGGCGAACACCGCGGCATGGGCCGGACGCTGCTTCGCCAGCTGTCGCAACGCCTCGGCCACGACGTAGGCGCCGATGCGGTTGTCGATGCTGCGGGACACCAGGCGGCCGCCCGGCAGATCGAGACTGGCCGCGTCGAGCACGGCCGGATCGCCCACGTGCACGCGCGTCAGCGCGTCGTCCCGCTTGGCGGCCCCGATGTCGATCCACAGGTCGGTGATCTGGGTGACCTTGTCGAACTCTTCCTTCTTCATGAGGTGCGGCGGCTTTTTGCCGATCACGCCGCGCACCGGTCCCGCGGCCCCCACGATCACCACGCGTTGGCCCACCAGCACCTGCGAGTCCCAGCCGCCGATTCCCGCGAAATAGCAGAAGCCGTCGTCGTCGATATGGGTGATCTGCAGCCCGATTTCGTCGATGTGCCCAGCCAGCATCAGGCGCGGACTGCCCTTCGGGTTCACGATGCCGAGCGAGTTGCCGTGGGAATCGCCCCGCAGCTCATCGGCGAACCCCCGCACCTCCTCGCGCCACACTCGCGCCGGCTGGATTTCGAAGCCCGAGGGGCCCGGGGAATCGAGCAGGCGCTTCAGGAAGTCGTGCGAGGTAGTCGTCATGGCACCAGGGCGAAGAAGATGAGGGGGAGGGGTCCCACGAGGCGCACCCGCCGCCAGATGCTCTCGGCCGCGCTCCGGGACGCAAACCGGGCCTGGAATCCCGAGCGCACGGGGATCAGGTCCGCGGTCATCCCACCGTCCGGCGTCACGGTGAATGTGAAGATGGCCGAATAGGCGGTCCACGGCGCGCCCTGTTTGAAGATGAAGTTCCCCATCGAGAAGACGATGGGCTTCCCGCGGTACCACTCCACGGGCTGCAACACATGCGGATGGTGTCCCAGGCACAGGTCGGCGCCGGCATCGATCGCTCCCTGCAGGAAGCGGCGCAGGGGTTCGTCGGGTTGCTCGGCGAGCTCCGTACCCGCGTGAATGCTGACGACCACAAAATCGGCGCCCGCCGCTGCCTTGAGGTGTCGGATCGCGGGATACAGCCACGCGCTATCGGCGTAGGCGATGTAACGCGACCCGATGTGAGTGTAGAACCGCCCGGGCGCCGGATTGTAGGCCCGGGTGACGGCGAAAAACGCGACGCGCCACCCGTTGCGCTCGATGATCGCCGGCCGATGTGCGTCCGCCAGGGTCCGGCCGGTGCCGGCGTGCGGCAGCCGGACGCGATCGAGCTGCTTTACGGTCTCGAGCACGCCGGTGAGCCCGACGTCCCAGGCATGATTGTTGGCGGTGCTCACGACGTCGAAACCGGCCCGCACCAGCGCATCGGCCGCGACGGGCGGCGCGCTGAATACCGGGCTCCCGGTGTGCTCATACGGATGCCCGACCGGGGCGATCGGACTCTCGAGGTTGCCGAACAGGATGTCCGCCGCCAGGAGGGTGTCGTGGAGCGCGCTGAAGGGATAGAGGGTGTCGCCCTTGAGCAGATAATCCCAGGTCACCGCGCGGCCGAGGTTCAGATCGCCGACGGCGTAGATGCGCAGCACTCCGTGCGGAGCGGGAGTCGTCGCCCGGACGTCGGGCGGTGGGGACGGAAACGGCTGCGCGGGTTGTTGCAGCACGGCGGCGAGCACGCAGGTCGTCGCCAGGGTCAAAGTCAGCACGAGAGTTCCATTGTCAAACGCTAGAATTCGACCGTCAACGCTGTATCAATGCGGTCGCGGACCGGGCCGCGAAGTATAGGCGTTCCCGTCGAGGAATTCGACACCCCGCGATCTCCCTACCCGCCGGGAGCAGCGATACGACCCCTCTTGCAGCGACTACTGCTTGCGCACACTGACCCGGTACAGCCCGAAGCCCAACAGCGCGAAGATCACGAGTGCCACGACGTTCGACGTCGCGAACGCGCCGATCTTGTGGTACAGGCCGACGGTATCGGCGAGCCACTCGGCGCTGCCTTTGGCGCCCGCGATGCCGGCCACCGCTATCCCTGCGATCGCGCCGCCCGCGATCAACCCGCTCGAGAACAGCACGCCGGGCCCGGACTCGATCTCGGCCAGGGAGCGGTTCGCCGAACGCACGCGGCGCTCCACCAGCCAGCGCACGATGCCGCCGGCGAACATTCCTGCCGACGTCGTGATCGGGAGGTACACGCCGACGGTGACCGGCAACGACTGCACGCCCATCAGCTCGATGGCGATCGCCAGGCACACCCCGATCAGCACGAGGGCCCAGGGGAGACGATGCGTCAGGATGCCGTCCGCGATGAACGCCATCAGCGTGGCTTTGGGCGAGTCGAGCCGCGGGAGGTTGCGGCCCTCGTATTCGCGCACGCGGCCGCCGATTCCCGGATCGACGACGTAGCGAATCTCGTGGGACCCCGGGTCGACCAGGTATTTGCCCGCCGGCACGCCGTTGGTCTCGGCATACACCCGGACCACCTGATACTGCGCCGAGTCGAACGCCTGGCCGCCCGCGATGCGGAAGTTGGCTTTCGTTTCATCCAGCACCACCACGTTGCCGTCGCTGGACGCGCCGGAGACCGGAGCGACGAATCCCGCGCGCCGCTCCGGCACTTCGTACTGGTAGGAGCGGTTCAAGAACGTGAGCGTCCAGCCGACCGCCAGGGCCGAGCCGATTGCGCCGACCAGAATCGCGATTTGCTGCCGCCGCGGGGTGGCCCCGATGAGGAAACCGGTCTTCAAGTCCTGGGACGTATTACCGCCGTTGGCGACCGCCACGGCGATCACGCACGCGATCGAAATCGCGCGCACTCGATCGTCGATCTGCGTCCAGCCGAGCAGCAGGAAGATGAACGAAATCGCGATCAGCGACGCGATCGTCATCCCCGAAATGGGATTGGCGGAGCTGCCGATCTGGCCGCAGATGCGCGACGACACGGTCGTGAAGAAGAAGCCGAAGATGATGATGAGGATGCCGCCCAGAATGTTCACGCCGATCTGCGGCAGGAACGCGAGCACCAGCGCCAACGCGGCCGAGCCGAACACGGTGAGGGCGATGGGGAGGTCGTCTTCGGTCCGCAGCCGCGCCACGGCCTGGCCTACGCGACTGGCCTTCATGTCGGCGAAGCCGGCGCGGAACGCCCCGACGATGGTCGGCATCGACCGCGCCAGCGCGATGATGCCCGCCGTCGCCACCGCGCCGGCGCCGATGTAGAACACAAACGCCGAGCGGATTTCGCTCGCGCTCATGTCGCGGATCAGCTTGGTCGTGCCGAACATCGGCTCGGTCATCGCGCTGCCGAACAGTTTGATCGCCGGCATCAGGACGATGTACGCCAGACAACCACCGGCGAAGAGATATCCCGCGATGCGCGGGCCGATGATGTAGCCGACGCCCAGGAGCTCCGGGCTGACCTCCACGCGCATTTCGGCGTTCTGATACGAGCGGAATACGCGACCCGGGTACTCCTGCCACAGCTTCAACGCCGTCATCGCGAACTTGTAGGCGAAGGCGAGCCCGAACGCCTGGAACACCGTCTTGGCGTGGACGCCGCCTTTCTCTCCGGCGATGAGCACCTCGGCGCAGGCGGTGCCCTCGGGGTACGGCAGGTTGCCGTGCTCCTTGACGATCAGCGCCCGCCGCAGCGGGATCATCATCAGGACGCCCATCAGCCCGCCGGCGATCGCGAGCACGGCCACACGCCCGATGTCGAGATCGTAGCCCATCAGCAGGATCGCCGGGATCGTGAACACCACTCCCGCCGACACCGAGTCGGCGGCGGAGCCCGTGGTCTGGACGATGTTGTTCTCGAGGATCGTCGACCGTCCCAGCGTGCGGAAGATCGTGATCGCGAGCACGGCGATCGGGATCGACGCGCTCACCGTGAGGCCGATCTTCAGCGCGAGATAGACGTTGGAGGCCCCGAAGATGAGGCCCAGGACGACGCCCAGAGCGAGCGCGCGCGGGGTCAGCTCCGCCAGGGATTGCGACGGAGCGATGTAGGGTTGGTGGTCGGCCATGGGGTCAATGTTGCGCTCGCCGGCGCGTGGTGTCTAGCCGGACGGGGCGGGGTTACAATGACGAGTCATGCCCGCGTCCGACCGCCCCAGCCAGGCCCTCTCCGCCACGGATCGGCTGTTTTTCGCGTTCCAGTCCGCGCTCGCGGGCCGCTACTCCATCGAACGCGAGCTGGGCCGGGGCGGGATGGGCGTCGTCTATCTGGCGCGCGAAGTGCGGCTGGACCGGCTCGTTGCGCTCAAGCTGTTACCCCCTGTGCTGGCGGCGCAGCCGGGTCCGCGTGACCGCTTCCTGCGCGAGGCGCGCATGGCCGCCAAGCTGTCGCACCCGAACATCATCCCCATCCACGCCGTGGACGAGGTGGGAGAGTTCGTGTTCTTCGCGATGGCGTACGTTGAGGGCGAGACGCTCACCGACCGGGTGCGACGGCGCGGGCCGCTCTCGGCCGCCGACGCGGCGCGCGTGCTGCGCGAAGTCGCCTGGGCGCTGGCGTATGCGCACGGTCAGGGCGTGATTCACCGCGACGTGAAGCCGGACAACATCATGCTCGAGACCGGGACCGGTCGCGCGCTCGTGGCCGACTTCGGCATCGCGGGTCAGGTCTCGGGCGCCGCGGCCCTGGACGGCGGCGAAGTGATCGGCACGCCGGAGTTCATGAGCCCGGAGCAGGCGCTGGGAGAGCAGGTGGACGGCAAGAGCGACCTGTATGGGCTGGGCGTCGTGGGATACTTCGTGCTGTCGGGACGGCTGCCGTTCCAGGGCGCCAAGCCAACCGAGGTGCTGGCGAAACAGGTGACGGAGACGCCACGGCCGCTCGTGGAAGTGGCCGAGGGCACGCCCCGCAAACTGGCCCTGGCGGTCGATCGTTGTCTGGCCAAGGACCCCGACGAGCGGCCCGAGAGCGCGGCGGCG
>JBGQFX010000028.1:0-40979 GCA_041497135.1 Gemmatimonadota bacterium | reverse complement strand
TCAAAGCCGTCACGCTCTGCCACACACCGTCGGCCCGCAGGGCGACGACGTCGAGCACGCCGTCGTCGGGCCGGATGTCGGGATGCATGCGCAGCAGCGGTGGCATGAGATCGGCGCAGTTGCACACCAGCGCCATCGCCGCCCGGAGCCGCGTCTCCACCCCGTCGATCACGAACCGGTGCGGGGCGCTCACCACGTGCCGCAGCGCGGCGAGCCCGGCGCGCACGTAGGCGGCGCGCCGCCAGCGGCGCTTGCTCGTGGCATCGGTGCTGAGCATCAGGGCGGCGTCGAATCCCGCGCCGCAGCAGACGGCGAAATAGTGCGGGCCGTCGTCTCGCTCCACGACGCCGAGATCGATGGGGATCGGGGCGCGTCGCAGGATCGTCCGGGCCGCCGCGACCGGGCGTCCGGGCAGGCGGAGGTTCCGGGCCAGGACGTTCCCCGTCCCCCCGGGGAGCAAGCCCAGGGGAATCCCGGTGCCGGCCAGCGCCGCCGCGACCTGCATCGCGGTGCCGTCCCCGCCATAGGAGAGGATGGCGTCGAATCCCTCGGCACGTCCGCGCTCGGCGAAGTGGCGGGCGTCGCCCGGCGCGGCCGTAGCGGCGACCTCCACGCTCCAGCCACCCTGTCGCAGGGTCTCGCGCACGGCGGACAGCGCGCGTGCGTCGTGGCGCGCGGCGACCGGATTGGTGATCAGCAGGGCCCGCGTCATCTCAGTAGCGTCGCTCCCAGAACAGGTCCGCGCCGACCTGTCGCTGCACCACCCCCGTCAGCCGGCCGCCCGTCGGGCTGGTGCATCCCGCTACGGGTTCCATGCTCGCTTCGGCGCGCCATTCGGGGCTGAAGCGAAATTGGAGGCTCGCCCCGAGCACGTTGGTCACGGCGCCGGGGCAAAGGCTCGCCCGCACGATCAGGAACGTCTTCGCGCCGATCTGCCATCCGGCGGCGAAGCTCGCGCCCTGCAGCGGATTCCCCGGATCGCCCGGCCGGATTTCGACGTAATCGAGCGGGATCCCGAGATCCGACACGGCGGTTCGCTCCAGCTCGCCCGAGATGGCGCCGCTGATGATGCCCGACACGGTGCTCGAGAGCAGCGCCGAGCGGTTGGCGCCCACACCCGCCGGGCCGCCGGTGATGTCGGCACTCGGCTGCCCGAACATCAGGTACGAGATGATGTCCGTTTGCGGCATGTCCCGGTCCTTGACGCTGAGCGTCAGCTTCGGGACGTACAGCGTGCCGCCGATACGCGCGATGACCGGGATGTCCTCCGTCGACCCACGGCCTCCGGGTGTCGGCACCGGACGCACGACGTGCTGCGCTTCGATGTCGAGCCCGGCGTCCAGGTCCGGCGTGCCGAAATACCGCACCGTCCCCTGCGTGACGACGAATTCGCGCGTCACCGGACCGACTTTCAGCCGATAGGTGCCGCGCGGCGCCAACAGGGTGCCGGTCAACAGGTAGTTGCGGCGCACCTTGTTCACGGTCATGCGACCCGAGAGCTGGATGTTGGCTTCGTTGGACCGCAGCCAGACGCTGCTGCCCATCGTGAGCTGCAGTCCCTGGATGGAGAGGCTGTCGAGAAACAGGCTGTGAAACCCCGGACCCAACCCCTGCCGCTCGATCACGGCGGCGAGCGAGGTATCGATCAGCGCCGCCAGCGCGGGATCCGGCGCGTCCAGGTCGATGATGCGCTTCTCCACCAGATCCGCGAAGTACAGCACGCCGTTGGTCACCGTGCCGGAGCCCGACAGCGTGGCGCCGTACAAGGGCCCGCGCAGGGACAGGAGGGCGTTGGCGGTCACGCTCAGGTCGCCGCGCACCTCAAGCGCTTTGAAGTCGCGCGCGGTGACGTTCAGCGCCAGCACCGGATGGGTGAGACGCTCGAGCTGGACCGAGCCGGACACATCCGCTTGCCCACGGTCACTCCCGATGATGAGCGAGTCAACGTGGACGGTATCGCCTCCGAGCCGCAGGCGGCCGACGATATCCTGCCAGCGCACGTTCAGCGCCGGGATGCTCACGGCGCCCGAATCGACCTGCAGCACGCCGCGCAGCTGGGGCTGGTTCCACGTGCCGCGCACGCCCACATCGGCGGTGAGGCGCCCGCGCACGTCGCGCAGCGCCGAGGTGAGTGCTTCGAGCGCCGAGAGATCGACGCCGTCAGCCCGCGCGCCGATGGCAAGCGTGTCGGTCTCCTGCCGGCGCGACACCGACACGAGCGCCAGGTTCAGCGGCAGATGGGCCGTCACCGCCAGCACCTCACGACCCGCCACGCGCAGCTGCGCTGCGCCGTCGAGCCGCCGCGCGGCGTAGGCGACGTGGCCGTCCAGCGACACGCCGATGGCCGTGTCGGTGGGCACCACGGCGAACTGCCCCCGGTACACGGGATCGCGCCGCGTGCCCGACAGCGACACGTCCGCGACGACGGTCCCGCCCGCACCCGTTGTGTCGCGCTGCGCCAGCGCGTAAACGCCGGCCAGCGGCAGGCCCTCGACGTGCAGCCGTGCGTCTCCCCTGCCCAGGGTCGGGATGGAGCCATCCAGCTCGAAGCGCCCCGGTCCGTTCACGCGCTGCAAGACGAGCCGGCGCACGATGATGGCGCTGTCCGCGACGACGATGTTGCTGGGTGCCTCGAGCACCCACACACCACCGGGGATGGCCACGCCCAGCGAATCGACGGCGAGGGACCGCGCGCCGGCGGAATCGCGGGCGAACCGGCCAAACGCGGCGACCCCGCCCAGCTCGCCGATACGCGAGCGGGCACGCCACGTCAACGAATCGACCCGCCCCTTCACGGCCCCCGCCGCCGCACCGAAGCCGAGCGATCCGCTCGCGATCGAATCGGCGGTCGCGTCGAGCCAGATCAAGGGGACGGGACCCGGCTCGAACTGACCCCGCAGCTCGGCGGCCGGCACACGCCAGTCCCCGATCGCCAGGCGCTGTACATGACCCAGACCGCCGATGGCGAGCGAGTCGAGGGCGCCGGCAACTCTGAGGTGTACTTGCCCGGCCCCGTTTTCGAGCACCGCACGGAGCGTGTCCCTCCAGCTCCCTTCCAGCCACGCCACCAGCGAGTCGAGCCGGCTCAAACTGTCCGCGTCGAACGTGACGAACGTCTCCCCACGCACCGGCCGGCGCCAACCCAGGTCGCCGGCGCCCTCGGTGATGAGTCCCGGCTGACGCAGCCACACCGTGTCCAGCCGCACACGGCCGTCCGAGAACCGGACGTGCACAGCGCCGCTGTCGAGCTCCGTTCCGGCGAGCCTCGACGGCGCCAGCCGGACCATGAGCTCACCCACCGGCGCCGCCCCCGTCGTGTCAGCCACGAGCGCGCCGGACGCCGAGAAGGTGAGCGACGAAGGGGGCGCACCGGCGATCCACCGGTCGAGCGACAGCTGGCTGCCCTCGAGGGAGAGAGCGCGCGCGCCCAGCC
This sequence comes from Gemmatimonadota bacterium, assembly GCA_041497135.1. Lineage (GTDB taxonomy): Bacteria > Gemmatimonadota > Gemmatimonadetes > Gemmatimonadales > GWC2-71-9 > DASTHG01. Next base: position 37,546 of record JBGQFX010000028.1, on the reverse strand, counting down.
GATCCGACAGGAGAGCCAGCGCACCGTCGGCCTTCACCGCGCCCCCACCCCCGAGGCGGGCGAGGGCGATGTGTGTCGTGAGGGAGTCGAGGCTCCCCACGAGTCGCGCCGTGCCCGTCACGGATCCCGTGAGCCGCGAGCCCCCCGGGCGCTGCGTCAGTCCGTCGAGCGAGAGCGTGTCCACTTTGGCGTCGACGTCGAGCGAAAGGGTATCGCCGCGGGAGTCCACGGCGAAGTTGCCACGCAGCACGCTCGCCGGACGGGCTCCATCCCGGTGTCGTAGCGTGCCCGCGAACCGGATGTCGGCGAGCGGTCCGGCGAGCGTGCCGGCCGCCTCGAGCGTCCCGTGCAGACCGCCCGTGGGCACGAGTCGTGCGATGGTGCCGAAATCCAGCGCCGCCGTGTCCACCGTGAAGGGGGAGAACGTGATGCCGGCCGGCGCCAGCAGATCCACTTGCCCGCGACCGCGCACGAGATTCTCCGGCTGCCCCTGTGCCAGCGAGTCGCGGAACCGCCAATCGGCGTCGAGGGTGAGCGCCCCCAGCGTCCCATCGGCGATGGTCCGGCCGGTCAGATGGCCGTAGAACGGCAACGTATCGAGGAAGAGACGCGGCAATGCCAGATCGAGGTCCTGGGACGTCACCGCGACGTCCCGTACAGCAACCAGTCCCGAGTCCGCCGCGATCATCATCGTGGCCCGGCCGTTCGCACGCCCGCCGTGATAGCCAAGATCGAGCGTGTCGAGCCGTACCTCGAGCAAACGATCGCCGTGCGAACGCACCGCCAACGATCCTCGCAACACGGCGCCCTCGGGAAACCGGCGGTCGATGAACCGCGCATCGGAGATCGTCACCGAATCGGCGCCGATGGCAAGGTCGTACAACAGTGTGCTCCGCGGCCAGGCCAGCCGGCCGCGGAGCGAGAACTGGGAAGCGGGCAGACCTACGAGCGACAGATCGGCGTCGAGCGAGTCCCCGTCGATGGTGACCCGGCCGCGCGCGTCCCGCAGATCGACGGGCGGATCGCTGACCCGGGTCGCCAGCGACTCCACGTCCACCCGGATCCCGGTCTGTCCGGGAGCGGAGATCCGCACCGAGTTGAATCGGGCGCCGACGTGAACGAAGCGCCGCACCCGCCGGCGGCCATCGTCGCCAAACGCGTCGATTTCGTACAGGGAGTCATCCGGGCTGGGTCGGGCCTGGAGGCGCAGGATCAGCTCGCCGTCCTCGATGCGCACGGCGCGAAGCACCACCAGCGGCTTAGGACCTCGACGCGGCGGAGACGGCTCTCCCAGGTGGAGCAGCTCCTCGAAATTGAGGCGCCCGTTCCGGTGCTGGACCAGGTTCACGTACGGCTGTTGCAGTCGCACGCCCTGAAACACGACGCGCCCGGCCGCGAAATCGAGCAGGTTGTAATCGAGCTCGGCGCGCGGCAGCCATGCGACCAGCGTGGTGTCGAGGTCGTACAGCTTGACGTCCGTCAACGCAATGCCGGTGAGCAGGGTCCCCGAAGCCCCACCGATCTCCACTCGCCCGGCCAGAGCGCCTTCCAGCGCCACGCGCACGGTGCGGGCCAGTAGCCGCCGGCCGGTCCCCGTTCCCACCAAAGCGGACAACGCGCCCAGGAAGCAAGCCAGCACACCGACCAGCGTCCACAACACCGCCCCGAGCGAGCGCCGCACCATCAGAACGCCTGCCCGATGGCGAACTGGAGCACCAGCCGCTGCCAGAAGGAAGCCGGGCGGTGCCGCTGGTAGCTGCGCCGAAAGGTCGTCAGTGAGCTCTCGGTCTGAAACAGCAGCGTCCCCGGCTCCAGATCGTAGCCGTTATACGCGACGTCCATCCGCACGGGCCCGAGCGGCGTGGTCACCCGCAGGCCGACTCCGGGGGTTACCCGGACGTTGCGGAACGAATACACCTCCGTCTGGCGCTCGTAGACCTGGCCGACATCGACAAATACTCCGAGCCGGAGCCGGTCCGGAAGAATCGGGGCGGGAACGCGCAGTTCCACATTAGCGAGCAGGATCGAGTTTCCTCCGGTGGCGACGGTACGAAACCCCTTGGTGTAGATCGTGTCCCCGGTTCGGGCGGCAAAGGTCGTGTCATAACTACTGTCGGTGATCACGTACACCCTTGGTCCCAGCTCGTTGGCCCCGTACCCACGCACCGAGTTCGGCCCCCCGGCATAGAAACGCTGCTCCGGGGGAACGAACTTCACGCTCTGCCCCTGAAGCTTCAGCCGGGCTGGCAACAGGGCGCCTGCATGAAGGCGCAAGGCAAACACGCCGCGACGGCCGAACGGGATGTAGCGGGCGATCTGCAGCTCGCCCCGGTTGAATTCGTACACCGGGTCCGAGCCCAACAGGCGGGAGGAATGCAGCAGCGTCATCCCGATATGCCCGCCGGACGTTGGATCGAGCGCGAAGTCCTCGGTGCGCTCGCCGGCGGTAACCGTCAGCGAGGCGAACCGGCGCTGGGTCTGAAGCGTCGACTGGGTCGCGAGATCGCACACGTTGAAGACGCTGCAGAACACCGCCGGATCCGCATCGGTGCGACCCACCGCAATGCCGTAGGCCACGCCTACCGGCACGCGCCGCCGCGCGTTGAAGATGACCCCGAAGTTCGAGCCGATCTGCGTCCGGGTATAGGTCTTGAATTCGGAGCGCCGCTCGGCGAACACGCCGAGACTCGCCGTATGGCGGGGCGAGAAAAACGCCTGCTGGAACAGGGTCAGTCCAACGTTGTAGTTCACCGTGTCCGACTGCGGATCGTCGTGGAGCGGGTGGCACAGATTCCGGTCCAACCCGCCGTTCAGGGGCCACCCGACCCCCAGTTTCGACACACGGGCACTCACATCCAGCACCCGCGCGTCCCCGAGGAGGCCGAACGCCGACCACCCCGTCTGGGCGCGGAAGCAATCCAGGGTGCCGTAGCCGCCGCCGAAACGCACCCGATGCCGCGGACCTTCAGCCACGCGCACCACGATCCGTGCCGCCCCGTCCCCGGTGGGCGGCGGGAGGCTGTCGGCGAGCGCGACCACCGCCGAGCGGAACGTGCCCGTGCTGTAAAGGTCGCGCTGACTCTGGAAGAGCAGGTCCTCGCGGTACGGCTCCCCCGGGTGAATCGAGATCGTGCGCAGCACTGTGGTCGTATCCACGCGCTCGACCCCCCGCACGTCGATCTCCCCCACGAGGACGCGCGGCCCCGGGACGGCTTCGAACCGAACGTCGGCCGCGAAGGCGCCGGCATCCGAATCGAAATTGCGCAAGACCTGCACGTAGGGATGCGCGCGGTTGCGGAGCCAGGCGGCGAGCGTATCGGCCGAGGCCTGAAACAGGAACCGGTTGAAGGGGTCTCCCACCTTGAGTGGCATCGCCCGGCGGACGCGGATCTCATCCACGATTCCGGCGATGCCGTCGATCGTGAGCTGCTTGACCCGGATCGGCTCACCCTCGTAGATCCGGAAGGTGACGAAGACATCGCGCGGCGTGCGACGCACCGCGGTATCGACCACCACGCTCATGAACCCGCTCTGCCGATAGAACAGAATCAGCCGCACCACGTCGCGGCGGAATTCCAGCTCATCGAATTCGCGCTTTTCCCCGAGTCCGACCCATCGGACCCACCAGGCCGTCGCGAAGAAGCTCGATTTCGACGTGGCGATGACCGTGCTCAACGTGTAGTCGTCGATGGCGCGGTTGCCGGCGAACGAGAGTCCGCGGACCACCCGCGTCGTCGGCTCCTGCTGAGCGACGAGCGGGCGGACCGCGGCCAGGCACAGGCTCGCGATGGCGAGGAGAGGGGCGACGCGCATCAATTGACGGTGTATGACGAGCCTCGTATGTTGGCCGGCCACCACCCCGACTGTCAACCTTTTCGACACCGAGCTTGATGCCTCGTTTCCGGCTGTTTTCGCTGGCTGCGGTCCTCATGGGCGCCGCCTGCGATGGACACTCCGATGCGGCAACCGCACCGCTCGTCTACTACGAGAGCTACGACCCGCGCTCCCTCGACCCCGCCCTGTCCACGGACGTCCCGACCGGCGAGATGATCACCTACCTCTACGATGGCCTGACCCGCTTCAGCCCGGACGGCGCGCTCCAGGCCGGGCTCGCCGATCGGTGGAGCGTGGATGCGAGCGGGCTGCGCTATGTGTTTCACCTGCGGCCCGGGGTGAAGTTCCACGATGGATCACCCCTCACCGGAGCGGCGGTGCGTCAGAGTTTCCTCCGGGTCTTGGACCCCCGGACCACGGGCGGCCGCGCCTGGCCCCTGCTGCCCATCGACGGAGCGCCGGAGTACGCCGCCGGCACGTCGTCCGGCGTCCGCGGCATCGCGTTGCTGGACGATTCGTCCGTGGTACTGACTCTCGCCGAGCCGCTCGCGGTGTTCCCCAAGTTCCTGGCGATGCCCGTGGCGTCCATCGCGCCGGCCGCGCCGGGCGATCTCAACGTGCATCCCAACGGGACCGGGCCGTGGCGGTTCGTCAGCTGGGCTCACGACGACGCGCTGCAGTTCGCCAGGAATGCCGAGTATTGGGACGGGGCAGCGCGGTCTGATTCGCTCACCGTCCGGCTCATCCCGGACCAGCTGGTGCGGGCCGCCGAGTTCGAGGCCGGAAGGCTCCACGTCGTCGAAGTGCCGTTCGGGGAGACGGCGCAATGGCGCCAACGACACCCTGCCTGGCTCCAGGAGAAACCCGCGCTGCGGGTCACCTACGTGGCCCTCAACAATCGACGCGGTCCGCTGAAGGACGTCCGCATACGGCAGGCGATCAACCATGCGGTGAACGTGCCGCAGATCCTGGCCACCGTCTGGGGCGGCCGCGGCATTCTCGCCCGCGGCGCCATTCCTCCCAGCCTCCCGGGCGGGGACACGGCGCGCACGGCGTTCGCCTACGACACCGTGAAGGCGCGGCAGCTGCTCCGGGCCGCCGGATACCCCGGCGGATTCTCGGTCCAGCTGTGGCGCACGGCGGACAACGTGACGCTGGGCCGGGTCGCCCAGGCGATCCAGGCCGACCTGGCCCAGGTGGGCATCACGGTCGAGATCATCGAGCGCGACGCCTCGAGCCAGCGTGTGGCGGCGCGCGCCGGGAATGCCGACATGGCCGTGCTCGACTGGTGGGCGGACTATCCCGACGGCGACAACTTCCTCTTTCCGCTGTTTCACAGCGCCTCAGCCGGGCGCGGCGGCAACTACGCGTTCTACGCCGACCCCGTCATTGATTCGCTGATCCTCGCGGCGCGCCGGACGCAGGACGAGGCGGCGCGGACGGCGCTGTACCGCCGCATCGACGACCGGGTGTACCAGGCCGCCCCCTGGCTGTATCTGTGGTTCCCGGTCGATCTCTGGGCGGTCGCGCCGACCATCACCGGGTGGGAGCTCCCGGTGATCTTCAACGGGCAGCGCTGGACTCAGGCGCACCGGGTGCCATGACCGGATTCGTAGGACGCCGCTTGCTGCTGGTGATCCCCACCCTGCTGGGCGTGCTGGCCGCGGCATTCCTGCTGCTGGAAGTGGCGCCGGGTGACCCGGTCCAGGAGATGGTAGGAGAACGCGCCGATTCGGTGACGATCGCCCGTCTGCGCGCCGAGCTGCATCTCGACGACCCGCTGCCGGTGCGATTCGGGCACTACGTGGGGGGCGTGCTGCGGGGCGATCTGGGGCGCTCCTACATTACGCGCCGTTCGATCACCCAGGACCTGATGGAGCGCTTCCCGAAGACGGCCCAGCTGGCGCTGGCCGCGATGAGCTTCGCGGCGCTGACCGGCCTGACGCTGGGCGTTGTGGCGGCGGTCCGGCCCGGCGGCTGGGCCGATCGCTCGGCCATGATACTGTCGTACCTGGGAGTGTCCTTCCCCGTGTACTGGGTGGGGCTGCTGCTCATCCTGCTGTTTGCAGTCACGCTGCGGTGGCTGCCGGCCTCGGGCACCGGAAGTCTGGCCGCGCTGATCCTACCGGCCGCGACGCTCGGCATGCGCTCGGTGGCGGTGTTGGCCCGGATGACCCGCGGCGCAATGCGGGAAGCGCTGGCCAGCGACTACATCCGGACCGCCCGCGCCAAGGGGCTCCCCGATCGGACGGTGTGGCTGCGTCACGCGCTGCGCAACGCCATGATCCCCGTGATCACCGTGCTGGCGCTCGACACCGGGAGCTACCTCACCGGCAGCCTGCTCACCGAATCGATATTCGCGTGGCCCGGCCTGGGCCGTTACGTGCTGACGGCAATCGAGAAGCGCGATCTGCCGGCGATCGAAGGCGGTATTCTGTTCATGTCGGTCGTGTTCGTCCTCGTCAACCTCATCGCGGACCTGTTGTATGCGAAAGCCGATCCTCGCATCGCTTACGATTAGCGCCGCTTTCGCCACGCTGGCCCCGGCGCAGGCGCTGCCCACCCCCTCCCGTCACGGCTCGCTCGGCCGTAGGCTCGACGCGCTGCTCGACCAGCCGCCGTTCCACCGGGTGACCTGGGGCGTCTCCGTCGTAGACGATCGCGGACGCACGCTGTACCAGCGCAATGCGGACCGGCTGTTCGTCCCCGCCAGCAACACCAAGCTGGTGGTCTCCGCCGTCGCCACGGCGCTGCTTCCCCCGGAGTACCGGGTACGCACCAGCGTCTACGTGAACGGCACGCTGCGCGACGGGATCGTGGACGGCGACCTGGTGCTGTACGGCCGCGGCGACCCGACGTGGTCCAAGCGGTGCTACGGCGTGGACACCCTCGCCCCGGGCGCCTGCGATTCCTCGTTCGCGGCGATCAATGCCATCGCCGATTCGCTCGTGGCCCGAGGCGTGCGGCGCGTCACCGGGAAGGTCGTGGGCGACGGATCGTACTTCGAGACGGCGCTCGTGCACCCCGCCTGGAACCTGTTCGATCTCAACTGGTGGTACGCGGCGCCGGTTTCCGGCCTCGGCTTCAACGACAACAGCGTCGACTTCCGCATCACGCCGGCGGAGACGGTGGGCCGGCCCCCGACGATCACCTGGACGCCGGAGCTGGGCATGTTCTCGTTCGAGAATCGCGCCCGCACCGGACCCGCCGATGGCGGCTCGACGATCGGGGACAACTTCTACCGCGCGCCCGGCACCATGGACATCTGGGCCGAAGGGACCGCGGCGTTGGGCCGCAAACCATGGGTCGAGAGCTTTGCCCTCCCCGATCCCAACCGCTACGCGGCCCGGGCGCTCGCCGTTTCGCTCATGCGGCTTGGCATCACGGTGGAAGGCGGAGCGATCGGCACGACCGATTCGCTCGCCACCCGCGCCGTCCGCTGCTGTGGTTCACCGCTCCTCGAGTATTTCGGCCGACCGGTCGGCGATATCGTGTTCCCGATTCTCAATACGAGCCAGAACTTGTTCGCCGAAATGCTGGTGAAGATCCTGGGACGGGAGTTCCGTGGGAACGGGTCGTGGGAGGCGGGCCTCGAGGTCGAGCGCCGCTTTCTCATCGATTCGGTGGGGATCGATTCGACTGCGTTTGCGCTCGAGGACGCTTCGGGGGAGGCGGCTGGGAACCTTGTCTCACCGTACGCCTTCGCGCAGCTGCTCGCCTACATGTATCGCCATCCCAAGCGCGGCCCATTCCTCGCCGCCCTCCCCCGCGCCGGCCAGGTAGGCTCGTTGCGGCGTCGCTTCGTCGGCACACCGATCGAGGGACATGTGCTCGCCAAATCTGGCAGCATCGACCGGGTCAACACGTTGTCGGGGTACATCGAACGGCCCGACGGGCATGTGGTGATCTTCAGCATCGAGGCCAACGCCCATGCGATTCCGGGGCGGCAGATGCTGGCGCAAATTGACTCGGTGGTGGTTCAAATAGGAATGACAAGATGAGCGTCTCTAGTCGTCTTTCTGCCCAAATAACGCCATGTTGCTCGAATGCCCCGGCTCGATCTTCGCCGCGGGGTTGATGAAGTGGACCGCGTGGTTGACCGCGATGCACGCCTCGGCGACGCCAGTGGCGATGAGCTTCAGTTTCCCAGGGTAGGTCGTGATGTCCCCCGCCGCGAAAATCCCGGGTCGGTTCGTTTCCATCATCTGCGTGACCTTGATCTCCCCCTTCTCGATGTCGAGGCCCCATTCGGCGATGGCGCCCAGGGACGAGACGAACCCGAGCTGGGGAATCACGCAGTCCATCGGCAGCGTTTCTTCTTGCTTCGTCTTGTTGTTGAAGATCGTGACCGAGGCGATCGCCGCATCTCCCCCGATGGCCCGCAGCTCCCAGAACGTGCGCAGCTCCATCTTGCCTGCGGCGCTCAACTCATGGACCTGTTGTACCGTGGCGTGATGCGCGCGGAACCCGTCGCGCCGGTGGATCATGAGGATCGACGCCGCGATCCCCTGGAGGTTCACCGCCCAGTCGAAGGCGGAGTCGCCGCCGCCCACGATCAGGATCCGCTTGCCGCGGAACACCTGCGGGTCAAGCACGCGATCGTACAGCCCGTGACCCAACCAGCGGTGGGCGTCTTTGAGCGGCAGCTTGCGCGGCGTGAACGCACCGATGCCTCCCGCGATGAGCACGGTGCGGGACGGGTATTCATCACGATCGGTGACCACGACGAAGCTCGGCGCTCCGACGTGGCCGTCGGTCCGTAAGGCGGTCACCTTCTCCCCCAAGTGCAGCGGGGCCTTGAACTGCAGCGCCTGCTCCGCCATGCCCTTCACCAGATCCTTGGAGAGGATCTTGGGAAAGCCGGCGACGTCGAAGATGTACTTCTCCGGGTAGAGCGCGGTGAGCTGCCCGCCGACCTGGTCCAGGTTGTCGATCAGCCGGCAGGAGGCGCCGCGCATCCCGGCGTAGAACGCACCGAACAACCCGGTGGGGCCGGCGCCGATGATGGTGATATCTTTGAGGTCCTGCATGGGGCCGAACGTAATGGGAATCCGGGAGCCGGGGGAGGCCCTCGTGAGGATCTACACCAAGACCGGAGATGGAGGCGAAACCGGCCTGTTCGGCGGCGAGCGCGTCCCCAAGAACCACCGTCGCGTCGCCGCGTACGGTGACGTGGACGAGACGAACGCGGCGATCGGGGCCGCCGCCGCGGCGGCGCCGGCGGAGTTCGAAGCCCAGCTGTTCGAACGGATTCAGCGTGATCTGCTGACGATCGGCGCCGAGCTGGCCACGCCCGACCCGGCGCGGTTGGCGCGCGCCCTGGCCGGACCCCCGATCGGCGAAGCGGATGTGGTCGAGCTGGAGAAGGCGATCGACCGGCTCGAAGACCCGCTGCCGCGACTCAAGAACTTCATTCTCCCCGGCGGGGCCCCCAAGGGCGCTGCGCTGCACCTCGCCCGCACCGTGTGCCGCCGCGCCGAGCGGAGCGTCGTAGCGCTCGCGCAAGAAGCGTCCGTTTCGGCCGCCATTCTGAAGTACTTGAACCGCCTCTCCGATCTGTTGTTCGTCCTGGCCCGCTCAGCGAACGCCCATGTGGGCCACGGCGACGTCACGTGGTGAAGCTCCGCGTCCCGTTGCCGGCGCACGGCGGCGGGGATGCGTCCTACGACATCCTGATCGATCGGGGGCTCCTGGCCCGGCTCCCTGCGCTTCTCGCCGAGCACTGCCCGGCGGCCGGCTACGCCGTGATCAGCGACTCGCACGTCGGCCCGCGCTACGGCGAACGCGTGGTCGCGGGGCTGCTGAACGCGGGACAGGCGGCCGCACTGCTCACGTTCCCGGCCGGAGAATGGAACAAGACGCGCGAGACCTGGTCGGCGTTGTCGGACCGGCTCCTCGACACGCACGTGGGTCGCGATGGCGCCCTGATCGCGCTGGGCGGCGGGGTGGTGGGGGACATGGCCGGGTTCGTGGCCGCGACGTACCTGCGGGGCATTCCCTATGTTCAGGTCCCGACGAGCCTGCTCGCCATGATCGACTCCTCGATCGGGGGCAAGACCGGCGTCGATGTCCCGCAGGGGAAGAACCTGCTGGGTGCGTTCCACCAGCCGCGATTGGTCGTGGCGGACCTGGATACGCTCGCCACCTTGCCGCAACCGCAGCTCGCCAGCGGAATGGCGGAGGCCGTCAAACACGGTGTCGTCGCCGACGCGGATTACTTCGCCGTGCTGGAGCGCGACGGCCAGGCGGCGCTGGCCGGCGAGCCCGGGACGCTCGAGCGGATCGTGACACGGTCAGTCGCGATCAAGTCTGAAGTGGTGGCGGCGGATGAGCGCGAGACGGGGAGACGCGCCATCCTCAATTTCGGTCATACGATCGGCCACGCGATCGAGGCCACGAGCGGGTACAGCCTCTTGCACGGGGAAGCCGTGGCGATCGGCATGGCGCTGGAATCGCAGCTGGCCGAACAGGCGGGTATCGCCGAGCCCGGAATGGCTGCGCGCGTGGCGCGATTGCTGTCGCAGCTGTCGTTGCCGCTCGAGCTTCCCGATTCCGTCACCGTGGACGCTCTGCTTGCGGCCATGCGTAACGACAAGAAATCGCGCGATGGAGCGCTGCGGCTGGCGTTGCCAAATCACATCGGCGGCATGGCGGGGAGCGGGGAAGGATGGACGGTCTCTGTGGCGGAATCGCTGCTGCGCGGTGTCCTCACTACACGCAGGTCGCCGTGACAATCAGTTGCGACCGAACGACTTATCCACGGCCTGCCGAGCTTTCAACAGATTTCCAACACCGTTTTCACTCTACCTCTTTCCACAGCGATTGTTGATAGTGGACAAACATCGCACTCGTGAAGCAGAGTAAGAATTTGTGATGTGGAAAACTATACACATTTGCACGTGCATACGTGCGTATCCTATATTCAGCGCGCTTTGAGGTCGCTCTAGGCGGTCTTCAGTACCGTCTCCGGATAAGAACGCTTCAGCCTACTTGGGAGTCCAGCGCATGGCCCGTGCGTCGACTGGAAAAACCAAGTCGTTCTTCAAGACCACCCCCTCCGGCGCCTTCGATCAGTACCTGCAGGACATCCAAAAGCTCCCCCTGATCAAAGATCCCGCCGAGGAACGGCGGCTCGCGCGACGCGTGCAACGCGGCGACGAGAAGGCGGCCGAGCGACTGGTCACGGCGAATCTGCGGTTCGTGATCTCCTACGTGAAGAAGTATCAAGGACACGGCCTCGACCTCTCGGAGCTGGTGGCGATCGGGAACGAGGGGCTGCTCAAAGCGGTCAAGAAGTTCGATCCAGACCAGGGCGTGAAGTTCATCTCCTATGCCGTGTGGTGGGTACGCCAGGCGGTCCTCAAAGCACTGGCCGAGCAGACACGCAGCGTCCGCATTCCCCTGAATCAGAACTCCCAGCTGATTCGCATGAGCCGCACCGAGACCTATCTCTCGCAGGAGCTCGGACGCGAGCCCACCGACAACGAAATCGCCATGGCGCTTGAGGACACCGTCGAGAACGTGCGCACGGCCCGTCGCATGACGGCGGCCGAGCTGTCGCTCGACGCGCCAGTGGACCGCACCGACAAGGACGCGGCCACCCTGGGCGAGCGGTTTGCCGGGATCGAGGGCGGCGAAATCGAGGAGCGCACCGACGGCCGACTGATGCGGGAATTCATCGACCGCATCTTCCAGAAGTACCTGACGCCTCGGGAACGGAAGATCCTCTACCTCTATTACGGCCTCGAGGAAGGCAGCGAGGCGATGACGCTGGAGAAGATCGGCGCCCTGATGGGGGTGACCCGCGAGCGCATTCGCCAGATCCGCGAGCGCGCGTTCGAGAAGCTGCGCGAGTCGCCCGATGGGAGAGCGCTCAGAGGCTTCTGGCGCGCCGCGTAGCCACGCGCTCGCGCAGCGTGTGAAACAGGGGTCGGGAGCGGATTCCCGGCCCCTGTTACTTTTCGACCATGCTCCGCGAGCTCCCGATTCGCGGCCTCGAAGCGATCGTGGGACCTCGGCACTTGCGTCGAGCCGCGAGCGAGCGGATCACGTACGCGAGCGACGGCCTCCCGACGCATCGCCGGCTCCCCGGCCTCGTCGTGCTGCCGGGCACGCGCGACGAGCTGATCGCTGTCATCCGTCTGCTGGCGCAGTCCGGTGTCCCGTTCGTGCCCCGCGGCGCCGGCACCGGCCTGTCGGGCGGCGCGCTCGCGGCCCCGGACGCGGTACTCATCGCCCTCACCCGGCTCAATCGCATCCTCGAGATCGATCCCGCCAACCGTCGAGCGGTAGTCGAGCCCGGCGTCGTCAACGTCCGTCTCTCGGCGGCCGTCGCGTCCCACGGCCTTCACTACGCGCCCGACCCCTCCAGTCAAACGGCCTGCACCATCGGCGGCAACGTCGCCGAAAACGCGGGCGGGCCGCATTGCTTGAAGTACGGCGTGACCAGCAACCACGTGCTGGCGCTTGAAGTCGTGCTCGCCGACGGCCGTGTGGTCGAGCTGGGCAGCCCGGGCGGCGAACCCTGGGGACCCGACCTGGTCGGGCTGTTCGTGGGCTCGGAGGGCAACTTCGGCGTGGCCACACGGATCACGGTTCGCCTCACCCCCACCCCCACCGCCGTCCGGACGTTGCTGGCGGATTTCATGAGCCTGCGTGCGGCGGGTGAGGCCGTGTCGTCGATCATCGCGAGCGGGATTGTCGCGGCCGCGCTCGAGATGATGGACCGGTCCTGTATCAATGCCGTCGAAGACTCCGTGTACGCAGCGGGATATCCGCGCGATGCCGCGGCCGTGCTGCTGGTGGAGCTGGATGGCGGTGTGGAGCGGGCCGTCGAAGCGGACACCCGCGCCGTGGCGAGCCTGCTCATGGACCGAGGCGCCCGATCCGTTCGGACCGCCGCCGATCCCAAGGACCGCGAGCGGCTGTGGCAGGGCAGGAAAAAGGCGTTCGGGGCGATGGGGCGGCTGTCGCGTGACCTCGTCGTCCAGGACGCCGTCGTCCCCCGCTCTTCCCTGCCCGACGTCCTGGAAGCGATCAGCGCCATCGCCGCCCGCTACCGTCTGGTGGTGAGCAACGTGTTTCACGCAGGCGACGGCAATCTGCACCCCAATATCTCCTTCGATGCCACTGACGCTGACTTGAAACGGCGGGTCGAAGCTGCCTCCGCCGAGATCATGGATGCCTGCATCGCCGCGGGCGGCACCATCACCGGTGAGCACGGGGTGGGACTCGACAAGCTCCGTTACATGCCGCTCATCTTTGACGGGGATGCGCTCGCCGCCATGCGAGCGGTGCGACGCGTATTCGACCCGCTGGAGCGGGCGAATCCCGGCAAAGTCGTTCCGGTGCACGCCTGCCGGGAATGGAGCGGCTGGACTCGGGCATGAACGGCCTCCTGGACAAGGTTCGCGCGCTGCTGGGCGCCGAGGCGGTGCTCGATTCGGGAGCCGCCGGTGTCGCCCCGCGCATCGCGCCCCCCACCCCCGAGGCCGTGGCGCTGCTGCTCCGCACCGCGACCGAGGAAGGATGGAAGGTGCGCGTCGAAGGCACCGGGAGCTGGCAACCGGCCGATGCACCGGCCGATCTGGCGCTCACCACGCGGCGCCTCGATGCCGTGGAATCCATCGAGCCGCAGGACCTCGTCGCGACCGCTCAGGCGGGCGTCGGCTGGGATCGCCTGCGCCACCAACTCGCCGAGCGCGGCGTGTGGGTGGCGCTCGATCCCCCCGGACTCGCCGGACGATCGGTCGGCTCCATCGTCGTGTGCGGCACCGCCGGCCCGTTGCGTCAGGGTCTCGGGCCGGTGCGCGACCACCTGCTCGGCCTCACCGTCGTCACCGGCGACGGCCGCGTGATCTCGAGCGGTGGCCGCGTGGTAAAGAACGTCGCCGGCTACGACCTCACCCGGCTTCAGGCCGGCGGGTTCGGCGCGTTCGGCGTCGTCGTCCGCACGCATCTGCGCCTGCGTACGCTGCCGCGCGCCGACGTCACGTTCACGCTCGAGGGCACGCGTGAGGACCTGAGCCGCGCGGGCGACGAAGTGCGCGAGCGCGGGCTGGCGCCGGCGGCGCACGAGCTGCTCTCCCCCGCCCTCGCCCGGCGGGACGGGTGGGTACTCGCGGTCCGCTGCGCCGGCTCCGCGGCGCAGGTCGAGGCGGAGGAAGCCACGGTGCGCGCGCTCTCGGACGGGCGCTTCGCTCCGCTGCCGGCGGAACAGACGCACGCCTTCTGGCAACGGGCCGCGGAGGCCCACGCCATGCGCCCGCTGACCCTGCGACTGGGCGGTCTCCCCGACACCACCGACGACCTGCTCGACCTGCTCGCGCACCAGCTGGGGGACGAGTGGATCTCCGCCAGCCCCGGCCTCGGCGCGATCCGCTGGAGCGGCGAGAGCACCGCCGAACGGCTGCGCCATCTGCGCCGTACCCTGGCCGCACGCGAAGTTCCGCTCACCCTCGAACGCGCCAGCTGGAACCTGCGCCGCACGGTGGGCCACTTCGGGGCGTATCGCGAAGGCATCGGCCCCTTGGTGCGGGAGCTGCGACGCACGTTCGATCCCGCGTCCACACTCGTCGTGCCGATCGCCGCCGAGGAATGACGGCGGGCGCTCGCGGGGGCTTCGCCGCCCTCGATCCATGCGTGCACTGCGGGTTCTGCCTGCAGGCCTGTCCCACCTTCCTCGCCACCGGTGACGAAGCCGACGGGCCGCGCGGCCGCATCGAGCTGATGCGCGCGCTCGAGCGGGGCGAGCTGGACGAGGGCGATCCCGCGCTGGCCTGGCACCTGGACCGTTGCCTGGGTTGCCGCGGTTGCGAGCCCGTGTGTCCGTCGGGCGTCGGCTACGGCCTCGGCTTGGAAGCGGCGCGCGAGCGCCTCGCCCGCCATCGCGGAGTCCCGCTGCTCGCCCGCCTCGCCCTGTCCGCGATGACGACCCCGAAGCTGTCACGGGCCGTCTACGCCCTGGCGCGAGCGCTCCGGGCCACGGGGCTGCCGAGGAGAATCGCCGGCTGGAGCCGGTGGCGATTCGCGATGGGGATGCTGGCCGCGACGAAGGCGGATGGGCGGATGGGCGGCTGGGCGGATAGGCCCCGGCGCGACGTACCATCCGCCGATCCGATTATCCGCCCATCCGCCGCCCTGCTGTTCCGCGGCTGCGTGATGGACGGGCTTTTCTCCCATGTCCACGATGCCACGATTCGGACGCTGGGAGTCAACGGGTACGAGGTGCGCGAAGTGGAGGCCCAGGTCTGCTGCGGTGCTCTACACGCACACGCCGGGATGCAGGAGACCGCTCGATCGCTGGCGCGTGCCAACGTGGCGGCGTTCGGCGACGGAGACGAGGCCGTCGTCGTCAACAGCGCGGGGTGCGGAGCCCAGCTCAAAGCCTATGGGCACGTCCTGGAGAATCCGGACGGTGCCCGGTTCGCCGCCCGGGTGCGTGACGTGACCGAATTGCTGGCCGAGCGCGGCCCGGTGCCGGGGGCACCGTTCGGGCGCCCAGTGCGTGTCGCCTATGACGCGCCGTGCCACCTGGCCCATGCCCAGCGCGTGATCGAGCCGCCGCTCACCGTCCTGCGCGCCGTGCCGGGACTCGATCTCACCGAGACAGCGGATTCGGCGCAGTGTTGCGGCAGCGCGGGGCTGTACACGCTGCTCGAGCCGGCGTTGTCGCGCGACGTGCTCGCGCCGAAGCTCGCCCGTCTGCTCGAGGCGCCGCCCGACGTCGTGGCGACCGGAAATCCCGGATGCGTGATGCAGATCGGCGGCGGGCTGCTGGCGGCGCGCGCCGCCGTGTCGGTGCGGCACCCGGTCGAGCTGCTGGATCTGTCGTACCGCGCCGCCGGCCTCTACGGATGATCACCCGAACGGTGCGGGCGTCGGACGGCGTCGCGCTCGCCTTGCATCGCCTCGATCCCGTCCGGCAGGGAGACCGGCTGCCCGTGCTGCTGGCGCACGGCGCGTTCGCCAGCCACACCGTGTGGCTGCGCGGCGGCCCGAAGCGAAGCGGGATGGCGCGCTTCCTTCTGGAGCGCGGTCACGACGTGTGGCTCGCCGACTTTCGTCACCATGGAGCGAGTGAACGCGAGCCGCAGCCGTTCCAATGGCACTTCGAGGACGTGATCCGCCGGGACGCGCCCGCGTTCCTGGCCGAGGTGCGGCGCGAGTCGGGCGGTGCGTCCTGCCTCTGGGTGGGACACTCGAGCGGCGGCGCGATCGGCCTGGCCTGTCTGGCGCGCGACCCCCGGACGGGCCCCACGGCCATCGTCACCCTCGGCACCCCCGGTCCGGTGATGAACCCGTGGCGCCGTGCGCTCGCCGCGACCACGATCGGGATCTGCCGGACCATGGGGCGATTCCCCGCCCGCGCGCTACGGCTGGGCTCCGAAGACGAGTCCGCCCTGGTATTGTCCGAGTGGATGTCCTGGAACCTCCGCGGGAGCTGGATCGGGACGGATGGCTTCGACTACCTGGCCGCCCTGAACCGGATCCACACGCCCTGCTTGTCGATCGCCGGAACCGGCGACCGGATATTCGCGCCCGCGCGTGCCTGCCGCGCCCTCGTCGATCAGGTGGGAGGCGACGCGAAAACGTTCGCTGTCGTGGGCCCCGCGCTCGATCATCGCGGTCTGTTGCTGGATCCGAGGGCGGACGAGCAGTGTTGGCCCCTCGCCGCCGAGTGGATCGAAACGGTCGCGACGCAACCATCCGCCCGGGTGGCCCCATGACGACGTTACTCCGGCTGCCGCCGGGTCCCTGGGCCGCCCCCGTGGTGCAGGCGCTGCGGGCGGGAGCCCTCGTGGCGCGGTCCGAGGCCGCGGTGCTCGAGCTCACAGGAGCGGGAGCCGTGAGCTGCCTGCAGGGACTGCTCACCAACGACATCGAAAAACCGGGCGACGGTGCGTTCGTGTATGGCGCGTTGTTGACGCCGAAGGGCATGATCGTCGTGGACGGGTGGGCCGGGCGCCACGACACGACGGTGCGGTTTACGACGCCCGTTGCCGGAGGCGAGCACGCGCTCGGCATCTTCACCCGAACCGTGCCGCCGCGTCTCGCCCGCACGGCCAATCGCACGGCCGACTTCGCGGTGCTTCGACTCGCCGGTGCGCACGCGATGGCGATCGCCGAAGCGGCTCGCCTGCCGGCGCCGCCCGTGCCTGGCCGGGTCATGATCGCGACGATCGAGGATGCGACATGCGAGATCGGACGGGCCGGCGAGGGCGCGCCCTTCGTGTTGCAGGTCGTCGCCCCACAGGCGGCGGTGACCGGTCTGGTGGCACGACTCGTCGCTGCGGGTACGCTGGCCGCCCAACCGCCGGCGCTGGAGCTGGCGCGCATCCTGGCGGGATGGCCCGGTCTGGCGGCGGAGGTCGACGAACACACGCTCCCCCAGGAGGTTCGCCTGGACGCGATCGGCGGCGTTTCGTATACGAAGGGCTGCTACACGGGACAGGAAACGGTGAGTCGCCTGCACTTCCGGGGCCACACGAACCGTGAGCTCGTGGGCCTCGAATTCGACGCCGAGCCGGGTCTCACGGACCCGATGCCGGTGTTCGGCGAGGATCGGGAAGTCGGCCGGGTGTCGAGCGTGGCGTGGCTGCCCGACGGCGGTACGCTGGCCTCGCCTTCCGGCCGCTGGATCGGCCTCGGCATGCTGCGTCGCGAAGCCGGGCCGGGTACCCGAGTGCGCGCGGGTGGTGTCGGCGCCCGCGCCGTGGCGCTCCCGTTCGCCCTGCCGCGCTGGGATCCGGCATGACCGTTCTCGTCACCGGTGGGAGCGGTCTCCTCGGTAGCCATGTGATCGAGGCGCTGCGCGCCCGCGACGTTCCGGTGCGGGCGCTGGTCCGGGGCGCCGCCGCGCCGGTCGTGCGCGGCCTGGGGGCGGAGCCGGTGATCGGAGACGTCGCCGACCCACGGACGTGGTCGCGGGCCATCGCCGGGGGCATCGCGGGGATCGTGCATGCGGCGGCAGTCGTGGATCCGGAAGCCAACGCCGCGGCGTATGCCGTCAACGTCGCCGGGACACGGTGCGCGATCGACGCGGCCCGGGCGGCGGGGGTGCGCCTGGTGCACGTATCCTCGGTCTCCGTCTACGGCGGCTCGGCCGACTACAGTCCCGCGCAGGAGCGGCGCACCGAGGACTACCCGTTTCGGCCGCTCGCCCTTCGCGATGGCTACGCGCGCAGCAAGCGGGAAGCGGAGGAGCTGGTCCGCTCGGCCGCCGAAAGCGGCGGCCTCACGGCGATCGTGATCCGCCCCAACGTGATTTACGGAGAGCGAGACCGTCTCTTCACGCCGCGCCTGACGCGCGCGGTGCGGGCCCCGATCGTCCCTGTGATCGGTCCCGGTACCAACCATCTCTCGTGCGTGTATGCGGGCAACGTAGCCCAGGCGATCATCGCCGCCCTCGATGCGAGGTGTACGGGATTCCGCGCGTTCAACGTGACGACCGACGCCGCCCCGTTGCTGACGTTGCGGGAGTTTCTGGCGGCCATCGCGGAGGCCTGCGGCGTGCGCGCGCGGTTCGTGCAGCTCCCGGTGGGCGTCGCGCGCTTCGCGATCGCGCTCTGGACGGGGCCGACGCTGGCGCGGGCAGCGCTGGCCTTCATTACCGGGGAAAATCCGCACTCGAGCGAGCGCGCGCGGGCCGAGCTCGGCTGGACGCCGGCGGTGTCGACGCGGGAAGGAATCGCCCGGGCGGTGCGGTGGATGCGGGCAAACGAAAAGCCCGGGTCGAGGCCCGGGCTTCGTCCATCCTGATGCGAGGCGACCTAGTGCTTGGTCGTATCCATCATCTTCGTGCTGTCGGACATCATGTGGGTCGAGTCCGACATCATCACCTTGGTGCTGTCGGCCGTACTAGCCGGCTGCTGCTCGGCTTTCTTGCACGCGCCTACGACGGCGACCAACGCCAGCGCGAAAACGAGACGCTTCATGCTTTCTCCTTACTATGGTAACGGTTGACGGGCCCCCCGAACGGCCGGAAAAGGTATTGCGGGTGGGCCGGGAGTCAAGGCCACATGAGTGATCGCCGGACGTTCCTCGGACGACTCGCTGCCGGTGCGGCGGCACTCGCGCGTTCACCTCGGTCGCCGCTCACGGGTGCCGCCACGGATCCAGTGATCGTCGCCAGCCCGAGCGCCCTGTACCAGCAACCCGATGGACGTCGCAATCTGGTGCGGATCACCGTCGCGGGGCTCGCGGCGCCCGCCGCGCGCGCCCGCGTCACCGACCGTCGCGGGGCCCTCGTCGGCACCGCGGGGCTGCTGCCGACGAGCGACGGACTGACGCTGAAGGGCGAGGTCTGGGTCCCGCTTTCGGAGCCGACCGAGGTCCAAATCGAGCTCGAAGTGGCCAAGAAATCGGTCGCGCGTCGACGCGTCCGACTCACGCCGCCGCGGCGCTGGACGTTGTACTGGCTCTCCTCGAATCACACCGACGTCGGCTACACCGACCTGCAGGAGCGGTGTCTCGAAGTGCATCGTCGCAACCTGGACGCCGCCCTCGCCCGTCTCGCCACCCATCCCGACTATCGCTGGACCGCCGAGTGCGCGCTGCAGGTGTTGTCCTACATCGAGAACCGGGCGCCGGCGGACGGCGACCGACTGCTGCAGGCGATCCGCGACGGCAAGGTCGGGTTCCACGCCCTGTTCGCCAACCTCTTGACCGGGTTGCTCGATCACGAGACGTCGGCGCGTATGGTCTGGCCCGCCGGCGCCCTGGCGCGCGAGCGCGGACTGGGATTCGTCACCGCCCAGATCACGGATGTGCCGGGGCAGCCGCTCACCTTCCCCATGGCGCTGGCCGCGAGCGGCGTGCGCTACCTGGTCAGCGGCCCCAATCCGGAGCGCGCCCTGCCCCTGTTGCCGAGGCCCGAGGCGGACGCGCACCGGCTGGTTGGTGACTGGACCGCCTACCCCCAGCTCTATTGGTGGGAGGGTCCGGACGGCAGTCGCGTGCTGCATTGGCGCAATTACCACTACGGTGATGCGTTGCGGTTCGGCTTCGACCGCGGGGCGGACGAGATGGCCCGCCGGCTGTCGGACTGGCTCCTGTCCAACCCGGTGTTCCAATCGCCCGACTGGCCCTACGACCTCGCCCTGCTGTACGGCGCCCAATGGGACAATGCCCTGATGGATGAGACGCTGATCGCGAGCATGGAGGATTTCAATCGCCGCTACGCGTTTCCGCGCATCGTGCCCGGTCGCGCCGAAGACTTCTTTCAGACGATCGAGCGTCGCTACGGGCCACGCATCCCCGTGCGTCGCGGCGACACGGGCACGTACTGGGAGGACGGCGCCGCGTCGACCGCGGCGGAGCTGGCGCGATTTCGGGGCGCGCAGCTCGCGGCCCGCGCCGCCGACGTCGCGGCGCTCTGGGACGAGCGGGTGGAGCCCGCCGATGCCGCGCGCGCCGCACGCATCGACGCCCGGGCCGAAGAGCGCCGCCACATGTGGCGTGATGTGTTGCTGTTCGGCGAGCACACCTGGGGCGCCGCCGAGAGCGTACGGGCACCCGACGCGCGCCAAACGATCGAGCAATGGGCCTACAAGCGGCGCTTCCTGGAAGGCGCCGAAGCCGCCGCTCAGTCCCAGATCGCGGACGCGCTGCTGCGCATCGGCCGCGGCGCGGACGCGGGTCCGGGCCGCGTCGTCTTCAACGCCGGCACGTGGCCTCGTACCGACGTCATGCGCGTGCCCGGTGGCGCCGGGACGGCGCTGCGCTACAACGGGCAGACGTGCCCGGCGGTCGATCTGGAAGACGGTGACGCACTCGTCCTGTTCCGCGACGTCCCGGCGCTGGGCTATCTCGCCCTGCAGGCAGCCCCGCGTCCGGCGGCCCCGCCCGTCGACGAACCCGACGCGCTCGAGGCGAGCGCGGGAGGGTTCCGCGTGCGACTCGATCCGGGCACCGGGGCCATCGCCTCCTGGACGGGGCCCGACGGGAAGGAGCGCGTCAAGCCATCCGCGTGGTCCGGTCTGAACCAGTTGCTGCACGTCACCGGGGGCGACCGCAGCGCGCTCTGGACGGCCGAGGACCGCGAGACCCTCCGGGCCGCGCCCGAGCTGGACGTTGCGACCGCGACGCGCGTCGCCTCACGGCGCCGCACGCTCCCGGGCATCGGTGTGCGGCTCGAGGCCACGCGCACGCTGCGCGGCTGCGGATCGGTCAGCTCGAGCGTGACCGTGTACGACGATCTGCCCTGGATCGACGTGGAGAACCGCCTGACCAAGCTGCCCACCCTCGAGAAGGAGGCGGTGTACGTCGCCTTCCCGCTGGCCTTCACGCGGCCGACCGTGGAGATCGAGGTGCCGCTGGGCCGCATGACGGTGGAGCAGGACCAGCAACCCGGCAGCTGTCGCGACTGGTACTGCCATGCACACTGGGTGTGGCTCCACGAGGGCATGGACGGCGTGCTGTGGAGCGCCCCCGATGCGCCCCTCCTCACCCTGAACGACCTGTTCCGCGGGGCGTGGCGTCGCACGATTGCGCCCGACGGAACGCTGTTCTCCTACGCCGCGAACAACTACTGGCATACGAACTACGCGGCACGACAGCACGGCGCGTTGACGCTCCGCTACCGGCTGTCGCTCCTGGCCCCGGGCGATCCCGCCGAGCCGGTGCGGCGTGGATGGGCGGCGTGCGATCCACTCTACCTGAGTCCGTCGTACGTGAACACCACACCGGGTCCGCTCATTGCCCGCGATTCGGCCCTGTTCATTCCCGATCGCAGCGTGCTCGTGGTCGGCGCGAAACCGGCCGATGATGGCGAGGGCATGGTCCTCACGCTGCTCGACGTGCGCGGCCTCGCCCGCTCGATCGGAGTGTGGCCCTCCGCGGTTCGATTCCAGTTGGCGCGTCGCGTCAATCTCGTGGAAATGAACGGTGAGGCGCTCACGGTGGGTGGGGACCGGCGCGCCGGCGTCGACCTCAAGGCCTGGGGCGTCGCCGCCGCACGGCTCTTTACACCCCGAGAGACGGCGGGTTAACGTCCGGCCATGCATCCCTTGAAACCCGCGACGGTGCGCGAGCTGAAACAGACCGAATGGGCCGCGCCGTCCCGCATCCACCGGACCGTCCACGGCGAGCTCCGGGAGAACCTGATCTGCCTGCTCGAAAACGGCTCACCGCTGTTTCCGGGGATCATCGGCTACGAGCACACCGTCGTTCCGCAGCTCACCAACGCCATCCTGTCGCGCCACAGCTTCATTCTGCTCGGGCTGCGCGGACAGGCGAAGAGCCGCATCGTCCGAGCGCTCGTCGATCTCCTGGACGAGGAGATGCCGATCCTGGCCGGCAGTGAGGTCAACGACCACCCCTTCGCGCCGATCTCCAAGTACGGCCGCGAGCTGGTGGCCGAGCACGGCGATGCGGCGCCCATCGCCTGGGTGCCGCGCGAGGCGCGGTTCGTGGAAAAGCTCGCCACCCCCGACGTCACCATCGCCGACATCATCGGCGACGTCGACCCCATCAAGGCGGCGCGCGGCGGGCATCTCCTCTCCGACGAGCTGACGATGCACTTCGGCCTGTTGCCGCGGGCCAACCGCGGCATCTTCGCGATCAACGAGCTGCCCGACCTCGCGGGCAAGATCCAGGTCGGGCTGTTCAACATCATGCAGGAAGGCGACGTGCAGCTGAAAGGCTACCCGGTGCGCCTGAATCTGGACGTCGCGCTCGTGTTCACCGCGAACCCCGAGGACTACACGGCCCGAGGCAAGATCATCACGCCGCTCAAGGATCGCATCGGGTCGGAGATCCAGACCCACTACCCCCACACCGTCGAGCTGGGTGCCGCGATCACCGCCCAGGAGGCGTGGCTGACGCGCGACGGCGGCAGCCGGCCGCACCACATCCCGGATTTCATCGCGGAGCTCGTGGAGCGGATCGCGTTCGAGGCGCGCACCGACAAGCGCGTGGACAAGAAAAGCGGCGTGTCGCAGCGGCTGCCGATCAGCGTGCTGGAAAACGTGGTCTCCAACGCCGAGCGGCGCGCCCTGGCGACGAAGGAGAAGGTGGTCGTGCCGCGCGTCTCCGACGTGTACGCCGCGTTGCCGGCCGTGACCGGCAAGCTGGAGCTCGAATACGAAGGGGAGCTGCAGGGCGCCGATGTGGTCGCCAAGGACCTGGTCAAGCGGGCGGCCGGCGCCACCTTCGAGGCGCGCGTGGGTGGGGCGAACGTGGACGACATCGTCCACTGGTTCGACGAAGGCGGCGCGCTCAAGATCGCTGCGGACGAGCGGTCCGAGACCTTGCTCAAGGGGTTCAGCGTCGTGCCCGGACTGCTCGATCTCGTGGACCGCGTGGGGCTGGCCGGGAAGAAGGACCCCGCCCATATGGTCGCAGCCTGTGAGCTCATACTTGAGGGGCTCGTCGCCGAACGCCGCATCTCCCGCTCCGAAGAGCTGGGGTACGTCCGCGCCCGGGCGGAGCCGAAGGGTCCCGGATACGGAAAGCCGGGTCCCGGACCGAATCTCTTCACGTAAGCCGGAGCGACCATGTCCAAACTCATGTTCGGCGCCCTGCTGCTGTTCGGCGCTTTCGTGCTTCGTTTTGCCCGCACTGCCACGGGAGGTGCCGGTGGCAGCCGGGTCGGCGGCGTGCTGCGCGCGCTGTCGCTCGGTTTTGCCGTGCTGGGACTCGTGCTGGCGGCCTTTTCGATGATCGTCGTCATCGGCCCCGGTGAAGTGGGCGTGCAGCACGCCTTCGGCACGGTGAGCCCGGGGCCGCTCCTGTCCGGCATCCGGCTCGTGCCTCCATGGTCGTCGGTGGAGCGCTATTCGACGCGTGAGGAGCAGTACCCGCCGTCGGGCGAGCAGGTGGAGGAAATCGCGGCGCTCTCCTCGGAGCAGATGGGGATGACGGTGGACGCCGGGGTACGCTGGCAGATCGACCCGCAGCAGGCCCCGCGCATCTTCACGGAGTTCGGGGAGGAAGATCAGATCCGCAGCGCCGTGCGCAACGCGGTCCGCAAGGGCGTGCGGGACGGCATGGTGCAGTTTTCGATCAACGACATCGCGCAGCGCACCCGCATCGCCACCACCATGGAAGCCCTGGTCGACTCGGCGCTCATTACTCAGCCGCGCGGCGGCAGCGGCCCGTTCCGCATCGCCACGGTCACGGCCTTCTTCCTGCGCGATCTCCAGCCTCCGGCTCAGGTCGTGCAGGCGATCAACAACAAGATCGCGCAGGGGCAGCAGATCGAGACCGAGCGGCACCGGGTGGAAGTAGCGCGGCTGCAGGCCGAGCAGCAGCGGCTGCTCAATCAGACGCTCACGGCCGAGGCGCTCACCAAGCAGTGGATCGAAGTGCTGCACGACATGCGCAACTCGAGCAACCTGATCATCTTCGTGCCGACCGAAGGCGGGTTGCCGCTGCTCAACATCGGCGACCTGCGGAGGAACCTGCAGCAGCAGCCCTGATGGCGCCGCCGCTCATCACCATCACCCGCCAGTATGGGTCGGGCGGCTCCCAGGTCGCCGAGCTGGCGGCACGGGCGCTCGGCTGGACCCTCATCGACAACGAGTTCGTGGACGCGGTGGCGCGCCGAGCCGGGTTGCCGCCGGCCGAGGTGGCGCAACGCGAAGAGCGCGCTCCGGGGTTGCTCGAGCGGCTGGCCCGAACCCTCGCCGCGGCATCCCCCGAGCTTTTCATCACGGAATCCGCGGTGTCGGATAGGGAGCGCGACGAGAAGGCCATCGTCGGGATCACCGAGCGCATCATTCACGAAGCGGCGACCGAAGGTCGGGTCGTGCTGGTGGGACGCGGCGCGCAAGCGATTCTCGCACTGCATCCCGACGCGCTGCACGTGTACGTCGTGGGATCGAAACCGTGGCGCTTGCGACTCGCCGTCGAGCGGCTCGGCGTGGATCCGGCGAAAGTCGAGAAGGAGCTCGAGGAGACAGATCGGCGACGCGATCAATACACCAAGACGTACTACAACCGGACGCGCCAGGATCCGACGAATTACGATCTGGTGATCAACGCGGAGCGAGTGGGAATCGAGGGGGCAGCGACGCTAGTCGTGGCGGAAGCCAAGCGGCGCGGCTGGACCTGACTCAGGCGTCTCGGAGCTCCGCGACCCGCCACGTGGCGATCGCCACCGCCAGCGCACAGACCAATCCGCCAACACCTACCGCCCAGGGAGCGCCGAAGCGCTCCGCGAACGCGCCGGCCTGGAACGCCCCCAGCGGCGCCAGGCCCACGAACACAAAGGAATAGAACCCCATTACGCGGCCGCGCAGATGGTCGGGGACGCTTATCTGCAGCATCGTGTTGGTGAGGGCATTGTTTACGATCATGGCGCACCCGGCGAGCGCCAGCAGGACCAGCGACAAGACGAAGCTGCGCGACCACGCGAACGACAGCACCAGCAGCCCGAACGCCGTCCCGCCCAACGCCATCAATCGGCCGCGGCGCACGATGCGCCGGCTGTTCACCGCGATCACCAGCGCCCCGAGCATCGCCCCGCCGCCTACCGCGGCCGTGAGCGCCCCATAGCCCGCGGCGCGGACGTGAAGCACGTCACGCGCGAACACGGGCATCATCACGAGAAAAGGGAAGCCGAACACGCTGAGGATTGCCGTCAGCACCACGAGCGTCTCCACCCGCCGGTCGCTGCGCAGGAACGCGATCACCTGCCGCAGTCCCAGCCAGACCGATCCGGCGGCCGGCCGGGGCTCGAATGGCGGCAGGCGCATGGCGAGCAGCCCGCCGATCACCGCGATGTAGCTCACCCCGTTCAGGAAGAAGCATGTGGCGACGCCCACGGCCCCGATCAGGGCCCCCGCGATCGCGGGCCCTACCACCCGCGCCGCGTTGAACATCGAGGAGTTGAGCGCGATGCCGTTCATCAGGTCTTCCTTCCCCACCAGCTCCACCAGGAACGACTGCCGTGTGGGGATGTCGAAGGCGTTCACAATGCCGAGCATGCTTGCCAGCGCCATCACGTGCCACACCGTGACGACCTTGGTCCAGACGAGGGCCGCCAGGACCAGCGCCAGCACCATCGAGAGCGA
This sequence comes from Gemmatimonadota bacterium, assembly GCA_041497135.1. GTDB lineage: Bacteria > Gemmatimonadota > Gemmatimonadetes > Gemmatimonadales > GWC2-71-9 > DASTHG01. The sequence continues at coordinate 11,696 of JBGQFX010000028.1, read as the reverse complement.
CTGGGTGACCACGATCAGGCGCCGCTTGTCGCGACGATCGGCGACGACGCCCGCGTACAGCGTGAACGTCAGTACACCGAGCGAGCCGAGCCCCGAGACCAGTCCGACGAAGAAGGGGGAATTGGTGAGCGTCAGGACGAGCCAGCCCTGGGCCACCGATTGCATCCAGGTGCCGATGAGCGAGACGCCCTGCCCGAAAAAGAAGAGACGGAAGTTGCGGTGGGTGAGGGCTCCAAGACCAACCTGCCGCGCGGCTTCCGTCATGGCAAGAAAAATAGCATCTTCGGCGCCATGACCTTGGGCTGCTGACCCAGACAAGGCTGGCTCCGCCCGGAACCGCGTTGCGCGAAGCCTGACGAGACGTCAACATTCGAGTACGCATGCGCTCCACGACCTACGCCAAATACCTACCCGGCCTGGCCGACACCATCAATCTCCAGGGATTGCTCGACCAGCTGGCCGACTTCCTGCTGCAGTCGGGATTCGCGGGCGGGCCATTCTCGCATCCATTCTGGGGGGAGTTCGGCAGCGACGAGCCGGACCGCTCCATGGACTCGCTGCGCCAGGCGATCCTGCAGGCCCTGATGGACTCGGGGCAGCTCACCCCCGAGATGCTCAAGGTGCTGCGCGGTGACTCGACCGGGGACGCCGACCACGACGCCGATCTGGAGCGCCAGCTCGCGGAGCTGCTCGACAAGATCGTCCAGCGGCTCATGGAGGAGGGATATCTCAACGTCGCCGAGGCGCCCAAGATGCCGGGCGGGCAGCAGCCGATGTTCGGCCCCGGCGGCGTGGCGCGTGAGGCGGCGCAGCAGGTGCAGTTCTCGCTCACCGAGAAGGGGATCGACTTCCTCGGCTACAAGACGTTGAAGAACCTGCTGGGCAGCACCGGCAAGTCGAGCTTCGGCGCGCACGACACCGAGCACCTGGCGACGGGCATCGAGGCCGAGGCCGCGAGCAAGCCGTACGAGTACGGCGACACGTTGAACCTCGACGTCAACGCGACGCTCTCGTCCGCGATCGAGCGTGAAGGCCTCGGCGTGCCGATCAACCTGGAGTACGAAGACCTGCGTGTACACCAGGCCGAGTACCGCTCGTCTTCGGCCACGGTGCTGATGCTTGACTGCTCGCACTCGATGATCCTGTACGGCGAGGATCGCTTCACGCCCGCCAAGAAGGTCGCGCTCGCGCTGACCCACCTGATCCGCACGCAGTTCCCGGGTGACTCGTTGCGCGTGGTGTTGTTCCACGACACCGCCGAAGAGATTCCGCTGGCACGGCTCGCGCACGCGCAGGTGGGACCGTATCACACCAACACCGCCGAGGGCCTGAAGCTGGCGCGCCGCATTCTTTTGGCTCAGCGCAAGGACATGCGCCAGATCATCATGATCACCGACGGAAAGCCGTCGGCGCTGACGCTGCCCGACGGACGGATCTACGTGAACTCCATGGGCCTCGACCCGCAGATCCTTCAGGCCACCTACCGCGAAGTGGCCGAGTGCCGGCGCGCCGGGATCATGATCAACACCTTCATGCTGGCGCGGGACCGCAGCCTGGTGGACTTCGTGAAGACCGTAAGCGCCATCTGCCGCGGCAAAGCCTACTTCACGAACACGATGACCTTGGGGCAGTTCATCCTGATGGACTTCATGCGGAGGAAGACACGACGTGTCTCGTAGCCTGCGGCTGATGCTCGTCCTGACCTTCGGAGTCGTCGTTGCGGCGTCCGCTCAGGCGCGGTTCTCCATTTCCTTCCCCGCTTCGGCCCACGCCGACCCGATCACCGGCCGCGCGTTCGTCTTCATCAGTCACGACTCGACGCCAGAGCCACGGCTGCATGGACACCCGTTCGGGCGCGGCACGCCACTCTTCGGCGCCGACGTAAACGCGATGCAGCCCGCCGACGTGGTGGTGATCGGCGACACGACGCTCGGCTACCCGTTTGCGCGCCTGACAGACCTCCCGGCCGGCGACTACTACGTCCAGGCGTTGCTCAACGTCTATACCGAGGTGCATCGCGCCGACGGGCACACGATCTGGGTGCACTGGGACCAGTGGGAGGGGCAGCAGTTCAACACCTCCCCTGGCAACCTGGTCTCTGCGATCGCGAAGGTTCACCTCGATCCCGCCGCGGGATACGACGTCTCGCTCTCGCTCACCAAGGTGATCCCCGCGATCGAGCCCCCACCCGACACGAAATGGGTAAAGCACGTCAAGATCCAGAGCGAACTGTTGACACGGTTCTGGGGCCATCCCGTCTACCTCGGCGCGGTCGTGCTGTTGCCGAAGGACTACGACACGCGTCCCACAGTGCGGTATCCCGTCGTGTACGAGCAGGGCCACTTCGGGCTCGAGCCGCCGATGGGTTTCACCGAGGACACGACCCCGTGGCCCAAGCAGGTACAGGAGGTGATGCGCGGCTACAACCTCGAGACCAGACCCGAGGTGTACCGCGCTTGGAACGCCGCCGACTTCCCGCGCATGATCGCGGTCACGTTCCAGCACCCGACACCGTACTTCGACGATTCGTACGCGGTGAACTCGGTGAACGACGGCCCGTACGGCGACGCGATCATGACCGAGCTGATCCCGTATCTCGAGTCGCACTTCCGCATCATCGCGAAGTCCTACGCGCGCGTGCTCACCGGCGGCTCGACCGGCGGATGGGAGTCGATCGCCCTGCAGGTCTACCACCCGGATTTCTTCGGCGGGACGTGGACACTCTATCCGGACCCAGTGGACTTTCGGCACTACGACATGGTGGACGCGTACGCGGACACCAACGCTTTCGTGTTCACGAGCGCGGGCGGGTTCTTCCTGCAGCCTTCCACCGAGTGGCGGCACCCCGAGCGCATCCTGATGCGCGCCAACGATGGCCAGCCGATGATCACGGAGCGACAGTACAGCCGGTGGGAGGAAGTGCTGGGAAGTCACGGCCGTTCCGGCGATCAGCTCGACGCGTGGGAGGCCGTCTACGGCCCGGTAGGCGACGACGGGTACCCCAAGCCCCTCTGGGACAAGCACACCGGACACATCGATCACGACGTCGCGACTTACATGCGAGATCATGGCTACGACCTGCGCTACTACCTCGCGCAGAATTGGGCGAAGATCGGTCCGCCGCTCGTGGGCAAGATCCATGTCGACGTGGGCGACATGGACAATTTCTATCTCAATCTCGCCGTGTACGACCTCCAAGCCTTCCTGGACTCAGTGTCAACGCCGCACGCCCAAGCCACCTTCCACTACGGGAGACCGGAGAAAGGGCACGGGTGGCAACATGGGACGCGGGCGCAGCTCCTGCAGGAGATGGCGCAGCAGATCATCAGGAACGCGCCGAGGGGGGAGAACACGACGGCGTGGAGGTATCGGTAGCGCTCACCCCAGCGGCGCGAGTCGCTCCACGAGCTCGGCCGCGGTCTGCACCCGATCTTCCGGCTTTTTCGCCAGGAGCTGCAGCACCAGGGCTGACAGGGCTGGCGGGATTTCCGGGTTCACGGCGGCGGGAGGCCGCGGCTCCTGGGACAAGAGCTTCGCGACGAGAGAAATCACCGTGGAAGCCTCGAACGGAGCTTGGCCGGTCAGACACTCGTACAGCACGACGCCTGCGGCGTACAGATCGCTGCGGGCGTCGACGTTCTCGGCCATGAGCTGCTCCGGCGCCATGTAGGCCGGCGTGCCGATGACGAGGCCGGCCTCCGTGACCGATGTCGATCGCTCGGCCAGGCGCGCCACGCCGAAATCCATCACCTTGAGCACGCCGGCCGCGTCGAGCAGCAGGTTCTGCGGCTTGATGTCCCGGTGGATGACGCCGTGCTCGTGCGCCACCGCCAGGGAGTGCGCCAGCTGCGTGGCGATCGCGAGCGTCGAGGAGATGCCCAACCGTCCCCGCGTGTCGAGCAGCTCGCGCACGGTGATCCCTTCGACGTATTCCATCGTCAAGAAGTACACGCCCGACCACTCGCCGAAATCGTGCGTACGGACGATGTTCTGATCGGAGAGCCGGCGCGCGAGGCGGATTTCGTCCTTGAACCGCCCCAGGAGCGTCGCATCGGTGGTGAACTCCGGCCGCACCGTCTTGATGGCGACTTCCTCCTCCAGCTCCAGGTCCCGCGCCCGGTACACCGTCCCCATGCCGCCGCGCCCCAGCTCCGCCAGGATCTCGTAGCGCTGCGCGAACCGCTCGCCGGTGCGCAGGTTGCCGCCGTCGACCGAGGTGGCGAACTCCTTGGAATCCCGCCGCGCCGAGGCGATCTCGTCCCGCAGATCCCGCACCTGGTCCCGCAACCGCTCTTCCCGCGCCTTCATTTGGAGCACCATGCTGTCGAACACCCGGGCCAGCCGGCCCAGCTCGTCCGCCCGCCGCGCCACGGGGGCCAGCGATCCGGGGCGGTAGTTGCCCGCCTCCACGGCCGTCGCCGCTTCGATGACCCGTCCCACTTCGCCCAGGTATTCGACCTCCTGGTCGCGCAGCCTTTTCTTCTCGAGCGAGGCGTTGATGCGCGCCCGCAGCAGCACCGGGTCGAACGGCTTATGCAAATAGTCCTCGGCACCGCGCTCGATGCAGCGCACGATGCTCGGCATTTCGTCCAGTGCTGAGATCATGATGACCGGGATGTCGCGCAGCTTGGGGTTCCCCTTGATCGCCTCGAGCACGGCGAACCCGTCGAGCTCCGGCATGAGGACGTCGAGCAGCACGAGATCGAACGGCCGTGCGGCCAACAGCTCGAGCGCGCGGCGGCCGTGCTCGGCCGTCTCGACCACGTGCCCCGAGCGCTCCAGCCGCCGGCGCAACACGTCGCGGTTTTCGGCGCCGTCGTCCACGACGAGGATCCGCGCTTGCGATCCCCCGGGCGCTTCCGGCGTGGGACTCGGCACGGGCTCCGCCGGCGAGGCCGCGCGCGCGGTGGACCCCGCCGCTCCTGACGGGACCAGGCGCCCCGCCGCCGTCAGGATCTTCTGGAGATCGGCGCTGAACGTGGGGTCGCGTCCGTCGGACGCCGACAGGAGGCCGGTGATCGCCTGGACGATCCGGTCGCGTGGCTCGCGCAAATCATCGTACAGGCGCGACACCTCACCGGCCCCGGCGGCGCGCGCGGTGCCGAGCGTCGCGTTGATCAGCTCGAGCGCCTGCCGCGCGGCGGTCAAGGTCTGCTGCAACGGCCCGCGTCGCTCCGCCAACGCTTCGTCCGCGGCGTCTTCCAGCAGCATCTCGGCGTAGCCGATGACGTGATTGAGCGGCGTGCGCAGGTCGTGCCGCAGCTCGGCGAGTGCTTCCGGGTTCACCGCGCGCCGCCCAGCAGGGCTTCGATTTTCGCGAGCAGCCGCGGCAGCTCGACCGGCTTGGTGTCGTAATCGTTGCAGCCGGCCTCGAGCGCTTTCTCCCGGTCGCCGGCCATGGCGTGGGCCGTGAGGCCGATGATCGGCACCGTCCGGGTCTCCGGAACAGCCCGGAGCTGGCGGGTCGCCTCCCAGCCGTCGATCTCGGGCAGGCTCATGTCCATAAGGATGAGGTCGAAGCCCCCGGCGCGCGCCATCTCGACCCCCTGGCGACCGTCCACCGCCATGGTCACTTCGTAGCCCTTCCGCTGCAACCGGCGGGAGAGCATGTCGCGGTTCATCTCGTTGTCCTCAACCAGCAGGATCTTCGCCATTACCCGACCCCTTTCTCCGCGGCCAGCCCGGTCGCCAGATCGCGGACTTCGGCCAGCACCGCCTCCGGCCCGTGACCGCGTTTGTGCACCACCCGCTCGACGCCCCCGTTCAAGCGCTTGCGGTCTTCGTCCGTCAGGTCTTTCGCCGTGATCACCACCACCGGGATGCGCGGCGCACCGCCGCGCTCCCGCAGCGCTTCCAAAAACTCAAAGCCGTCCATTTCGGGCATCACCAGGTCGAGCAGCACGAGGTCCGGCGAGTGCGCGGCCACCTGCTCCAGCGCGATACGACCATTCGCGGCCTCAACGACCCGCCAGCCGCCCTTCTTCAACCCTTGCCGCAGTACGCGGCGCGCCGCGGCGTCGTCTTCCACGATGAGGACCGTGCGGGCCGCGCCGTCGGGGGCATAGCGCCGCAGCACGGCCGCGAGTCGCGCGCGGTCGATGGGCTTGGTCAGGTACTCCGCGACACCCAAAGCGAACCCCATCGGCTTCTCGTCGACGACCGTCAGCATGACTACCGGGATGGCGGCCAGCTCCGGATCGCTCTTGAGCGCCGACAACACGGTCCAGCCGTCCATGTCCGGCATCAGGACATCCAGGGTGATGATGTCCGGGTGCAGCTCCTGGGCCAGCCGCAGGCCGGTGGCGCCATCTGCCGCCGTCTCGACGCGGAATCCGTCCCGGCTCAACGACCGTCCCAGCAGGTTGCGCACGCCCGGGTCGTCGTCGATCACCAGCACGGTCCCGACCGGCTCGCCGGCCGGCGCGGGCCAGCTGGCCACTTCCGGCGCTGCCTCGCGCACGTTGATCGGGAGCCGCACCGTGAACGTCGATCCTTTCCCCGGTGCACTCGCTACCGTGACGTCGCCACCCATCATTTCGCAGAATCGCCGGCTGATCACCAGCCCCAGCCCGGTCCCTCCGTACTTGCTCGCCGTGGATACATCGGCCTGGGCGAACGCCTGAAACAGCTTCCCCTGCTGCTCGGGGGTCATGCCGATGCCGGTGTCCTTCACCCGGAACGCGATCTCCTCCGCACGGCGCTCGACCGTCAGCGTGATAACCCCGTGGTCGGTGAACTTGGACGCGTTGGACAGCAGGTTCAGCAGCACCTGGCGCACCCGTGTGACGTCGGCGCGCATGGCGCCGAGGTCGGCGGCGGCCTGCAGATCGAACCGGTTGTCGTGCTGCTCCAGCAGCGGCCGCACTGTCGTCGCGACATCGTCGATCACGGGGCGGAGCTCGAAGGTCTCCAGGTACAGCTCCATTTTGCCGGCTTCGATCTTGGAGAGATCGAGGATGTCGTTGATCACCGCGAGCAGGTGTTTGCCGGCCGAATGGATCTTGGTCAGGTCCGGGATGTAGCCGGGATGCCCTTCCTCTTCGGCCTGCTCCTGGAGCATCTCGCTGTATCCGATGATGGCGTTGAGCGGGGTGCGCAGCTCGTGGCTGGTACTTGCCAGAAACCGGCTCTTGGTCTCGTTGGCGGCCTCGGCCTCGCGTCGCGCCTCGAGCAGCTCGGTGATGTCGTGATACAGCGCGATCATCCCCATTCGCTCGCCGCCCACGGTGACCGGGATGGTGAGGATCTCCACGTCCACGAACGACCCGTCCTTGCGGCGCCGCCGCCCGATGCCGGAGGTGGCCTGGCCGCCCTGCAGCGCATTTTCCGTATAGGACAGCGCCTCGGCGAGCGTTCCCTCCGTCGTGACCAGGCGATCCAGGTTCTGGCCCTTCACCTCGTCCTCGCGGTAGCCGAACAACCGCTCGAACGCCGGATTGCAGGAGGTGATGGTGTTGTCGAGGCCGAGGTCGACGATGGCGACGGGGTTGTTGCGGACCAGCACCTCGACATGCTGCTGTTCCGCCGAAAACAGCCGCGCGTTCTCGATCGCGATCGCCGCCTGGGGCGCGAACATCATCAGGCGCCGCAGGTCCGCCTCCCCGAATTCGCGCGACGGATCGGAGTGCACGCTGGCGATCGCCCCCACCAGCCGGCTGCCGATCAAGAGCGGCGCCGCCATCACCGACTGGATGCTCGAGCGCTCGTACTTCGCCGAGTGTTTCGCCCACTCCTGGTAGCGCGGAATGATGAGCGGCTCGTGCGACTGGGCCACCTGGCCCATCGCCCCCTCCCCCAGCGCCATGCGGGTCCCGACCGCGTTCGTTTCCAGGTTGTAGCTGGAGACGATCACGAGGTCCTTCCGGGACTCGTCGTAGGTGGCCAGCTCACCGCCGGTCACGCCCAGCAGGGCCACGGCCCGTTGCAGCACCCGCTCCAACACCTTGTCGAGCTCCAGCTCGCCGGAGAGGTCCTGCATGGTGTCCAGCACCGCCTCCTGTTCTTCCGCACGCTCGCGCTCGGCGCTGAACAACCGGGCGTTTTCGATCGCGATGGCCGCCTGGGCGGCGAACAGATTGAGCAAGCGCAGGTCCCGCTGTCCGAAGGTGCGCGCGGGATCCGAATGCACGCTGGCGATCGCGCCCACCAGCCGCGTTCCGATCACCAGCGGCGCCGCCATCACCGTCTGGATCGTGCTCCGGGTGTATTGCGCGGAGCGGCTCTGCCACTCCTGGTAGCGGGGGATGATCAGGGGCTCGTGCGTCCGGGCGACGTGTCCCATGGCCCCCTCTCCGAGCGCCATGCGGGTCCCCACGGCGTTCGTCCCCATGTTGTGGCTGGCCACGATGACGAGCTGCTGCGTGCGCTCTTCGAAGATCGCGAGCTCACCGCCGGTCACGTCCAGGAGAGCGACGGCCCGCTCCAGCACCGCCTGCAGCAGCTTGTCCAGCTCGAGTTTGCCGGAGAGGTCTGCGAGCGTATCCAGCAGGGCCCGCTGCTCCGCGAGCCGCTGGCGCTCCGCTGACAGCAGGCGGGTCCGTCCGATGGCGATCCCGGCCTGGTTGGCCGCCGCGGCGAGGATCTCCAGGTCCCCCTGCTCGAAGGCGCGGCCGCCGGCCCGCTGGACGACGACTTCGCCGATGGCGCTCTGATCGATCCGCAGCGGCAGCTTCAGCTCGGAGCGCGACACATCGCCGGGGTGAAAATCGCCGGCCCGGGCCCGCAGGGTCGGCTCGAACGCGGTGGCGCCGGCTAGGTACAGCCCTACACCTTCGAAGCCGAACGCCTCGTGCTGCAGGCTCTGCACGACGCTCTGGCACACGTCGTCCTCGTCCGCGGCCTCGGCGATCCGGTTGCTCAAGCCGAGCAGGGCGGATCGCAACGCGCCAGCTGATGCGGCCCGGTCGGTCACGATGCACCTCCCGCGCCCGCCGCCGGGAGCCGGACCGTGAACGTCGACCCCTTCCCCAACTCGCTCCGTACCGTCACGTCGCCGCCCATCATCTGGCTGAACCGCTTGGTGATCGCGAGCCCCAATCCTGTGCCGCCGTACTTGCTCGTGGTGGACGCCTCGGCCTGGGCGAACGCTTCGAACAAGCGGTCCATCTGCGCGGACGTCATCCCGACCCCCGTGTCGCGCACGCGGAGCACCACCGCCTCGCCGCCCATGGCCTCGTCCTGCTCGCGCGCGATCGCGAGCGTGATCGTCCCGCGGTCGGTGAACTTGCACGCATTGGACAGGAGGTTCAACAGCATCTGGCGCGCCTTGGTGAGATCGGCGTGCATCGAGCCGGGGCGCTCCGGGAGCTCCACCACCAGCCGGTTGGCGTTTTTCTCCACCAGTGGCCGCACCGTCGTGACGACTTCCTCGACCAGCGTGCGAATCTCGAACGTCTCGAGGTAGAGCTCCATCTTTCCAGCCTCGATCTTCGAGAGGTCGAGGATATCATTGATCAACGCCAGCAAGTGCCGGCCCGCGGTGCGGATCTTCGCCACATCGGACGCGAGGCTGGACTGCCCCAGCTCTTCGACCTCTTCCTGGACCATCTCGCTGTAGCCGATGATGGCGTTGAGCGGCGTACGCAGCTCGTGGCTCATGCTGGCCAGGAACTGGCTCTTGGCGCTGTTGGCCGCCTCCGCTTCGCGCCGGGCCAGGAGCAGCTCGGAGATGTCGTGATACAGGGCCATCAAGCCGACCCGCTCCCCGTCCACGATCACTGGCACGGCCAGCACTTCCACGTCCACCAGGGTGTCGTCCTTCCGCCGGCGACGCCCGATGCCGTGGATCGGACGGCTCAGCGCCTCCTGGGTGTATTGCACGGCCTCGGACCGGGTGGCCTCGGTCGCGACGAGGTCGTCCAGGTTACGGCTGATCGCCTCGGCCTGCGTATAGCCGAACAACGTTTCGAACGCCGGATTGCACGACACGATGTCCTGGTTCTTGTCCAGCGTGACGATCGCGACCGGGCTGTTCGACACCAGCTCCTCGAAGTACTGCTTCTGGCGCTGCGCCGCCGCGTAGAGCCGGGCGTTCTCGATCGCGATCGCGGCCTGAGGCGCGAACATGGTGAGCAAGCGCAGATCTTCGGGCCCGAACACACGGTGCGGGTCGGAGTGCACCGTGGCGATGGCGCCCACGAGGCGCCGGCCGATCAGGAGCGGCGCCGCCATGACCGAGTGGACCGTGACGTCGGCGTACTGGCCCGAGCGGCCCAGCCATTCGTGATAGGACGGGATGATCAGCGGCTCCCGCGTGCGCGCCACGTGACCCATCGCCCCCTCGCCCAGCCCGAGCCGCGTCCCGGTCGAGTCCTTGCCGATGTTCTCGCTGGCGACCACGACCAGCTGCTCCGCCTGCTCCTCGTAAATCGCCACTTCTCCGCCCGTCACGCCGAGCAGGGTCACGGCGCGACTCAGGACCGCCTGCAGCACTCTGGGGAGCTCGAGGTCGGCCGACAGGTCCGCCATGGTGTCGAGCAGCGCCTTGTGCTCGTCCACCCGCCGGCGTTCCTCGGCCAGCAGCCGAGCCCGGCCGATGGCGATGCTAGCCTGGTTGGCGGCGGCCGTGAGGATCTCGAAATCCTCGGCGCTGAAAGCGTTCGGGTCGCTGCTCTCCACCACCAGGACGCCGATGGTCAATCCGTCGACGCGCAGCGGGACGTCCACCTCCGACCCGCTGGCGAGGCTCGGCATATACCCGGCGGCGCGCGTCACGTCCGGCGTGTAGTGCAGCTGGCCATCCTGGAGCGCTCGCTCGGAGAGCCCCTGTCCGCGGTGCACGCGCCAATCGCGTGGCGCGTCCGGCCAGCCAACGGACGCCTGGAGCACGCGGTCGCCCGTCGTGTCGTCGAGCAGGAACGCCCCGAGGAAGTTGTAGCCCAGCGCCTCGTCGTGGAGGCCGTTCACCATCGAGCGGTACACGTCCGCCTCGTCGGTGGCCGCGGCGATGGCCGTGGTGAGCCGCAGCAAGGCAGCCTGCCGGCGGGCCATGTCGGTCTGCTGCATGCGCGGGCGCGAACGCCGCGGGGCCGCGCGTCGCGAGTGCGTCATCGGACGTGCTCCCGTACCGCCGCCGCCAGTGCGTCCAGCCCCCGGCCGCCCTTGGCCACAACCTGCTCCACCCCCCCGTTGAGGCGCCGCCGGTCGTCCTCGGTCAACTCCCGGGCGGTGATCACGACCACCGGAATCGCGCGCCACGACTCGCGCTCGCGCAACGCCTCGAGAAACTCGAAACCGTTCATCTCCGGCATCATCAGGTCGAGCAACACGAGATCGGGCACGCGCTCCGCCGTGCGCTGCAGCGCGGCCCGCCCGTGCTCGGCTTCCACCACGTCCCACCCCTCGCGCTCCATGGCGCGACGGATTGCCGCGCGGGTCGCGGCGTCGTCTTCCACCACCAGGACGCGGCGTGAGGCCCCCTCCCGCCTCCCCCGTCCGTACTTGCGGAGCACGCGCAGCAGGCGGTCGCGCTCGATCGGCTTGGTGAGATAGTCCGAGGCGCCCAGCGCGAATCCCAGGTTCTTCTCGTCCACGACCGACAGCATCACCACCGGGATGTCGGCCGTGGCCGGGTCATGCTTCAACGCCGTCAGCACGGCCCAGCCGTCGAGCCCCGGCATCACCACGTCGAGCGTGATCACGTCGGGGTGGTGCTGCCGCGCAGCGGCGAGCCCTGCCGCGCCGTCCGCCACCGGCAC
>JBGQFX010000027.1:0-42453 GCA_041497135.1 Gemmatimonadota bacterium | reverse complement strand
CTCTACGGCCCCGGCCAGGAGCAGCCCCACGATCGCGAGCAGTAACACCCGGTGCCAAACCCGCATCACGCCGCCGCTCCTCGCATCAGAAGTCCCCCGTCCCCCTAGAACGCCGCACACAGATAGGGACGGAGCAGATGAAAATCAAGAGCGGCGGACCACATTTTGGCCCGCCGCCCTCGACACGTTTCGTTCGGCGACTACTCGACGCGGAACGGAATCCCCCACTCGTTGGAGCGGTAGTTGTCCGCAGTACCCAGCACAAGCGTCGCGGCGTCCAGCGCGTCCACGACGAACCGGTCCCGGCCCGTGTGGCGCACGATCCAGCTGCGCTCGAAATCCCCGCTCCCGTCGTCCTGCATCGGCACCCGCCGCCACCGGATGGCGGAGGGATCGGCATGGCGCACGTGCAGGAACACCAACGTCGCCGGGGAGTAGCTCCCGCCGGTCGTATTCTCGACGTGCGCCACGACTCTGACTGTATCCCCCTCGTGGAAGCGCGGGGTCACGGGATCGATCGTGATCAGCGAGTCCGGGTCGTCCACGGAGAGCCGGAGCGAATCGTTCACATACACCGCCACGCTCTGGATCTGGACCGTGCGCCGGCTCACGTCGGTGTTCTGCCAGTTGCGGAGCGTGAGCGAGACGGCCCGCCAGCCGTGTGGAGCCGAGGCGTCGCGCACGAACACCCCACGCTGCTGCACGCCATCGGCCAGGGGTTTGCTGGTCGGATTGAAGACGGCGTCCACCGACGTGTCGACCAGGAAAATGCCCTGGAAGGAGACCCCGCGGGTCACCCAGGCGGAATCGCCCTGCACCACGACGTTCCGGGTGAACACCGGGCGCGGCCCGCTCGGCACCACGCGATCCCGGCCCCAGAACAGCGGGGCGATGGCCGTGTCCGCGAGGCTGGAGCTCGGGAACACCGTCGCCGTCGGTGTGGTGGAGATCGCCCCAGCGTCGCCGAAATCGTCGTCGGTATAGCCGATCAGGCCCTCATAGGCCGCCTGCACCTGGGCCTGATCGGCGTTCAGGCCGGTCGAGTTGTCGCTACACGCCGCGCCGATCAGGGCGACGGCCAGAGCGCCCGCGAGGGCGCGAGGAAGGGTGCGCATCGGTGCTGCTCCTGTCGGTCAGAGTGAACGGATCAGATTCCGAACCGCAGGAACAGACGCGAGCGCCGTGATGGTGTTAAGCAGGGGTGCGTGGAACAGACCGATGCGTGATCGAGATCACGCCCGGCGCGGTCAGGCGGCCACGCGCCGCCCGCAGGAAGAGCAAAACCGCGCCTCGGATTCCATCACGGCGCCGCAGCGCGCGCAGAAGCCGGTGCCTACCATGAGACGGCGACCGCACTCGGAGCAAAACGCCGCGTCCGGCTCAGCCTGCAGGCCATGCGTCGGGCAGGAGCGGGCAGAAGGCGGCACCGCACCCGGGGCGGCGGGCGGTGGCGCCGTTGCTCCGGCCCGCAGCGCCTCCAGCGCCTCAGCCGTGTAGCGGCGTTTCAGAGCATCGTAATCGGCGTCGGCGAGCTTGCCGGTGGCGCGGTCGAACTCGATTTCCTTCAGCGCCCGCAGTGCCACCGCCCGCGGCGACAGGTCATCGTCGGGATCGGCGCCGGCATCGTCCGGGACGGGTGCGACGTGGTATGGAGAGAGAATCGGCCGCAGCACGAAATAGATCGCCGCGGCCGCCAGCACCACCGCCGCAACGAGCTCGAAGGCCGGACTCACGCGTCGATGCTGTCCAGCTCGTGGCGCAGCTGATCCAGCTCGGCAGCCGTGGCGGGCGCCGCGGACGTTACCCCCGCGGTCGCCTCAGCCGGCCGGCGGCGCGCCCAGCGCAGGATGGCGAACACGAGCGCCGCCCCCGTCCCCACGATGGCCAGGCCGGGGAGCAGATACGCGGTGAGATTGAAGCCCCGTGCCGGAGGCGCCATCAGCATCACCACGCCGTTCTCCCGCACGAAGTCGGCGATGATCTGCTCGCCGGACATGCCGGCGCCGGCCATCGCCATCACTTTCCGGTGCAGCCCGGGGCTGACCGGGCAGGTGAAGTCGGTAGTCCGGCAGGTGTAGACGTCGAGTCCGCAACCGCACGTACACTTGAGTCGCTTCTCGATCGCCTGAATCGCGGCGTTATTGTCGCCCGCCGTCGTGGGGGGGATCGACGGACCGGCGCGGGCGGGGTCCCACAGCTTGCCCGCCGGGCCGGAATCTGGGAGGGAGTCTTGGACAGCGTTGGAAAGTTGGAACGATGGAATGATGGACAGAACACTCAGGGTGACGGTGCCGAGAAACTCGCGCCGACCGCTGATGTCCTTTCCAACCTTCCGACCTTCCAACATTCCTAGCTCCGCTCCGCGACCAGCTTGACGGCGTACCCCGCCTGGGCACGCCGGACCGCCGGGGCTCCACCCCCGGGCCACATTACGACCAGGCCGCCCAGCGCCACGATCAACCCGCCATACCAGACCCACCACACGAGGGGGTTGATGGTGAAGCGGTACACGGCCTGCTCGGTGCCGTTCACCACCCCGGCCAGAACGATGTACAGGTCTTCCCGCAGATCGCTTCTGATGCCGACCTCGGTAGACGGCTGGAACGTCGGCTGCCCGCGGCTATCCACGTGTTGGCGCTTCTCGGTAATCAGCCGCCCGATGTTACGCCCATCGCGGGCGACCTCGACCGTCGCCGCGGTCACCTGCCGGTTCAGCGCATCGTACTGGGAGATGCCCAGATGCGTGAACGTGTAGGTCCATCCATACGGACTCTTGAGCGTCGCAGACTCGCCGGGCCGCAGCGTGGCCTCGGTCTCCGTCTTGAACGCCATCCCCGCAAACGCGATGAACAGGATGACGATCCCCAGGTGCACGATGTAGCCGCCGTAGCGGCGCCGATTGCGCGCGATCAATCGACCGAAGGCGAGCCACCAGCCTTCGCCGTACTGGCGGTGGCGTGCGACCACCCCGCGCACGAACTCCTGGACGACGGTGGCGAATACGAACGCCCCCAGCGCGATCGCCGCGATCGGGAACGGATCCCGCATCCCGGCCACCAGCAACACGAGCAGCGCCAGGACCCCGGAGGTGACGGGGACGGCGAACTGGCGGCGCAAATTGGGCAGCGAGGAGCGGCGCCAGGCGATCAGCGGACCGATCCCCGTGAGGAGCAGCAAGGCGAGCCCGAGCGGGATATTCACCCGGTTGAACGCCGGCGGTCCCATCGTGACCTTGGTCCCGGTCACGAGCTCCGACAGGATGGGGAACAACGTGCCCAAGAGCACCGAGAACGCGATCCCCACAAACAAGAGGTTGTTGAACAGGAAACTCGCTTCCCGGCTCACGATCGACTCGAGCGTGGACTCGGCGGTGAGATCTGGCAAACGCCGTGCATAGAGCCAGAAGCTGAGCGTCCCCGCGATCACCAGGAACGCCAGGAAGAAATAGCCGACGTTCGATTGCGTGAACGAATGCACCGACGAGATCACGCCGGAGCGCGTCAGGAACGTGCCGAAAATCGACAGCAGCCACGACCCGATGATGAGCAGCAGGTTCCACTTCTTCAGCATGCCCCGCTTTTCTTGGATCATCACCGAGTGCAGGAAGGCCGTCATCGTGAGCCACGGCAGGAACGAGGCGTTCTCAACCGGGTCCCACGCCCAATACCCGCCCCAGCCCAGCTCCACGTACGCCCACCACATGCCGAGGCAGATGCCGACCGACAGGAACAGCCACGACAACAGCGTCCATTTGCGGATCGCGACGAGCCAGTCGACGTCGAGCCGGCGCGACAGCAGCGCCGCCATGGCGAAGGCGAACGGAATGGTGATCGAGATGTAGCCCAGGTACAGCATCGGTGGGTGGAACACCATGCCGGGATTCTGGAGCTGTGGATTCAGTCCGCGGCCGTCGAGCGGCGTGTACGGCAGGCGCTCGAACGGATTGGCGCCGCCGAACAGCATGACGACCACGAAAAACGTGGCGACGAGGCAAGTGATCGCCCCGACGTAGGGCAGATAGACCCGGTGGCGCGGCGCGGTGACGACCTGAGCCACCGCCGCGAACACCGACAGCACGGCCGCCCAGAACAGCAGGCTGCCCTTCTGGCCGGCGTAGAGGGCCGACCATGTGTAGAAGGTCGGCATGTTGCGGCTGGAATAGGCCGCGACGTACTCGACGTTGAAATCGTGCCGGAACAGCGCGACCTGGAGCGCCAGCACCGCGATCAGCAGCGTCCCGCACAGCGCAAACACCGCGTGGCGGGAGCTCGCGATCAGATCAGCCCGGCCACGGCTGGCTCCCAGCAGACCGGTGAGCGCGCCCCACACTCCCAGCAGGCACGCGACCCACAGTGCCAGGCCGCCGAGCAGCGTCATCTAGTGCCGTTCCAACTTGATTCGCCTATATGCCGAAAGCAGAGTACGCAGGTCGATAGCCATCACGGGTTCCGAATGACTTGGCACGAATAGTTGGAACGGCACTAGGCTTTCGGCACCGACTCGTAACGGGAGCCGCACTTGGCCAGGACGTCGGTTGCGCGAATCACGCCGTCCGGCTGCAGTCGGCCTTCGACTACGACCTCGACGCTGTCGTTGAAGGTGTCCGGCGGCAGCCCGTGGTAGACCACCGGATAGGTCGCGCTCCCGTCGGTGATGCGGAACCGGAGGGTCTGGGTGGCGACTTCCCGCGTCACACTGCCGGGAACCACGTGGGCGCCGACTTTCATGCCGACGTCGTAGAACGTCGGATCGGCGGCGATCTTCTGCGACAGCTCGCTCGGGGTGAGGAAGTACTGCCCGGTCTGCTTGATCCCGGTCGCCATCAGGTACCCGACCGCGCCGACGATCACGGTCGCGCCGAGGAGGAACTTCATGCCCGCTTTCATGCGTGCATTATACCGCCTTCCGGGTCTGTCGCTCCACCCCCCGCGCAATAGCAAAGCTTCATGATCCAAGGCGCCCAGCCCGGCCGGGCGTGACCGCAGTCACCCGGGGGAGCGGCCAGGTTGGAATCGCCGTTCCCCGAGCCATAGATTGTCTATCCGCCCGTGACCTCCCCTGTGGGCGCTCCCCAACCTTCCCGGCAGCCGCGGACGCCGTCGTTCTCCGCCCGGCTCGAGCCCGGGGCAACTCCATCGGGCCCCGCTGGCGCGATCGAAGTCGAGGTGCGCCGGGCGCTGTTTCAGCGGCTCCTGGGGGAGAGCGCGCGGGCCGAAATCGCCCACCTGCTGGTGTGCACCGTAGTGGGAGTTCTGCTGTGGCCCTCCGTGGGGCATCTCGAGCTGTCTGTCTGGGGAGCGGCGATCGGCGCCTGCACGCTCACGCGCGAGGTGCTGCGCCGTCGCCTGATCCGACCCACGGCATCGGCGGAAACCGGGGTGCAACGGATCCGCCTGGTGCTCGCGGCGACGGGTCTCACCTGGGGGGTCGGCGCTGCGGCGTTCATGCCCAGCCTTCCGCTCTCGAAGACCGCCCTGCTGCTCGTGGTGCTGTGCGGGCTGGCGGCGGGCGGCGTGGCGTCGGTCGCGGCCGATCGGTGGAGCTTCCGGTACTTCCTCGCGGGCCTCCTGGTCCCCGTCCCGGTGGGGCTCTTGCAGACGTCGTTCGAGCGCGACACCGCTGTGGCAATCCTCCTCGTCATCCTGTTCGCCGCCGCGATGATCGTCTTCCACCGCAACTCCCACGATCTCCTGTTCGGACACCTGATGCAGTCCGCCGAGCTGTCCCAACGGGAGCGCAAAGCGGTCCAGGATCGCGCCTATCTCGACGCGTTGCTCGCGAGCGCACCCATCGCGATTGCGGTGGTGGATCGCGACGGCCGGATTCGCGGCACCAACCCGCAGTTCACGGCCCTGTTCGGATACGACGGCGCGGAAGCGGTCGGCCGCGACCTGAACGAGCTGGTCGTGCCGCGTTCGGAGCTGGGCAAGGCGTCGCGCTTCGATCAGCGCGCGCGCCGGGGAGAAACGGTGGCTGTGGAAGCGGAGCGGCGGCGCAAGGACGGCACCCTCGTGGCAGTGCGTGCCTCCGCCCGCGAGGTGAAAGGGAGCGGCGACGGCGACGTGCTGGTGATGTACGAGAACATCGGTGACCGCCGGCGCGCCGAGGATGCCCTCACCCAGCTGGCCAGCATCGTGCAGTCGTCCGAGGACGCGATCATCGGCCAGACGCTGGACGGGACGATCGCGACCTGGAACGCCGCGGCGCAGCGGCTGTTCGGCTACGCGCCGGGCGAAGTCCAGGGACGCCCGATCGCGCAGCTGACGCCGCCCGACCGGGCGGACGAGCTGACGATGATCTTCGACCGCATCCGCCGCGGCGAGCATGTCGACCATTTCGAGACGGTGCGGTTGCGCAAGGATGGCACGCCGATCCCGGTCTCCCTGAGCGTCTCGCTCACCCGCGACGCCACGGGCCGGATCCGGGGCTTCTCCATCATCGCGCGCGACGTGCGCGAGCAGATCGCCACCCGTGAAGCGCTGCGCGAAGCGCGCGATGTCGCCCAGCGACTGGCCACAACGCGCAGCGCCTTCCTCGCCAACATGAGCCACGAGATCCGCACGCCGATGAACGCCATCCTCGGCCTGACGGAGCTGCTGCTCGATACGGAGCTGGCGCCCGAGCAACGGCACTCCCTCGCGCTGGTCCAGACGTCGGCGGAGACGCTGCTCACGCTGCTCAACGACATCCTCGATTTTTCCAAGATCGAGGCGGAGCACCTGCAGCTCGAGCACATTGCCTTCGACCTGCCCCATCTCCTGGAATCCACCATGAGCATGCTGGCAGTCCGGGCACGGGAACGGCGTCTGGAGCTCGTGGCCGACGTGGCGACCGATGTCCCGTCCATCGTGCGCGGCGACCCGACCCGGCTGCGGCAGATCCTCACCAACCTGATCTCGAACGCGATCAAGTTCACTCATCAGGGCGAAGTGGTGGTTTCGGCGACCCGCACGGACGCCGCCGATGGGCGGGCCACGATCCGTCTCGCGGTGCGCGACACCGGCATCGGCATCCCGACCGACAAGCTCGGCACCATTTTCGAAGAGTTTTCCCAGGCGGACGCCTCGATGACCCGCAAGTACGGCGGCACCGGCTTGGGGCTCGCCATCGCGCGCCGGCTGGTGCGGCTGATGGGCGGCGACCTGGCGGTGGCGAGCGAGGTCGATCAGGGCACCGAGTTCTCGTTCACCGTGGCGTTCGCAACCGACTCCACGCCGGTCGCCGCGGGACCCTCCGAAAGGGTTTCGCTCGCCGGGCGTCGGGCCCTCGTCGTCGACGATAACGCCACTAATCGCCGCATCGTGGTGGAGATTCTTGCAGCCGCGGGCATGCCGGTGGCCGAGGCGGTCGACGGCGCAGCCGCCCTCGAGACGCTGCGGCGCGCCCGTCGCGAGGGAGCGCCCCACGAGCTGGCGGTCATCGACGCCCAGATGCCGGGTCTGGACGGCTTCCAGTTGGCCGCTGCCGTCCGCGACGACGCGGCGATCGCCGATACGCGCCTGGTGATGCTCACGTCGGCGGGGCAACGTGGAGACGGCCAGCGGTGTCGCGATCTCGGGATTCGCGGCTACCTGCCCAAGCCGACGTCCCGCAGCGATCTGCTCGAAACGATCGGGACCGTCCTCGCGGCGCCCGCGCCGACACAGGAGGAGACGTTCATCACGCGGCATTCGATCGCGGAATCGCGGCGTCGTCTGCAGGTGCTCGTGGCGGAGGACAATCCGGTGAATCAGGAGGTCGCCGCCACGATGCTGCGCAAGCGTGGCCACGACATCGACGTCGCCAACAACGGTCGCGAGGCCGTGGCCGCAGCCGGCCGCAAGCGCTACGACGTCATTCTCATGGACGTCCAGATGCCAGAAATGGACGGGTTCGAGGCGACGCACGCAATTCGCGCCACCGAGGCGGGGCGCACGCTGCCTATCATCGCCCTGACTGCCCATGCCCTGAGCGGTGAGCGTGAGCGGTGTCTGGCCCAGGGGATGAGCGGGTATCTCACCAAGCCGTTCAAAGCGCACGAGCTGTTCGCCGCCGTGGAGGGCTGGGCCGCGACAATGACCACCAACGAGCGCACCCCCGCGGTCACGGCGAGCCTGCCGGTGCCGGTGGATCTCGACGCGTTCCGCCATGAGATGCGGGCCGCCGGCGCGGAGGAGGCCGTGGATCCCGTGCTCGACACGTTTCTCCAAAGCGCGCCGGACCGCGTGGCGGCGCTCACGACCGCGCTGGCCGCAGGGGCAGCGCCGGACATCGAGCGGGCGGCGCACGCCTTCAAGTCGGCCTCGGCGACGATCGGCGCAAAGGTTCTGGCCGCGCTGCTGCAGCAGCTGGAGATCGCGGGGAAAGCCGGGGACGTCGCGGGAGCTCGCCGGGTGGGCGATGGCCTGGTCCGGGAAAGCGAAGCGGTGATCGCCTACCTGCGACAGGTCCGCGCGGCGGCCGCGCCCGCGCCCTAACCCGCCGCCTGCGCGATCGCCCAGGCCGACGCGGCCGCGGGCGTCTCCATCCGGGGCATCTCCACCGCCCCGGTGAACCGGTCATGGAGCCCGGCGACCGGGGTGCCGATCCGCAGCGCCAAAGCCACCTCGGACAACGTGCCGTGCCCGCCGCCGACCGCGACCACCGCGCCCGCGGCCCGTACGATCAACGCGTTGCGCATCTCGCCCATCCCCGTGGCGAGCGGGACGTCGATGAACCGATTCGCTTCCCAAGGGTCGTTGCCCGGCAGTATCCCGATGGTGAGACCCCCGGCGTCACGAGCTCCCTTCGCCACCGATTCCATCACCCCGGTCAGGCCGCCGCACAGGACAATCGCGCCGGCATCCGCCAGGCGGCGACCCAGCTCCTCCGCCATCTGCGCCTCGGCGGCAGTACAGCTCGAGCCGCCCACCACGGCGACGATCGGTCTCACGAGCACCGCCTTCATGGTGTGAACGGGGGCTGCACGGACCCGCGGTCGGTGAGATAGGCGGACACGTACCGTGCCGGCGTCACGTCGAAAGCAGGATTGAACGCAGCGACCGTGGGCGGCGCGATCGCCCGCCCCGCGATCATTCTGACTTCGTCGGCCGAACGCTCCTCGATCGGGATGGCGTCGCCGTCCGTGATCGTCGCATCGATGGTCGATGACGGGGCGCAGCAGTACAACGGCACGCCATGATGCCGCGCCAGCACCGCCAGCCCGTAGGTCCCGATCTTGTTCGCGAAGTCCCCGTTGCCGGCGATGCAATCCGCCCCCACAAGCACGACGTCGATGCGCGCGGCCCGCATCAGGCTTCCCGCCACGCCATCGGCGATGAGGGTGCACGGCACACCCGCTTGCTCCAGCTCCCAGGCGGTGAGACGAGCGCCCTGCAGCACCGGACGCGTTTCGTCCACGAAGACGTGCACGCGCCGACCCGCTTCGTGGGCGAGGTAGATCGGCGCCAAAGCGGTGCCGATGCCCCCGGTGGCCAGCGCACCGGCATTACAGTGCGTGAGCACGGTGGTCCCGTCGGGGAGGAGGGAAAGCCCGGCCTCACCGATGCGCCGGCACATGGCCCGGTCTTCTTCCCAGATCGCCGTCGCTTCTGCGTGCAAGCGCTCCCACAACGCCCCGCTGTCGCCCGGAGTGCACTGGGCGACATCACACATCCGTTGCAGCGCCCAGCGCAGATTGACGGCGGTAGGACGGGCGGCCCCGAGCATGGCGGCCGAGCTCGTGAGGCGCTCGAGGAATACGGGGCGCGGAGACGTGCGCGCCGTGCGCAGCTCCGACACCAGTCCCATGGCGGCGGCAATACCGATCAGCGGCGCGCCGCGGACTTGGAGACTGCGAATCGCCTCGGCCACGGCGTCGGCGTCATCCAGATCCCGATGCACCATCGCCTCGGGCAGCCGGCGTTGATCCAAAATGCGCACGGCGCCGGAGGGAGACCAGGTGATGGCTTGAACTGACATGCCGCGAACGTATGGCGAAAGACAGCGGGTGACAACTGCGTGGGGAGTGGTACCTGACGGTGCGATCCGAGGCTTCGTCGCGCGCCGCCGGGTACCACATCCCCACTCCCCACGCTTTTCAGTTTGCAGTAGGATTCTCTCATGACCTACCAAACTCTGCTGTTCGACGTCCGCGACGGGCTCGCGTTCATCACCGTCAATCGCCCGGACAAGCTGAACGCGCTCAACGACCAGGTCATGGCGGAGCTGGCCCAGGCGGTCGAGCGTCTCACCACCGAGCCCGAGATCCGCGGGGCGATCATCACCGGTGCCGGACCGAAGGCGTTCGTCGCCGGCGCGGACATCGGAGACCTCTCACGCCAGGGTCCGTTCGACGGCAAGGCGCGGGCGATACGCGGGCAGGCGGTGCTGCGCCGCCTCGAGACTTGCGGCAAACCGGTCCTCGCAGCCGTGAACGGGTTCGCACTCGGCGGCGGTTGCGAGCTCGCCATGGCGTGCCATCTGCGCCTCGCGAGCGAGAACGCCAAGTTCGGGCAACCCGAGGTGAAGCTCGGCATCGCCCCCGGATACGGCGGCACCCAGCGCCTCCCGCGCCTGGTGGGAAAGGGCATCGCTCTGCAGCTGATCCTGTCGGGTGAGATGATCGACGCGCAGGAAGCCTACCGCATCGGGCTCGTCAACAAGGTCGTCCCGGCGGCCGACCTGATCTCCGAATCGGAGAAAGTGATGCGGGGTATTCTGGCGATGGCGCCGCTGGCGGTGCGCCTCTGTCTCGAGGCGGTAGACCATGGATTCGAGATGACGCTCGACGAAGGACTGTTGCTCGAAGCCAACCATTTCGGGTTGCTGGCGGCCACGCACGACATGAAGGAAGGCACGACCGCGTTCCTGGAGAAACGGCCCCCCCGGTTCGAAGGGCGATGAGCCGAATCGCGCCCCGCGCCCTCCTGCCCGGTCTCGCGGCTACCGCGATCCTGGCCTGCCAGACCAACCGTGACCGCCCCGGCCCGCCCCGCCTGACCCTCACCATCGACCAGGATTCGGTGCAGTCGCCGGACACGCTCACCGGCAGCCTGCGCGCCGACGACGTGGACGGCATCGACTCGATCTGGCTGGCGGTGGACTCGGACCCGCCGCTGGGCGCGGACGGGCTGCTCGAGCCTACCTTCATCGCCTCATTCCGCGCGGGGGTTCACGGCGGGCACCTGCTCGGCGACCGCATCAGCGTCCGCTTCACCGCCCGCGACCGCTCCGCATATGTGGGCGGACTCGACACGTTCGTGATCGTGAAGGGGCCCTAAGGCGAGCCATGGCCAAGCCCCTGTCGGGGCAACTAAGTCTTGACCTGACAATAATTTCCGGGTATTTTGGAAGGGCTTTCCGAGGACTCTCGAAGCCCCTCCAAGATGGCTGATTCGAAGTCAGGCCGACGCGCTCCGATGGCCGTGGGTGAGGCCCTGAAGGGTTACCTCGCCCGCTCCGGGCTCGGGCCCCGCGTCGCCCAGGCGCAGCTGATCGCCGAGTGGCCGACGCTCGTGGGCCCGCAGATCGCGGCGGTGACGGCGCCGGAGTTCATCGCGCTGGACGGCACCATGTTCGTGCGGGTCGCGACGAGCGCCTGGATGAACGAATTGCAGCTCATGATGCCCGATCTGATGGCGCGCGTGAACGCGGGCCGCGGCGCGGGTCGGATCAAGACGATACGCTGGCTCCTCGCACGGTAACTCATGGCGAAAACGAAGAAGACCGCGACGACCAAGGAACACCAGAACGGTAACGGCGACTACCAGGCCGACTCGATTCAGGTCCTCAAGGGCCTCGAGGCGGTGCGGCGGCGGCCGGCGATGTACATCGGCTCGGTTTCGGGCCGCGGGTTGCACCACCTGGTGTACGAGGTGGTGGACAACTCGGTGGACGAGGCGCTGGCGGGTTACTGCACCAAGATCGACGTCACGATCCATCCCGATGATTCGGTCACTGTGGTCGACAACGGCCGTGGCATCCCGGTCGACATTCACAAGACCGAGAAGAAGCCCGGCGTCGAGGTCGCCCTCACCGTGCTGCACGCCGGCGGCAAATTCGACAAGAGCACGTACAAGGTGTCCGGCGGTCTGCACGGCGTGGGCGTGTCGGTGGTCAACGCGCTGTCGAAGAAGCTCGAGGTCTGGGTGGACCGCGACGGCAAGCGCCACCACATGGCGTTCGAGCGCGGCGACACGAAACGGAAGCTCGAGGTGCTGGGCAAGGCCAAGGGTACCGGAACGACAATCACGTTCCGGCCCGACGACGCCATTTTTACCGAGACGCGCTTCGATTTCGCCACGATCGCCACGCGGCTGCGCGAGCTCGCGTTCCTCAACAAGGGCCTCCAGATCACGCTCACCGACGAGCGGAAGGGTTCCAAGAAAGAGGAAACCTACCTCTACAAGGGTGGCCTGGTCGAATTCGTGAAGTGGCTGCTCGGCAGCCGCAAGCCGCTGCACCAGAAGGTGATCGCGTTCGAGGCCCGGCGTGAAGGCGTCGAGGTGGAAGGCGCGATTCAGTACGACGACGGCTACAATGAGAACACGTTCTCGTTCGTCAACAACATCAATACCCACGAGGGCGGCACCCACCTCACCGGGTTCAAGGCGGCGCTCACCCGCACCATCAACGAGTGGGCCAAGAATGACGGTCTCCTCAAGAAGGAGGACTTCACCCTGACGGGCGACGACGTGCGGGAGGGTCTCACCGCCGTGCTGCACGTGAAGGTGAAGGAGCCGCAGTTCGAGGGGCAGACCAAGACCAAGCTCGGCAACTCCGAAGTCGAAGGCATCGTGAAGAGCGTGGTGAACGAGGCGCTCGGCGAATTCCTCGACAAGAATCCCAGCGTGGCCCGGGCGATCATCGCCAAGGCGCTCAGCGCGGCGCGGGCGCGCGAGGCCGCGCGTAAAGCGCGAGAGCTGGTGCGCCGCAAGAACGCCCTCGACAGCAGCCTGCTCCCCGGCAAGCTCGCCGATTGCTCCCTCACCGATCCGAAGCTGTGCGAGGTGTACCTGGTGGAGGGTGATTCCGCGGGCGGCTCGGCCAAGCAGGGCCGCGACCGCTCGTTCCAGGCCATTCTTCCCCTGCGCGGCAAGATCCTCAACGTGCAGAAGGCCCGGATCGACAAGATCCTCTCCAACGAGGAGATCCGGACCATCATCACCGCGATCGGGACCGGCGTCGGCGAGGACTTCAATATCGGAGAAGCCCGCTACCACAAGATCATCATCATGACCGACGCCGACGTGGACGGCGCCCACATCCGCACGCTGCTGCTCACCTTCTTCTACAAAGAAATGAAGCAGCTGATCGACGTCGGCTACATCTACATCGCGCAGCCGCCGCTGTACCGCGTCGCCAAAGGCAAGGAAGAGTTCTACGCCTACGACGAAAAACAGCGCGACGACTACGTCAAGCGGCTCACCAACGGCGCGGAGACGAAGGGCACCATCATGGTGCAGCGCTACAAGGGTCTGGGCGAGATGAACCCGGATCAGCTGCGCGACACCACCATGGATCCGCCCAAGCGCACGCTGCTCAAGGTCACCATGGAGGACGCGCTCGTGGCGTCGACGCTGTTCGAGACGCTGATGGGGGACGACGTGGAGCCGCGACGGAAGTTCATCGAAGAAAACGCCAAGTTCGTCAGGAACCTCGACGTCTGATCCCGCTCCTCGTCGCCGTCGCCGTTCTGCTGCTCATCTTGACCTGGTTTCTCTTCGGGGGCCGGGGCGACACCCCGGAGCCCACCGCGCACCGACACCCCTCCGACGACGTCGATCGCGCCGAGCTGGAGCAGGCGGAGCGCGACGTGCGGGACGCTGACGACGAGGACAGTTTGCGAGACTGGGGGCCGGGCGCCGGCCCCCGACCGCCTCACCAGCTCTAATCGCCGGGTAGATCGACGCGTGCCGCGCCGGCCGCGATGGGCCAGCGCGGCGTGTGGGAGTGCCCCTGCACCGTCTGGTCGAGGCCCCGCTCGGATTTCGAAACGGTGGTGATCGGGAACGACCAGACCTCCACCGGGGGTGCACAGCGCAGGTCGACCGCTTGCGCCAGCGAGATTTCCGGCGCGAACCAGCTATCCGACCCGAAGGCCGCCGCGTCCCAGCGCCATTGCACGGTCACGGCGCCGTTCGCGGCGAAGCGCAGCTCTTTCTCGATCAACCCGTCCACCCCGCGAAGGCGGATGACGATCGCTTCCGGGGCTCGCTCGATGACGGTTTCGAGTGATCGTCGCGCCCACGAGCACACCGGTCGATACTCCGCGCGGGCGTAGGCTTCTGACGATACGTCCGATCCCAGCACCCGGTCCACGAACAAGGCACGATCTTCGAGATCCTGGGGGACGGCCGTCTCGTGATACGCTTCACGCCGCCGCGTGAGGACGTCGCCCAGGTTGACCCCCAGCGAAAAGCGCGTGTACTCCTCCACGGCTCCACCGCGCGCCGGGCTGACCAGCGCCGAAAACGCCGCCGAGTGCACCCAGATCTCAGCGTGGCCGTCCCCGTCGAAGTCGAGGGTCTCGACGGTCAGCGCTTCGTCGGTCCGGAGCTCCGCCTCGGCCGCCGCGAGATTCCCCCAAACGGCGCGGCGCAGGTGCGGGAGGTAGAGCCCACCGAACACGCCGTGCCAATACGCATCGTTGCATTGGGCACGGCCGATCGCCCGGCGCGCCGCGGGTGGATCGCCCCGCACGCGACATAGCGCGGACAGCGCATGCATCTTCATATGCATGCGGTTTGCTTCCGGGTAGCGCACAAAGAAGTTGCGCCAGTGGGCGCCGCGCAGCAGCGCGCCGTCCGGGCCCGCCACCCGCTCGGCGCCCAGGTCCTGCTCCAGCCGCGCCATGCGCACGGCCGCCGCGGGCGGCAACGCCCACGTCTCCATCTCGCGATACGATGCCGTCGGCAGATAGGCGAGTCCGCCACTTGGCACCTCATCGAGCGCGGCGGCCGGCGCGATGAGCCGGACCTCGCCGGTCGCCATCACCGACTGCATCGCGTCCAGAAACTCCCGCAGCCACCCACGGTCGTAGACCCATTCCTTCGTCCCGGGCCAGCCGCCGAATTTCTCGCCGTCGTCGGCGAGCACGGCGAGCGCCTGCCCGGCCGCCCGCAGCCCGCGCAGATACGCGACCGTATCCGCCGGCGGGCGGAACGGGATCAGGTAGCGCAGGCGCTCGTGCATCGGGAGCAGCGCGAGTCGCTGACCGTCGCTTTCGGTCCAGAACGGTGCGTGCAATTGCTCCGGGGCGAAGCCGGTCACCAGGAAATGCCGATCGTCGACGAGAACGTAGCGGACTCCGGCCCTGGCAAGGTCGGCCGCGAGGTCCGGCTCCCACACCCGCTCGGTAAGCCACAGTCCCACGGCCTTCGCGCCGAAGCGGCGCTCGATCGCCTCCCGCATCCAGGCGATCTGCTCGATTCGATCCGGTCGCGGCAGCGCGATCAGCACCGGCTCGTAGAGCCCGGACAGCAACAGCTCGGCCTTCCCGTCAGCCGCCAGGCCTCCGATGCGATCGACCAGCCGGGGCTCGTGCGACTCGAGCCATTCGAGCAGCGGGCCGGACACGTGCAGGGCGATCGGGAAGAACTCGCGCTCCATCAGCCGTTCGAGGAACGGCCGGTAGACGTCGTGGACGTGCGCCTCGAATACGTGGTCGAAGTTTCCTACCGGCTGGTGAAAATGGACGCCAAAGACGAAGCGCAGCGGATTCAGTCAGACCTCCCCGGTGAACCCGAGTCGCGCGGCCACCGGCGCGAGGGACTCGATCTCTCGCGGGGACGCCGCACCGCGAATCCGATTGAACGCGGTCTGGGCATCGAACGGAACCTGCAGTCCAAACAGCTCCAGGAGATCGGCGAGATCGAGCACGGTGGCGATGGCCTCCGCCGAGTGATCGCCGGCCAGCGCCCGAACGGCACGACCGAGTGCCCGGGCGGTGACCGTCGGCGCGTCGAGGGCGCCCGTGGCCAGGTGCGCGCGCTCGTCCGGAGTGAAGCGGTGCTCGATCACGCCGCTCCGCAGCGCCGCGATGATCGGGAGGCGATAGCACTCGGGGAGATCGTCAAGCTCAAGACCGGCGACAGGAGTTCCGTCCATCGCGCTCACCTCGAGGCCGATGCGGACACCTCCGAGTAGGCGACAAGACGCTCGGAAGGCGCCCTCGCGGCTGGTGCGGCGCTCCACCACTACGGCGCGATCGCCCTCAACGCGTACCTGGACGGCCGCACCGCACGTCGCATCGGAGTCGGGCAAGAGTTGGCGGGCGGCGATCGCGCCGGCCGCCACGCCCGCCGCGATCGGGATCCTGGGCACCACGCGCTCGACGTACAGGTCCCGTCCCGTCCCTGCGGCACGGTCGCTCTCCGCGCGGCCGAGGCGCACGAGCAGGCCGCCTTCGAGGCGCCGGGCATCATTGCCGGCGAGCTCGATCGCGCGCGCGGCGTAGCGGAGAATCTGCACTGTCTCAATGCCGGAAATGTCGTCGAAGAACCAGCCACACGACGTGAACATCGCGAGGGCAGCCCATTCGATCTCCAGCAGCTCATGCGCGCGCACACGTGTCTCGGCATCCTGCGGAGGGTGCATGCGCTCGGAAACGAAGTGTGCCGCGGCCGCCAGGTCCCAGCGATGCTCGCCGTAGCCATCGCGGACGGCCCATGGATCGTCGAACAGGAGTGCGCCTTCCCGCTCATACAACCCATGGAGCTCTGCGGCGAGCCAGTCCAGCGCCTCGCGCAGCGGAGCGCGCCAATGCATGAGACGGCCGGAAGGCGCCGGCGCCAACCGACAGTCGCAATCAGACCGCCACCGCTCCACGCCGTGCGCGCAGCTCCACGACGAGGGCGCGTTCAGTTCCACCTCTTCCTGCGCGGGGTGACGCGCGAGAATGGACGCGAAGTTCTCCACCCGAATGTCCCCTCGGGCTTCGAGCGCGTGGATGAGCCAGGCGAGCGTCACCTCGCCGAAACGATGGTGGTGACCGTAGGTCTCGCCGTCCGTCGCCACCGCCACGACCCGGCGGCGCGACCCCGTCCGGTCGGGCTCCAGCAATCGATCCCCCCAGACTCGGCCGTCGCGCAGCAGTCCACCGAACGCGATGCCCTGGGAGATCGGCCCGTCGTACGTGCACAACGCGATCTCGCGACCGCCCTCGGTTCGATATTTCCCCGGCAGGCCGCTCACAGGAGCTCCCGCGATCTGATGCGGTGCCAGCACGGTGAATCGAATGCCCTCGGCGGCCAAGACGTCGAGTGTCTCTTCGTCCACCGCCGTCTCCGGCAACCACATCCCCTCGGGCTCGCGGCGAAAGCGGCGCCGGAAATCCGCGATGCCCCAGCGGACCTCCGTCACCTTGTCGCGGCGTGAGGCGAGTGGAAGGATGAGATGGTGGTACGGCATCGCCATCGCGTTGCCGTGGCCTCCGTAACACTCGACGCTTTCCTTGTCGGCGGTGAGAATCGCCTCGTACGTGCCGGGCGCCTGACGCTCCAGCCACTCGAGCAGCGTCGGCCCGAAGTCGAAACTGATCGAGGCCAGGGTGTTGACGATCGCGGCGATCCTTCCGTCGTCGCCGTAGCGCCGGGCCGCCACCACGGCGCGATAACAATCCTGCTCGATGCGCGCGTTCCAGTCATGGAACGGAGCCGCCGAAGGCTCCTGCTCGACCACTTCCAGCCAGGGATCTTCGCGCGGCGGTTGGTAGAAATGTCCGTGCAGCACCACGGACGACGGGGCGGTCAGCGGAGCGCCGCTGCCGGAGCCTCGAGCGCAGCAGCCACGGCCTCGAGGACATCCGGGAAGACGTGGTCCCGCTGCCACAGCTCCTCGGCGAGCCGGGCGGCGCCATCCAGAGTGCCGGTGCGGATCGCGTCGAGCAGCCGTGCGGTGTCCTCGCAATGGAGCCGGAACCGGCGCTCGGCATAGTCCGGCACGGCGCCGGTGGAAATAATGAACTGCCAGTCCGACGCCTGAGCCAACAACAGCTCGCGCGCCGCCTGCGCCAGAATCGGTCGCGCCGCGGGCGACGCCAACGCGCCGGGGGCGGCGTTCCAAAATGCGTCCTCCAGCGGCCACAGCCGATCCCAGGTCCATTGGGTCTCGGGATTCATCCACATGCTGTGGTCGCCGTGCACGCCCCATGACCCCTCGGCCAGCTGCAGGGCAGCCGCAGCGGGAGAGTTCGTTACGTGATGTCCGGCCGTCACGGGGCGAATCGTGGGGCGGTGCCGCAGCTCGCGGTAGATCGCGGCGAGGAAGTCCACACCCTCGAACCACCAGTGGCCGAACAGCTCAGTATCGAACGGGGCGACCACCAGAGGAGAGTCCGCGTCGGCGAGCCCGGCCAGGAGATCGGCAAAGTGACGCGCGTGATCTCCCGTCCGGCCACGCGCACGCTCCGGCTCGTACGGGCGCTTATCCCCGAGATCGACATTGCCCCCGGTGACGCGCCACAGCTTCAGTCCACCGGGCCAGCGAATCTTGTGGAACTCGAGGTACCATTCGTCGCCGGGATACCCCTGCTGGCGGCTCCAGACCTGCATCGAAGAGCGTGGATCACGGACCAGGGCGGTCACGCCCGGACGACCGCGCGAAACCCGATAGGCGCGATAGGGCGTGCGCACCACTGTGGCCGCCGGTTCCGGCGCGCCATCGTGCCGTTCGGCGTCGAACCGCTCGGCCCCGAGCGGTACATCGCCGTAGCTGCCGAGCGGCATGCCGGCGCTCGCCAGGTGCGCGTCGGTGAAGAAGTAGCGGAACCCCGCCTCCGCCAGATGCTCTTCGATACCCGGTCGCGCCCCGCGCCGCGGGCGATAGGCGCACTCGGGGAGCCAGCACCCCAGTGGGGGCTCGCCGAACAGGCGGGCATGCTCGTGATAGCCGGCGCCGAGCTGCAGCCGGATGCTCTCGTCACGCCGCAGCAGCGGCAGGTAGCCATGCGTCGCCGCCGAGCCGATGATCTCCAGCGCGCCGCGCTCGCGCAACGCGCGGAAGGCCCCGAGCAGGTCGCCGCCCGTGGACTGAAACAGCTCCCGCAGCCGCTCGAAACGACGACGCCAGTAGTCGACCAGCGGGAGCAAGGCGGAATCGCCGGTCGCCGCGAGCGATGCGGGCGCTTCCGCGCAGGCCGCCAGCCGCTGATCGAAGAACGCTTCGAGTTCGCGGCCGAATTCGGGGCTCGCCAGCTGATTGGCGAGCACCGGGGTGAAGCCGATCGTCACCGGGGCGGAGATGCCCTCGCGATCGAGCGCGCGCAGCTGCTCCAGCAGGGGGAGGTAGGTGTCCAGCGCCGCTTCACACAGCCAGTCGCTGCCGTGGGGCCAACGGCCGTGATTCAGGACGTAGGGGAGATGGCTGTGCAGGGTGAGTACGAAGTCCATGGACCGTCCTCTACTCGCGCGACCGGGTCGCCAGGGCGCGGCGATACGCTGCCCCGTACGCCCGCGTCGGCTGGTCCCAGCCGAACTGTTGCGCCATCGCCTGGCGGATCACGGCGCGCCAGCCGTCCCGGACTGCATAGCGCTCGAGGACGCGCCGGACCTCCTCTTCCAGCGCGGCGGGCGAGTAGTCCTGGAAGAGGAACCCCGTGACCCCGTCCTGCACGCTGTCCTGCAACCCACCGACCGCCCGGACGATGGGGATGGTGCCGTAGCGCTGCGCGCGCATCTGGGTCAGCCCGCACGGCTCGTACAACGACGGCATCAGGAGCAGGTCGGCGCCGGCCAGTAACCGGTGCTCCAGCCGGTCGGTGAAGGCGAATTCGGCGACCACACGGTCGGGAAACTGCGCCGCGAGGTTGGCCAGAGCTTCGTGATAGCGATGCTCCCCCGACCCCAGGAAGATGAACTGGGCGTCGGGCATCTCGAGCAGGCTGCCACCGAGCACGAGATCGAGCCCCTTTTGCGCGACCAGTCGCGCACTCAAGCCGAACACCGGCGTGTGGGGTCGTTCCGGCAGCTCATAGGCATGCTGGAGTGCCGCCTTGCAGCGCCGCTTCCCGGCAAGATCCTCAGCCGAGTAATTGGCGGCGATGTGCGGATCGGTCGCCGGATTCCAGACGTCGTTGTCGATCCCATTCAGGATCCCGATGAGCCGGTCTCCCAGGGCGACGAACGTCTCCTGCAAGCCGAAGCCGCCCTGTGGCGTGCAAAGCTCCTGGGAGTGGGTGGGGCTCACCGTCACCACCACGTCGGAGAATGCGAGCCCGCCCTTGAGGAGATTGACCCGATCGTACCACTCGAACGTCCCCGGGTTGTACAGCTCAGGCGGCAGGCCCAGCTCGCTCATCGTCTCGGGGGGGTAGTGACCCTGGAACCCCGCGTTGTGCACCGACAGCACCGTAGCGAGGCGGTCGTGAAATTGGGACCCGGCGAACGCCGTGCGCAGGTAGACCGGCGCGAGCGCCGCATGCCAATCGTGCGCGTGCAGCACCTGCGCACCAGGTGCGATGACGGGGAGCGCGGTGACCGCAGCCTTGCAGAAGAAGGCGAAGCGCACGGCGTTGTCGGGATAGTCGCCGCCCGAGTCGCCGTAGATGCCGGGGCGGTCGAAGAAATCCGGATGCTCGATGAAGAACACGCCGGGGCCGGGCCGATCCGTCAGCCGATACACGAATGCCCACTCCGTGCGGGACCCGATGCTGACCGAGAACTGGTGGCCGACCCGCTCCAACGCCGGGCCCGACTCGCGCACGACCTGGTACAACGGCATCACGATGACGGTCTGGGCGCCCACCGCGGCCTGAGCGGCGGCCAAGCCGTGCACCGCCTCGCCCAGGCCTCCGGTCCTGGCAAACGGCCAGCATTCGGCGCTGAGATGCACCGACGAGATGCGCTCGCTCGTCGTTGGCACGGACGTGGCGGGCCGCGCCCTCGCGAGCTTGGCCTGGCCCGGGGTTCGCCGCGCCTTCGCCTTACCTGCTTCGCGCTTCAATTGCCGATCGGTGTCCAAGCGCGCACCACACTCTCTCGCGATCGTCCCTTCACGCGGTCGGCGGATCGTCCACCGGCTGCTCCCCCCGCGTTACCGGAACGTAATACCGTGTGGCGTATTGCTGCACCATTCGACGCGCGGTGAATCGCTCTCCCGCCACCCGCAGCGCGTGCTTCATTTTCTCCACCCACCCCGTCGGGATGCCGCGAGCGTCCCGTGTATAGAACAGCGGGACCACCTGCTCTTCCAGCAGGTGGTACAGGTGCTCGGCGTCGGCCGCCTCGGCGTCTTCGCCCTGCTTGGCCGTGGGGATCGCCCAGCCGTTCTTGCCCTCATAGCCTTCGTGCCACCAACCGTCCAGGGTGCTGAGCTGGGGGACGCCGTTGAGCGCCGCTTTCATGCCGCTGGTGCCCGAGGCTTCGAGCGGCACCCGGGGGAGGTTGAGCCACAGGTCCACCCCTTGCACCAGGCGATGGGCGAGGTGCATCTCGTAGTCCTCGATGAAGGCGACGCGGCCTTCGAAACGCGGGTCGCGCGAGAACTCGTACACAGCCTGCAACACCTGCTTCCCGGGCTCGTCGGCAGGGTGCGCCTTCCCGGCGAACACGAGGTGCACGGGGCGCCAGGGGTTGACCAGCAACCGGCGCAGCCGCTCGATGTCGCGGAAAATCAAGCTCGCCCGCTTGTAGGTGGCGAAGCGCCGCGCGAACCCGATCGTGAGAGCGCGCTCGTCGAGCAGCGTGCCGGCTCCGACCAGGTGCTGTGACTCCGCTTTCCACTGCTCCACCCACCGGCGTCGAGCCAATTCCCGGATCGACCGGAGCAGCACCACCTTCAGATTGAAGTGCGCCTCCCAGAGCGACGCGTCGTCCAGCGTGTAGACGCTGTGCCAGAACCCGGGCTCGTCGACCCAGTTGGGCCACTCGGGACCGAGGTGGCGGGTCAGCAGCTCGTACATGTGGTGCGACATCCACGTGGCGAGGTGAACCCCATTCGTCACGTGATGGATCGGCACCTGCTCGGGATCCCGACCCGGCCAGAGATCGTTCCACAAGCGCCGCGATACCTCACCGTGGATCCGCGACACGCCGTTCACGCTCCCCGACAGCCTGATGGCGAGCACCGGCATGTGAAATTGGCCGTGATCGCGAGTGGGCGAGCGGCCCAGCTGCAGCACCGCCTCCCGGTGCGCTCCCAGCTCCTCCAACAAGGACCCGATGCATTGCTCGACCTGGGCCAGCGCGAACGCATCGTGACCCGCCGGCACCGGCGTGTGCGTCGTGAACACGCTGGTCTGCCGTACCTCGAGCACCGCGTCGCTCCAGGACCGGCCCAGGACGATGAGCTCCCGCAGTCGCTCGAGCAGCATGAACGCCGCGTGACCTTCGTTGGCGTGCCAGACCGCTGGCATCACGCCCAGGGCCCGCAGCACGCGCACGCCGCCGGCGCCCAGAATCCATTCCTGCCTCAGCCGCAGCTCGTCCGAGCCGCCGTACAGCCGCTGGCACAGCTCGCGGTCCGCGGGATCGTTCTGCGGGTGGTCGGTATCCAGCAGGTAGACCGGGACGCGGCCCACCATCATGCGCCAGGCGCCGACGTAGACGGGTCGCCCGGAGGTGTGGACCGTGGTGAGGAACGGCTCCCCACCGGGCCCGGGCACGCGATCGAGCGGCGTGCGCGAGGCGTCGAACGTCTCGTCCACGGCTTCCTGCCAACCGTCGAGCCGCAGGCGCTGGTCGAAATACCCCCGCGTGTACAGCAACCCGACGCCGACGAGCGGCAGGCCGAGATCGGAAGACGCCTTGCAGTGATCGCCCGCGAGGACGCCGAGACCGCCAGAGTAGATGGGCACCGAGTTGTGGAGCCCGAACTCGGCGCAGAAATAAGCGATGGGACGGTCCTGAAGATCGGGGTAGGTGGTCGCGAACCACGTGCCCGTGCGACTGCTCTCCTGGGCGAGCTGGGACAGAACCAGATCGTAGCGCCGGAGGAAGTCCGGATCCTCGGCGCACTCGGCGAGCCGCACGGGATTCACCCGCTGCAGCAGGTCGATCGGATTGTGCCGGGTGAGATGCCAGAGCGGCACGTCGATCGCGCGGAACAGGGCGCGCGCGTCGCGGCTCCAGCTCCACGACAGGTTGTGCGCGACCGCCCCGAGACCCCTGATCCGCTCCGGGAGATAGGGAATCTTGCTGCCGATGGACGTCATGGGAGGTGCAAGCTACACCGGGCCATCCCGCACGGGATACTCATCGCTTGCGGCCAGATGCGCTCGCCCCCCGGCCTCCCTTCTTTGCCGACGCGGCGAGGGGCTCGACGCCGTCCCGCGTGACCCGATGGGAAACCAGCGGCAGCGGACGCTCGCTCAGCCGGTCGCCGATCACGATCGCCTGCCGTAACGCGTCGAACCCGAGCTGCACACCGGCGGCGTCGCGCGCGAACACGGAGGCGATCGGCTCGCCCGACAGCACTTTGTCGCCCGGCTTCACGGTGATCACGAACCCCACGCTTGCGTCCACCGTATCCTCGACCCGCGTGCGCCCGCCCCCCATCGCCACAATGGCGCGACCCAGCACGCGTGGCTCGACCCGGGTCACGACACCCGTGCCGGGCGCCGCGAAAATCTCCACGGCCTGAGCCTGTGGCAGCACCGACGGATCCTCCACGACTTTCGGGTTGCCCCCCTGGGCCTCGATGACCTGCTCGAATTTCTCCGCCGCGAGTCCCGAGCTGAGCGCGTTCTCGAGACGCTGGCGCGCCTTGGCCGGCGACGTTTCGATTCTGCCCGCCAGCAGCATCTCGACGCCGAGCGCGTAGGTCACCTCCATCAGGTCTTCCGGTCCCTCGCCGCGCAGGGCGAGAATCGCCTCTTCGGTTTCGAGGGCGTTGCCGCAGGCCCGGCCCAACGGGCGATCCATGGCGGTCAGGAGCGCGACGGTCGGACAGCCGCGATCCTCGCCCAGGGCGATCATGGTACGCGCCAGCTCCAGGCCCCGCTCGGTCTCGGGCAGGAAGGCGCCGCTGCCGTGTTTCACGTCCAGCACCAAACCCGTCAATCCCTCCGCCAGTTTCTTGGACATGATGCTGGCGGCAATGAGCGGGATCGCCTCGACGGTGCTGGTGACGTCGCGTAACGCGTAGAGCCGCTTGTCGGCGGGGGCGATCTCCGGGGTCTGGCCGATCAGCACCACGCCGAGTTTCTGCAGCTGGGCCTTGGCTTCGGGAAGGGACAGGTCGGTCCGGAAACCGGGGATCGCCTCGAGCTTGTCCAGCGTGCCGCCCGTGTGCCCGAGCCCGCGTCCGGACATCATCGGGACCGCCACGCCGCACGCGGCAACCAGGGGCGCCAGCACGAGCGAGACTTTATCGCCGACGCCACCCGTGGAGTGCTTGTCGACGCGGGGCGTCGACCAGCCTTCGAAAGTGAGCCGTTGCCCCGAAGCGATCATGGCATCGGTCAGGGCGGCCAGCTCCTGCCGCTCCATCCCCCGCCACATCACCGCCATGAGCAGCGCGGACATCTGGTAATCGGGGATCCGGCCGGCGGTATACCCGGCGACCAGCGCCGACCATTCCTCCGGCGTGAGCGCGCCGCCCTCCCGCTTGCGCTCGATCAGAGGCACCACCAACATTAGGGCTCACCTCCCCGTGAAGTCCTTCCATGCGCTACGCCGCGCCATTCGTCGCACTCAGCCTGTTCGCCGCCCCGC
Organism: Gemmatimonadota bacterium; assembly: GCA_041497135.1. Lineage (GTDB taxonomy): Bacteria > Gemmatimonadota > Gemmatimonadetes > Gemmatimonadales > GWC2-71-9 > DASTHG01. The sequence continues at coordinate 17,842 of JBGQFX010000027.1, read as the reverse complement.
TCGCGGCGCAAGCCCCGGTCGCCGGGCACATCGCGATGGGCGACAGCGCCCGCGCCACCCTGCACTCCGAGCAAGCGCTCCGGCATTACGAAGCAGCCGTGGCGGCGATCCAGGAGGAGGTCGGCACCCAGCTGGAAGCAGTCGCCGGCGTGCACCCCGCCAACCCGCTGCACTGCGAGGCGTACTGGAAGGCGGCCCGTGAGATCGCCGACGTCGCCAAGCAGCTCCTCGGGGACTCGCTCAAGCAGCGGCGCGACAGCCTCTATTCCCTGGGTCGCACCTGGGCCGAGGCCGCGATTCGCGCCGACTCGACCGTCGCCAACGCGCATTTCGCCCTGGCGCTGGTGCTGGGCCGCCTGTCCCGCACCCGGGGCGGCAAGGAGCGGGTGCGCTTCGCCAAGATCATCTACGACGAAGCCTCGCGCGCCGTTCAGATCGATCCTCGCCACGACGGCGCCTACCACATCCTCGGCATGTGGAACGCCGAGGTGAAACGGCTCTCGGGCTTCACGCGCTTCTTCGCCAAGGCGCTGTTCGGCGCGGGCTTCATGGACCGCGCCACCTGGGACAGCGCCGTCGCCAACATGGAGCACGCGGTGGCGCTCGCCCCGCAGCACGTCTACCACCGTCTCGAGCTTGCCGGCGTCTACCTGGACGTCGGTCAACCGGCCAAGGCCACGGAGCAGCTGCAAGCGCTCGCCGGCCTGCCGGTGGGCGACCCGATGGATCCGTACTACCAGCGCGTCGCCACCGACGCCCTGGCCGAGCTGGGACGTGGCAAGGCGGACGACGCCAAGGACCGGCTCCGTAAGGGTTAGCGCCGCCCGGCGCGCGCCTCGCGCATCACCCGCTCGACGTCGTCGGTGGTGCGCGGTGCGCCGGCCGACAACCACTCGGCGCCGGTCGGCGTCACCAGCACATCGTCCTCGATCCGCACGCCGAGGGACTCCTCGGGGAGATAGATCCCCGGCTCGAGCGTAAACACCATCCCGGGCGCCAACGGCGTGGTATAGTCACCCACGTCGTGGACGTCCATCCCGATCCAGTGGCCCAGCCCGTGGATGTAGTAGGTGTCGCACGTCGACTGGCCGCACACTGAACCGGAATGCTCGCGCATGTACGCGCGGGAAATGCTGTCCAGCGTCATCATCTTCACACCCGGTCGCACGGCGTCGAACGCCGCCTGCTGCGTGGCCAGGACCAGGTTGTAGATCGCCCTCTGCCGGGACGTGAACTTCCCGTTCACCGGCCAGGTGCGGGTGATATCCGCGGTGTACTGGCCGTATTCGGCGGCGGCATCGATGACCACGAGCTCGCCGTCCTGCGCGCGGCGCCGGTTGGTGTCGTAGTGGAGCGTGGTGCCGTTGGGACCGCTGCCGACGATCGACGGATACCCGAGCCGGTCCGCCCCCTGGCGGCGCACCTCACCCTCGAACGCCGCTTCGATCTCGTATTCGAAGATGCCCGGATGCGCGACGCGCATCGCCGCCAGATGTCCGAGCACGCTGATGTCGATCGCCATCCGGAGCCGGGCCTGCTCGGCGGCATCCTTGACGAGCCGCATCGAGTCGACGATGGGCCGCAGGTTTCGCACGTCCCGTCCCCCAAACGCCAGATCGGTCAGCCGGCGCTCGTCCTTGGTCGTGACGTCGAGCGGGACGTAGACCGGGCCGCGGGTGCGCACCTGCGCCATCTGCAGACGCCGATCGAGCGAGTCGAGCGGCAGCACCGTCGCGATGCCTGTCCGCCGGGCCGCCACACTGTCGGGGCCGAGCCGCACTCCGGTCCACCGCTCCTGGGTGGGATTGCGCGGCGGCAAGAACAGCACGACGTCGGTCGAATCGGGCCCTCGGACCGACATCAGCAGCCAGGCGTCCTGGACCTCGAGCTCGGTGAAATAGAAGAAGGTATTGTGCTGCCGGAAATCATTGTCCTGGACGTACTCCGTCTCCAGATCGCGCTCGTGGGCGGCGGGAATCAACACCACACCCCGTCCAATCCGGGCCAGCAGCGCCTGGCGGCGCGCCGCGGTGGCTTCGGCATCGATGGCCCGGCCCATTCCGGGAAGCGCCGGGACGACGCTCCACGCCCCGCGGGGACCGGCCGAGAGGGTCGGAGCCGAGCGGGCCTGGGCCTGCAGGGCGCCCGCGGCCAAGCAAAAAGCGAGCAGGATGCGCATGAAAACCGAAGCTATCCCGCCACGGACCCCCCGGCAACTTGACGCGCCGCGCGCGCGGTCGCCATTGTATGCCATGACCATCTCATCGGCCCTCACCCTCGCCGAGACCGAACGTCTCGCCGCGCGCATCGCGGAGCTCGAGCATGAGCGCAAGCACCTGCTGGCCGTGATCGAGATCCTCAAGGAAATCTCGGGTTCGCTGCACTTCATCGACATTCTCCAATCCATCGCCCGCAAGCTCGGCGAGTCGTTTGGCCTGGACCGCTGCTCGATTTTCCTGTCCGAGCGCGGCGGCACCCACGTCCGGCTGGTGGCCTCCTACGAGGACCCGACCATCCGCAACCACCTGGTGGACCTCGAGCGCTATCCCGAGCTGAAGCGCGCGATCCATCACGGCGAGACGGTCTTCATTCCGGACGCGATGACCGACCCCACACTGAAGCACGTGAAGAACGAGCTCTCGATCCGTCGGGTGAAATCCATCACCGTGGTGCCGATCAACTGGCGCGGCGTGGCGATCGGCGCGATTTTCCTGCGCACGTTCCGCGACGGCCCCACCTTCTCCGACGCCGATGTCCGGTTCGTCCAGGTGGTCGCCTCGCTCACCGCCCAGGCGCTGCGCAACGCCCATCGCTACGAGCGACTCGCCCAGCGGCAGGCCGAGACCGGCGAAGCGCTGCGCCGCATGGAGCTGGAGCGCGTGGCGCTGCTGTCGTTCTTGCGGCGGCTGATGGAGACGTTCGGCCGGTCCGACGGCGCGTGGGGCGAGGGACTGCTCCCCAAGGCCAGCGCCGAGGAGCTCGATCGGTTGGTGGGTGTCGCCCTCGCGGTGATCCAAGAAGAAGCCAAAGGACAGTGACCACCCCGTCCGCGCGCGCCGCCGAGCTCCGGCGGCTGCTCGAGCGGGCCAATCATGCGTATTACGTGCTCGACCGTCCGGAGATGTCGGACGCCGAGTACGACCGGCTGTTCCGCGAGCTGCAGGCCCTCGAAGCCGCCCACCCGGCGCTCCGGACCCCCGATTCCCCGACCCAGCGCATCGGCGCCGAACCTTCGGCGGCGTTCCGCAAGCATCGTCATACGGTGCCGATGCTGTCGCTCGCCAACGCGTTCAGCGACGAGGAGCTCGACGCCTGGGAGGAGCGCAATGCACGGCTCGTGACCGAGGTCGAAGACGCCGGCTACACCCTCGAGGTGAAGATCGACGGCGCCGCGGTGAGCCTGACCTACGAGGGCGGCGTCCTGACCACCGGGGCGACGCGCGGCAACGGGATCGAAGGCGAGGACGTCACGTCCAACCTCCGCACCGTCCTCGACCTCCCGCTACGACTCCAGGGACGCGGCTGGCCGGCGCGCATGGAAGTCCGGGGCGAGGTCTACCTCTCAAAGAGTCAGTTCGCCCGCGTGAACCGCGAGCGGGAAAAGGCGGGCGAGCCGCCGTTCGCCAACCCGCGTAACGCCGCGGCCGGCGCGCTGCGACAGCTGGATCCCAAGATCACCCGCGCGCGCGGCCTGCGCGTGTTCTGCTTCCAGGTCGAAGCACCGACGCCGCTCGGCGTCGACACCCAGCACGCCCTGCTCGAACAGATCAGGACGTGGGGGTTCCCCGTCGAGCCGCACCACCAGCTGGTCCGCAATCTCGGCGCCGCACACCAGGCGATCGCCAAGCTCGAGCAGATGTTGCCGCAGCTGGACTACGGCGCCGACGGGGTGGTCGTCAAGGTCAACCAGCGCGCGCTGCACGCCGAGCTGGGCACGATCGGCGAGCGTGAGCCGCGCTGGGCGATCGCGCGCAAGTTCGCCCCCGAGGTGGCGGTGACGAAGCTGCTCGAGATCCGCGTCAACGTCGGGCGCACGGGCGCGCTGACACCCTACGCGGTGCTCGATCCCGTCGGGGTCTCAGGCGTCACCGTCTCCACCGTCACGCTGCACAACTTCGATCAGATCCGCGCCAAGGACGTCCGCGAAGGCGACCTGGTCGAGGTCACCCGGGCCGGCGAAGTCATCCCCCAGATCCTGGGGCCGGTCATCAAGAAAGGGGTGCGACGCAAGCGCCCCTACGTCCCGCCCGAGCGGTGCCCGGTCTGCCGCTCCAGGGTCGAGCATCCGCACGACGAGGTCGTCGCCTACTGCCCCAACGTGTCCTGCCCCGGCCGCATCCTGGAGGGCATCGTCCACTTCGCCTCGCGCGACGGGATGGACATCCGCGGCCTGGGTTACGAGCGGGTGCGGGCGCTGCTCGACGCCGGACTCATCGCCGACGTGTCGGACTTGTACGACCGCAAGAAACTGGGCTTGCTCCCTTTGTTGTCGCTCGAGGGATTCGCGGAGAAGTCGGCGCGACAGCTGCTCCAGGCCATCGACGCCTCGAAGACGCAGCCGCTGGCGACGCTCCTGTACGCGCTCGGCATCCGGCACGTCGGGTCCCAGGGCGCCCGTCTGCTGGCCCGTCACTTCGGCACCATGGCCCGGCTGGCCAAGGCCGAGGCGGACGACATCAACGAGATCCGCGGCGTCGGCCCCGCGATCGCCGAGGCGGTGGCCGGATTCTTCGCGACGCCGGCCAATCGCAAGCTGCTCGGGCGGCTGGGCACGCTCGGGGTCAACATGAAGGAGCCGCTCGCCGCCCCCGGCGGGGCCGGCGCGCTGGCCGGACAGACATACGTGGTGACGGGCACGCTGCCGACCTTGTCCCGCGAGGCGGCGACGCGGCTGATCGAGTCCGCCGGGGGTCAGGTGTCGGATAGCGTCTCCAAGAAGACCACGGCGGTCGTGGTCGGGGAAGCGGCCGGATCCAAGCGGCAAAAGGCGCAGACCCTCGGCGTGCCGACGATTGATGAAACGGAACTGTTGCGCCGCGCGACCCCCACGCCTTAAGTTGGCGTCCGCAATGACCATCCCCGCCGCTCCCTCCGCCGGCCTCATGATCGGATCCGGAGGTGTGCGCCAACTGCACAAGAGCCTGTTGCAGCACGCGCCAGACGTGGCCATCACCGTGCTGCAGGAATCGGGCTTCGCATCCGGCGAGGGCCTGTACCAGGCGCTGTGCACCTGGCTCGTCTCACACGCCGGCGTGCACCGCCCCGACGAGCTCGACGCAACGCAGTTCAGTGATGCGCTCTCGGATTTCTTCGTGGCCTCGGGCTGGGGGCGGCTCAGCGTCGCTCCCGTGGGTGGCGCGGCGTTGGCGCTCGATTCCACCGATTGGATCGAGGCCGAGCCCGGCAGCGCGCAGATGCCGATGTGCTTTTTCTCGTCGGGCATGCTGGCCGATCTGTTGAGCCGGGTCTCGGGCGAGCCGGTGGCGGTGATGGAAGTGGAATGCCGGAGTAAAGGCGACGGGATGTGCCGGTTCCTGTCCGCGTCGCCAGCGACGTTGCAGGAGGTCTACGAGAAGATGATGACAGGCATGACCTACGTCGAAGCGTTGGGGGCCGGCTAGCGTCGGGCGACGCTCACCCCCTCGAGCAGCAGCGACGCCGACCACCGACTCCCCAGCCATCGGCCGTCGCTCCCGAATCCGCCGATCCGCTTCAGCAGCTCGTACACGTTGCCCGCCACCGCCGCATCCTTCACACGACCGATGACCTCCGAGTGCTGCACGCGATAGGCGAGCGCCACGGGGTGGCTGAACGCCCCACCGATCACGTTTCCCTGCCCCACCCCGATCAGGTCGTCCACGATGAGACCGTCGCGGAGACCGGCCGCGAGCCCACCACCGAGCCCGGCCCCCGCCGCTCCGTTGCGCTCACCGACGATCAGATTCGAGAATCCGATGCGCGGCTTGGAGAAGGTGCCGCGCGCCCCGTGCCCGGTCGAGATGGTCCCAGCGCGAGCCGCCGTCTCGAGATCGTACACGAATTGCCGCACTACCCCGCCCTGGATCAGCGGCACGGTGCGCGACGGCACGGCTTCGTCGTCCATCGGACGCGAAGCCACCCGCCCGGCGACGAGCGGATCGTCGACGATCGAAAACCGCTCATCGAACAGGCGCTGCCCCACGTGGTCCGCCAACGGCGAGATCCCCTGCAACACCGCCTTGCCCGATAGCGCCTGCTCCAGCGGCAAGAGGATCGCCGACAACCCCGCGGGCGTGAACACGACGGGCAGCGCGCCGTCGGGCGGCTCTACCACGCGGAGCGCGGGCGTGAGGCGCTGCTCGATCGACGCCACGAGGGCGTCCAGGTCGGCCGCCTGCGGCAGCTCGGTGCCCGTGTAGACGTCGTACACCATGAGCACGTCGTCGCCGGCGAAGCGGGCCAGATCGACGCTGACGGAAACGGCGGTGCCCGGATATCCGGCGTCCGCACCGGTGGTGTTCACGAGCCGCGTCTCGATCGTCTCGCGATCGACCGACACGTTCACCTGGCAGCCCTCGCGCGCCACCCGGGCCACGAGCTCGGCGCCGATCGCGGTGAGCCGGTCGAGCGAGGCCTCCGCCGCGGCGCTCGAAAACGTGGGGACGTGGGGGAGCGGGGCGGCCGGCGGGAACGCGATCGGCACTGTTTCACCCAGCGCCGCCGAGGCGAGCGCGCGATCGAGCAGGTCACCCGGCTCGGTCGCGGTCGTCCCCGCGATGCCGACTCGGCCCTGCTTCAGAACGCGGAGGTTGATCCCGGCATCCTCGGAGACGCCGCACGCCTTGAGCCGTCCCGATTCGAAAACCACCGACGTATGCTCCGCCCGATGCCACTGCGCGTCGGCCGCGTCGGCACGCGCGCGCGCGGCGTCGATCACCCGCTCGATCACGCCGGCACGTCGCCGCCGACCAGCGCCGCCTCGATGCGCACGTGAGGCGCCCCTTCGGTGACGGCGAGCGGGAATTGCCCGCCCTTGCCGCAGCCGCCACCCATCTGGTTCCAGCGGAAATCGCCGCCGATACGCTCGATGCGATCCAGCGTCTGAAACAGATTCCCCGCCAGCACGACGTCCTTCACGACCTCGGCGAGCTGGCCGTCGCGGATCATGTGCCCGTACGCCGCCGTGAAGGAAAAATTCTCCAGCACCGTCTGGCCGCCGAACGCGGAGCAGGCGTAGACGCCCAGCTTGATGTCCCGTATCAGATCCTGGAACGACCCCTGCCCGTTCGCGATGTACGTGTTGGTCATGCGAACGATCGGCGGATGGCGGTAGGAGATGGCGCGCGCATTCCCAGTGGGCCGCTCGCCGAGCTTCGCCGCGGTCTCGCGGGAGTGCAGCCGCCCGACGAGGATGCCGTCCCGGATCAGTGGCGTGTCCTGCGTGGGTGTGCCCTCGTCGTCGTAGGGCAGCGTGCCACGCAGACCCGGTGCCGCGCCGTTGTCGCCGACGTTCAGCACGGCCCGGCCGAAGCGACGGCCCAGGGTCATCATCTCCCGGGCCTGCGGGTTCTCGTACACGAAATCCGCCTCGGAGAGATGCCCGAACGCCTCGTGAATGAAGACGCCGGCCATCTCGTTGTCGAGGATGACCGGATAGGTGCCCCCCTTCACCGTCGGCGCGTCGAGCAGCGCGGCGGCCCGGCGCCCCGCTTCCCGGAACCCGGCGGCGTGATCGTGCACCGCGTTCCAGCCGCGGCGCAGCCCAACCGACTCGAGTCCCTTTTCGATGGTGCCGTTACGCCGGGCGATCGCGGTGCCCGACAGCGTCACCTCGGGACGCAGCTCGTGCAGCAGGGTCCCTTCGGAGTTCGCGTACCAGTACGCGGTGACTTCATCGTGGTAGCTCGCCTGGGTGTCCACGACGCCCGGGACCGCGAGCATCTCGCCGTTGTAGCCCTGGAGCAACCGTTTCTTGTCGCCCAGCGCCACGCCGCGTACGTCGCCGTCCAGGTCGAGCAGCGCGTCAGCGGTGACGGGGGCCACCGGAGCGCGATCGATCGGCTCGTCCAGCCGCACCGCACGCGACAGCTCGCGAGCCCGCGCCACCATCGCCGGCAGCCGGTCGAGCGACGTGAACGCGGCGATGCCCCAGCCACAGCCGCGATCGAGGACCCGCACGAAGCCCCCCTGGTCCTCGCTTGCGGTCGCGGATTCGAGACGCGCCCCGCGAAAGGCGACGGTGGAGCTCCACCGGTGTTCGATGCGGATCTCGGTGTACTCGGCGCGGGAGGCATGGAGCGCCGCGGTGAGCCGGTCCTTCACTCTCCGAGCGCCCGCAGCTTCTCGGCGTAGTCAGGGCGCACGACGATTTCGCCGTCGACGATGATCTCGCGGTCCCAAGGGAGGATGATGAAACTCTCGGTCTCCAGGCCGTGGAAGTCCGGCGCGTAGGGACCGGTGCGGAAGCTCACGGCGGTCTTGACGGCCGCGGGCTTGAGATCCCGCACCGCGGCGAGCGCGAGCTTCATCGTGTCCCCCGTGTCACACGTTTCGTCCACAATCAGTACACGACGCCCGGTCAACAGCTTGGGGGGTCCGGCGATCACGACGGGACGCGCGCCGCTCTCGGAGCGGCTGATCGCCATGGAGGCGAAGTCCCGCTGGAGGATGCTCGCGATCACGGCGCCGGGGATGACGCCGGCCTTCGCGATGCCCAGCACGAGGTCCGGATCGTAGGCGTGGTAGACCTTGAGAGCGAGCGCGCGGCACAACTCGCCGAAGAACGGCCAGTCCACCGGCAGCACGCCGTGGGGCGACTGCCGGCCGCTCTTGGAGCGGCGCGGCGTGGGCGCGGAGAACGGTGGAACGGGTGGCATGGGCGGGAAGCTACATTGCAAAACGCGGACGCCGCAAGCTATTTTCGCGTCATGGGTTTCTGGCGTCGGCTGTTCGGCGGCTCGTCCGACGATCTCCACCCCAAGCGCCTCGACTACCTCAATGAAGCGCTCGCCTTGGAGCGCCAGGGCGATTACGAGGCGGCGCTGACCTCCTACCGTCTCGCGCTGCGCGATCATCCCAACGACGCCCGCGTTCTCCAGAACATGGCGATCGCGTTCACCAAGACGGCGCGGCAGGACGAAGCGATCCGGCACTACCGCCGGGCGCTGGAGCTCGATCAGTCACTCGCCGGGGCGCATTATGGGCTCGCGTTCCTGTTGATGCGGCGCGGCGATCCCGATGGGGCCACCCAGCACCTCCAGGCATTCCTCGCCCAACCGCCCAGAGGACCGGACGCGCAAAAATGGATCGGTCATGCCACCGAGGCTCTGCACGACCTGGGTGCCGCGCCGCCCGCCGCTCCCCCGCTTTCGGCGGAGGCACCCTGAGGCGGGTCGCCGCGATCGCCTGCGTCGCCCTGTCGTGCCGTGCCCTCGCACCGGACTTCGACGCCGTCATCGCCATCGAGGTGATCGTCCCCGACAGCGGGCGCGTGGAGGTACTGGACACGCTGCGCCCGCATGCCCGTGCCCTGAACGGGCGTGGCGATTCGACGGCGGCCCAGATCGTCTGGAGCGCACTCGACACGTCGATTGCGATCGTGGACTCGCTCACGGGCACCACGGTGGGCCGCGTCGTGGGGACCGGACGGATCCAGGCCCGGGCGGGGAACCTGCGGTCGAACCCCGTCACCGTCACCGTGCTCGCCCCGTTCGACTCGATTCACGTGACGGGACCGGACACCGTCACCGTGCCGGCTCCGGACTCGCTCTCCGACAGCTTGAAGATCCAAGCGGTTGGGGCGCCTGGATCAACCGCCGGCCGTGCCATCGCCTTGAGCATCACCTTCCCCCCCGGGGCGCCCGGACTCACATTGGTGCCGGGGGAGACGGTGCGGACCAACGGCAGCGGGCTCGCCGTGTTCCAGGTGCGGGCCAGCGGCATCACGCGTCCCGATACTGTCGGGATCACCGCCACCGCGCGCCACGGGTCCCCCATCACCTTTGTGGTGGAGTTCGTGCCATGACAAAAGGCACTCTCACCGAGCTGTTCTTCACCAGCGTTGACCGGTATGCCGACCGCCGCCCGGCGGCGCTGCGAGCCAAGATCGGCGGGAGCTGGCGGACGATCACCCACAAGGAGCTGGCGCGTAGGGTCGTCGCCGTCGCCGCCGGCCTGCGCGACATGGGCATCCAGCCAGGCGACCGCGTGTCGATCCTGGCGGAAACCCGCCCCGAGTGGGCCATTGCAGACTATGCGTGCCTCTGCGCCCAGGCGGCGGACGTGCCGATCTACCCGACCCTCACCGCGAAACAGACCGAATACATCCTCAAGGACTCGGGCGCGGTGGGCGTGTTCTGCTCGACGGCGGAGCAGGTGGCGAAGGTGTTCGAGATCAAGGATCACCTTCCGGCGCTGCGGCACATCATCGCGTTCGAGCCGGGAGCCAAGCGCGCCGGCGTGCTCAGCCTCGACGAGCTGGAGGCAAAGGGACAGGCGGCCGGGGCGAAGTACCCGCGCGTCCGTCAGGAAGCGCTCGCCGTATCCCCCGACGCGATCGCCACGCTGATCTACACGTCAGGGACGACGGGCGACCCCAAAGGGGTGATCCTGACCCACAACAATATCTGGTCCAACGTCCAGGCGGCGCTGCAGGTGATGGCGCTTACCGACGAAGATGAGTGCCTCGCGATGTTGCCGTTGTCGCACGTGTACGAGCGGATGGTGGACTACACCCTGATGCACGCGGGCGTCATCATCAATTACGCCGAGTCGTTCGATAAGGTCGGGCCCAACCTCCAGGAAGTCCGCCCGACGATCGTGCTGTCCGTCCCGCGGCTGTACGAAAAAGTGTATGCGCGCGTGCTCGAGAACGCGCTCTCGGGCAGCGCGCTGAAGCGCAAGATATTCTTCTGGGCGAAACGGGCCGGGGACGACTGGGCGACGCTCAAGCTCGATCAGCTGCCGATCCCCGCCGGGCTGGCGTTGAAGCACAAGATCGCCGACCGACTCGTATTCTCGAAGCTACGCGGCCGCACCGGCGGCCGGATCCGCTTCTTCATATCGGGGAGCGCCCCGCTCTCCCCGGAGATCGCGAAGTTCTTCTTCAGCGCCGGACTACCGGTGCTCGAGGGGTACGGGCTGACCGAGACGTCGCCGGTGCTCACCCTCAACCCCCTCACCCGACCGAAGATCGGGTCGGTCGGTCCGGTGGTGCCGGGCGTGCAGCTCAAGATCGCCTCCGACGGGGAAGTGCTCGCCAAAGGCCCGAATATCATGCAGGGGTACTACAACAAGCCCGAGGCGACGGCTGAAGCGATCGACGCCGAGGGGTGGTTCCACACCGGTGACATCGGCGAGCTGGACCCAGACGGCTACCTCAAGATCACCGACCGCAAGAAGGACCTGATCAAGACGGCCGGCGGCAAGTACATCGCACCGCAGCCGATCGAGAATCAGGTCAAGCTCAACAAGTTCATCGGCAATGCCGTGTTGCTGGGCGACAAGCGCAAGTTCTCGCTGCTTCTGGTGGTGCCGAACTTCGAGGCGCTGGAGCCGTGGGCCAAGGCTGAGGGCCTGTCCTTCGCGTCGCGGCGCGAGCTGATCGCCCTGCCGGCCGTCAAGGCGAAGCTGCAGGCCGAGGCCCTGGGAAAGCTCACCGACCTCGCCCATTTCGAGATGCCGAAAAAAGTGGTGCTGCTGGAGCAGGACTTCACGATCGAATCGGGCGAGCTGACCCCGACCTTGAAGGTGAAGCGCCGGGTGGTGGAGAAGAACTACCAGTCGGTGATCGATGCGGCCTACAGCGAAGCCGACAAGATGGCCGCGAGCGTGGAGGGCTGACTTACTTCTTTTCTCCGACCCACACGCCCTGACCCGAGACGAGCTTCTTGAGTCCCGCCGGTGCGGCCTGCTCGTCTTCGATCACGAGTCGCCGCCCCCGCAGCAGCACCCTCACGCCTTCCGCCACCCACGGGGTCTGCGCCAGCTCCGCGCCCACGACCACGCCGCGCGCCATCGCCTGGCGCAGGGGAATCATGTGGTCCGTCTGGAGCAGGGTCAGGACCGGCAGCTCTTCTACGTCCGGCGGGGCGTTGATCCCCACGAAGTGAATGCCACCCATGAGACCGGCCAGTCCTTCGGCGAGCCGCGCGGCCGACCCCACGAGGACGATGTAGCCGCCCGGGCCGCTCAAATCGAGCAGCGCCTGGAGCGATTGGGGATCGAGCATTACAGGTGAGGTTGGCGCGGGGGTGCGACGCACGGCGCGCAGCTGCCGCTCCCCGGTGACGACCTCGGTGAAGTCCACGATGCCGTCGATGATCTCGAAGTTGCGATGGCACACCGGGCAGCCGACGAGCCCGATCCACACCATGCGACCGTTCATCTCGCTGGTCGAGAGCACGAGGAACTCCTCGCGGTGCTCCTCGGGACAGCGCAGCATCTCGGTCAGCTCGATATGCATAGATAGTCGTCGGTCGTCAGTAATCGGTGGTCGGTGAGGGCTGACTTCGATCCTTGACTCCCAGAACATACTCCCCTGGCGGCACGTCGCTATAGCGCCTCTCAACTCATCGTCTCGTCGGCGCCAGCCGGATCTCCGTCACCGTCAGCCGCGCCTCCCGCGTCACCGCAAATAACACCGCCTCGGCCACGTCCTCGGGCCGCATCATGTGCTTGCGTTTGCGAAATCCGGGCTTGGAATCGGGATCGATGGCGTTCCAGATGTCCGTATCCACCGCCCCGGGGGAAACGAGCGTGGTGCGCACACCGGTTTCGGCCACCTCCGCTGCGATCACCTGGTGCAAGCCGCGCACACCGAACTTGCTGGCGGCATAGGCGGAGTTGCCGGCATAGGCGATGTGATCGCTCGAAGAGCCGATGGTCACGAGGTGGCCGCTGTCGCGCTGCACCATGCGCGGGACGAGCGCCCGCACCACGAGAAACGGTCCGGTCAGGTTTACCCCGATCGTCTCGGCAAACTCGGCGGGGGTCGTCTCACCGAGCGGCTTCACGTAGAACACGCCGGTGCTGGTCACGACGATGTCGGGCACGCCGAGCTCCGCGATAGCGCGGCCGAGCGCCCGGTCCACGTCTGAAGGCAGCGTCACATCGCAGCGCAGCGTGGTTTCCCGCTCCCCCGAACCGTCCGCGAGCGAGCGGGCGAGGCGCACCACGTGGGCGCCGGCCGCACGCAGCTCGTCCGCCACGGCGAGGCCGATGCCGCGGGAGGCACCGGTCACGAGAGCGACCTTCCCGGCGAGCGCTGTGGCGGTGCTCACCACAGCCCGCTGCCGCCGTGGGCCAGGCGCAGGAACTCGTCGCGCGTGCGCGCGTCGGAGCGGAACGTGCCGCGCAGCGCCGAGGTCACGGTCTTGGAGTTCTGCTTCTCGACCCCGCGCATCATCATGCACAGGTGGTACGCCTCGATCACCACGCCGACGCCGAGCGGTTTCAGCACCCGGCACAGGGCGTCGGCGATCTGGTCGGTGAGCCGTTCCTGCACCTGCAGCCGGCGCGCGAAGACCTCGACCACCCGCGGGATCTTCGAGAGCCCCACGATGCAGCCGTCGGGCAGATAGGCGACGTGGGCGCGGCCGAAGAATGGCAGCAGGTGGTGCTCGCACAGCGAGTAGACCTCGATGTCCCGCACCAGAATCATGTTCTCGTGCTTCTCTTCGAACACCGCGTCGCCGATCACGTCATCCACCGAAATCCCATAGCCGCGCGTGAGCCACCGCAGCGAAGCCGCCACCCGCGCCGGCGTGGCCTTCAAGCCGTCGCGCGCCGGGTCTTCGCCCAGGAGCTCGAGCATCTGGCGCACCAGTCGCTCGAACGCCCCGTTGTCGCCGTCCGCCGGCGGCGCGTCGCGCCCTTCGTGAAAGCCGTGCCGGCTGGCCGAGCGGATCTCATCGCGTCCCATCGTCAGCTCCCCTCGTAGTCGACGTAGTTACGCTCCGTCTCCCACAACCGGATGCGCACCAGCACGGCGGGTACGACGGCCGGCGCCAGGAGGCGCCAGCACATCACCGCGATGTTCTCGGCGGTGGGATTCAGCTCCCGGAACCACGGCACGTCGAGGTTCAGGTTCTTGTGGTCGAGGTGTCGCACCACGCTCGCTTCGACGATCGCCTTGAGGCGGTTGATGTCGAGCACGAATCCGGTCGCCGGGTCGATCTCCCCCGCGACCGAGACGTCCAGGTTGTAGTTGTGCCCGTGGTAGTTCGGGTTGTTGCACACACCGAACACGCGCTCATTCTCGGCATCCGAGAAGCTCGGATTGCAGAGCCGGTGGGCGGCGTTGAAGTGTACGCGACGGGTCACGACGCAGCGCGGCATGGCTTGTAGCGACTCCCGCACGAGACGTATCTTCGGCGCACGATGCGACTGCTAAAGCTACTCGCCGCGCTCGGTCAGGCGGGAGGCTCGGCGCTGTCTGCCGTGTGGACTTTCCCGAGTATCCTCGCCTCCGCGTTCCTCGTCGCCTGGGGCGCGGAAGCGGCGCAGTTCCTGATGTCCCAGGGACTCGCGCTCGCGATCCTCGCCTGGCTCCAGACCCTCCCCGAGTTCGCCGTCGAGGCGGTGATCGCGTGGGAGGCCGGCAAGGATCCAGAGCGCACCCATCTCGCCATCGCCAACCTCACCGGCGCGATCCGGCTGCTGCTCGGCCTTGGCTGGCCGATGATTTACTTCGTGTTCGTCCTGGCCGGCCGGCCACGGGCGAAACACCGGCTGCCACCCATCACCCTCGAGCGGGAGCACGCTGTCGAGGTCGTCGGACTGGTGCCGCCGTTGCTCTATTTCCTCGTGATCCTGTGGAAGCAGTGGATCGGCTGGGTGGACGCGGTGGTGCTGATCGCGTTGTACGCGATCTATCTGTGGGTGTTGATGCGCAACCCGCCGAAGGAGGAGGAAGACCTTTCCGAGGCCCCCCGCGTCTCGCAATGGGCCTACCGCCAGCGCGGCTGGCGGCAGAAGGCCGCCATCGGCGGGTTGTTCGCCGTCGGGGGCACCCTGCTCTTCGTCACGGCGCATCCATTTCTCGAGTCGATGCTCGCCGTCGCGGCGATGTTCGGCATCGGTCAGTTCTTTCTGGTGCAGTGGGTGGCGCCGTTCCTGTCGGAGTTCCCGGAATTCGTGTCCACGTTCAACTGGGCCCGGCGGGTGACCCATGCCCCGATGGCGTTGATGAACATCGTGTCGAGCAACATCAACCAGTGGACCGTGCTTGCCGCGATGATCCCGCTCGTGTACGGATTCTCGCACCTGCACCACTACGGCACGTGGGCCGACTTCCATTTCGACGGCGCGCAGCGGGTCGAGATCGTGCTGACCCTGCTGCAGACGGCGCTCGGAGTCCTGCTGCTGGCCAACATGGAGTTCGACTGGCTCGACGCCGTGGTGCTCCTGGTGCTGTGGCTGGCGCAATTCCTGGTGCCGCACTGGCGCGAGGAGGTGGCACTGGCCTACGGCGTGTGGATCGTGATTCTGGTGGTGCTGTATGCTTTGGGCAAGAAGAAGCTACTGGCCTGGCGGTATTTCCTGGAGACGGTGCGTGCCTGAAGGACGATCGGCCGGCACCGCTTGCGCGGCACCGGCCGACCGGTGACAACCGAGAACGGAGAGGATTGTTGAAGCCCGAAAGAATGGCTGGTCCCTCACCGGGGCGTCTGTCTTCCCCCTCGCGGGGGCCTGACATCGGTCTCAGTATCTGGGTCCACGATCGAGCTGTTGGCTCAACAATTAGGCTCTCCGTCCCCCGCTCCTACATTAGTGCGTCGCGGAGAATCGTCAAGAGAAGAATTGGGAAGAAGTCGTGAAGGAACACACCGCGTGACTCGCATCACGGAACGGAGCGCGTGTCGATGAATGTGTCACTGTTGGCCGCTGTCGCGATGGTGATCGGTTGGATCGTCCTCGTGTTCATGGCGCAGGTGCCCAGCGGATGGGTGCACGTCCTGTACGCCGGAGCGGTGCTGCTGTTCGCGCGGCGCATCCTCGTGGGCGCCCCAAGGTTCGTCTCCTAGTCGTCAGCATTTGTATGGCGGACGGACGCCTCAGGGCGTAGGTTGACCCCATGACCATTCTTCGCCACTGGGACCCCGCAATGGGCCCCTTGCAGTTGTCTACCCTGCGCGCCGAGCTGCAGAAGGAAGGGTTGGTGACCGCGTGGTGGTCGGAGGTCCCTGGCACGAGCGTGGCGCAGCACGAGCACCCGTTTCCCGAGGCGCGCTGGGTGTTGGACGGGTTTCTGCGGGTCCATATCGGCGACGAAGTCGTCCAGCTGGGGCCGGGTGACCGGCTCGACCTACCGCCCGGCACGAAACACGGCTTCGAAGTGCTCGGCCTCTCGCCGGCGATCTTCGTGACCGGATCGGCGGATCGCTCGCTCGAGCAGAAGCGGGTCGACGCGGCGTCGTAATCATGCACCGACGGACGGATGGACGGATGGGCGGATGGCAGACGACGCTGACGCTGCTTTTGTCCGCCCTGCCGGCCATCCAGCTATCCGCCCAATGCCCCGACGGCTCGCCGCCACCGTGCCGCTCCCAATCCCGCACCCCCACGTCTCCGCTACCCAACAGCGTCGCCGTGCTCTACCTCGACAACCTGTCGCCTGACACAGCCGATGCGTTTCTGTCGGACGGCCTGACTGAGGAGATCGCCTCCCGCCTGAGCGACATTGGGCGCCTCTCGGTCAAACAGGCCAGCCGCGAGGGAATCCGGCGGCTACGGGAGACCGCGCCCGACTACCGCGTTGCGGCGGGCCGCGCCTTCGCTGTCCGTTTTCTGGTGGAAGGCAGCCTGCGGCGTGGCGGATCACGCGTCCGGGTGGATGTGCGACTCGTGAACGCTGCGACTGGCTTCCGGGTGTGGGGCCAGACCTACGATCGAGCGGCGTCAGATCTGCTCGACCTCCAGGAGGAAATCGCCCGCGAAGTCGCCAGCTCCATCGCCGGCCAGCTGGCCCCGGTCGAGCGAACGGCGCTAGCCAGGCGTCCCACCACGAATCCCGACGCGTACGAACACTTTCTGAGGGGCAGCTACTACTTGGCCAAGCGGTCGCCTGACGGCTTGCGCCGGGCGATCGAAGAGTATGAAACCGCTGGCCGGCTCGATCCGATGTTCAGCCGGTCCATCGCCCGCGCAGCGTTGGCGTATGAACTGAGCTACGAGTACAGGGCCTTTACGGTACTACCGGGCCTCCCACGGGACTCCTTGCGGGCGCGAGGCACCGTCCTGGCAAGCCAAGCCCTGGCCCAAGACTCCGCAGTCTCGGACGCTTGGCTGGCGGCGGCATACGAGGCCAGCTTCCTCCACCCCCGCACGTTTCAAGGGGTGCTTGTGGCGCTCGATCGAGCACTCGCACTCGATCCGCACAACGCAGAACAGCTTCACCAATACGCGTTCTTCCTGCGCGAGTTGGGACAGGATTCGGCTGCGCGGGCTGCGTGTCTCCGCAGCCTAGCGATCGATCCGGAGCGCCCCATCACGCTCAGTGCCTTGGGCCTCCTGAGTTTCCTCGAGCGTCACTATGAGGAATCCCGCCGCTGGCTCGACAGCTCCCTCAGCATCAATCCGGAATTCTACTGGGGGTATGTCCGACGCGCCCGCACCCGCCTGATGCTCGGCGACCCAGCCGGGGCACAGGCCGATGCGGAAACGGCGCTGCGACAGGGAGACGTGGATTCAACCTTGGCGCAGGCGTTGCTGGCGATGGCGCACGCGCAGAGGGGAGACACCAACACGGCACGCGACCTGCTCGGTCGCGTGCGGAGAGCGCCCCCCGACACTACCTGGGAGATGAACCTGGAGGAAGACCTGCTGCCAGCCGCGGCGCTCCTGACGATCGGCGACCGCGCGG
>JBGQFX010000026.1:0-44494 GCA_041497135.1 Gemmatimonadota bacterium | reverse complement strand
TTTTCATCTTCGTCGCCGCCCCGGGCCTTGTCGAGGACCTTCTGGCACCACAACAGCGCCACACCGCCGCCCGTCACGATCCCTTCCTCGACCGCGGCGCGGGTCGCATGCAGCGCGTCCTCCACGCGGGACTTCTTCTCCTTCATTTCGGTCTCGGTGGCCGCGCCGACGTTGATCACCGCGACGCCGCCCGCGAGCTTGGCGAGCCGCTCCTGCAGCTTTTCCTTGTCGTAGTCCGACGTGGACTTCTCGATCGCGGCTTTGATCTGGCTGATACGACCCTGGATGTCGGTCTGCTTCCCCTTGCCGCCGATGATCGTGGTGTTGTCCTTGTCGATCACGATCCGTTTGCCCTGACCGAGATCGCCCAGCACGGTGTTCTCGAGCTTGAAGCCCAGCTCCTCGGAGATCACCTTGGCGTTGGTCAGGACGGCGATATCGGTCAGCATCTCCTTGCGCCGGTCCCCGAATCCCGGGGCCTTCACCCCGCAGACCTTGAGCGTGCCGCGCAGCTTGTTCACGACCAGCGTCGCCAGCGCCTCGCCCTCCAGGTCCTCGGCGATCAAGAGCAACGGCTTGCCCGACTGCGCCACCTTCTCGAGTACGGGAAGCAGGTCCTTCATGACGGAGATCTTCTTTTCGTGCACCAGGACGTAGGCATCCTCGAGCACGGCTTCCATCTTTTCGGGATCCGTGATGAAGTACGGCGAGAGATAGCCGCGATCGAACTGCATCCCGTCCACCGTCTCGAGCGTAGTCTCGAGGCCCTTCGCTTCCTCGACCGTGATCACGCCGTCCTTGCCGACTTTGTCCATCGCATCGGCGATCTTGTCCCCGATTTCCTTGTCGCCGTTGGCCGAAATCGCGCCGACCTGCGCGATCTCCTTGCGGCCCTTGGTGGGCACGGAAATCCGTTTCAGCTCCTCCACCACCAGCTCGACCGCCTTGTTGATGCCGCGCTTCAACGACATCGGGTTGGCGCCCGCGGTGACCGACTTCAGGCCCTCGCGGAAGATCGCCTGGGCCAGCACGGTCGCCGTGGTGGTGCCGTCGCCGGCGAGATCCGACGTCTTGGTCGCCACTTCCTTCACCATCTGAGCGCCCATGTTCTCGATCTCGTCCTCGAGCTCGATCTCTTTGGCGACGGTGACGCCGTCCTTGGTGACCGTCGGACTACCGAATTTCTTGTCGATGACGACGTTGCGGCCCTTGGGACCAAGCGTGACCTTCACCGCCTCGGCCAGCTGATCGACCCCGCGCTTCAGGCGCGACCGGGCCTCGGTGTTGAATTCGAGATACTTGGCAGCCATCTGTGTCTCCCGCTCAGCTGAGCTTGGCGATAACGTCGGCTTCTTTGATCAGGATGATCTCTTCGCCTTCCAACTCGACCTGCGTCCCGCTGTACTTCCCGTAGACGACCCGGTCCCCGACCTTCAGTTCCATCGGGACCTTCTCGCCCTTCTCCGCCCGACCCGGCCCGACCGCGATCACTTCACCCTGAATCGGCTTCTCCTTGGCCGTGTCCGGGATGTAGAGACCACCCTTCATCGTCTCGGTCTCCTCCATCGGCCGGATCGCCACGCGATCGGCGAGCGGGAAGACCTTCACCTTCGTCTTCGTCGCAGTTGCCATGACGCTCTGCCTCCAGCTGAAGTAGAACTATGTAACTCGTTGTAACATATGGTGATTAGCAATCTGATGAGATGAGTGCTAGCGTGGAGCCGCGGGGAATTTCTCCCCGCATCAGCTGCTTGTCAAGGGCAGCGAAAACGGCCGCAACCTCAAGTCAGGCCGATGGTTCTGGGACCGGTCGACGCCTAGAAACCGAGCGAGTCGAGAATCGCCTCGACCGACGCGCCTTCCCGCGGTAGCGAATCCAGTGCGAGCACTGCCGTGGCGACGACGGCGCCGGTGCGGGTATCGGCGAGTTGCACGTGGAGCGAGGACCCGGTCGCGCCCAGGACATCGCGAAACGTGAAATGCAGCATGGCAGCCGTCGGGCCGCCCCCACCTCGCGCACGATCCAGCACCGTGAGACCGCGGCGGCGCAATGCCCGCGCCAACAGCAGACTCAAACTGTCCCGCCCGGACACCAGCACGGCGTAGCTCCGCACCGTGTCGGGCATGTGGTAGTGCGTCGCCGTCGCGCACGCGAGCACCACCAGGCCCCCGAGCGCTCCCAGCTTCACGGAAGGATGCGGCGGGCGCCCACCCATCGGGGAATCCAGTACTTGCCGTCCGGGTCGTCGCCCTCCAAACGCGACAACCGGACACCCGTAGTGGAGCTGTGGATGAACTTCCCTTCTCCCACGTACAGGCCCACGTGGGTGACACCGCCGCCGGGCTGCGCCGAAAACGCCAGGATATCGCCGGGTCGCAGCGAATCGAGCACCGCCACAATTGCCGATCCCGCTTGCGCCTGGTCCCGGCTGATGCGCGGCAACCGGATCCCATGGCGGCCGTACGCGTACTGGATCAGACCCGAACAGTCGAACCCGTTCTGCGCCGTTCCCCCCCATTGATACGGGCTGCCGATCACATCCAGCGCCGTCTGTACCACGTCACCGACCCGACCGGCGATCATCAGTGGAGGTCGTACCGGATCACCCCGCGAGCGCGCCTCCGATGCACGCCGGCGGGAGCCGCTCAGGACGATCGTGATCCCGAGCGTCGTGCTCCACCACTGGTGCGGCGCGCCCGGACGCCAGAACCCGCGCGGCCCCCGGTCGCTGACCCGATAGCGCTCTTCGGCGTCGATCGCGAGAAACCGGAACGGGCGCCATTCGAGGCCCGCCCCGGCACTCCACAACGCGGCCAGGGCCTGCCCCGCCGTGTCCGTCGCGGCACCGAGCGCCGCGCTGAGCACGGCATACGGCCCGACCACCGTGCGCCCCCGCAGGACCTGGAGTTCGTAGCCCGCGCCGTAGAACGCCCGACCGGCTGCGCCGCGCTCGTTCACAATCTGCAGCGTGAGGCCGTGCCGCAGCATCGATCCCCACGGCCGGTCGAGTCGGGCCTCATAGGTTGCCGTGCGCCCCACCTCCCAACTGCCGTACAGCAAACCCACCTCCCGCTGGGCCGCGACGAGCGGCGGCCATTGTAGCGAGATCAGTACCGCCGCGATCAGCGCCCGGTTAGCGGTCGGCAACGGAAGGCGGCTCCGCCGAGAGACGGGACATCATGTGATGCGCGAGAAGATGAGGGACGCGACGCATGAATCGCACCCAGGCCCATAGAACGGCGAAGCCGCAGATCGCGGCTCCCACCAGGGCAGGCGCGAGCGCAGTGAACGGAGCGGTCGCGCCCGCCCCGAAATGCGCCCCCACCCAGAGCCCGAAAAACGAGGCTCCCCAAGCCCCGAGCGGGGTGAGGAGCCAACCGAGTACCACCAGCGCGTGCGCCAGCCAGCGCGGCACTCAGGCCTTGCGCACCAGGGAGATAAGCGCCAACGCCGTCAGGGACACCGTGTATCCCGCGCCGGTCAACACCGGCAGCGCGACCGGACACCCGATCAGCTTGCCCGCCCCGGCGAGCACGACGGCGCCAATCAGCGCCGGCCCCCCGATCCCGGACAGGGTCGCGGATTCGCGCGCGTGGCGCGCCGCCGTGACCAGCCCGCCCATCCAGGCCAGAAACGTCCCGAGCATCCACCAGATCGGGAGGTACCACCAGGTGCTGCCACCGCCGATCGCATCCCAGGTCCAGGGATACGCCCGCACGTTGCGCAACAGCACGATGTCGATCGCCATGAACACGACCGTGCCCCACAGCCCGATCGCGGCCGCTCCGGCGACGCCCTCCGTGTTGCGCGACATCGCCCAGTGCGCCGGCAGCAGGCTGACGAGCACCCCCGCCCCGAGCACCACGACGGAGAAAATGAGATCGCGAGTGAGGCCCGCCGGCAAGAGGCGCGTCACGAGCAGGGAGACGATCACCGCGACGCCGGTGACGACCCCGACTTTGGTGCCGCTCACGAGCACGTGCTTGAAGTCGGTTCGATCCGTCGTCGCCATGGCGCTGGTCGTCATCCCGAGCTCCCTGTCGGTATCCGGTTGGTGCGGCCTAATCTAGCGCGCCGGCTCTACCAGCCAAGACCCAACGCTTCGGCGGCGAGGCGGAGGCCCAACAACGTGAGGTCGGGCTGCACCGATTCGATTTCCCTGGTCAGCGGGGCCACCAGGGTCGCCAGACCGCCGGTCGCGACCACCAGCGGCCGCTCCTGGCTCCGGGTCGGCCATTCATCCCGGATGCGCCGGATCAGCCCGTCCACGGCGTCGACCGTTCCCCATACGACACCGGCGCGGATGCAGTCTTCGGTGCGCCGGCCGATGACATGGTCGGGAGCCGTCAACTCCGTGGCCGGCAGCTTGGCGGTGCGGCGCACCAGCTCGTCGGCGGCCGTGCGAATCCCCGGCATGATCACGCCCCCGATGAAGCGCCCGTCCGCCGTGATGCAATCGAACGTCGTCGCCGTACCGAAATCGACCACGATCGTGTCCCGCTCGAACAGCCGGGCCGCCGCGAGCGTGTTGACGATACGGTCGGCACCCACGGTGAGCGGCTCCTCCACGTCCAGCTTGATCGGCAGCGGGGAGTGCCCATCGACCTGCACCGGCGTCACGCCGGTCGCCGCCGTCAGGCCTTCGCACAGGCTCTGGGTCACGAGCGGGGCGACCGAGGCCACGATGACCGCCTTGATTCCCGACGGCGAATACCCCGCGTTGGTCAGATACATGGAAACGAGCGCGGCCCATTCGTCCGGCGTGCGGGACGGGGTGGTTGTGAGCCGCCAGTGACCCGCGAGCCGGTCGGTCGTGAACAGGCCGACCGTGGTTTCCGTGTTGCCGACGTCCAGGGCAAGGAGCATGGCCGCTAAGATAGCGCGTCAGGCCAACTCGACGTGGCCCTCACGAATGGCGGTCGCCTGGGCGGCCGATTCCACGAGCAAGGCGCCATCGGGTCGCAGGCCCGCGGCCCGACCGAGGACCGGGCGCCGCAGCTCACGGTCCCGCAGCCAGTCCCGGGTCGCGAACGCCGCGCACTCGACTTCGCTCAACTCCGTGCCCGAGACGGTGAGTCGGGTGATCGGCGGCACCAAACGGTCCAGCACATCGAGCGGGCGGACGCCCGGGACGACCTCGGCCAGGGCGATCGCGGTGGCGCGCAGCGACGGGGGGAGCTCGTTGGCGACGTTCATGCCGAGGCCGACGGCCAGCCATTGGAGGGACTCGCCTTGCCAACGCCCTTCGCACAGCACCCCAGCGAGCTTGCGGTCGCGCAGCAGCACATCGTTGGGCCACTTGAGGCGGGTCTCCGGAGCACCGATCAACTCGTCCACGGCGTCGGCCGTGATCATGCCCGCCCGGATCGAGACGACCCCCAACACCCCACCCGCCGCGCCGCCGGAAGGCCGCAGCAGCATGCCGAGCCATATGCCGCCGGGCGGCGAGATCCAGGTTCGGCCGTCGCGCCCGCGGCCGGCCGTCTGCTCCAGCGCCACGACCACGCTCCCGGCGGGTGCGTGATCCTCGCCCAGCTCGTGGACCACGTCCAACGCCGATCCGACCGAGGACAGCAGCCGGCACTGCGGCACGCGCCAGCGGCGGGCCAAGGACGCGGCGGGAAGACCGTCGAGCGTCACCCCTGCCATAGCGCATAGACGAGCGTCAGCACGCCGACGGCCCAGCAGTACGGCGCAAACGCATAGAAGCGCCCGCGGCGCAGCAGCGCGACCAGGAACCGGATCGCGAATACCCCGCTCGCGAATGCCAGCACGAAGCTGACGATGAGCGGCCCGACCCCCACGGCCGCGATGTTCACCGTGGCGTTGCGCGCGTCGAGTAGAGCCGCGGCCGCGATCACGGGGACCGCCAGCAGAAAGCTGAATTCGGCGGCCGCGACGGGCGTGAGACCGGCCCAGAGAGCGGCGGCCACGGTCGAACCGGAACGCGAGATCGCGGGCAGAATGGCGAAGGCTTGCCCCGCCCCGATCCCCAACGCAGCGCCCCACCCCGGAACGGTCTTGTCGCCGCCCAGGTGCCGTGTGGACCACAGGATGATTCCGGTGATGATGAATTCGACGCCGAGCCAAGGCAGCGAGTGAAAGCGCTCCTCGATCGCCTTCTGGAAGAGCAGCCCGATGATCCCGGCCGGGATGGAGCCCACGATCAGGAGACCGATGTAACGGATCCGGTCCGGCGAGCGCTGAAACAACCCGACGAGGAGCTCCCACAATCGGCGGCCATACACGATGAGCACCGAGCCCAGCGTCGCCACGTGCAAGGCCACCTCGACGAACACCCCGGGCGTCTTTACCCCAGTCAGCGCTTCCGCCAGCACCAGATGCCCCGAGCTCGAGACGGGGAGGAATTCCGTGAGTCCCTGCACCAATCCCAGCACGATCCCCTGCCAGTAATTCACGCGATCCTCCCCAGCACGAGAGCCGCCAGCCCGACCACCATCGCCGTCTTGAGCAGGACGCTTGCCCGCGCGAACCGGTCACGTCGCAGCCCGTGAGCCGCGTACAGGACGACGAACGCTGCGATGGCCGCGACCGGATAGTAGAGACCAGCATAGCCGGCCAGGGACGGCAGCAAAAAAGCCCACGGGATGAATGCCACGCAGATCCACCAGGCGACACGAACGGCCCGCGACCGGCCCAATCGGATCGGCAGCGTCCGCCGGCCGAGCCGGCGATCCCCGGCCTCGTCCTCCAGGTCCTTGACCAGCTCGCGCCCCAGGTGAATCCAGGCGGCGAGCGCCCACGGGACGAGTCCGGCGGCGGGTCGACCAACCGCCAGCGCGCCATAAAACGGCGGCAGGCCGGCCACCGCCGCGACCGCGAGATTCCCGGGCACGCCCGCTCGCTTGAGCCCTGGTGAGTAGGTGAACATGAGCGCCAGGGCGGCGAGTCCCATGAGCAGCTGGGTGCCGGAAATGAGGGCGGCGCCGCCGAGTCCCACCATGATCCCAAGCCATACCAGGATGTGCGCCGTGTCGCGCGAGATACGACCGGCGGCGATGGGCCGTGCCCCGTCGGGATGGTTGACGCGATCCGCTTCGGCGTCCTGGAGATCGTTGGCGACGTTGCCTGCCGCGCCGAGCCCGATCCCGGAAACGGCGGCGAATACGAGCAGCTTCGGGAGCGCCAGGCGACCGAGCGCGATCCAGCCGCCGGCCACCACGCCAGCCACGGCGATCAGCAGATTGGGTCCGCGGACGAGCCGCCACCCATCAATCACGCAGCACGTCCTCGTACACCTGCTCGTACTGCGGCACCACCTTGTCCGCGGTGAACAGCGCGGCACGGGCCACCGCGCCTCGGCGCAGCACCTCCAGACGCGCCGGATCGCGCAACGTCTCGAGCGCCCGATCGGTCATCGCCGTCACGTCGCCCACGGGGGCGAGGAACCCCGTCTCGCCGTGCACCACGACCTCGGGAATACCGCCGGCGTCGCTCGCGACCACGGGTACGCCGCACGCCATCGCTTCCAGCGCCGCGAGCCCGAACGATTCCGTCTCCGACGGCAGCAGGAACAAGTCGGCCCCACGCAACAGATCGGCGACGTCGTCGACGCGGCCGAAGAAGCGGACATCCCGCTTCACGCCGAGGCGTGCTACCTCGCGCTGCGTCGCGTCGCTCTCCGGTCCGTCGCCCACCAGGATCAGTTTTGCCTTGAGCTCTTTGCGCACGCCGGCGAACACCCGGACGACGTCGAGCAACCGCTTCACCGGCCGGAAATTCGAGACGTGCACGAGCACCCGGTGATCGGCCGGTGCCAGCTTGCAGCGCGTCGCGGGGTCGGGGGCCGGGTAGTACTCGGTCGGGTTGATGAAGTTGGGGATGACCTGCACTTCGCAGCCGTCGCAGCCGAACGTCTTGTACGTCTCTTCCCGCAGGAAGGCGGACACGGCGGTCACGCGATCCGATCGCTCGATCGAGAATTTGGTGAGGCTGAAGTACGACGGGTCCCGGCCGACCAGCGTGATGTCGGTGCCGTGCAGCGTCGTCACGATCTTGAGATCGTGCTCGTCGGCGAGCATCTGTTTGGCGAGCCAGGCCGTGGCGGCGTGCGGGATGGCGTAATGCACGTGCATCACCTGCAGCTCCTCGCGCAACGCCACCTCGTGCTGCTTGACCGCCAGCGCGAACGCGTAGGGCGAGTGCTCGAACAGCGGGTAGTCGGCCGGCACCACCTCGTGGAAGGTCACCCGCTCAGTGACGCCGCGCAGCCGGAACGGGCTCGCGTACGAGATGAAATGGATCTCGTGGCCACGGCGTGCGAGCTCGAGCCCCAGCTCGGTCGCCACCGCGCCGGAGCCGCCGTAGGTCGGGTAGAGGGTGATGCCGATGCGCATTGGTAATCCGTCGTCGGTCGTCGGTAATCAGTGTTGGGTCGTACGCCAGCGATCGAGAATCGTCTCGGCCAACTGATCCGGCTCCTTCGTCGCGTCCAGCGTCCAGACCTCTTCCACCGGACTGACCACCGACGACCGATAACGCAGCTGATTTCGAAACCACGTCTCCTGCCGCTTCGCGTAGGCTCGCGTCGATCGCACGATCGCGTCGCGCAAGTCGGCGGGCGCCAGACCCCCGGCGAGCATGACGACCGTCTCGCGATACCCCACCCCATCCAGGCCGGCCGCATCCGGCGCCGTGCCACGGGCCAGCTCGGCGCGTACTTCGTCCACCAAGCCGGCGGCCAGCATCGCGTCTACCCGCTCCGCAATGCGGCGGCGTAGCAGCTCCCGCGGCAGCGTCAGCACAATGTACCATGGCCGCATCACGCCCGTCGCGCGAGCCATCTGCTGCCACAGGGAAAGGGGACGCCCGGTGAGCAGCGCCACTTCGAGCACCCGCGCCGCCCGCTGCCGCCCACCCCCGGAGAAGCGAGGATCGAGCCGCGACGCCCACCGCACCAGCGCTGGACCGGGCATCCCGGCGGCCCACACGTGCAGCCGCTCGCGATGCTCCGGATCGAGCGGCGGCTCGTGGAACAAGCCATCGGCCAGCGCCCGCACGTAGAACCCCGTGCCCCCGACCACCAGCGGCTGTCGCCGCGCCGCGCGCGCCTCGGTGAGCCAGCCGGCCGCGTCGCGCGCGAACCGGCCCGCGCTGTAGCGCTCTCCAGGCTCGACCAGGTCGAGACCCACGTGCGGCACTCGCGCACGCGTCTCGCGATCCGGTTTCGCGGTGCCGATGTCGAGTCGTTGATAGACCTGCCGGGCATCGGCAGAGATGACCGTAATCGGGAGCCGATCGGCGACGGCGATCGCCACCGCGGTCTTGCCGACGGCGGTCGGGCCCACGAGCACGGGCACCAGCGGGCGGGACGACTCAGCGCCCAAACCGTCGCTCCAATTCCCCTTTGGGCAGCTGCACGATCGACGGCCGGCCGTGCACGTCGTGCGCCGGGAGCGAGGCGCTGAGCAGCCGCCGCACCAGCTCCCGGGCTTCCTGCGGGTCGAGATGGTGCCCCGCCTTGATCGCGGCCCGACATGCAAACGTCGCGGCAAATCGCTCCAGCCGATTGGCCCAGCCGCCGAACCGGCCGCCGGCCAGGTCGCCCACCAGCTCCTGCAGACAGCGCGCCGCCTCGAAACGGGGATGGGGGTTGGGCGCCGTGTGCACCACGACCGTGCGCCCGGAAAACGACTCCAGCTCGTACCCGATGCGGCGCAGCAGCTCGCGGTGCGCTTCGATCGCCTCGAGCTCCACCGCGGTGAACTCAAGCGTCAGCGGCAGCAGGAGGCGTTGTGCCGGCGCGCCGTCGCCCGAGAGCTGCTGCATCGCGCTTTCATACAACACGCGCTCGTGCGCCGAGTGCTGGTCGACGATCGCCACACCTTCATCGGTCTGAAACAGCAGGTAGGTATCGAACACCTGGAGCAGCTCGGGTCCGCGCAGTCGCCCGGTCAGGGGCTCCGTCGCGAACAGATCCACCGGCACCCCGGCCGGAATCGTGCCGGTCCCTTCCCAGGGCGCCGCCTCGAGCGTCGGGGGCGCGCGCGCTCCCAGGGGCGCCGCGGCATCGAGCGGCGCCAACGCCTCGCGTACCGCCGTTTCGACCGCCCGCTCCACGTCGATCCGATCCCGGAACCGCACCTCGGCCTTGGCGGGATGGACGTTGACGTCCACCGCGTCTCCCGGCAGGTCGAGAAAGAGAATGAGCGTGGGCCGGTCGCCCGGAGCGATCGCCGAACGGTAGCCGGCTTCGGCGGCGCGAAGCAGAAACGGGTCCTTCACCGGCCGTCCCCGCACGAACACGTACGCTTTGCGCCCCGCCGGGCGTGCCTGCGAGGGACGTTGGGCGAAGCCCGTCACTTCGAGCCCCCGTTGCCGATGAGACAGCGGCAGCAGGGTGTCGGCGAGCTCCCGGCCCCAGAGCGCGTGGATACGGTCGATCGGGCGCTGGGTCGAGGGCGCCTCGAGCAGCGTGCGCCTGTCACTCGTGAGCGTGAAGGCCACCTCGGGCCGCGTCAACGCGAGCAGCGTCAGGACTTCGCTCACGGCGCGTGTCTCGGTTGCCGCCGCGCGGAGGAATTTGCGGCGGGCCGGCGTGTTGAAGAACAGCTCCCGAACCGTGACGGTCGTCCCGGATTGCCGCGCCGTCTCCGTCTGACCCTCGACGGTACCGCCTGATACCTGTAATCGAATTCCGCCATTGCCGCCGGCCGAGGTCATCAGCTCGAAGCGCGACACCGAGGCGATCGCCGGCAGGGCCTCGCCGCGAAACCCGAACGTGGCGACGCCGATCAGATCGGCCGCCGTCCGGATCTTGCTCGTGGCGTGCCGCTGCAGCGCGAGTCGCGCTTCATCCGGCGCCATGCCCGCTCCATCATCGCTGACGCGGATCAGCGTCCGGCCGCCACCCTCGATCTCCACGCGCACGGCCAGGGCCCCGGCGTCGAGCGCGTTTTCCACCAGCTCCTTCACGACCGACGCGGGCCGCTCGACCACTTCGCCGGCGGCGATCTGATCGGCCACCGGCCCGGGGAGGACCGCGATCCGCCCGTTCACAACGGCGCGACCTGGCCGGAGAGCACCCAGCCGTTGATGCCGTCGGTGCGCCGCACGTGGAGCCAGCGCCCCCCCGCGAAGTCGTCCACGATCAACACCCCGGCGCCGGGCTCGAGGACCGCGCTGGCGCTGGCCCCTCCGTAAGGCGCGGCGCGGACCGCCGTGCCGGCGGTCACGACCACGGCGACCGGAAGCGCCCGCCGGGCGGATTCCCGACGTCCCAGCACGCCCGCCCCAATCGCCACCGCCGCCAGCGCGGCGACCACCGCCCGACGCCGCAATAGGACGGCGGCAATCCACCCGGCGATCCAGCAGGCAGCGATCAGGAGCCAACATTCCCCGGGAGTGACCAGACCCACCGCGAACAGCCGCTCGCTGGCCGCATCCGGTGCCGCCAGGCGCTCGCGTGCGCGCCGGATCACGCCGTTTCTGGGCGCCAGGCGCTCGGCCCGGATCCACGCAGCGATCGCTTTCCCATCCGCCCCACTGCGATACAGCGCGGCACCGAGGTTGTACCAGTGGGCGGCGTCGAGCGTATCGGCGGCAGCGCGCGCAGCGAAGGAATCCGCCGCCGCGCGCAGCGCACCCGCTTGGTACAGTGCTTCCGCGCTGGTTCCCTGCGCGCCGGCCGCAGCGAAGCCACCGAGGGACAGCAACAGGGCGAGCCCACCCCCGGCCACCACGCGCCGCCGCCGACCCGACCGCGCGCCAGACTCCAGCGCGCGCAGTACCTGATCGACTTCTGCCGCGAGCTCCAGCGGGTCGCCGGCGCCACGCGGACCATAGCGCGCGGCGCGCAGTCGCTCGCGCAGCCGGCTCACATGGTCCGCCACGGCCCGATCGATCCCGGCCGCACGCAGTGCCCGCGACAGGCTCTCCCCGTCGCGCGTCGCCGCGTCCGGCACGTGGGCCGTCACGAGCGTGGCGAATTCGTGCTCGAGTCGACCGAGGCGGGTCAGCTCGATCGCTCGCGGAGCCGGCGATGACGGAAGCCGGCGGCGACGGTGCCTCCACCACACCGCGAGCGGGGGCAGCCCCGCGACAGCCAGCCATCCCCACGGATTCATCGCGCCCGCCGCCCGCTCCGCCCAGGCGGATCCCGCCGACGCAAGCAGCGCCGGGAGGGCGCGCGTCGCCCTGGGCTCAGCGCCCGGGGCCACGATGAGCGAGCGCGGCGGGACGTCGATCACACGATAGGCGCGGGCCGCAGGGTCGAAGTAGGGATAGCGGACCTCGGGAAGCAGGAACGTCCCGGCGGAGTCCGGCACGACCAGCGATCGGAACGTCTTCGTACCAGCCACTCGACCGGCGGGAGACTCGATCTGCACCGCGGTTTCTGCCGGGTAGGAGCGGAACCCCGCCGGCCAACCGAGCAACGGGGCTGGCCACAACGCGACATTGCCGGTGCCGCGCAGCGTGACGGCGGCCTCGAGCGGCTCCCCGACGCGCGCCTCCGCCGGCGTGACGACGACTTCGAGTCGCAGATCCCGTGCGACGACCCCCTGATCGTCGGCAGGCTTGCCCGACTCGGGGAGCGGCCACACGGTCAACGCGGTCGAATCAGTGGTCAACGTATAGCGTTCTTCAGTACTGAAGAACGAGAAGCTGACCGGGACGGCGTACTCCACCGATCCCGGCGGAACCACGAGACGCCCCGCCGTGAGTGAGAACATGACCTGATGCACGGCATAGAGATCCATCCACTGCCCCCGCACCTGCCGGGAGAGCACGACGCCGCTCGGCACCGACGGCGGATAGCCCCAGACATTCTCCGGCGTTTGCAACGTCAGGAGCGGCGGGCGCCGCAGCCGCTCCCGCACGGCGCGCGGGAACCAGGCGGCGAGCAGCACGTCGAGCTGGGTGCCGACCCGCACCGTGTCCGCGGGAACGATCACCGTGGCGCTGACCTGGTCGGCGCGTGCGGGTGGCCGCGCATTCGCAAGCAGCGTGCGCGCGAGGGGACTGAGCGCCGCCGCCGGGAACGCCGCGGCGCTGTCTACGACGATGGTGATGGGGTTGGTAACCGCCACCGTTTTACCGACGCGCACCCGGACGGCGCCGATGGTCAGGGTCCCCGCGCGCTCGGCGCGGAGCGTAATCGAGCGCGCCACCGCACGGGCGACCCCCTGGATCCCGCCCCCCTGGAGCGTGACTTCGGTGGCTTCCCGCGTGCCGATCACGGCGAATCCGGCGAGCGACGGCAGCTCGAGGCTCGGAGATTCGGCGGTCTCCGCGCGCACCTGGATCGTCAGCGTCACTTGCTCGCCGACGGTCAACCGGGCGCGGTCCACGGAGGCCGTGACATCGAGCCTCTGCCCTTGCACGAGCAACGCCAGAGCCAGCACCACGGGGCTCACCAGTCTCTGACCCCCGCCTCTTCGGCGCGGCGTGTCCGCCCCATGCGCTCGCGTCGGGTTCGCAGCTCTTCCTGACCGATGGAGCGGAGGATTTCCTCTGCCTGCGACCGGGTCATCCCCTGAGTCGCTCCGGACGCGGGCGGCGGCTGATTGCTCCCCTGCCCGGACGGATTGCCGCTCTGTCCCGAGCCGCTGGACGGCGGCCGTTGACTCTGCCCCCCGCCCTGCGCTCGGCGGCGCTGCGCCAGCTCCAGGTTCCATTTGGCCGGGAGATGGCGCGGACGCAGCAGCAACGCCTCGCGATAGGCGCGCTCGGCCTCCCCCAGGTGGGCGTCGCGATTGAGGCTGTCCACCTGCGCCACGCGCAGCGCCAGCAACCCTTCATTGTAGAGCGCCCGGAACCGGAGATTGGGATCGAGCGATACGGCGGCGTGCGCCAACGCGCTGCGGGCGGTTTCGAAATCGGCTACCGCAAGGGCGGCCGTCCCTGCATTGAACCACGCCGTGTCGCTGGTGGCGCGTCCGGTCAATTCGGCCAGATACGCGTCACGTGCAGCCGACGAGTCTCCGCGATCCCAGGCGCGTTCCGCGACGCTGCGTCGGCGCGGCGGCGTCTGCGCCTCCGCCCTCGTCCCGGTCGCGGCGAGTCCCCACAACAACCCCACGAGGGCGGCGGTGCGGCGCGACCACACCTGAGCCAAGAGCAGCACGATCGCGCCGAGCAGCGGGATCCAGCCGCGTGGGCGCCCATGCTGCGTGCTCGCTTCGGTCGAGCGGCTGCGCTTGTACGACGCGACGAGGTCCCGCACCGCGCCGGCCTGATCGGGGAGATCGGCGGCCACGATCGTGCCCTGGGCCGCGTCGGCGATCGCATCCAGCACATCGTCGCGCCGCTGCGTCTCGACGATCAGGCCCTGATCGTCCAGCTGGAACCCTTGCAGCGCACCGTGCTCGTCGCGGCGCGGGATGCGGACCGGATCCCGCCCGCCTTCCGCAACCAGAATCACGTGCGCGCCGCCGTCACGCAGCCGTTGCGCGGCTCGCGACGACGCGGCCAGGGAATCGTGCGCCTCGCCGTCGGTGAACACGACCAACACCCGATCGGACAGCTGCGCCTCGGCATTCAGCAGCTCGCCTCCCATGTCGAGTGCCGGCGCCACCGACGTGCCGCCCTCGGACGCCACATCCGGATCGAGGGCGTCCAGGTAGAGGGTCAACGCCGACCCGTCGACGGAAAGCGGGGAGAGGATGTAGCTGGCGCCGGCGAACGCCATGAGCCCGAGCCGATCGCCATCCAGGTCCTGGGCGAGACGGCGTGCCTCACGCAGCGCCCGCGCCAACCGGCTGGTCCCACCGGCGTCCTCGGCGAGCATCGAACGCGAGATGTCGACCGCCATCACGAGATTCAGCCCGCGTGTTTCGGCCTCGAGCCGCTCCTCGCCCCAGCGCGGCCCGGCCAGGGCCACCACGCTGAGAAAGGCCGCCATGCTCACGCCGGTGGGCCCGAATCGCCCGGCGTCGCGCGCCCGCCGTGCCGTCTCGGCGGACCAGCTGGCGG
This sequence comes from Gemmatimonadota bacterium, assembly GCA_041497135.1. Classification (GTDB taxonomy): domain Bacteria; phylum Gemmatimonadota; class Gemmatimonadetes; order Gemmatimonadales; family GWC2-71-9; genus DASTHG01. The sequence goes on along the minus strand of JBGQFX010000026.1, from coordinate 29,559 downwards.
CGCGCCGTATCCGCACGCGCCGCGCCCAGGCGGCGACGAACCAGACCAGCCCGCCGATCATCGGAGCGAGCAGCAACACCATCGGCGCGTCGAATTGCATCAGGGCACCCGCACGACCATCGTCGCCGACACCACGAGCTCCAACGCCAACGCGAACAACCCGAGCGCGAGCGGCCAGCGCAACGCCTCGTCGAAGCGGCGGTAGATGACGTGCTGCACCGTGGTCTTTTCGAGACCATTGATCTCGGAGAAGATGTGGCGCAGCGATTCGCTGTCGGTGGCACGGAAATACCGACCGCCCGTCGAGGTGGCCACTTCGGTGAGCAGCTGTTCGTCGATCTGGACCGGCAGCATCTGGTAGCGCAGTCCTTGCCCGCCCTGGCCCGTCGGGACCGGCGCTTCCCCCTCGGTACCCACGCCGATCGTATAGATGCGAATTCCGAACGCGGAGGCGGCGCGGGCCGCCGTGCGCGGATCGACCGTGCCACGATTGTTGACGCCGTCGGTCAAGAGAATGACCACCCGGCTTTTCCCTTGAGCACGCCGCAGCCGGTTGGCCGCCGTGGCGATCGCGGTTCCGATCGCCGTGCCGTCTTCGAGCGCCCCGATGTGGAGATCACGAATCGCCGCCTCGAGCACCGCGTAATCACTGGTGACCGGGACCTGGGTCAGCGCCTGACCCGCGAATGAGACCAGGCCGATGCGATCCGACGTCCGGGCCCGTACGAAATCGATCGCCGTTTCCTTGGCGACGTCGAGCCGGTTGTGGGGACTGAAGTCCTCGGCGAGCATGCTGCTCGACAGATCGATCGCGAGAATGATGGAGATGCCCTGACTGCGCACTTCGGCCCGGGCAGCCCCGATCCGCGGACCGGCCGCCGCGACGATCCAGGCGATGAGGCAGGCACTACGCAATGCCAGCGGCAACCGTGCCAGCCACAGCCGCTGCGGCAATCCGGCCGCGGGCCGCGCGTCGGAGAGCGTCGTCCCGGGCAGGCGCACGAGCCGGCGGGCACGCCACCACCACCACAGCGGGACCGCCAGGAGCAGCACCAAGAGCCACGGCCGTGCGAAGCTCACCGCCCGAGGCCTCCGGCCAGCGTGCGCGCCCGGTCGGCCAATCGCGTCACGTCTGCCTTCGAACCGGTCGCGAACGCCACCTGGTCCAGCTCGCCCAGCACGATGGCGAGGTCCGGAAACCCCTGGGGGCGGGCCCGCTGGGCCGCCGCGAGACAATCGGCCGTGGACAGTCCCAGGTGGGCATCGGGCACCGCCGCCGCCAGCGCCACCCGCAATCGTCCCGCTGCACGCGCCGCCACCGCGCGAACCTCCCCGGCGTCGAGCCAGCGTGCGTCCGCGATTTCGGGCTTCGGTAAACCCGCCGCCGGGGGTTCGAGCCGGCGCGGGCGCCGGCGTCGCCACCACAGCGCGGCGGCAAGCGAGGCAGCAGCGCCCGCGATGGCCAACAGCACCGGCCTCGGATCGCGCCGCTGCGAGCGCAGCGGATCGAGTGCCGGTCTGGGTGCGGGTGCGGTCGCCGTATCCGGAATGACACGTTGAACCACGAAACTCGCGGTTCCGCCGAGCACGGAATCGGCCTGCGCGTCGGGACCGAGACGCCAGATCGGCGGGATCGACACCGTGTGCAGGCCCGGTGTCCAGGCCGTCACGGGATAGCGCACCGTCCAGTCATCCCCGGCGCGATACACGTTCGGCTCGCCCAGACCTTCGATGTCCGGCGCGCCATCGAGGCGACCGGGTCGCAGCCGCCAGCCGGCCGGGAGCGGGAACCGGCGCTCGAGCCATACCGTGTCGCCCACGGTCGGCCGCGCCGGCACGGCGCGCCACTCAGCGCCGGGACTCTGGCCGGCGCTGTCCCGCGAGCCGGCGACCAGGGCGAGGGCGACGATCCAACGAAGCGACATGCTCAGCGTGTGAGACGGCGCGCGCGCGCGTGAAAGGCGCGCCGCAGCGCCACGCCGTACGGCACGTCGGTCCGCAGCGACACGCGATCGACCCTGGCCTGTTGCAGGCGCCGGGCGCGCTCCTGGGCCAGCCGCTCGGTGGCGACGAGCAAACGCGTCCGCGTCCCCGGATGGCTCGTGTCGAGCAGCACCCGTTGTCCCGTTTCCGCATCCGAAAAGTCCACCCACCCCGCTTCGGGCAGCGTGATCTCGCGCGGGTCGTCGATGGTGATGGCCACGAGGTCGTTGTGCTCCGCGAGATGCGCCAGCGGGTCTTCCCACCCATCGGCGCGGAAATCCGAAATGACCACCACGATCGCCCGATGCCGCAGCAGCTTCGCCGCGTACCGCAGCGCCTCGCCGAGGTTGGTGCCGCGACCGCGTGGCGCGAACGCCAGCAGGTCGCGGATCACCCGCAACGCGTGCGCGCGGCCCTTGGCCGGGCGTACCACGTACTCCACGCGATCGGCGAACATGAGGGCGCCCACGCGGTCGTTGTGGCGCGCGGCGGCGAGGGCCAGCACCGCGGCGACCTCGACCGCCACCGCGGCCTTGGCATGCGGCTGGCCAAAGTGCAGCGACCCCGACTGGTCCACGATCAGGAGCAACGTCAGCTCCCGCTCTTCGGCGAAGCTCTTGACGAAGGGGTGACCGAAGCGCGCCGACACATTCCAGTCGATGGCGCGAAAGTCGTCCCCCTCCTGATACGCGCGCACTTCCGCGAACTCGATGCCCTGACCGCGGAACACCGAGCGGTACTCCCCGGAGAACAGTGTGTTCACCAGGGCACTGGTCCGGAGCTCGATCTCCTGGACCTGTTTCAGGATCTCCGCAGAGACCGACCGGCGGCGGATGCGAGTGGGCGGGGCCTCGCCACGCCGGCGATCGGGACCGGCCGGCTTCACGGCACCCGCACCGCTTCCAGGATCTTGGCGATCACCCGATCGGCGTCCAGGTCCTCGGCTTCGGCTTCGAAGCTCAGCAACACCCGGTGGCGCAGGACGTCGAACGCCATCGACTGGACGTCTTCCGGCAACACGTACGCCCGCCCGCGCAGGTAAGCGTGGGCCCGCGCGGCCTGGGCGAGGTAGATCGACGCGCGTGGGCTGGCGCCATAGGCGATCACCGGCTTCAACTCCGCGAGCCCGATTGCCTGCGGCTCGCGGGTGGCGCGCACCACGTCGACGATGTAGTCCACCACTTTCTGGTCCATGAACAGCTCGGCGATCGTGCTCCGTGCCGCAAGGATGTCGTCGGCATCGGCGATGCGGGTGACCTCGATCGGGCGGCCGGAGGCCATCCGGGCCACGATCTCCTTTTCCGCATCACGCGTGGGATAGCCCACCCGCACCTTCAGCATGAATCGGTCGAGCTGCGCCTCGGGCAAGGGATAGGTGCCTTCCTGCTCGATCGGGTTCTGGGTCGCGAGCACCAGGAACGGCTCGCCCAGGTAGAACGTCTCGCCGCCGATCGTGACCTGCTTTTCTTGCATGGCCTCGAGCAGCGCCGATTGCACCTTGGCCGGCGCGCGGTTGATCTCGTCGGCCAGGACCAGGTTGGCGAACAGCGGCCCTTTGCGCGGATAGAACTCCTGGGTGCGCTGGTCGAACACCATGGTCCCGATCACGTCGGCGGGCAGCAGGTCGGGTGTGAACTGGATGCGCGAGTAGGCGATGCGCAGCGCTTCGGCGACGGTGCGCACGGCGAGGGTCTTGGCGAGCCCGGGCACGCCCTCGAGCAGGATGTGCCCGCCGGTGAGCAGGCCGATCAGCAGCCGCTCCACCATCGTCTCCTGGCCGACGACCCGCTTGGCAACCTCGCGGGTGATCGCCGCCGTGAGCGCCGCATCGGTTCCCGGCGCGGGGCGGGCGGTCATTGCAGTGCCGCCTCCGCCGCCCGTCGCACGGTCGGCTCTTTGTCGTGACTGTACAGTTCCAGCAATGCTCGCGCCTCCGTGGAATGAATATGACCGATCCCCTCGATCGCGGCTGCCCGCAGATGCGGCGTGCGGCGCTTGAGAAAGCCGCCGGGCTCCGCGTACTTGGCGAGCACGCCCAGCGCTTCGGGCGATGCCAGCCGGCCCACCGCCGTCAGGATCCCCGCCAGTACCCCTTCATCTTCCTCGTGCTCCAGACGCCGCACCAGCACGGCGGTGGCGCTCGCGTCCCCCCCGACGCCGATCACGCGCGTCGCCGCGGCCCGGACGGCGGCGCTCTCGTCGCGCAGGGCCGCCACGGCCGGCCGCGCGATCTCCTTGCCGCCGATCTCCGCCATGGCGTACAACGCGGCCTCCCGCACCGCCTCCTGCGGGTGACGCATCAGGCCGGCCAGCAACGGGATCGCCTCCGGGCTGCCCGTGAGGCCCATGAACTGGGTCGCCGCCGCGACGAGCGCGTCGTCCTGGTCGGCGATCGCGGTCTCGAGCGGCTCCATGGCGCGGTCCGCCGCCACGCGGATCGCCGCGCGGTAGGGCTCGCGCAGCTCCGCCGGCGCGGCGAGGTAGGCCCGCAGTACGGGCCCAATCGACCACGCCGCCAAGGCCCCGACCGCGCCGACCAGAAAGCCCCGCTCCGTAGGCGGGATGCGGGGCTCGCCCAGACGCGACACCATCCGCTCGACGAGCGCCGGCTGAGCGAGCGCCTCTCCCACGGCCCCGAGCTTCTCGACCGTCGTGGCGTCCTCGATACGCGACAACGCCCGGTCCAGCCCGGCGACGATTTCCGCCACGAGCGCAATGTCGCGCAGCTCGAGCACTTCGGGAATCAGCGCCTGCAACCGGTCCCCGGCGTTGCGCAGCCCTTCCGGGCTCTCGGCGGTCAGCAGGGCGGCGACCAGCCGACGGCATTCCACGTCCGGCGGCAGCACGTCCGGCCGGAACATGACGCTCGAGCGTCGAGCGTCAGGCGCCCGCCCTTTCTGCCAGCGGGGCGGCTCCGCGGTCGGTGCGAGCCGATCCGAGAGCGTGGGAAAGAGCGCACTCGATGGGCGTGGCGTCGTGGTACGGCGGTTCGTCTGCACGGTGACCCGTCCCAGCGTGGCGTCGTCGGGTGGCGTCGTCCCGGTGGCCACGCCGTACAGCGCGAGGATGTGCTCCGGCGTGGCGCCTGGATTCAGCTGGATGCCGCGCACGCCGCGCGCAAACAGAAGGGACGCCAGCTCGGACAGCTGGGTGTTGCGGGGCAAGAGGTGCTGCCCTCGCCAGTGCATGCCGGTGGCCCCCACCTTCCAGTCCACTGTACCGAGCGCGGCAACCCCCGGCAGCTGCGCGGCGAGGGTGCGCAGCGCTTCCTGCACGGCTGGGTGCGTACTCGGGTAGAGGCGCACCAGACGGAACGCCGTCCCCATCGCGCCCAGGCACCGTTCCAGCGTCGCCAGATCCGACATGTTACCGCTTGATGCGCTCGCCGCGGTCTTCGAACCGGAACACCCAGGTGGCGAACGCCGCTGGGTCGATCGGCTGATCCGGATCGATCGCGGTCCAGTCCACGTCGCTGCCCGACTCCATGCGCCGGTCCGGCCGCAGACGCTCATCGGCCTGCCGGACCATTTCCCCGGCCCGGCGCACCCACTGCCCGAACTGGGCCGGTCGCAGGTCGACCCAGCCGCGCGGGGCCGCGGCCAACGGATCACCGGCGGACGGCGGTACGATCACCACGCTGCCGCGGTACACCTTGCGCCCGTCGGGAGTCACAATCGGCAACCCGACCGAAACGATCTGGCTGCGCAACACCCCGTCCTCGCGCAGCCGCTGGTGGGCCCGCTCGGCGAACGCGGCGGGCTCCGCCGCAGCGAGCGCGCGGACGCTGGGCACCAGCAGGCCGCACAGGTACGCCTCGTACAGCATCTTGGTGAGCCGGGGCGGGCCGAGCATTTCATAGGCAATCGACCGGGTGCCGCGCGCGCGCTCCAGCGCGTCCAGCCGGCTCAGGGCCTGGGCGCGCAGAATGCCGGCCCGATACGTCGGGCCGGCCGTCGCGCTGTCCAGCGCGGCGACGATGTCGCGGCCCGTGGGACGCCCTTCCAGCTCGAGCACCACGTACTCGGCGACTTCTTCGGGCGTGATGAATTCCATCTGCCCGAGCGCGGTCACGGTCGCGAACTCGTCGCGGGCGAACAATCCGTTCTCGCCAGTATCGATGTACACCCCTTCCAGCGGGTGGCCGAGATCCTTCCACACCGCGGCCCCCTCGCAGAACGCATCCGCAAGCGGCACCGGCTCGGCGCAGTCCACCTGCGGGATCGGCTTGCCCTTGCGCCACACCGGGCCGGCGCCGATCTCGCGCCAGGCGATGGTGGCGGTCGGCTTGATCTCGATCGTGGCGGGCGCGCCAGGCGTGCGTCCCATGAGGAAGAGCAGCAGCGATTGCGCGCCCGCCACAGCCGACTTGGTCATCAGTGTCCGGCTCGGCCGTTCCTCGGAATGCGTGTAGGGCACGTTGAACCCCATCCCGCCCGTGCCGCTGGTGCCGATCTTCACGTACGCTTGTGCCCCCGCCCGACGCAACGCCTCCAGCATCAGCTGCGTGTGCCGGATCAGCTGCGGCATGGTGAGCGTCAGCAGGTGGGCCTCGACCGCCGCCGGATCCAGCGTCCCGGACCGCGCCGCCGCCAGCAAATCGCGCGCGCTCTGGAAGATGTCCTGATACGCGAACGCGGTGGCCGTATTGATGCTGTCGACCACAGCCTCGGGGCGGTACCTGGTCAGGATTTGAAACAGCAGGCTCCGCTCCAGCACGTCTTCGGTCAGATCCCCGAGCAGGTCGCCCAGCACCAGGGCGCGATGCGCGGGATCGGCGAGCCAGGCGCCGCGTTCCAGACGCGCCAGCGCCGCCGGCAGCAGCACGTTGCCCCAGTCGACCTCGATCGTGGCCGACCCCCGATAGGGCTCGAGGGTGTGCGCGGCGGCACGCACTTCGTCTTCGAACAGCGCCACGAGCACCAGCCGCCGGGGCGACTTCTCGAGCAGCCGGCGCGCCACCGCATGCCCCACCAGGCCGCTCCCGCCCAGCAACACTACCGTGGTGTTACGCAGCTCCATCGGCGTCCTCGATTGCCGCACGCTCGCGGCGGGTGAGCGGCCGATACTTCCCTTCGGGGAGCGGCCCCAGCCGCACTGGCCCGTAGCTGGTCCGGTGCAGCCATTCGACCTTGAGCCCGAGTGCCTCCGCGAGCCGTCGCACGATCCGGTTGCGCCCCTCGCCCAACGTGAGCTCGATCTCCACGCTGCGCCCCGCGGCACGGACGCGCGAGCGCAGCACGCGTACGGGCCGCCCGTCGATCGGCACCGGCCGGGTCAGCGCGCGGGTCACTTCCGACATCGATCGGCCGTGCACGCCGAGCTGATAGGTGCGCGGAACCTCGAAGCGCGGATGCATTAATCGATGCGCGGCATGGCCGTCGGTCGTGAGCAGCAGCAATCCCGATGTCATGGCGTCCAGCCGGCCAACGTAGGTGAGCCCGGGAACGCGCGGGAGCAGGTCGAAGACCGTCGGCCGGCCTTCGGGATCCCCGCGACTCACCACGGTTCCAATCGGCTTGTTGAGCGCAAACCACGTGACCGCCGGCGCCGCCCGCACGGCCGCGCCATCGACGGTGATGCGCTGGCGCTCGGGATCGACCGACGTCCCGATCGTGGCGAGGGTGTCATCGACGCGCACCCGGCCGGCGCGGATCAGATCCTCCGCCTTGCGACGCGAGGTCACGCCCGCGCGCGCCAGAGCGCGCTGCAGGCGCATGGCGGTCATTCGGGCTCGGCCGGCGCCGGCGGGCGAAGCGCGACGGACAGCTCGTCGAGCCGCGGCAGCTCATCCGTGCCTTTGAGCCCCAGGATTTCCAGAAACTGGGGCGTCGTGGCGTAGAGCAGCGGCCGCCCCAGTCCCTCGCCGCGGCTCGTGACCTCGATCAGTCCCCGCTCCACGAGCTTGTCGATCACCGCCCCCGAATCGACGCCGCGGATCTCATCCACTTCGATCCGTCCGACCGGTTGCCGATAGGCGATGATGGCCAGTGTCTCGAGCGCCGCGTGGCTCAGCCGGCGCGGCCGCAACGCAAACTGCGCCCGCTCGATCGCCTCGGCGTACTCGGGGACCGTCAGGAACTGCCAGCCATCGGCGATCTCCACCAGCTCCACGCCGTGCACGCCGGATGCAAAGGCGTTGCGCAGCTCCTGAAGCGCCGCGCGGGTGCCCATTTCCCCCGCCTCGAGGTCCAGCGTCGCCAGCTCGTCGAGCCCCAGCGGGCGCGACGCCGCGAACAGCGCCGCCTCAAGCAGCTTCGCGAGGGGGCTCACGACGGATCGCCATGGGGGCAAAGGGCTCCGGCTGCGCGATCCTCAGGGCACCGCGTTTGGCGAGCTCCAGGAGCGCGATGAAAGCCGACAGGACTTCCACGACATCAGGATGCTCGCCCACCACGTCGCGCCAGCCGAATTCGGCGCGCGCGGCCAGCAACGCTTCGATCCGGGCGGTGGCACCCTCGACGTCGAGCGGCCGCGGCACCACCCGATGCAGCGTCGGCTCGGGAATCAGGGCGATCACCCGTTCGGCAGCCGCCAGGAGGTCGTTCAACCCGATCACGAGCGGCGCCGGCGGCAGCTCAGGGCCGGGCGGCTCGAAGCCGCGCCCGAACCGCTCGGCGCGCACCGCCGCGGCCCGGGCCAGCCAATCCACGAGCTCGCGGATCTGCTGATACTCGAGCAAGCGCCGCACCAGCTCGGAGCGCGGATCTTCCCACTCGTCGTCCCCCAACCGCCGCGGCAACAGCGTCTGCGCCTTGATCCGCAACAGCCGGGCGGCCATTTCGAGGTAGTCAGCGGCCTGGTTCAAGCCCAGCTCGTTGATCACGGCGAGGAACTGATCGGCGATGCGCGCGATCGGCAGATCGGTGATATCGAGCTCGTCCTCGCGAATCAGATGCAGCAGCAGGTCGAGCGGCCCGGAGAACTGCTCGAGCTCGACGACGAAGCCGCCCCCGGCTCCCGTCACGGGCGTCGCGGGAGGAAGGGTGGTCACAGCGTCACCCCCGGCAACGCGAATCGGCCGACGAGCCCCGCCCCGACTCTCATGAGCTGCCACGCCGGCCACAAGGCGACGCCGATCACGCCCGGCAGGAGATAGGTCAGGGCCATGATAGGAAGGAACCCGAACCGGCCCAGCTGCCGGTAGCGCAAGCCGGCGGCCGGAGGCAACAGGTGGTAGAAGACGTGGCTGCCATCGAGCGGCGGAATCGGAATCAGATTGAAGAAGGCCAGAATCAGGTTGAACACCATCCCGAACCTGGCCATCCGTTGCAGGATGGTCCACGTCTCCACCAGCGCCGGGAAGGTCTGGCCGAGGATCCCGACGAGGGCGAAGACACCAGTGAAGAGAACGAAGAGAGCGAGGTTGGTGGCGATCCCCGCCAGTGAGACGATTACGTCGCCCCGGACGTAGCGACGGTAGTTGCGCGGGTTCACCGGCACGGGCTTCGCCGCTCCGAACGTGTAGCGTCCGCCGGAACTGACCCACAGCACGATCGGCAGGAGCACGGTCATGAACGGATCGATGTGCTTGAGGGGGTTCATCGTCAGCCGCCCGAGCATGTAGGCGGTGTCGTCGCCCTGGCGATAGGCCGCTTCGGCGTGGGCGTACTCGTGGGCCACCATCGAGAACAGCAGCACCGGGGCCCAAATGAGAAAGTCGAACGAGATGGAGCGCTCCCCAAGGGCTCGGGTCAGCCTAAAATAGCCCCGACGGCGAGTTCCGGTCAACGGCGTAGCGCCTTGACCCCCCTCAACTTACCGCCTATTTTGCGCGCCTCAAACCGGAGAACACACTAGTGCCGAACCTCAAGTCCGCCAAGAAGGCGATGCGCCAGTCTCGTCGCCACGCCGTCGTCAATCGCGCACAGCGCTCCGCCCTGCGCACCGCGCTGAAGCGGGTCCGGGCGGCTGGAACGAAGCAAGAAGCGACACAGGCGTATGCCGCCGCCGTGAAGCTGCTCGACCGGGCAGCTCGCAAGGGGTTGATCCACAAGAACAACGCGGCGCGGAATAAATCTAGGTTAGCCAAATTCGTAGGGACAAAAGCGTAGAGTTGCGATCGTAAGGAGAAAGACGTAGGGGCGCGGTGACCGATCCCGCGCCCCTACGTCTTTTCCATACGCGTCAACCCCTTACGACTCTCTCCCTACGTCTTATAGGGCAGCTAATTCCGCCCCACAACTCTCGCAATACCACTCCGTCGGCAGGTTCATCGTCCCGCACTCGCGGCACTTCAACGTGCGCACGGGCTCCGGATCGTCACTCACGGGTGACGCGGTGGGCGCCGGCACGGATGCCGCACGATTCCCGGCGGGCTCGGACGGCTGGAACTGCGCCCCGCTGGCGCGCCGCTGCCCCGCGGCCGGTCCCGGGCTCGCGATGCCCCGTTTTTCGTCCTCGGTCACCGATTTGAGGAACGCCAACTCGTCGATCATCGTCGGCTTTTCGGCCGCCTTCGGTTCCAGCCTGGGTGGCACGGCCGGCGCCGGGGGCGCCTGAGGCCGCGGTGGAGGCCCAACGCGCGGCATCGAGGCCGTCACCGCGGGGGCGGCGATGGTCTGCGGCGGTCCCGCCGTGGGCGTCGCGATGGGCGGGGGCGGCAATGGAGCGGAGACGACGGGCGGGATCGGCGCAGGCGGTGTCGCGGGACGAGTCCGCACCAGGCGCTCCAACTCCTCGAGCTGCGAGATGTCCTCGTCGACGGCCCCCAGCTCCTCGCGCACCGAAACGAGCTCGGCCAGCGACTCTTTGTGCACCTGCGTCCACTGCGATTCGTCGTACTCTCCCACCGCGTGGCGCAGCTCCGCTTCGGCGAGCCGCTCGGCGGCGTGCGTCTCCTTGGCCTGCAGCTCGCGTCGCAGCTCCTTACGCTGTGCCGACATCAACCGCGCCGCCTCGGCGTGCACCTTGAGCTCTTCGGTGACCGCGTTGAGCCGGGCTTCATAATCGGAGCGGACCCGGCTGCGCACCGTCGAGGGCGCAGCCCCGCCGGCCGCGTCGATCCGTGCGATCCACGCCTCGTATTGGCGTCGCTCTTCCAGCAGTCGCTGGATGGCGGCGGTGCTCTTGTTCGGTGCCTTAGACATTCCGCTCCTGCATTGCGCGCGCGCGCTGCGCTTCGAGCTGCGCCACCGCGCCGGGCTCCAATTCCGTGACTCGGCCGAGCAGACGCGCGCCCAACAGAATGCGCACTCCATGCTCGAGCGTCTCCATGCGAATCCAGGCTGCGTCGAGCGTCCGGCCCATCGTCACCGCCCCGTGGTTGGCCAGCAGCAACGCGTTATGGCCCTCGAGGAACCGCTCTACGGCGTCGCCTATCGCTGTCGTTCCCGGCGTCGCGTAAGGCACCAGCGGGACCGGACTAACTAGGAAGATAAGCTCCGGGAGCACGAATGACGTAAGTCCTTCTCCTGCCACGGCAAACGCCGTCGCCACCGGTGGATGCGCATGCACAACGACGCCTACGTCGGCTCCAAGGCGCGGAATCCGCAAGTGTAAGTCCAACTCACTGGTAGGGTTGCGTCGGCCACGGAGACGACGCCCCGAGAAACGGTCACCGCCCGGCCACGCCCTCCCGCTCATGCGCCACCCGACCGGCGACGAGGGTCAGCACCGCGCGTCCCACCAGCTCCCGGTTCGCGAACGGCGTGTTCCGGCTCTTCGATTGGAAATCCGCCGATCGGACGACCCAGGGCGCGTGCACATCGAGCACACAGATATCGGCCACGACCCCGGGGGCGAGCGAGCCGCCCGGGAGGTGAAACAGGCCGGCGGGGATGGCGCTCATACGCGCCACCAGCTGGGGCAGCGTCAGCACACCGCCCAGCACCAGCTCCGTGTGCGCCACGCCGAACGCCGTCTCGAGCCCGACGATCCCGAACGGCGCGTCGTCGAAGGCCGCCTCCTTTTCGTCGTAGGCATGCGGGGCGTGATCGGAGGCGATGCAATCGATCGTGCCGTCCCTCAACGCCTCGCGCAACGCCACCACGTCCGCCGCTTCGCGCAACGGAGGGTTCATCTTCGCGTGCGTGTCGTAGCCTTCGCAGGCGGCGTCGGTGAGGGTCAGGTGGTGGGGTGTCACCTCGGCGCTGGCGCGCACGCCGCGCGCCTTGGCATGGCGGATCAGCTCCACCGACCCTCGCGTAGACATGTGGCACAAGTGCACGTGCCCGCCCGCGAGCTCCGCCAGCAGCAGGTCGCGGGCGACCATGATCTCTTCCGCTGCGGAAGGAATTCCCTTCAAGCCGAGCCGGGTGGAGACGAGCCCTTCGTGCATCGCGCCCCCGGCGGCGAGCGTCGGCTCCTCGCAGTGATCGGCTACGGGAATGCCGAATGTGCGCGCATACTCGAGCGCGGTGCGCATCAGGTGACCGGACACGACGGGCCGGCCATCGTCCGACACGGCCACCGCGCCCGCGCCCACCATCTCCCCGAACTCGGCCAGCTGCTCGCCCTTCTGGCCGACGGACACGGCACCGATCGGGTAGACGCGTGCCAGCCCGGCACGCACCGACTGGCGGACGATGAACCCCACGGCCGCCTGGTTGTCGGTGACCGGATCGGTGTTCGGCATCGCACACACGGCCGTGAACCCGCCCGCGACCGCCGCCCGGGCCCCCGAGGCGACGGTCTCCTCGTCTTCATTCCCCGGCTCACGCAGATGGACGTGCACGTCCACGAGTCCGGGCGCCACCACGAGGCCACGGACGTCGCGGACGTCGGCGCCATCGGGCGTGGGCAGTTCCGGCCCGACGGCGGCGATCTTGCCGTCGGCCACCAGGACGTCCGCGACCTGGTCCGTCCCGCGGCCAGGATCGATCACGCGCCCGCCGCGCAGCAACAGGGGCCGCGTCATTCGGCGCTGCCCCCCTTGGCCGCGTCGGCGAGCTCGGGACGCCCGCCGGCCAGGAGATACAACACCGCCATGCGGACGGCGACGCCGTTGGTCACCTGATCGAGGATCACGCTGTGCGGACCATCGGCGACGCGACTGTCGATTTCCACGCCGCGGTTCATGGGGCCGGGATGCATGATGGTGAGCGGCCGGGGCGCCCGCTCCAGCCGCTCCATCGTGACGCCGAATACGCGATAGTACTCGCGCAGGCTGGGGATGAACCCGTTCTCCATCCGCTCGAGCTGCAGGCGGAGCACGTTCAGCACGTCGGCCCACTCGATCGCTTCTTCGATCCGCCCGAACACCCGGACACCCAGCTGCTCGATCCCACGCGGCAACAATGAGCGGGGGCCGCACACGGCGACCTGTGCGCCGAGCTTGGTCAGCCCCCAGAGATTGGAGCGGGCGACGCGCGAATGCAGGATGTCGCCGACCAGGCAGACGTTGACGCCTGCGATCTTCCCCAGCTTGTCGCGGATCGTGAGCATGTCGAGCAGCCCCTGCGTGGGGTGCTCGTGCTTGCCGTCGCCGGCGTTGATGACGTTGGAGCGAATGCGATCGCCCAGGAACTGCGCGGCCCCGGAAGCGCCGTGCCGCATCACCACCATGTCGATCCGCATCGCTTCGAGATTCTTCGCCGTGTCGACCAGGGTCTCGCCCTTCGACACGGAGGAGCCCGAGGCGGCGACGTTTACGGTGTCGGCCGAGAGACGCTTCTCGGCGAATTCGAAGGAAATGCGGGTCCGGGTGGACGCTTCGAAGAACAGGTTGACGATCGTCTTGCCGCGCAAGGCGGGCACCTTCTTGATCGGTCGTTCGGAGACTTCTTTGAACGGCTCGGCAGTATCGAGAATGAGCCGGATCTGCTCGGCGCTCAAGAACTCCAGACCGACCAGGTCCTTCCCGAGCGCCACGGTCACGGGCGCTCCACCACGATCACCTCATCCCGCCCGTCCAGCTCCTCGATGCGCACGTCGACCCGCCCGCCCGGTCCCACCTTCACCGCCTGGCCCACCACGTCTGCCTGAATCGGCAGCTCGCGGCCGCCCCGATCCACCAGCACGCACAGCGAAATGCGCTTGGGACGACCGAAGTCAGCCAGCTCGTCGAGCGCCGCCCGCACGGTGCGCCCGGTGAACAGCACGTCGTCGACAATGACGACGTGTTTCCCCGCCAGATCCCCCGGCAGCCGGGTCTCACCGATGACGGGCTTCGGCCCCACCAGCTCCAGGTCGTCGCGGTACAGCGTGATGTCGATCGCGCCGCGCGGGACCTTCACCGCTTCCTTTTCCTCGATGATCCGCGCGATGCGCTCGGCCAGCTCCACGCCGCGACGCTGAATCCCCACCAGCACGAGGGCGTCGGTGCCCTCCGCCAAATCGATGATTTGCAGAGCCATACGCTGAAGCGCCCGCGCGAGTGCGCGGGCGTCGAGGAGTGGGGTGCTCTTGGTCTGGGCCCGGGCCATATCCGGGGCTGGAAGCTAACTAGCCGACTACGGGGGTCAACGGCGGACGCCCGGCGAGCACGGCTTGCACGTTGGCAAGCGCCAGTCGCGCCATTGCGCGCCGGGTCTCGAGCGTCGCGCTCCCGAGATGCGGCAGCAGGACGGTGCGCGGAGCGGCGAGCAGACGTGGCAGGATCTGCGGCTCGTCGGCGTACACGTCCAGCCCCGCGGCGCCGAGACGGCCCTCTTCCAGGGCGATGGCGAGGGCCTCCTCCCGTACCAGGTCGCCTCGCGACGTGTTGACGACAATCGCTCCGGCCTTCATGCGCGTCAGGTTCTCCGCATTGATGACCCCCTTCAGCTCCGGCACGGCCGGAACGTGCAACGACAGGACGTCGCTGTTCCGAAACAACGGCCCCAACTCCATCCGCTGCGCCCCCGTTTCCGCTTCAAACTCCGGCTTCCGAGTCCGCGCCGCATAGAGGATCCGCATCCCGAACGCGCGACCCCGTCGCCCCACGGCCTGCCCGATACGGCCGGCGCCGAGCAAACCCAGCGTCTTGTCCGCGAGCTCCATCCCAAGCAGCTGCGTGGGATGCCAGCCGGTCCATTGCCCGGACTTCACCAGATCCACACCCGCCAGCAACCGTCTCGCACACGCCAGAATCAGGGCCCACGTGAGATCCGCGGTCGCCTCCGTCAGCACGCCCGGCGTGTTCGAGACCACTACGCGACGCATCTCCGCGGCCACCACGTCGATGTTGCTGTATCCCACCGCGACGTTGGCGACGACTCGGAGCTGTGGGAGACGTTTGAGCTCCGTGCCGCCGACCCAGCGCGACAACAGCGGGACGAGAGCCACCCACTCCCCGCCAGGGGTGGGCTCGTCGGCGGCGAGCCAGGTGACCTCGAGCCCGGAGAGGTCACCCGGCTCGAGGAGCTCCTGGACCTCGGTGGCAACGAGAACAGGGTGCACGACGATGCTCGCCAGCGATCGCCTACTCAGGCACTCCCGTGTCCATCAGAATCCGCCAGCTCCCATCGACGCCGCTGTCGGAAACGATGCGGGCGATCGCCGCCGCATCTCCCGCTTTGGTCGCCTCCTCCCACGCGTGGTTCTGTGCATCGATGGCCCGGCGCACGGCGGCCAGGTCGTCGCCAGCTTGAGCCGCACAGACCCGCCACGCCATCACGCTCAACGCGATGGACAGTCCGTACACCCGTCTCGCCATCATGCCCCCTCCTTGCGAAGTTTGCCACGATCGACCTTCCCCAAGTGCGTCCGCGGCAGCGTGTCCAGAAACACGATCGCGCGCGGGACCTTGTACCCTTCCAGCTGGTCCGCGACGAACGTACGCAGCTCCTCACCCAACCCGTCGGAAGGCCGGTCTTTCGCGACGACAAACGCATGCGGCTTGGTGAGCCCTCCGGCGCCGATCACGCCGACCACCGCCGCCTCGCGCACCGCCGGGTGCCGCAACAGACACCCTTCCACTTCCTGCGGACTGAGCCACTTCCCGGTCACCTTGAGCATGTCGTCGGCGCGGCCGTGATAGCTGATGTAGCCGTCACGATCGCGGGAGATCAGGTCGCCCGAGACGTACCACTCGCCGCGAAACGCGACCCGCGTCTTCTCCATCTGCTGCCAGTAGGCGATGGCGCGCGAGTTGCCTCGAACCCAGAGCAGTCCCACCTCGCCGTCGGGCAGGATGCGGCCGTCCTCGTCGCACACGCGCACCTCGAACCCCGGGACGACCTGCCCCAACGTGCCCGGGCGCACCGCGCCGAGCCGATTGGTGATGAAGATGTGCCACATCTCCGCCGTGCCGAGGCCATCGAGCAGCTCGACGCGAAAGGTCTTCTTCCAGCGATCGTAGAGCTCCACCGGGAGCGCCTCGCCGGCGGACGTGGCGAAGCGCAGCGAACCCAGGTCCTGCTTCCCGGCGTCCGGGTGCGACACCATCTGGTTCACCATGGTCGGCACGTTGACGAGGATCGTGGGCCGGAAGCGCGCGATCTTCTCGAACAGGACATCCGCCGTGCAGCGCTCCGGGAACAGCACGGCGGCCGCCCCGACCGAAAACGGAAACAGGAGATTCGCTCCCGTAGCGTAGCCGAAAAACAGCTTGGGGACCGAGAGCGTGACATCGCTCGCGCGATAGCCCAGGGCGCCCTTGGCGTAGCACTCGGTGGTATTGGCGAACGACGTGTGCGTCTGGACGACCGCCTTGGGCTGGCCCGTCGTGCCGCCGGAGAAGAGCCAGATCGCCGCGTCGTCCCGGTGGCTTGGGAACGTGTCGAGCTCCTCCGGGACCGCGCCGAGGCGCGCCGCCACGACCGGATCGTCGACGACGAGCACATCCTTGAGCAGCGGTGCGCTGCGGGCCGCGGCCTGAAACGGGACGGCGGTGTCGCGAACCGTCACGGCGAGACGGGCCCGCGTGTACGAATAGAAGTACGCGATCGCGTCTGCCGCGAGCTGCGGGTTGACCATTACCACCACCGCGCCAATCTTGAGGGTGCCGAAGAGCGCAGCGACGAAATCCGGGCCGTCCGGGAGCGCCAGCAGAACGCGCTGCTCGGGCTGCACACCGGCGTCCAGCAGCAGCCGGCCGAACCGGTTTGCGCGCCCCTGAACCTCCGCATAGGTGAGCGCACCCTGATCCGTAACGAGCGCCGTAGCCCGCCCATGCCCTTCGCGCACGCGCGCGTCGAGGAAGTAGTCGGCGATGTTGAATCGCTCCGGCGGCTGGAACGGCATGCGGAGATGATGCGCTCCGCCACACCCCCCGGTCAACCTGCCCGATGCCGGTCCGCGAGCTCGCGCAGCTGACCTGGCAGGAGGTCGGCGGCACCGACCGCGAGCGCGTCGTGGCGATCCTCCCCATCGGCGCGCTCGAGGCGCATGGCCCGCATCTCCCACTCGCCACCGACATCTTGATCGCCGAGGCGATGGCCCGGACCGGTGCAGAGAAGCTCTCCGCCCGCGGCATGGACGTCCTGCTGCTCCCCGCCCTGGCCTATGCCCCCGCCCCCTTCGCCGCGGACTTTCCAGGCACGCTGTCGCTGGACCCGGCGGCCGTCACCGCGCAGATCGTCGGCATCGCCGACAGCCTGTCCCGTCACGACTTCGACCTCCTGGCACTCGCCAACGCGCATCTCGACCCCGCCCATCTCGGCGGCATCCGGGCGGCGGTGGAGCAGATTCGACAGGACCGGCGGATGCGCGTCGCCTTCCCCGACGTGACCCAGCGCCTCTGGGCCGCGCGGTTGACGCCCGAGTTCCGCAGCGGCGCGTGTCATGCCGGGCGGTACGAGACATCGATCGTGATGGCGCTCCGACCCGAGTGGGTGAGAGAGGATGTGCGCACGAAGCTCCCGCCCAATGCCCGCTCGCTCACGACGGCCATCGCGGCCGGACAGAAGAGCTTCGTCGAGGCCGGTGGGCCCCGGGCCTATTTCGGCTCGCCCAGTGAGGCCACGGTCGACGAAGGGCGCAGCACCGTGGCGCTCCTGGGAGCGATCCTGGAAGATTCGGTGATGCTCGAGCTGGTCCGGAGCGCCGGATGACCCTGGCGGGCCGTGGGGCCGTGATTACAGGCGGCGGAAGGGGCATCGGTGCCGCGACTGCCCGCGTGCTCGCCGCCCACGGAGCACGCATTCTGGTCGCGTCGCGTCACGAAGCCGAGGTCGAGACGGTCGCCGCCCAGGTCCGCCAGTCGGGTGCGCAGGCCTGGGCCACGCACTGCGACGTCGCCGATCCCCAGAGCACGGTGGCGCTCGCCCGCACCGCCGTGGAGCGGCTGGGCACCGTGGACATCCTCGTCAACAACGCAGGCACCGCCTCCTCCGCCCCACTACACCAGACCTCGTTCGAGGAGTGGCAGCGCCTGCTTGCCGTGAACGCGACCGGTACCTTTCTGTGCACCCAAGCGCTGCTGCCCGGCATGCTGGAGCGCGGTTGGGGCCGCGTCGTGAACGTGGCTTCGGTCGCGGGCCTCGAGGGCGCCAAGTACATCGCGGCTTACTGCGCCGCCAAACACGCTGTCGTGGGGTTCACGAGGGCCATGGCGATCGAGACGGCGGGCTCCGGCGTGACGGTGAACGCGGTGTGCCCGGGTTACGTCGACACACCGATGACCGACACGACCCTGGGACTCGTGGCAGAGCGCATGCGCAAGTCCCGCCCAGAGGCCCTGGCGGCGATCCTGGCGCACTCGGGCCAGCCGCGCCTAGTCACGACCGAGGAGGTCGCGGCGACGATCCTTGCCCTGTGCGACGAAGCAGCCGCGGCGCTCACCGGCCAGACCGTCGTGCTCGACGCGGGAGCGCTGCGCACATGAGCTTCGAGATCATCAATCCCGAATCGCTGGGTCGACCCAGCGGGTGGAACAACGGCATGCTGGGTCCCGCGGCAGGACGCGTGCTGTTCGTCGCGGGCCAGGCCGCTCCCACCGCCGGTGGATTGGTCGCCCAGTGGGAGGCCGCGCTCGAGCGCGTGCTGGCCGTCGTGCAGGCGGCAGGCGGCGCCGCCCAGGACATCGGCCGGATGACGGTGTTCGTGACCGACCGCACCGCTTACCTCGCGCAGCTGAAGCCCCTGGGAGAGGTGCACCGGCGACTCATGGGCCGGCACTACCCCGCCATGGCGCTGGTCGAAGTGAAAGCGCTGGTGGATCCCCACGCGCTGGTCGAAATCGAAGCGACGGCAGTGCTATGACGATCGCTCCGCGATCCTTCCTGTACGCCCACGACGACGGCGCCGGCGTCGCGACGATCACCCTCAACCGCCCCGAACGGCTCAACGCGCTGACGTTCCAGGTTTACGAGGAGCTGCGCGACACGTTCCGCTCGCTCGATACGGCCGAAGCTGTGCGCGCCGTGGTGATCACGGGTGCGGGCCGCGCCTTCTGCTCCGGCGGCGACGTGGAGGACATCATCGGCCGCCTGTTCGAGCGGAACGCCGATGGGCTGCTCGCGTTCACCAGACTCACCTGCGATTTGATCCTCGCCATCCGCCAATGCCGCCATCCCGTCATCGCGGCGTTGAACGGCACGGTGGCGGGTGCCGGAGCGGTGATCGCGGCCGCATGCGATTTCCGCATCGCCGCGGAGTCGGCCAAGATCGCTTTCTTGTTCACCCGCGTCGGTCTCTCGGGCGCGGACATGGGCGCCGCGTGGCTCCTGCCAAGGCTGGTCGGTCTCGGCCACGCGACCGAGCTGCTCATGACGGGCGCCTTCTGCGATGCCCGCCGGGCCAAGGAGATCGGCCTGTACACCCGCGTGGTCGCCCAGGATCAGGTGCTGGCCGAAGCCCGAACGTTGGCGGAGCAGCTGGCCCGCGGCCCGTCAGCTGCGCTGGCCGTCACCAAAGACGCGTTGAACCGGGAAGCGGCGATGGATCTGCGGGCGGCCTTGGAGCTCGAGGCGCAGGTCCAGGCGGAGTTGATGCGCCACCCCAATTTCCGCGAGTCCTACGAGGCGTTCGTCGCCAAACGCGAGCCGCGGTTCACGTGACCGACTTGCGCGCGATTCGCGCGTTCCTCGAGCCCCATCACCACGAGCTGGCGCAGCGCATCGGCGTATTCGCCGCCCGTGAGCTGGCCCCCCTGCCCGCGCCGGCCGACGATGCCACGGCCCGCGCCCAAGCCCGCGAGATCCTCGATCGACTCGGCCGGGCCGGTTGGTACACGCCCATCACCGAGCAGCAATGGCGCAGCTGCTGCCTGGTCCGGGAAGCACTCGCCGCCGCTTCGCCCCTCGCCGACGCCGTATTCGCGCTGCAGGCGCTGGGCGTTGTGCCGATCCTGCTGGCCGGCAGCGAGGCGCTGCGGAAGCGATGGGTCCCCGCGGTGCTCGCCGGGGAGGCGATGGCGAGCTTCGCGATGACCGAGCCCGAAGCGGGCTCCGATGTGTCGGCGATCGCCACCGCGGCCCGGCGCGACGGCGCGCAGTACGTGTTGGACGGGACCAAGACGTTCATCTCCAATGGCGGACTGGCCGACTTCTACACGGTGTTCGCCTCGACCGACCGCGCCGCCGGCAACAAGGGGTTGTCGTGCTTCCTGGTGCCGGCGGATGCCCCGGGATTCCGGTTCGTCCGCCCGCTGCTCCTGGCCGCGCCGCATCCGCTGGGCGAGATCGCTTTCGAGTCCTGCCGGGTTCCGGCCGACCACCGCTTGGGCGGTGAAGGTGAGGGCTTCAAGATCGGCATGGCGACGCTGGACCGGCTCCGTCCCACGGTCGGTGCGGCGGCGTGCGGCATGGCACAGCGGGCGCTCACCGAAGCCCTCCACCACGCGGTCACGCGCCGGCAGTTCGGGAAACCGCTCGCCGAGTACCAGCTGATCCAGGACAAGCTGGCGCGCATGGCCACGGATCTCGCCGCCGCGCGGCTGCTCGTCTATCGCGCGGTGTGGGAGAAGGATCATGGCGCCGATCGCGTGACGCTCGAGTCCGCGATGGCGAAGGCGTTCGCGACCGAGGCGGCGCAACGCATCGTGGACGATGCGGTGCAGATCCTGGGCGGCCGCGGCGTACTCGCCGACCATCCAGTCGACCGTCTGTACCGCTCCGTCCGGGCGCTGCGCATCTACGAGGGGACGACGGAGATCCAGCACCTTGTGATCGCGGGCCAGCTGCTCAAGGACGCAGGGCCCGCCGCGTGAAGATCGTCTCGATCGGGGGGGGCCCGGCGGGGCTGTACTTCGCGATCCTCATGAAAAAAGCCGACCCTGCCCACGACGTGCTCGTGCTGGAGCGAAACCGGCTCGACGACACGTTCGGATTCGGCGTGGTGTTTTCCGAGGCGACGCAAGAAAATCTGCAGGAGGCCGACCGGGAAACCTTCGACGCGATGGCCAGGGCCTCGGCCCGGTGGGACGACATCGACATTCACTACCACGGGGAAGTGCTTCGCTCGACCGGCCACGGCTTCTCCGGCCTCTCGCGTCGCGCCATGCTCGAGATTCTGGCCAAACGCGCGACCGATCTCGGGGTCCGGATCGAGATCGGGACCGATGTGTCGGACCTGACGCCGTATCTCGAGGCCGATCTGGTGCTGGCCGCCGACGGCGCCAACAGTCTGGTGCGTGACCGCTTCGCCGAGACTTTCCGCCCCTCGGTCGATTGGCGCCCGAATCGCTTCGTCTGGCTCGGCACCACCCGGCCCTTTCCGGCGTTCACCTTCTATTTCAAGCCCGACCGGCACGGGCTGTGGCGGGTGCACGCCTACCAGTACGAGAAGGGGCACTCCACGTTCATCGTCGAAGCCCGCGAGGAGACGTGGCGGGCCGCCTGCCTCGACCGGGCCGACGAGCACGAGACCATCGCCTTCTGCGAGGATCTGTTCGCCGACGAGCTCGAGGGCCACAAGCTGCAGCAGAATCGCTCCATCTGGCGCCGCTTTGGGACGGTCAAGAACGAGTGCTGGCATCACGACAACGTCGTACTGCTCGGCGACTCGGCCCACACGGCCCATTTCTCGGTGGGATCGGGAACCAAGATGGCCATGGAAGACGCCATCGTCCTGGCCCGCGCACTGCACACCCATCGCGCCATCCCGGCCGCCCTGACCGCGTACGAGGCGGAGCGCCGGCCCCTGGTGGAGAGCCTGCAGCGGGCGGCGCAGGTGAGCCTCGAGTACTTCGAGAACGCCGAGCGCTACATGCAGCTGGCGCCGGTGCAGTTCGCGTTCAATCTGCTCACGCGGTCGCTGCGCATCACCCACGCGAATCTGCAGCTGCGCGATCCGAAGTTCGTGGCGAGCGTGGATCGCTGGTTCGCCACCGGCGCGACCGCACAATCCGGCGTGCCCGTGCCCCTCGACCCTGCCCCCCCGCCCCTGTTTACGCCGTATCGCCTGCGCGAGCTGCTGCTCGAGAACCGCTCGGTGGTCTCCCCGATGTGCCAGTACTCGGCCGACGACGGCACGCCGAACGACTGGCACCTGGTCCACATCGGCACGCGGGCCATCGGCGGGGCCGGGCTCGTCTTCACCGAGATGACCGACGTATCGCGCGAGGGACGCATCTCCCCGGGCTGCACCGGGATGTACAAACCCGAGCATGTCGCCGCGTGGCAACGGATCGTGGATTTCGTGCATACGCACAGCCGCGCCAAGATCGGCCTGCAGCTCGGGCATGCGGGGCGCAAGGCGTCCACTCGGGTGCTGTGGGAAGGCGACAACGAGCCCCTGCCCAAGGGCAACTGGTCCATCATGGCCGCGTCCCCGATTCCCTATTCACCGCACAGCCAGGTGCCCCGGGAAATGGACCGCACCGACCTGGACGACGTGCGCAACGCGTTCGCGCGGGCCACCGCCATGGCGGTCCAGGCAGGGTTCGACATGCTCGAGCTGCACTTCGCCCACGGTTACCTGCTCGCCGGCTTCATCTCGCCGCTCACCAATCGGCGCGGGGACGCCTACGGCGGGAGTCTGCCAAACCGGATGCGCTTCCCGCTCGAAGTGTTCGACGCCGTGCGCGCCGCCTGGCCCGCCGCGAAGCCGATCTCGGTGCGCATCTCGGCAGTGGATTGGGCGCCCGGCGGGATGGAATCGGCCGACGCCGTCGCGGTCGCGAAGCTGTTCAAGGACCACGGCTGCGACATCCTCGACGTCTCGGCCGGACAGACGGTGGCGGACCAGAAACCGGTCTACGGACGGCTGTTTCAGACGCCGTTTGCCGACCGCGTCCGCCACGAAGCCGGGATGCCCGTGATGACCGTCGGCAACATCTCGAGCTACACCGACGTGAACACGATTCTCGCGGCAGGGCGCGCCGATCTGTGCGTCCTGGCCCGCGCGCACCTGTGGGACCCGTACTGGACCCGCCACGCCGCCCACGAGCTGGGCTGGCCCGTGCACTGGCCCGATCAGTACGACACGCTCGATTCCTACAAACCTCGCTTCATCTAGGACCGACGATGCCCCCCCCCGTGACGTACGCGAGCTACCTGCGCCTCGACGAGCTGCTCGCCCTGCAGCGGCCGCGCGAGGGCGAGCTGGAGCACGACGAGAGCCTGTTCGTCATCATTCATCAGGTGTACGAGCTCTGGTTCAAGGAGATGCTGCACGAGCTCGACTACCTGATGCGCCTGTTGCACGAGAACGACACGCCGCGTACCCTGCACACGCTCAAGCGCGTGCTCACGATTCTCAAGGTGCTAGTGGCGCAGATCGACATTCTGGAAACGATGACGCCGCTCGGCTTCCTCGCTTTCCGCGACCGGCTCGAAGCAGGGAGTGGGTTTCACTCGTTCCAGTTTCGGGAGCTGGAGTGCGTGCTAGGGGCCAAGAACCCGGCGGCGATCGAGCGTTACGCTGCGGGCAGCGAGCATCGGCGGCGCGTGGAGATCCGCTACCGCGCTCCGACGCTGTGGGACGCATTCCTCATCTACCTGTCCCGCAACGGTTTCCTCGTCCCCAAGGTGCTACTCGGCCGCGACGTCACCCAGCCCCCCGAACCGAGCCCGGCGCTGCAGCAGGTCCTGATCGAGGCCTATCGGACCAATCCGGTCGTGACTTCCGTGTGCGAGCGGCTCATCGACATGGACGAAGGGTTCATGGAGTGGCGCTACCGGCACGTGAAGATGGTGCAGCGCACCATCGGGACCAGGCGCGGCACCGGCGGCTCGGCCGGCGCCGAGTACCTGATGACGACGCTCAACCGGCCGGCGTTTCCGGATCTGTGGGCGATCCGGGCCGAGCTGTGACGGTCACGCCGGACGCGCTGTACACCACACCCAACGCGCTCGCGCCGCACTACGCACGCTTTCGCGTCGCGGAGCGACTGCTGCTCACGGGGCACTCGCACCAGGCGTGGCCGGATGTCGGGTTTGAGGCCCAGCAGCGCGCGTGGCTGGACGCCGCCGAGGTCGTCGACGAAAAATGGGAGCGGGCCTTCGCCATGGCGGACCGGGTCCGGCGCGGATTCGCCCGTCTCTTGGGCGAGCCGGACGCCGACATCGCTCTGGGCGCGAGCACGCACGAGCTGGTGGTCAGGTTCCTCTCCGCGCTGCCGCTCGATCGCCGGCCCCGCCTGGTCACGACGGACGGCGAGTTCCACACCATCCGGCGCCAGCTCGATCGGTTGGCCACCGCCGGTATCGAGGTCGTGAAGATTCCCTCGTACCCCGCCGAGGCTGTGGCCGAGCGCCTGGCCATGGTGGTCACCGACCGGACCGCGGCGGTGCTCGTGTCCTCCGTCTTGTACGAGAACGCCCAGATCGTGCCCGAGCTCCGCGTCGCACTCGAGGCCTGCCGCCGGTTCGGGGCCGAGCTGCTCGTCGATGCCTACCACGCCCTCAACGTCGTGCCGTTTTCCCTCGAGGCGGAGGGCCTCGAGGGCGCGTTCGTCGTGGGTGGCGGCTACAAGTACTGCCAGCTGGGAGAGGGCAACTGCTTTCTGCGGGTGCCCAAAGACTGCACGCTGACGCCGGTGATCACCGGCTGGTTCAGCGAATTCCGGTTGCTCGCGTCGGCGCACACACCGGGGCAGGTCGAGTACGGTCCAGGTCCCGATCGCTTCGCGGGAGCGACCTATGATCCGACCAGTCATTACCGCGCGGCCGCGGTGTTTGATTTCTTCGAAGCCCTGGAGCTGACGCCGTCGCTGCTGCAAACCGTCAGCCAGCATCAGCTGGGACTCCTGGCACGAGGCTTCGACGAGCTCGCACTCGATCCGCGCATCATCGATCGCGACCGGACTGTGCCGCTCGAGCACTTGGGTGGGTTTCTCACCCTCAACGCCCCGCAGGCTGAAAACCTGTGCCGAGCCCTGCGCCAGCGTGGGGTGTGGACGGACTATCGGGATGAGGCGCTACGCCTCGGGCCGGCGCCGTATCTATCCGACCGGCAGCTCGAGGAAACGGTCGGGCGGCTACAGCAGGCGGTTGCCGCCCGCCGCTAGCGGCGACGCGACCTCCTCCACCCACCCCCAGTCGGTGCATCTTAAGCGTCATGTCCGACTCCCTCCGAGTGGTGTCGGCGCCCCAGTATCGCGCCGGTGTGACCTCAGCCGGCGAGCGACTGGCGAAGCCGCAGCGCTATTCCTCCAAGCTCGCCCTGGTGCTTCCCGGTGGCGGCGCCCGGGCGGCGTATCAGGTTGGGGTGCTGGCGGCCCTGGCCGAACGGCTGCCAGACCTCGAATTCCCGATTCTCACCGGCGTCTCCGCCGGCGCGATCAACACGATCTACCTCGCGGCCCATCCGGGGCCGCTCACTCAGACCATCACCGGCCTGCGTGCCGCCTGGCGAAGACTCACCACTGAGCATGTGTATCGTGTGCGCCCCGGGAGTCTCCTCAGGGCGGCAACGCGCTGGTTTTTCGCCTCCCTCATCGGGCGACGCACCGGGCCGACGCCGGTACGCGGGATCCTCGACACACAGCCGCTGCGCGAATTCCTCGAAGCGACGATCGACGTCCGCGGGATTCAGGCAAACATCGACGCCGGACGGCTCCGCACCGCCGCGCTCACGGCAACCGCGATCGGCTCGGGCCGGTCCGTGACGTTCGTGCACGGCCGCGGCGACGAGCCGACCTGGCAGGGACCCCAGCACGTCGGTCTGCGCGGCCCGCTGCGTCTCGAGCACGTCATGGCGTCGGCGGCGATCCCGATTCTGTTTCCTGCCGTGCCTCTCACCGGAGAGTTTTACTGCGACGGCAGCGTCGGCCAGGGCACCCCGCTCGCGCCGGCGATTCACCTCGGTGCGCGGGCGGCATTCGTGATCGGGATGAAAACGCGCTCCCGGGAGTCGAGTCTCGTGACCGCCACACGCCAGTATCCCAGTGTGGCGGAGGTCGCGGGTTTGCTGCTCGATACGATCTTCCAGGACCAGCTGGAAGCGGATGCGGATCAGCTCGCACGCATCAATAGCCTGCTGGCGGCTCTACCTGCCCACACGCCGGCGCCCCTGGCGCTGAGGCCGGTGGATCTCCTGATGCTCCGGCCGCGGCGCGACCTGGCCAGCCTCGCCCGGGGACTCACCGCGTCTCTCCCACAAAAGGTGAGACGGATCGTCGAGGGGATGGGGGGTCAGCGCGAAGCGGCGGCTGAGTTTCTCAGCTATCTGCTCTTCGAATCGAGCTTCACATCTCAACTCATGGAGCTCGGCTACGAGGACGTAGAGGCACAATGGCCCGACATCGACCGGTTCTTCGCGAAACTCGAGCGCCATCCTGACGGCACGGATTGACGAGGCTGCACGGACAGGGTGGGATTCGAACCCACGGTACCCTCACGGGCACACCGGTTTTCGAGACCGGCCGTTTCAACCGCTCACGCACCTGTCCAAACTGCTGGACGCCCAGCCGCAGAGCCGCGCAGACGCCAAGGGTGATCCGGCGGATCCTCGGCGGCTCGGCGGCTTGGCGTCTATAGAACGGACAGGGTGGGATTCGAACCCACGAAACGGTTACCCGTTTACACGCTCTCCAGGCGTGTGCCTTCAGCCACTCGGCCACCCGTCCAGCTCACCGAGGGCATAAATAAGCGGACCCCAAGGGTTTCGCCACCGCCGGCGCGATGAACCCTCGCGCCAGTGCGACTCGTACCACCTGAAGCCCCGCTGCGGCGAATCTCACGGGGCTTTCACGGCCGACCGACAATCCTGGAGCACGAGGAGGTACCGACATGAACACACTGCCCGCCAAACCCGAAACCGCCGAGCCCACCGAGGTCGAGGTCATCCCCACCTGGCGCGACCTGGCCGACCGGTTCCGCGATGTCCTGAAGGATATCGGTAAAGACATCGGTGCGGTCTGGAAAAAGGAAGGCAAAGAGCTGGAGCGCGAGCTTCAGGTCAGGCTCCTGCCGGCGCTGCAGCGCGCCAAGCAGGAGATCGACAAGCTGATCACCCGGTTGGAAGAGCGGACCAGGAAACCCTGAGGGAGATCAGAGCGGCTCGAAGCGCGCGGTGAAGTGCCGCAGCCAGGGCGCCTGCTCCGCGATGCGGTAGCCGCGCAGCTCGCTCTTGCGCCGCGCGACCTCGGCGATCACCTCCCCCACGTAATCGACGTGGCTCTGCGTGTAGGTCCGGCGCGGGATGGCCAGGCGCACCAGCTCCATCGGCGCGGGCGTTTCTCCACCGCCCGCGCTCGGCTTGCCGAACATCACCGAGCCGATTTCCACTCCGCGTACGCCCCCGACCCGGTACAGCTCTACGGCGAGTGACTGCGCCGGATATTCCGACGGCGGGATGTCCGGCAGGAGCGCCCGAGCGTCCAGGTATACCGCATGCCCACCGGGTGGCTGCACCACGGGCACGCCCGCCGCTTCGGCCCGCTCGGCGAGATACGCCGTGGAGCGCAGACGATACTTCAGGTAGTCCTCGTCCAGCACTTCCTCGAGGCCCGTCGCCACCGCCTCGAGGTCGTAACCCGCCAGTCCGCCGTAGGTCGGGAACCCCTCGGTGAGAATCAGCAGGTTCCGGCAGCGGGTGGCGACCTCCGCATCGTTCAGCGCGAGAAATCCCCCGATGTTGGCCAGGCCGTCCTTCTTCGCCGACATCGTGCAGCCATCGGCCAACCGGAACATCTCCTGCGCGATGCGGCGCACCGGCCAGTCGGCATACTCGGGCTCCCGCAGCTTGATGAAGTAGGCGTTCTCGGCGAAACGGCAGGCGTCGAGGTACAGCGGAATCCGGTAGCGGTCGCACACTGCCCGGACCGCGTTCAGGTTCGCGAGACTGACGGGCTGGCCACCGCCCGAGTTATTCGTCACCGTGACCATCACGAGCGGGATTCGCTCACTGCCTTCTTTCCGGATCGTGGCTTCGAGCGCGGCCACATCCATGTTGCCCTTGAACGGGTGCCGGGTGGCAGGCTCCCGCCCCTCCGGGATCACGAGATCACGGGCCTCCGCACCGCAGTATTCGATGTTGGCCCGGGTGGTGTCGAAATGCGTGTTGTTGGGGACCACCTGCCCTGCCTGGACCAGCACCGAGAACAGGATCCGCTCCGCCGCCCGGCCTTGATGGGTGGGGATCACTTCCTTGGGCCCGGTGATCCCCTGAACCGCCGCCTGGAACCGGTAGAAGCTGCGGCTTCCGGCATAGGACTCGTCCCCGTCCATCATCGCCGCCCACTGCCGCGAGGACATCGCCCCCGTCCCCGAGTCGGTGAGCAGGTCGATGAGCACATCATCCCCATGCAGCCGAAACAGATTGTATCCGGCAGCGCGCAGGGCTGTTTCCCGCTCTTCGACGGAAATGTGATGGATCGCCTGGGTGGCGTGAATGCGAAACGGCTCGATAATAGTGCGGAAAGTCATGGGAACACTCGATGGATGAAGAGCCCGGACGGCCGCTCGTCAGCGCTTCGCCTTGAAGAACGCGGTGAGCAGAGCGACGCAGGGCTCCCTGAGCACGCCGCTCAGCACCTCGGGCCGGTGGTTCAGGCGAGGGTGGCGCAGCAGATCGCCCACGCTGCCGGCCATCCCTGCCTTGTCGTCCGAGGCACCGAAGACGAGGCGTCCCACCTTGGCGAGCACAATCGCACCGGCGCACTGCGCGCACGGCTCGAGCGTCACGTACAGCGTGCAGTCGGTGAGGCGGTCGGTTTCGAGCGCGCTGAGCGCGCGCTGAATCGCGAGCAGCTCAGCATGGGCGGTGGGATCGTTGCGGATGACGGTTTCGTTGTACGCCTGCGCCACCACCGCGCCCGCCCGGACCACGACGGCCCCCACCGGGACCTCTCCAACGAGCGCGGCCCGCTGCGCCTGCTGCAGCGCGGCGGCCATTCCGGAATCGTCCTCCGGCTGGAGCGGCGGACGGCGAGTCTCAGGCACGGACCGGCTCGCGTACGCCGCCGGCCGGGATCCGCTTGAACGCGAGGCTGTTCCCATCCTTGGCGCGATCGACCCCAACGGTGTCGCCCTCGACGTACTTGCCTTCGAGCACGGCCATCGCGAGCGGGTTCTGCAGCAGCCGCTGGATGGCCCGCTTCAGCGGGCGGGCGCCGTAGACGGGATCGTAGCCCTCGGTCGCCATCAACGACTTCGCGGCGGGCGTCACCTCGATCGTGAGCTTGCGCTCGGCCGCCAGCTTCGCCACGCGGGCGATCTGCAAATCTACGATCCGCGTAATCTCCTCCTGGCCCAGCGGCCGGAACATGATCACGTCGTCCACCCGGTTCAAAAACTCCGGCTTGAAGGCCTGCCGCAGCAGATCGAGCACCTTGGTCTCGACCTGCTCCCAGTTGGTGGTGCCGTGCTCCAGGAGGTAGGTGGAGCCGAG
>JBGQFX010000025.1:0-44966 GCA_041497135.1 Gemmatimonadota bacterium | reverse complement strand
GTGAAGAACATGATCACCGGGGCGGCGCAGATGGACGGGGCGATCCTGGTGGTGAGCGCGGTGGACGGGCCGATGCCGCAGACGCGGGAGCACATTCTGTTGGCGCGGCAGGTGAACGTGCCCTGCATCGTGGTGTTTTTGAACAAGTGCGACGTGGTGGACGACCCGGAGCTGTTGGACCTGGTGGAGCTGGAGGTGCGGGAGCTGTTGAGCTCCTACGAGTACCCCGGGGACCAGCTGCCGGTGATCCGGGGGTCGGCGTTGAAGGCGATCGAAGGGGACGCGCAGTGGGTGGGGAAGATCGAGGAGCTGCTCAATGCGCTCGATACGTACGTGCCGGTGCCGCAGCGGGAGGTGGACAAGCCGTTCCTGATGCCGGTGGAGGACGTGTTCTCGATCACGGGGCGGGGGACGGTGGCGACGGGGCGGATCGAGCGGGGCAAGGTGAAGGTGCAGGACGAGGTGGAGATGGTGGGGTTTGGGACGGACAAGAAGGTGGTGGTGACGGGGGTGGAGATGTTCCGCAAGCTGCTGGATGACGGGCAGGCGGGGGACAACGTGGGGCTGTTGCTGCGCGGGGTGGAGAAGACGGAAGTGGAGCGGGGGATGTGCCTGGCGAAGCCGGGGAGCATCACGCCGCACACGGCGTTTGACGCCGAGGTGTACGTGTTGACGAAGGAAGAGGGGGGCCGGCACACGCCGTTTTTCAAGGGGTATCGGCCGCAGTTTTACTTTCGGACGACGGACGTGACGGGGAACGTGGAGCTGCCGGCGGGGGTGGAGATGGTGATGCCGGGGGACAACACGAAGATGGCGATCGAGCTGATCACGCCGATTGCGATGGAGGAGGGGCTGCGGTTCGCGATCCGCGAAGGCGGCCGGACTGTGGGCGCCGGGGTCGTCACGAAAATCAAGAAATAGACGTCAACGGTCATCGGTTGTCCGTATCGGACCGACCGATGACCGATGACCGATGACGGAGTTCACATGGCAAGCAAAATTCGCATCCGACTCAAAGCATTCGACCACGCCCTGATCGATCAGGCGGCGGCCGACATCGTGCGCACCGCCGAGAAGACCGGGGCGCAGGTGTCCGGGCCGATCCCGCTGCCGACCAAGCGGCAGATGTGGACGGTGCTGCGCAGTCCGCACATCGACAAGAAGAGCCGGGAGCAATTCGAATTGAAGACACACAAGCGGCTGATCGACATCCTGGACTCCCGCTCGCAAACGGTGGATGCGCTGACCAAACTTGACCTCCCGGCGGGCGTGGATGTGGAGATCAAGGTTGAATAGGACGAGGTTCGGAACATGAACGCACTCATCGGACGCAAGCTCGGCATGACGCGCCTCTTCAATGAGGAGGGCACGCATGTGCCGGTGACCGTGATCGAGGCCGGGCCCTGCCCGGTGGTCCAGGTCACGGGCGACCGGGTGCAGCTGGGCTTCGGCGCCAAGAAGCCGAAACGCTCGGCGAAGGCGTTGGTGGGACACGTCAAGCGGGCCGGTCTGGAAGTGGTACCGCGAGTCTTGGAGAGCTTTCCGGTGGCCGGTGACGCGCCCAAGGCGGGCGACCAGCTGACGGTGGCGATCTTCGCGGCGGGAGAGCGCGTGAAGGTCACCGGCGTCACGAAGGGCCGGGGCTTCCAGGGCGTCGTGCACCGCTACCACTTCCATGGCGGGCCGGCGACGCACGGCAACACGCGGCATCGCAAGCCGGGCTCGATCGCCCCGGGGACCGACCCGTCCCGCATCATCAAGGGCAAGCGGATGCCGGGACACATGGGCGCGCGCCGTTTCACCGAGCTCGGCCTGATCGTCGTGCGGGTGGATGCCGATCGGAATCTGTTGTTCGTGCGCGGCGCCGTCCCGGGGCCGATGAACGGTCTGGTCACGGTGCGCAAGCAGGGAGGCAAGAGCCGTCATGATTGAGGCGCCGCACTACTCCACGACCGGGGCGAAGAAGAAAGCCGTCGCCCTGCCGGAGACGATTTTCGACGGGCGCGTGAACGAGGATGTGCTGCATCGGGCCATCGTGACCTACCTCGCGAACCAGCGCCAGGGAACTGCCGCCACCAAGACCCGCAGCTTCGTCTCGGGCGGCAACCAGAAGCCGTGGCGGCAGAAGGGGACCGGCCGGGCGCGCCAGGGCTCGACCCGTGCGCCGCACTGGCGTCACGGCGGCGTCGTGTTCGGGCCGCATCCGCGCGACTATCGCCTCGCCATTCCGAAAAAGGTGCGGCAGATCGCCAAGAAGTCGGCGCTGAATGCGCGGGCCCGCGAGGGCGCGCTGCTGGTCGTCGACCCGCTGGGATACGAGAAGCCGAAGACCAAGCCGCTGGCCGAGCTGTTGGGCCAACTCGGGCTGGCCGATCGCAAGGTGCTGGTGCTGACGGCCGATTCGCCGACCGCGCACAACGTCTATCTCTCGGGTCGCAACATCGAGGGCGTGCGGGTGCAGCGCTTCGCGGATACCACGGCGTACGACGTGCTCTGGTCCAGCGCCGTGGTGGTCGAGGCGACGGCGTTCACCGGTGCCGAAACGGAGCCGGAGGGCGACGATGCCTGATCTGCACCAGCTCATCGTGGGACCGGTCGTGACCGAGAAGTCTTCGGCCGCCTATCAGGCCCGCAAGGAGTATGCGTTTCACGTGCACACCGACGCGACGAAGCCGCAGATTCGCACGGCGATCCAATCGTTGTTCAACGTGACCGTCACCGACGTCCGCACGCTGGTGGTACGCGCCAAGCGGCGCAGCTATGGCCGGCACGTGGGCCGCCGGCCGGCATGGAAGAAGGCGATCGTGACCCTGAAACAGGGCGACACGATCCAGGTCTTCGAGGGCTGACATGGGCATTCGACAGTTCAAGCCGGTGACGCCGGCGACGCGGTTCCGCTCGGTGTCGGATTTCGCCGAGGTGACGAAGTCGACCCCGGAGAAATCGCTGGTCGAGCCGCTGCGCCGCACGGGCGGCCGCAACAACATGGGGCACATCACCATGCGGCATCAGGGCGGCGGCCACAAGCGGCAGTACCGGCGCATCGATTTCCGGCGCGAGAAGTTCGTCGTGCCGGGGACGGTGAGCGCGATCGAATACGATCCGAACCGGACCAGCCGCATCGCCCTCATCGTCTACGCCGACGGCGAGAAGCGCTACATCCTGCACCCCAAGGGGCTCGCCGTGGGCGACCGGATCGTCTCCGGTCCGGGGGCGGATATCCGCACCGGCAACGCGTTGCCGCTGTTCGAAGTGCCGCTCGGCACGACGGTGCACAACGTGGAGCTGAAGATCGGCCGCGGCGGCCAGCTGTGCCGCTCCGCCGGCTCGGGCGCGCAGGTGGTGGCCAAGGAAGGCAACTACGTGACACTGCGGCTGCGCTCGACCGAGATGCGCATGGTGCGTGGCGAGTGTCTGGCCACGATCGGCGAAGTCGGCAACGCGGAGCACGAGCTGCTGTCGGTCGGGAAGGCGGGGAAGACCCGCTGGCTGGGACGGCGGCCGCGCGTGCGCGGCGTCGCGATGAATCCGGTGGATCATCCGCTGGGCGGCGGCGAAGGGAAATCGTCTGGCGGCCGGCCGCCGGTATCGCCCTGGGGCAAGCCCGAGGGAAGGAAGACGCGACATAAAAAGAAGGCGTCGACGAAACTCATCGTGCGCGGGCGCAGGCGCGGGAAGGCAACGCAGTAATGGCACGCTCGGTGAAGAAAGGCCCCTACGTGGAGCTGCCGCTCCTCAAGAAGATCCAGGGGCTGAACGACAGGAACGAGAAGAAGGTCTTCAAGACCTGGTCGCGGCGCAGCACGATCACGCCCGAATTCGTGGGGCACACGCTCGCGGTGCACAACGGGAACAAGTTCGTCCCCGTCTACATCACCGAGAACATGGTCGGGCACAAGCTGGGCGAGTTCGCCGCCACGCGTCTGTTCCGCGGCCACACGACCAAGACCGCCGCGGAGCGCGAGGCCGAGGCCAAGGCGGCGGAGAAGGCGGCGGTGTAGCCCATGGAAGCCCGAGCGATTCAACGATCGGTGCGCCAATCGGCGCGCAAGATGCGCCTCGTGATCGACCAGATCCGCGGCCGCGCGGTGCCGGAGGCGTACGCCATCCTGCGCTTTTCGAAGAAGCACGCGGCGAAGCAGATTCACAAGGTGCTCAAGTCCGCCGTGGCCAACGCGGAGCAGCGGGCGCAACGGGAGAACGTGCCGCTCGACGTCGACGGGTTGCGGGTCCGCTACGCCGTGGTCAACGAGGGGCCGGCGCTGAAGCGGTTCACCTCGGCGGCGATGGGACGCGCCACGCCGATCCGGAAGCGCACCAGCCACGTGGAGATCCACGTGGCGGCTTCGGCGGCAGCCACGCCGAAGCCGGCGGCGGCCGCCGCGGCGGCGGACAAAGCGCCGGCGCGTGCGAAGGCCAAGACGGCGGCGAAGGCTGGGAAGTCGAAGCCCTCCACCCGGCGGAAAGGGAGCAAGTAAGTGGGCCAGAAAGTACATCCCTACGGCTTCCGGCTCGGGATCGTCAAGCCGTGGCGCTCGCGCTATTACGCGCGCCGCAACTTCCCCGAGCTGCTCAAGGAAGACGATCTGATCCGCCGCTATCTCAAGACGCGACTCTCGCACGCGGCCATCGCCGACGTGCACATTGAGCGGCGCCCCGGCAAGGTGACGGTCACGGTGCATACCGGACGCCCCGGGGTCGTGATCGGCAAGCGCGGCGCCGAGGTGGACAAGCTGCGCGATGAGCTGGCGCAGCTGACGGGCAAGGAAGTCGGGATCAACGTCGAGGAGATCAAACGTCCCGAGCTCGAGGCGCAGCTCGTCGCCGACAGCGTCGTGCACCAGCTGCAGCAGCGCATCTCGTTCCGCCGCGCCATGAAGCGGGCGGTGCAGAGTGCCATGCGGATGGGGGCGCAGGGGATCAAGATCAAGTGCGGGGGACGCCTGGGCGGCGCCGAGATCGCGCGCGTGGAAGGCTACCACGAGGGCCGCGTGCCGCTGCACACGCTGCGGGCCGACGTGGATTACGCCACGTCGACGGCGAAGACCACCTACGGCACGATCGGCGTGAAGGTGT
This sequence comes from Gemmatimonadota bacterium, assembly GCA_041497135.1. Classification (GTDB taxonomy): domain Bacteria; phylum Gemmatimonadota; class Gemmatimonadetes; order Gemmatimonadales; family GWC2-71-9; genus DASTHG01. The sequence goes on along the minus strand of JBGQFX010000025.1, from coordinate 39,890 downwards.
GGATCTTCAAGGGTGAGCGGACCGAAGACATGTCGGGCCGCACCTATTCGACGGGTGCCTGACCATGCTGGCACCGAAGCGGGTCAAGTTTCGCAAGCGGTTCAAGGGCAACACCAACGGGCTGGCCACGCGCGGCAACACGGTCGCGTTCGGACGCTACGGCCTGATGTCGCTCGAGCCCGGCTGGATCACGAACCGTCAGATCGAAGCCGCGCGCGTCGCGCTCACGCGCGAGATGAAGCGCGGCGGCAAGGTGTGGATTCGGCTCTTCCCCGACAAGCCGATCACCAAGAAGCCGGCGGAGACCCGGATGGGGAAGGGGAAGGGCAATCCCGAAGGGTGGGTGGCGGTGGTGAAGCCGGGCCGGGTGATGTTCGAGGTGGAGGGCATCGAGGAGGCGCTCGCGCGCCACGCCTTGGATCTCGCCGCGGCCAAACTGCCGCTGCAGTCGAAGTTCGTGAGACGGGAGGAGCGGTAGATGGCGAGGCAGCGTCCCGACGATCTGCGGCAGCTGAAGACCGACGAGCTGGAGCAGAAAGTGGCCGTGCTCCGGGAGGAGCAGTTCCGTCTGCGGTTCCGCACCGGGACCGAGGCGATCCCCAATCCGCTCCAGTTCCGCACCATCCGGCGCGACATCGCGCGGATCAACACCCTGTTGCGCGAGCGGAGGCAGGCATGAGGGGCCGTCGCAAGACGCGCACCGGCGTGGTGGTGAGCGACAAGATGCAGAAGACCGTGACGGTGGCGCTGGTGCGCCGCTTCGCGCACGGGTTCTACGGCAAGCAGGTGGTCCGCACCAAGACGGTCGCGGCCCACGACGAGCAGGGCGCCAAGGCGGGCGATACGGTCCGCATCGTTGAGTCGCGTCCGCTCTCCAAGACCAAGCGCTGGCGCGTGGTCGAAATCGTCGAGCGCGCGAAGTAAGGCCGGGAGGGGACCGTGGTACAGCAGGAATCGATTCTCAAGATCGCCGACAACTCGGGCGCGCGCAGAGCGCTCGTGATTCGGGTATTGGGCGGGTCCAAGCGGCGCTACGCAGGACTCGGCGACATTGTGGTCGTCACGATCAAGGACGCCATTCCCACCGGCCAGGTCAAGAAGGGCGAGGTGGCGAAGGCGGTGATCGTGCGGACCGCCAAGGAGACCAAGCGCCGGGACGGCTCCTACATCCGGTTCGACGAGAACGCGGCCGTCCTGATCACCGATCAGGGCGAGCCGCGGGCGACCCGCATTTTCGGTCCGGTGGGCCGGGAGCTGCGCGAAAAGAAATTCATGAAGATCGTGTCGCTCGCGCCGGAGGTGATCTGACATGAAGCCGCTCGTGTATCGCAAGTCGCGGCGGGTGCGCGGCACTGAGCCCGCACGGCACAAACTGCACGTCGCCAAGGGTGACACGGTACGGGTCATCTCGGGTGACGATCGGGGCAAGGAAGGGCGCGTCCTCCAGGTCTCCCCCAAGACGTTTCGGGTGACCATCGAAGGCGTGAACATCGTGAAGAAGCACCAGAAGGCCCGTACCGCGGAGCAGGAGAGCAAGATCATCGAGATGCCGGCGCCGATCGTCGCCTCCAAGGTCATGCTGATCGATCCAAAATCGGGCGCGCCGACGCGGGTGCGGCGGCGGCGGGACAAAGACGGGACGGTGGAGCGGATCGCGGTGCGATCGGGTCAGCCGATCCCGCGTGTGAGGTAGCCATGGCGGACACCAAGGAAAAGAAGCCGAAGGCCCCCGGGGGAGACCCCAAGGGCAAGCAGAAGGGGGCGAAGCCCGAGGCGGCGGTCGACACGACGCCGGCGGAGCCGGCGCCGCCGGCCCGCCTGCGCGCCCACTACGAGCAGCGGGTCCGGGCCGCGTTGCAGCAGCAATTCGGGTTCTCGAACCCGCACCAGATCCCGAAACTCGTGAAGATCGTGCTGAACGTCGGGATGGGCGACGCCCTGAAGAATCCCAAGTCGCTCGAGACCGCCGTGGTGGAGCTGGGGGCGATCACGGGACAGCGGCCGGTGGTGACGCGAGCCAAGAAGTCGATCGCGAACTTCAACTTGCGCGAGGGCGTGCCGATCGGGTGCGCGGTGACGCTGCGCGGGGCGCGCATGTACGAGTTCCTCGACCGGTTCATCACGGTGACGGTGCCGCGGATGCGCGACTTCCGCGGGCTCCCCACCAGGAGCTTCGACGGGCGGGGCAACTACACGGTGGGGCTCAAAGAGCAGATGGTGTTTCCGGAGATCGACTACGACAAAGTCGAACGGATCCACGGCATGGATATCACGTTCGTGACCAACGCGGGCCGCGACGATACGGCCATCGCATTGCTGCGCGAGATGGGCATGCCCTTCCGCGGCGAATCCCCTGTCGCGGCGGGCTAGTGCCGTTCCAACTCGGTTCGGCGCAGGAGATGGGATGCACGATGTGCGGCATCGGAATGGAACGCCGGTCCCCGCGGCTGCTGTAAGACCGTTGGAACGGCACTAGGAGAGATCGGCATGGCGAAGAAGTGCTGGATTGAACGAGTCAAGCGCACCCCGAAGTTCAAAGTGCGAGCGTACCACCGCTGTCAGCGCTGCGGCCGCAGCCGGGCCACGCTGCGCAAGTTCGGGCTGTGTCGCATCTGTTTCCGTGAGCTGGCGCTGCGCGGGGAAATCCCCGGCGTTCGCAAAGCCAGCTGGTAAGGGCCGGGAGGCTGAATGAGCATGACTGATCCCGTCGCCGATATGCTCACCCGGGTGCGCAACGCCTGTACGGCGGCGCACCGACGGGTGGACATGCCGGTGTCGAAACTGAAGGTGGAGATCGCGCGATTGCTCCGTGACAACCATTACATCCAGGACTTCAAGGTCCTGGACGATGGGCGTTTCGGCTTGCTGCGGCTCTACCTCAAATACCACAACGACGCACCGGTCATTCGTGAGCTGCAGCGGGTGTCCGCACCCGGGCTCCGCCGCTATGTGAAGGCACGCGAGATCCCGCGGGTGAAGAACGGGCTGGGGATGGCCATTCTCAGCACACCGCGCGGCGTCATGTCGGATCGCGAGGCCCGCACCGCCCGGGTGGGCGGCGAGCTGCTCGCCGTGATCTGGTAGGAGGCGCCCATGTCTCGAATCGGCAAGCGACCGGTGCTCCTGCCGTCCGGCGTGACGGCGGCGATCGCGGGGCAATCCGTCACGGTGAAAGGCCCCAAGGGCGAGATCAGCCGTACGGTTCATCGTGAGCTGACCGTGGTGCTCGAAGCGGGCACGATCACGGTGCGTCGTCCCTCCGATGAGCCCCGCCACAAGGCGTTGCACGGGCTCACCCGCACGCTCGTGGCCAACATGGTCGAGGGCGTGACCAAGGGCTTCACCAAGGCGCTCGAGATTCAGGGCGTGGGCTACAAGGCGGAGATCAAGCCATTCGGCGTGCAGCTCGTGGTGGGCTATTCGCACCCGGTGCCCTACCACGCGCCCAAGGGCATCAAGATCACGGTGGACAACAACGTGCAGGTGAAGGTCGAGGGTGTGGACAAGGAGCTGGTGGGGCAGGTCGCGGCCGAGCTGCGCGCCGTGCGCCCGCCGGAGCCGTACAAAGGGAAGGGGATCCGTTACGTGGGCGAGCAGGTCCGGCGCAAGGCCGGCAAGACCGCCCAGGCGGCCAAGTAAGCCATGCGATCGATTCGAAAGATCAAGACACAGGCCCACCGGCGTGCCCGGCGACATCTGCGCGTCCGCAAGCGCGTGCGCGGCACGGCGGCGCGTCCACGCCTCGTCGTGTTCCGCTCGTCGAAGCACATCTACGCGCAGGTGGTGGATGATGACCGCGGCGTCACCCTCGTGGGCGCGTCCGATCGCACTGAGGGCATCGCGGTGGACGGGAACGGCAAGACGGCCAAGAGTTTCGCTCTAGGCCGGCTGATCGCGGCCAAGGCCAAGGAGAAGGGCATCGCCCAGGTCGTCTTCGACCGCGGCGGCTACCAGTATCACGGGCGCGTGAAGGCGGTGGCTGAGGGCGCCCGGAAAGGCGGGTTGGTACTGTAATGACGAGTCCACAGGAACCGGGAGCGCTGGCTCCCGAGGCTTCACCCGCGGCGGTGGCGACGCCGACCGAGACAACGGCGCCGACGGAACATCCGCCGGCGCATCCGCGCCGTGGTGGTGGTGGTGGCGGCGGCGGTGGCGGCGGCGGACGCGGCGGCCGGGGCAGAGGCCGTGGGCGGGGGGGTGAGCGTCGCGACGATCGACAGGGTCGCGACAGCGACGGCATTGTCGAGAACGTGATCGCCATCAACCGTGTCGCCAAAGTCGTGAAGGGTGGCCGGCGCTTCAGCTTCAATGCCCTCGTCGCCGTCGGCGACACGCAGGGCAAGGTGGGCATGGCGACCGGCAAGGCGAACGAGGTAAGCGAGGCGGTGCGCAAGGCGGTCGAAGCCGCCCGGCGTCACATGATGGAGGTTCCGCTGACGGGTGGCACCATCCCCCACGAAATCGTGGGCAAGCATGGCGCGGGGCGGGTACTCCTGAAGCCTGCCGCGAGCGGTACCGGCGTCATCGCCGGTGGTCCGGTGCGCGCGGTGCTCGAGTGCGCCGGCGTGCGTGACATCCTGACCAAGAGCCTGGGCTCGACCAACCCGCACAACATGGTGCGGGCCACGATGAACGGGTTGTCGCGTCTGACGACCGCGCGGCGCGTGGCACGCGAGCGCGGCGTCGAGGTCGAAGCGATTCATTACAAGGCGCGTCAAGAGGCGACGCATGGCTAGGAATCCGCCGACCCGGAAGCGCCGCAAGAAGGTGCGCGGCGTCGACCCGGTGCTGCCGGCCGTCGGGAAAGGGAAGCTGGAAATCCGGCAGACCCGTTCCGGCTCCGGGAAGCCCGCCCGTGTGCGGCGCACGCTCGAGGCGCTGGGTCTGAAGCACCACCAGGACGTCGTTGTGCAGGCCGATCATCCGGCCCTGCGCGGGATGCTGTACCAGGTGCGGCATCTCGTGCGTGTGACGCCGGTCAAAGGGTAACTCACGATGCCGAAAGCAAAAACCAAGGTCCGCCGCGCCGCCAAGCCGGCGAAGCCACGTGCCCCGGCACCGGTTGACGCCACACCGGTGGTGACGTTGTCCACGTTGCGACCGCCGCGCGGCTCCACGCATTCGCGCTTGCGCGTGGGACGCGGTCCGGGCTCCGGCGTCGGCAAGACGTCGGGCCGCGGCCAGAAGGGTCAGCGGGCGCGCGCCGGCGGTGGCACGCGGCCGGGCTTCGAGGGCGGCCAGATGCCGCTCATCCGTCGCATCCCCAAGCGCGGCTTCACCAACCCGTTCAAGCAAGAGGCCCAGGTCGTCAACGTGCGTCACCTCGGGTTGCTCGCCGAAGGCGCGGAAGTCACGCCCGAGACGCTGTTCGGGGCGGGGCTCGTGCGCCGGCCCGATACGCCGATCAAGCTGCTCGGCATGGGTGAGGTGAAGCGGCGCTTCGTGGTGAAGGGGGTCGGCGTGTCGGGCTCGGCCCGGACCAAGATCGTGGGCGCGGGCGGGACCATCGAGGGCGCGGGCGCGTGACCGCTCCGCGGATTCCGAATCTCTTCAAGGTTCCGGAGCTGAAGGAAAAGATCCTTTTCACGCTCCTGTGCCTGGTCATCTACCGGCTCGGCGCGCACCTCGCCGCGCCGGGCGTGAACGTCCAGGCGATCGCCGATTACACGCGCGGCGCGGCGCAGGGGACCCTGCTCAACCTGTACGACTTGTTCGCGGGCGGCGGGTTCTGGCGGGCGTCCGTGTTCGCGCTGGGCATCATGCCCTACATCTCCGCCAGCATCGTGTTCCAGATGGCGGGGCCGGTGTTCCCGGTGATCGAGAAGCTGCAACGGGACGAAGAGGGCCGGAAGCGCATCACGCAGTGGACCCGGTACCTCACCGTGCTCATCTGCCTCGGTCAGGGCATCGGGTATGCCAAGTTCCTGGAAATCCAGGTGCAGGGGGCGGTGACCCATCCCGGGCTGGGCTTCGAATTTACGACCGCGCTCATCCTGACCACGGGCGGCGTGCTCGTGATGTGGCTTGCCGAGCAGATCACCGAGCGCGGCCTCGGCAATGGGCAGAGCTTGATGATCTTCTTCTCGATCGTCGACCGGATCTGGCCCGAAGCGGGCCGGACCATCGAGGCGCTTCAGGCGGGGTCGATCAAGTTCGGCGTGCTGCTCGTGATCCTGGCGATGATGGTGCTGGTCGTGGCGGGGACGGTGGCCGTGACGGTTGCCTCACGCCGCATTCCGATTCAGATTCCGCGCAAGGTGATGGGCCGGGGGCGTATCGCCGAGGGGCGCAAGACGTTCATTCCGCTGCGCATCAATACTTCCGGCGTGATGCCCATCGTGTTCGCGCAGTCGATCATCGTGCTGCCGGCGACGTTTGCCACGTTCACCAACGTGCCGGTCCTGAAGAATCTGGCGAGCTATTTCACGACCACGTCGCCGGCGTATCTGATCACGATGGCGCTCCTGATCGTGTTCTTCGCCTACTTCTACACGTCCATCATCTTCAATCCGGTCGACCTGGCGGAGAACCTCAAGAAGCAAGGCGGGTTTATCCCGGGCGTCAAACCGGGCGCGGCCACCGCGGACTACATCGACGGAGTCCTGTCGCGCATCACGCTGCCGGGCTCGATCTTCCTCACCCTCGTGGCACTGCTGCCGATTCTGGTCAGCAACATCATGAACATGCCGTTCGGCTTCGGCGGGACCGCGCTGTTGATCGTCGTCGGCGTCGCGCTCGACACCGTTCAGCAAGTGCAGCAACACCTCCTGCTGCGTCACTACGACGGATTCATGAAGGAAGGCCGGATCAAGTTCCGCGGCCGGCCCCGCTAACGATCCACCGTGTACATCCTGCTGCTTGGCGCGCCAGGCTCGGGCAAGGGCACTCAGGGACTGATTCTGTCGCGGCGCCTCGGGATCCCCAAGATCGCGACCGGCGACATCCTGCGCGCCGCCATGAAGGCGGGATCGCCGCTCGGTAAGGAAGCGAAGCGCTTCTACGACGCCGGGAAACTGGTCCCGGATTCGGTGATCCTCGAGCTGATCAAGACGGAGCTGGCGAAGCCCGAGTCCCAGCGGGGAGCGATTTTCGACGGGTTCCCGCGCACCGCCGCTCAGGCGGAGCTGGTGGACAAGACCCTGGGCCTGCGGGGCCAGCGGCTCAACCACGTGCTGCTGCTCGACGTTCCGGAGGAGGAGCTGGTGCGCCGGCTGCACGGGCGGGCCGTGCAGGAGGGCCGCTCCGACGACACGCCGGAGACGATCCGGACCCGGCTGCTCGTGTATCAGCAGGAGACGGCCCCGCTCATCGCCCACTTTGCCCAGCACGGCAACGTGCACCGCGTGCCCGGCCTGGGCACGATCGACGACATTGCCCTGGAGATCAAGCGGATTCTGGGGCGATGATCACCATCAAGTCGTCGCGGGAGATCGAGACGATGGCGGCCGCCGGCCGCATCGTCGCCGACACGCTCGCGCTGATGGGTCGCACCGTGCACCCCGGCGTTTCCACCAAGGAGCTGGATCGGGTGGCGGAGGAATTCATCCGCAGCCATCCCGGCGCCCGCCCCTCGTTCAAGGGGCTGTACGACTTTCCCGCCACCCTGTGCACGTCGATCAACCAGGAAGTGGTCCACGGGATCCCGTCGGCCCGACGCGTCCTCCGGGGGGGGGACGTCATCAGCATCGACGTCGGCGTCCAGCTTGAGGGGTTGCACGCCGACGGCGCGGCGACGTTCCCGGTGGGACCCGTCGCGCCCGAGACGACGCGCCTGCTCGAGGTGACGCAGGCCGCACTCGCGGCGGGCATCGCGCAGGCGCGCGCCGGCAACCACGTGGGCGATATCGGGCATGCGGTGCAGCAGGTGGCCGAAGACGCCGGCTATTCGGTGGTGCGGGAGATGGTGGGGCACGGCATCGGGGCGAGCTTTCACGAAGAGCCGCAGGTGCCCAACTACGGCAAGCCGAAGCGGGGACCCCGGCTCGTGCCGGGGATGACGATCGCGATCGAGCCGATGGTCAACGTGGGCGGAGCCGAGATTCGCACGCTGCCGGACAAGTGGACGGTGGTGACGGCGGACGGAGCGCTCTCCGCCCATTTCGAGCACACGGTGGCGATCGGGGAGAGCGGCACGGCGCCCCGGATCCTGACGCAGTAGTCGAGCTGGTCCGATCGCCGCGTTCATCCACGTGCCGGCGCGCCGCCGTTTCCACCACCGCTGAGAGGAGGGGCTAAAATGCGGATGTCGCCTCTGCCATTGGCTCTCGCCATGGTGGTCGTGGTGTGGCCGGCGGCGGCCCAACGCAACGGACCTGGTCCTCGGGTGATCGAGTATCGCCTCATCCCTGGAATCCCCACCGCGGCCGTTCCTGATCGGCCGCGCCTGGACCTCGGCGCTGGCACCAAGGACGACGAGATCTTCAGTTGGATCGCAGCGGTTCGGCGTCAGCAATCTGGCCTGCTGTTGGTTGCTACGTTGGAGCCCATTCAGGTTCGCGTCTTCGACGCCGAAGGCCGCCTGCGGAGCACGCTGGGGCGCAAGGGTCGGGGCCCGGGTGAGTACCTCGACCTGAGCGAACTCATGGTCATGCCAACCGACTCCCTGGTCGTCCTCGACCGAATGTCGCGGCGACTCACCGTCCTCGGACCGGACGGGACTTATGCGGCAAGCGCATCGCTCACCCCACCCTTTCCGACGCCGCAGTTCGACGTGTCCGTCCTGTCGCTTGGAGACGGCACACTCCTCATCGGATTTGCGGAGATTACGGCCACGGCACCATCGCCTCAGCCGGTCGCCGTGTACCAACATGTCGGGCGGTACACCACGCGTGGCGTTCTGGTCCAGTCGATAGGGCGCTTTTTCGTGGGCGAGTATTTCCTCCAAGCCACGCCGCGACATGTCGCCGGCGGCTCCGCATTCTGGGATCGGGCCTTCAGTCGAAGAGGCGTGCTCCTCGCGTATGACGGCGCGATTTACTTCAGCGATGCGAGCGCTCTCGAAGTCCGGCGGCTCGACCTCGCCGGCCGCCTCATCGAGCTGCACCGGCTGGCGGTACCGCTCGTGCCTGTGACACCTGCGATGATCACCCGGTATCGGGCCGACGCGCTCGCCAAGGCGTCGCCGGCGGATCGCTCCGTCGAGGAGCGGCGCGTCGCCGAGATGCCCTATCCGGAACAACTGCCGGCCTTTCGACGCTCGGCGGTCGACGCCAGGGGACGGATCTGGCTGCAGCAGTATGCCTATCCGCAGCCAGCGCCCAATCGGTGGTGGGTGCTGGATCCGGCGACCCGTGAGGCTCGCACCGTCCTCCTACCAGACCGGTTCGTTCCTCACGCCATCGGGCGCTCTGAGATCACGGGCACATGGGAAGACGACGACGACGTTGAGCACGTTCGTGTGTACGCCCTGCTTTACTGATTGGGCTTCGTGGAGGTCTGACACGAGCATGAAGCGGACGGCCCGGTCAACAGTCTGCGAGGGGCCAGCCAGCCTTCCCGGTCACCAGTTGAGGACTGCGGCGGCCGAATCGTGGGCGAGGGCACGCAATGGGACCGTGATGAGGCTCGCGACCAACATCAAGGGCGTTCGCTTTTCGGACCCCGGCCAGGTCTTCCACTTCAACGTCGTGCCAGGCTCGCTTCGAAGCTTGGGCGTTTTTCCGACGAGTTTGTACCAAAGGGCGTCGTTTCGTACCTTAAGGTCACAAGCTGGGACCAGGGTTCGAGGTCGGGGGAATCCTTGCCGTTCGCCTTGCTCGCGAATAGGCTGGTTGATATGCAGTCGAAACCCGTCGTGCACGTCGTCAGCCGTGGGCGATCTGGGCTAGCGCACGCGTTGAGCAGCGCGTTGAGGTCCGACGTGATTGTGCGCTCTTGGGAGGAATTCCCCCGCCTTGGCGAGATCGGAGCTACCGACACCGTAGTTGCCGATCTCGGCGATTTTCCGGGCACCGTCGACCCGGAACGACTGCGAGGACTGCTAACGCGTGCGGACCTTTGGTTAGTGGTTGAGAAGGGTGCTCCGTACGCGGAGTTCATGCACGTTCTGGCTCGCGCGCCCTCGCGGGTTCTAGAACTTGGCGCGTCGGATCGCAGGGAGGGGTTTCGTCAGTTGGCTGGGAAGTTGAGAGCCAAGTTTCAGAGACCACTGCCCGAGGAGATAGCTGAGCTTGTTCTATCTAAGGAGCCAACGCGGCGCTGCGTGGAGGATCTAGTCAAAGCGGTGTGTGCAGACCTACAGAGCATTCGGCGTCCGAGGGACTTGGCGGGTACCGCCGGCTTAAGACTGACCGTTGTCAAGGGAAAACTTGAGAGCCTAGACTTCACTCGCACCGAGCACTTCATCGTAGCCGTGCGGACGATCGCTTACGAGCAGCTTGTGGCAGTGCGCCGCCTCCCGGTTCAACTGGCATGGCGCATCTCTTTCCTGGGCGACAAGTCGAATCATCGCCGGGAACTGGCGAGAGCCCTCGATCATTCATCCAGGGCGATGCGCCGTCTGGTTTCGTTTGTTGCGGCGTTACTCCTGGCGGTGTTTGTCGCTTGGTCCTCGAGTTGCACGAAGAAGACTCCGGCAGCCGCCACTCACACCGATTCAATGCACCTGGGTGCGACGGATCCCCGTGACACGTTAGTCTCGCTTCCCGTTGTCGGTGCCATTGTTCGCCGGGGGGACTTGGTGCTGACCGTGCGGACTACCGGGCAGGTGCGTGCGGAGCGGCTGGTGCGCCTCAAGTCCGAGGCCCAGGGGACGGTGGAAGCGGTGCTGGTGCGACCCGGAGAGCGAGTGCAAAGCGGACAGGTCCTGGTGCGTCTCGACCCGCGTCCTTTCGAGCTGGCCGTACGCGAGGCCCAGGGTGCGTATGACGACGCGCAGGTGCGTCTAAAGGACATCCTAATCGGGGATGACACGACGGACGCGAGCCCACTGGCGGTTGAGCGTCGGCTGAACGCCCGGTTGCGGGCGGGCGTCGAGGGGGTCGAGGCTCGGCTCGAGCGGGCTAGACTCGACAGCGCGCGGGCGACCATCCGGGCGCCGTTCGCTGGCACGGTGGACGAGGTTCAGGCCGTGGTTGGTCAAGGCCTGTCACCCGGCGACGCGATCGCAGCAGTCGTCGACCTCAGCTCGCTCGTCGTGGAAGCCGCGGTGCTGGAGCACGACCTGCCACTGATCCGTCGCGGGGCGACCGCCGTGGTCTCAATCGCCGCTGCTACGGGGACGTCATATCCCGGCGTCGTACGGGCGGTGCTGCCGCTCGTGGACACGACGACCCGCGCCGGCCGAGTGCTGGTGCGAGTCAACACGGGGGATGGGGTGCTGCGGCCGGGGATGTACGCGGACGTGGAGCTCGAGGCGACCAGGCTACCGGGCCGCGTGCTCGTGCTGGCGGCGGCGATTATCGAGCGGGATGGGCGGCCGCTCGTGTTCCGCTACCAGGGCGGGCGGGCCGAGTGGGTGTACGTGACGCCGGGGCGGTCGAACGGGCGGGAGACGGAGATCCTACCTGATTCGGTGACTGGGCGGCCGACGGTGGCACCGGGAGACACCGTGCTGGTGGAGGGACACCTCACGCTGACCCATGATGCGCCGGTGAGGCTTCTCGATCGCGAGGGAATACTGCGCTAGCTGTAGGTTGGTACAGCCGAACATCGCTTCAACGCCACCTCAGTTCGTACCTCACCATTCGCGTTTGTACCCTGGGCTCAAACTGCGCCATGTACGAGTGTGCACATGCAGGAACAGCTCTTATCAGGTCGTAGAACTAGAACGGGCAGAACTCCTGTTCACACACTCCATGGAGGCGGGACGACGGCTGCAGCGGCCGGCGCTGGGCGGCAAGCGCCGCGGCAACCGTCGTGCCCGTTACCGGGCTGCGCCGTCGGTCGTGGAGTGCGTTGCTGCGAGTATCGAGTGCGGGTGCAGCGGCTCCGGCATCGTTCGTACCGGTTCCTCTCGTTTCGGACTCTTGCGGGTTGTAGGCCAACCCATACGATTGACTTCGGGAGAAACAGAGATCTCGATTGTACGACGACGTCCGCGCGGTTTGGAATCCCTCCTTCACCCTGCCCGACGTCCGGGGGATGGGCCACCCAGGGACTCCTCGCTTTCATACGCAAAGCATCTCGTTCATGGAACACTGAATCGAGTGAACCGATGACGAACTGTCATCAAGGAAGGCGAATCCTCGGCGCCGGCAGGTTCATTGCCTTTGGCGTATGTGTTGTGACCGGAGCTGTTGGGTGTGGGGCGGGAAGCCCCCAACAGTCTGAGCACGCATCCAAGTCTCGCGTGGACCTCCAGGCGTTCCAAGGGAGGTTCACGGTGGTTGACTCGTTGGTGTTGGAGGAGCCAGAGAATGTGGTGACCATCAACCCACTGATGTTCATGGATCCACGAGGTGGATTCCTAATCGTCGAAAACGGGGAAGAACAGGTTCGTGTGTATTCGAGGACTGGCGAACTCAAGGACGTTTTTGGTGAGGGTACCGGAAAGGCTGACTCCCTTCGTGCTCCAACGGGCGCCGGCCGCTTGGCGAACGGGGACATTATCGCTACAAGTCTCTTGTCGAGGAGGCTGACAATCATCCCTGCCCAACAGCAGAAACCCGTGCGATTCATTGAGACACCCATTCGACTTCTCGAGGGGGTGCAAGTGCTCAACGAACGCCAAGTCCTGCTCACGGGTCCGGATGCTCCATATGCTAAGACCTTGCTTCACATTTGGGATCTCTCCCGCGGTGAGATCGTAAAGAGCTTTTTCCCCCCACCAAAGCAGCTTGACTCAAACGTCGTGCTTATTCTCGGTAGGGTACATACTGCGAGCCGAGGCGATAGAATTGCGGCTCTGCATTCGCTTTCGGATACCCTGTTCTTTTGTGATCGCGCAGGAACTGTGTTGTTCAGCGTCCACATTCCGGTCGAGCCGTTTAGCGTCCCGAAAGGCCCGCTCCCGAGAATCAACTCGATGGAGAAGCGCCGAGAGTGGATCGACCAGTGGACTCTCCTGTCTGATGTATTTTGGATCGACGATGACGAACTGATCGTGCAGTGGGTTGTGGGTAGTCGCCGTCATGCCGTCTACGGTCTTGTTCAGATGGACACGACAGGTCGACAGATCTGGACCATGGCGCGGACACCCCGATTGCTCGGCGTCCGTGATGACAGATTCTTTTTTCAGAACCCAAACTCAGATGCGCCAAACCGGTTGATCGTGGCAGTGCGGAAAGGAGAGTTCCTGAACTAGCTCACGTCCTCCAGTTCAACCAACCGTCAAGGAGAGCAACCATGAAGAAGGGAATGATGCTCACGGCATTCGCGGCGTTGCTGGTCTCCGCAGCGCTTGTCTTCATCCCGGCCCCGGCATCCGCCGCTTGTTGGTATGAGGGGATGACATGGGACAGGTGCAATGGCCAAACGTGCCCCGGCGGATGGTGTTGCCGGATTTGCGTGACATGATTGAGTAGTGAGGCATTAACCAGAGGCACTTCCAACGAAGCTGCACGGGGAATCGCCTGTCGGGTTCCCCGTGTAGCTGTTGGGTCAACGACTGGTGCGGTGGCGGTCCGTTAGGGACGAACCCATGCGGTCGCCGTTTGACCCATCTTGGGGTCTGCAAATGCAGACACTCGCGCAATCCAAATGCTAGGGGATGCCCCGTGAGGTGGACACTCTTCGTGGCAGTGGTAATCCTTGCAGCTTGCCAAGCTGCTTCGGCCGACGTCGACTTTGGGATTGACGACACCGCTCCTATAGAGATCGGAGCTGGTGGCTCTACCAACTTGTTGTTCGTAACAACGCTTGAGGACTGTTTTGGTTGCCGGATCCAGGGTGGTTTTGTGGCACTACGATCGGCGCAGCGAACAGGTGACAGTGCCTTTGCTCCACGGCTAACGGCCTTGCTGGTTGCTCGCAGCCTGGATGACACCCTGGCCTTTTCCCAAACCCTGCAGTATGAGAGAATTACCGCTCGTATCAAAACCATGACACCTCGAGAGGCTGGGAGAATCTTCGACCTGGGCCGGATTCCGGCGATCTATCTCCTCGAGGACGGACGCGTGGTACGAGAATGGCAATCGGGTGGTCAGACAGTCTTAGTCATCGGGCGAAATGACATTACGGGCGCCGTCGCTGAAATCAGGAATGCGCAGGCGAAACAGTGAGGGAGCAGGTCTTCGTTCTACCCGCAAAGAGACTTTGGTAGTGGGACTCCGGCTCGCGTTGGCGGCGAGCACGGTTCTTGGGAGCGGGTGCTTCTTGGGCGCGGATCGTTCTCGGGAAGACGGTGTGACTGTCCGAGACAGCGCGGGAGTAACACTAGTTCACAATGCCCAGCGAACTGTGCCGAGTGGCTGTATTGTGATTGCGGCAAGACCGAAGACGACAATTGCTCCGCTTCCGACAGACGACGCTGCCGCCCCTGTGCTTCACCGGGTCTGGGGAGGAGCGTTGCTCAGTAACGGCACAATTGTTCTCCTGAACGCGGGAACCCAAGAGCTGCTTTTTTTTTCACAGTCCGGGGAGTACCGCCGCTCCGTTGGTGGGCAGGGGCGTGGGCCAGGTGAGTTTGTCGGTCCTGACTGGCTTGGGCATGGCAGCGGAGACACTCTGTTCGTATGGGATACGCGCTTAGGACGGCTCTCGATCTTCAGTGGAGAAGGGAAGTTCCTGACATCAAGTCGTGTATTGGACCAGCTACCTACAGTGCGGGGACGGTTCGAAGACGGATCCCTCCTCCTGGACCCCATCTCAGTGGTTCACATCAGTGCCGACGGACGTGTGGAACGTGATCCCAAGGAATACCGGCGGTATGCCCCGCGGATTCTCGCGACGAATGACCTTGCAGACGGTCTTTCGGATGAATGGGTGGACGGAGCAGGCGGACCCTATTCTCTACCCTTCGGCAAGGGTGACTTGTTCTCGGCTCATGGGATGGCTTTCGTGGTCGGGGACAACGGCACTTCGGTCCTCCGATACTATGACTTGCAGGGGCAGCTCCGTCGATACGTGAGTTGGGTGTCCGATCCGATTCCCGTCACTAATGAAGACAAGCGGAACTACTCCGAGCATCACGCGCGAGACCCCCGTGTTGGAGCAAGCCAACGTGGAACCACACTCTTCGCGGACGTGCGTCCCAGATTCTCGGCGATCGAAAGCGACCGGACAGGTTGGCTCTGGGTACGGGAGTTTGCAGCAGAATGGGAACGTCCGGAGGATTGGCTGGTCTTCGATGAAGACGGTGTGCTGAGGTGCCGTGTCGAGATGCCATCCACGTTCTCGGTGCTCGAGATTGGGGAGGACTACATCTTGGGGCGCCAAGAGAATGAGTCCGACGAAGAGTCTGTGGTGCTGTTCGACTTGAGCCGCAATTACTAGGACTCTTCTTCTTCTCTGCACATAGTGGGAGATGAGCGAACAGTCAGCCTGATGAAAGGCTGAGGGTGCTCAGTATCCTTTCCGGTGGTAAGCTGGTGATGGGCATCAACCCGTTACCAGAGGAGAGGACGATGAGCACTCGGTAGAAGCTCGTCCAGGTTCGCATCTCGATGCTAGCCTTGGCGGACGAGCTGCAGAACATCAGCCGTGCGTGCAAGGTCGCCGGGATCAGCCGCAGCCACTTCTACGAGATCAAGGAGGCCTTCGAGAAGTACGGGCGGGACGGGCTCGCGCCGCCAGCCCCGCCGGCCGCCGGTGGTGTCCCTGGCTGCTGCGACCGGGACGTCATATCCCGGAGTCGTACGGGCGGTGCTGCCGCTCGTGGACACGACGACTCGCGCGGGCCGCGCGCTGGTGCGAGTGGGGACGGGGGATGGAGCGCTGCGGCCGGGGATGTACGCGGACGTGGAACTGGAGGCCACCCGGTTGCCAGGCCGGGTGCTCGTGCCGGCGGCGGCGATTATCGAGCGGGATGGGCGGCCGCTAGTGTTCCGGTATCAGAGAGGGAGGGCGGAGTGGGTGTACGTGACGCCGGGGCGGTCGAACGGGCGGGAGACGGAGATCCTGGCTGATTCGATAACCGGCCGGCCGGCCGTGTCGGCTGGAGACACGGTTCTAGTGGAAGGCCACCTCACGCTGACCCACGACGCGCCGGTTCGACTCCAGGTGAGCGAAGAGCGTCGCTAATCCCGATACCGGCCACGGTGCCACGCCCGCCGGTTCTGAGGAAAGGGTGACGTTCTTTCGTTTCACAGTTCGTACCGGTCTCGCACGGTTTGTACTCTGGCGATGGAATTCGCTAAGCGATATGGTTACGGTCGCTTTCGGAGTCAGGGCCGTTATGAGAAGAGCCTTCATTCTGGGTCTTGTGGTCGTAGTTGGGTGCAGGCGCGCGGACGCTGACGGGAGCGGTGGGAAGAGGCTAGTCCTGGAATCCCTCTATCAACTCCCAGTGCCCGATACAGCGACTGTAGTGGGTGGTGTCGTCGGTTCCACCCAACGTCTCGCAGTTTGGGGGCCCCACAAGTTGTGGCTGTTCGATATGAGCTCCTCGAGCCCTAGATCTACGGAAATTGCCCTGAGGAAGGCGGTGATTCTCGCGGTCGAAATAGGCTCGACAGGAGTGATGGCCCTCTTATCAACGGGCCAAAATGCCGTGACACTTGCCCGCGTTTGGCCTGACGACGCAAGGCTTTCTCATTGGACCCTACCAGTTTCCCCCGAGGTCGGCCGTTCATGCCAGGATAGATGGCACGTTGGGGGTCGAGATAGGACCGGGTTCTTCCACGTCTACCGTTTGTCTCCCGAAGGATCCAGAGTAATATGGTCCGCCACGCACGCATCGGCGTCACTGGTACCGTACTTCCTTTCGTGCATCCGGTCCGGCATCGCGGTTACGGAAGTTGCCCCTCCGTTTGAGACCATTGGCATTGGCTCGCTATCCGCTGCCTGGTCTGTTCAACCCCACCTCGACTCGACCTACTTCGGCACAGCGGAGTTGCCCCGATGGGTATCGTCTCCAGTTTTCCCGCTCGGCGAGGAAACCCTCCAAGTGCTGGCGGACCTGCATACGGATCAACGCCTGCTCCTTCTCCACGACCAGACCGGTCGAGAACTCCGACGACGTCGCCTTGATGCGCCTTTCGGAGTGCTTGCTAGCCATGAACGGGTACCGCTGCTACTCGCGACCAGACGAATGAGCGGGATGCAGGTGATCGTATACAAGTGGCGTTGGGCTGAAACGGAGCACTGACTAGAACAAGACAAGCATGGAAAGGTGGCACCAATGCGAACGGTCACCATTCTCGCCGCCCTCGTGCTCGGGAGCAGCGTCCTGAACGTTCCAGAGTCGTCGGCTGGTTGTGGTAAGTGCGGTAGTGGTCTGAATTGCATTCAATGGAATTACAGGCTGTGTACCGTCTGGTGCAGTTACACTTGCTGGTGTGAAACCACTTATTCAGACTGCGCCTTCACCTTGAAGGCTCTCGGACCGGATGGCGGTATTCTGGTCCGGGGCGACCGACTGCCGAACCGCCGCATAGACGAAGACGGAGACATCCGCTGGGTGACCTGTGACGGTACCATCGTCGCACGTGGTTATGCTATGTCGACCCGAGAACGAGTATATGAACAAACGAGCACCGTGGTGATTTAGATCCACCGATGCACGTCCAAGGACCGTCACGCCCAACGCCACCGTCACGCCCAACGCCACCGTCACGTGCTGCGCAAGCCGGGTCGGTGAGATGTCGACGACTTGTTGCCAGGATTTGGCTCGCGTGCTGGTCACTTGCGACAGTGCCGTTTCAGGAAGCGTTGGGGTCCATCTATCAGACACCCCAGCCTGTAACACAGTGGGACCTTGTTGAGGAAGTCAGGATTCTCGCGAATGACAATAGATATCTTCTCAGCAAGGTTTTTGCCGTCGAGATCGGAAGGGGAGGCAACATCTATGTAGGGGACGAGCAGGAAGCCGCGATCGTGGTCTTCGACTCTCTAGGAAGGTTCCTTCGGCGACTGGGTGGTCGAGGATACGGCCCAGGAGAGTTTGTAGGTCCCAGGCACATGGGCTGGCTTTCTGATACCATGTGGGTAACCGATGACGATCTCTTGAGGGTCACCTACTTCGATCCAGGAGGATCTCTCCTTGGAACCGCGAGGATCTCCGGACCAGCACTCCCATCCTTGCGCGCGACGACGCCTGACTATTTCTTGTTCGACGGCTCTGTGGCGATCGAGTTGGTTCCCCCAGCTGAAGAGATTGCAAAGACCCACGAGATCACACACGTTCCGGTTCTCCGCATGTCGCGCGACGGCCGGGTTCTGGATACTCTCGCTCGGCTTCCGGTGGGGAAGCGCCTTGTGCATCTGGGATTCGGGTCGAGGGATCTGTATACGTCTCACCCATTCCCCCTTCGTCCATTCTGGGGGGCATCTGTTGATGGCCGGTTCTTGGTGTTTGTCGATGTCCCAATATTTAAGGACAGATTCCGGGGCACGGTTCGGATCGCTTGGCACGCCGTTGACGGATCTATCACCCACACCATCTCGTATCCTTTCGAACCCCTTCCGCTTACCGCTACAGTGACTGACAGTGTTGTCGAGATGTACGCGCAGTCGTTGCAACGGGCACCGAACATGCCGCCGTTGCCCGCACTTCGGAACCTGATCAGGGATGAGATCCAGTTCCCCCGCTTTCTTCCGCCGATTACCAGACTGGTAATCGGTATGGATTCGACTGTATGGCTTCGTCGCGAGGAGACTGGAGGACTCAAGGTGAAGTGGGACGTGCTTTCTTGGTCTGGACGAGTGATAGGCACGTTTCTAGCTCCTGCCCTCCTGACCGTTTACCAAGCCCAGCGGGGGAGAGTCTGGGGCATTCTTCCGAACGAAGATGGAATTCCGCAAGTGATGAGGTACCGGGTAGTCGCAAAGTAGGAGCATTTTTTGGCGCTCAGCAGAGCAAATATGCTGACCTCATCACGCCGCTTATGACCTTACTGTGCTATAGTGTACCGTAGGGCGTGTCCCTCTCAGCGCACGCCCTACGCCGTCCGGTCACTACTATGGCAGCGACGCTTGCCTTGGTGCTCCTCGGCGCCGTCAGCCTAGGGCGCCTTCCGGTGTCGCTCCTCCCAGATGTTACGCTTCCGGTTCTCACTATTCGGACCGACTACTCGGGCGCTGCGGCATCCGAAGTTTCTCATTTCGTGGCCGAGCCGATAGAAGAAGCGATTGCCGCAACCCCGGGGCTCGCGGAGCTACGGTCAGTGACCCGCAACGGCCAGGTGACCACCACCGCTCGGTTTAGTTGGGGAACGGACATGGCGGCTACGGTGCTCAACGTTCGCGAGCGGCTCGACAACGCGCGGAGTGCCCTCCCCCCCCTGCCACGCGACCGACGCTTCTGACTAGCAATCCCGGCGAACGGCCAATCGCGATTCTCGGTGTCACGGGGTCTGGTGACCTGAAGTATCTCGCGCGTACCACCCAGGAAGTTCACGCGCGACGTCTCGAACAACTTGACGGCGTGGCGAGCGTGTCCGTGGTCGGCGCCCCAGAAGACGAGATCCGGATAGAGCTCGACCCTGCAAAAGCTCCGCGCGCTCGGGCTTACGCCGGGAGATGTTGCCGAGGCGATCAAGAAAGCGAACACCGGATCACCCGGTCGCACTGTGCGCCGCGGGCAGTTCCGCTTCTCGGTGCGCGCCCTGACCGAAATGGCTGACATCGTGGCGTATTAAGCGTGATCCGGCAACTCGTTCGTTCCCTCGCGATGCCCATCGTACTTGTCCACCGGCAGGCGCTTGCCCAGAACCGGGAGTCGGACCGGGTGCCACCTCAGATCTTCACCTTCATCGTCCCTAACGCGGGTAGCAAGAGCCTCAGTCTTGCAACTGTGCCAGAAATCGACATTGGTGATTCGTCGCATTGCCAGTTCAACCGCATCCGGGCGCTTTTGACCCAGCGCGACGGCAGCTTGGTCGTTGCGAACTCGGGCAATTCCGAACTCTGTTTCTTCGATCGGGGGGGGCGATTCGTGAAGCGCGCTGGCCGGACAGGTTCTGGGCCGGGCGAGTATCGAGACATGACTTTCGTAACCAGCGTACCGAGCGATTCGCTGATAGTCTATGACGCGTTCTTGAGACGGTTCTCACTTCTTGCGCCAAACGGCACGTACGTCAGGACAATTCCGGTTACCGCCCCACCTGACGTGTCGGGGTCGGTGACCCTGGTTCTCGGGCTGTCGGATGGAACAGTCTTGGTCGGATTCTCTGAGTTTACTATCGGAGCACCAAGTCCGCACGCCATAGAATTCTCACAGCTTGTGTTCAGGTTCAACACAGCCGGCAGACTCGTGGGCCTCTAGGTCGCTTTCCCGAAAGTGAGCACTTCATTCAAGCAGTGCCACCTCAAATGGGCCGCGTGGCGTACTGGGACCGCGCGTTTGGAAAACGCCTGGCAGTTGCGGCAACGGCCAATGGTTTCTTCGCGGGCGACGGCTCTACCACGAGTGTATCGCTATTTGCCAATGCGGGTCGTCTTACTGCGTATTACCGCACAAACGAGTCAATGCGCCCGGTTACCATTGCTGACATCGAGGAGTACCGCCGCGTGGAGCTCTCGACGGCATCCCCTCCTAGTCGAGAACTTGAAGAGCGCCGGCTGGCAGAGATGCCGTATCCCAAGGTCTTCCCGGCCTACCGGCGCTTCCTAGCCGATCCCCGCGGGCGCATTTGGCTCGAGCGATACCCTCGTCCGGGAGATGACACTTCACCTGAATGGCGGGTTTGGGATTCCGGTTCTATGCAAGAACTGCGGCTGAGGATGCCATCGCGATTCCGGGCCCTTGCGATTTTGACCGGATCTGTCTGCGGAGTGCAGCTGGACGACAACGACGTGGAGTCCATCGCTTGCTACGCGGTTGAACGGTAGACCCCTGGTCGAACTTGCTCCGTGCCTATCGCTGTCCTGCGTTGGTTTGGCAGTGCCGGGCGGCTGCGCTGGTCGGTGCCGCTGGAGCTGCCGGAAGGCGGGGGGCATTGGGGAGGAGTTCCTCGAACGAAACCGGCGGCTGACGGCCCCCGCCACCTGCACTCTCGGTCCTTGCCGAGTTTGGTCGGTCCTCCGAGTTTAACAGGGTGTCCGTTTCCACCCTCGCCCTCCGTCGCCCGGTCACCACCGTGGCCGCCACGCTTGCCCTGGTGCTCCTCGGCGCGGTGAGCCTGGGGCGCCTGCCTGTCTCACTGCTCCCTGACGTCACGCTCCCCGTTCTCACGATCCGAACCGACTACCCCGGCGCCGCGGCACCCGAGGTGTCGCGCTTCGTGGCCGAGCCGCTCGAAGAGGCGATCGCCGCGACCCCGGGTCTGCTCGAGCTGCGCTCGGTGAGCCGCAACGGCCAAATGACCACCACCGCGAGCTTCGCCTGGGGCACGGACATGGCGACGACCGTGCTCAACGTGCGGGAGCGGCTCGACAACGCCCGCAGCGCGTTGCCGCCCGCCGCGTCGCGACCGACGCTGCTGACGAGCGATCCGGGCGAGCGACCGATCGCGATCCTTGCGGTTACCGGATCGGGCGATCTGCGCTCCCTCGCGCAGGCAGCCAGAGAAGTGCACGCGCGCCGCCTCGAACAACTGGACGGCGTGGCGAGCGTGGCCGTGGTCGGCGCCCCGGAAGACGAGATCCGGATCGACCTGGATCCCCAGAAGCTCCGTGCCCTCGGTATCGCCCCCGGCGACGTGGCCGAGGCGGTGAAGAACGCAAACGCCGGGGCGCCCGGCGGCACGGTACGCCGCGGCCAGTTCCGCTTCTCTGTGCGTACTCTCACCGAATTCGCGAGCCCCGACGAGATCGTCGACACTCCGGTCGGACCACCTGGGACTTCCATTCGGTTGGCCGACGTCGGAACAGTGAGCCTCGGCTCCGCCGACCCGAAGACGACAGTCCGGCTGGATGGCGCCCCAGCCCTTGGCCTAGTGGTCTACAAGGACGCTGGCTCGAACACGGTTGCCGTTACGGGGCGGTTGTACCAGGCCGTGAACGCGCTGCGGCACGAGTTCGCGGACGTACGGCTCACCGTCGTGGCCGCCCAGGCCGGGTTCGTCACCGACGCGCTCTCGAACCTCGCACAGGAGATCGTTGCTGGCGGGGCGCTGGCCCTGGTCGTGATCCTCCTCTTGATGGGCTCCGTGCGCAGCTCACTCGCCGTCGCACTGATTATCCCGCTCTCCGTGCTCGTCTCCCTGGTGCTGCTGCAAGCGCTCGACGTCACGATCAACGTCCTCTCCCTCGGCGGGCTCGCGCTTGGCGTTGGGCTGCTGGTGGACAACGCGATCGTGGTCGCCGAAGCCGCGGGTCGGTACCATGAGAGTGGCGTTCCGACGTTCGAGGCCACTCGAAGAGCGGTGGAAGAAGTCTCGGGGCCGCTCATCGCCGGCACGCTGACGACGCTGCTGGTGTTCGGGCCGATCGTGTTCGTCCGTGGGCTCGCGGCGGCGCTGTTCCGCGACCTTTCCCTGAGCGTGGTCGCGACGGTCGGCGCTTCGCTGATCCTAGCCCTCACCCTGATGCCGGTGATGATCGTAGGCCGCCAGGGCTTTGGCGATCCCGATGCAGCCGAGGCCCCGCCGCCCGGCTGGTACGGCCGGCTCCTCGCCTGGCTCGCGCCCACCGGTCACCGCCTCGCCCTATTGTACGAGCGTGGCATGGAGTGGAGCCTGGCGCAACCACGCACCGTGTTCGCGATCGCCGGCGCGACGATGCTGGTAACCGCGTTCATGGCCGTGCGCCTGCCCCGCGAGATCCTGCCGCAGGTGGATGAGGGACTGGTGGTCGCGGCGCTCAAGCTGCCCGAGGGTACCGCGCTCGAGGAGACGGCGCGCCACGTGGGTCGGATCGAGCAGGCGGCGCGCCGCCTCGGCGCGACGAGTGTGTATGCCCGCGTGGGCGCCGCGACCGACGAAGAGGTGCTCTCCGGCGCCGACCCCGGCTCGGCGACCACGGCGCAGTTGATTCTCCCGGTTCCGCCGGGCCGGCGCGCGGGCCCGTTTGCCGACGCCTTGCGGCGCGCGGTCCCCGACCTCGCGGCCGGTGCCCTGGCGCTCGATCTCGCAGGCCAGTCGGAGTTCGGCAGCCTCATCGGGCGCGAGGGCCGTGTGGTCCGAGTAGAGGTGAGCGCGCCTGAGGCCTCAGACGCAGAACGCTGGGCGGATACGGTGCGACACGCGCTGCGGCGGTTGCCGACGCTGGTGGACGTGCGCGACGCCTACGCCAGGAGCCAACCGGTCATCGAGATCGGCCTGGAGCGCGACCGGTTGGCCCGCCGCGGTCTGTCGGTCGGGCGTGTGGCCGACGCATTAGCGGGTGGGTTGGGCGGCGTAGCAGCGAGCGAGCTGCGCGAGACCGACCGCCGCACGCCGATCACGGTGCGGCTCACGGGCAACGCCAACGAAGACTTGAATGCCGCGCTGGCGACGGTCATCGCCGGGGTACCGGTGGGCCAGCTCGTCACAGTGAAGGAGACCCGGGCGCCGGTCGAGGTGGTGCGGGTGAACCAGCGCCCCGTGACCGTGGTCGAGGCGGTGGCAGAACTGGGTGGCACGGCGCGCGCAGCGCTCGACGTAACCCGCGCGCTCGCCCGGTTGCCTCGTCCCGCAGGCCTCGCCTGGCAGGTGTCGGGCGCCGACGTGGAACAACGACGCACCGCGTCGGAGCTAGGGGTCGTGGCGCTGCTCTCGATCGCGCTGATGTTCTTGGTGCTGGCAGGCGAGTTTGGCTCGTTCACGACGCCGCTGCTCGTGATGACCACTGTGCCGCTCGCGGGCGCGGGCGGGATCATCGTGCTGTGGCTCACCGGACAGAGCCTCAACGCCGTGTCGCTCATCGGGATGGTGGTCATGATTGGGCTCGCCGACAACGACGCGGTCGTGAAGCTCGACGCGATCCGCCGCTTCCGCGCCCAGGGCCATTCGATCGAGCAAGCAGTGCTGCTGGGCGGGCGCCAGCGGCTGCGGGCCATCGCCATGACCTCGCTTACCACCGTCGCCGGGGTGTTGCCGCTAGCGCTGGGCATCGGGAGCGGGGGCCAGCTGTATCGGCCGCTGGCGGCCGGCGTGATTGGCGGCTCCATTAGCGCGACGTTGGTGACGTTTTTTCTCTTGCCAACGGCGTATGCGGTGATGGAGCGGTGGAAGGAACGACGAGCGCGAGGCCGCTCGCGATGATCGGCTGGGCTGCGCGGCGCCCCGCGGTCGCCTGGGCCACCGCGGCGGCGGTGCTGCTGGCGGGGGGCGTCGCGTTCGCTCGATTGCCCCTCGCCACGAAGCCTCAGGTCGAGCTGCCGCGTCTCCAGATCGGGGCGCAATGGCCGGGCGCCTCCGCCGAGCTAGTCGAAGCGTACCTGACGGCGCCGATCGAGGCGGCGGTGCAGGGCGTTCGGGGCGTTCGGAAGATTTCTAGTCAGTCGGACGAGGGCTCCACTCGGCTCACCGTCGATCTCGAAGAGCGCGCCCGCGTCCAGCTCACCCGGCTCGCCATCCTCGAGCGCCTGGAGCTGCTGCGTGCGGGCTTCCCCGAGGGCGCGTCGGCACCGAGCGTTGGCAACTACGTGCCCGAGGCCCTGGCCGAGCAGCCGCTGCTGCGTTACACCCTGTCGGGGCCGTACACTGCGGGCACGATCGAGCGGCTCGCCCGCGAGCGCATCACCCCGCGACTGGCAGCGGTGGCCGGCGTGGCAGGAGTGGGGGTCAGCGGTGGGGCGGAGCTGGGCGTCGCCGTCGCTTACGACGCAGCGCGGCTGCGCCAGCTCGCGATTTCCCCCGATGCGCTCGCTCAGGCAATTGGCGAGGCACGTGTGCGGCGCGCCCTAGGTGAGGAGCGGAATGGTGCCTCCCAGCGCCCGGTAGTTCTGCGGGACCGCAGGGCGAGCCTCGCCGCGGTGGCCGACCTACCGGTACGCGCCAGCCAGGGGCGCGTATTCCGGCTCGGCGATCTCGCCGCCGTGCGCCTCGAGGAGGACTCGCGCGACTACTTCTACCGGGTGAACGGGGAGCCGGCCGTCGGACTTACCGTCTCCCGCCTTCCTGGGGCGGACGCCATCCGCACCGCCGTCGAGGTGCGACGCACCATGGCGGAGTTGGTGCCTCAGCTCCCGCCAGGGACTAAGGTCCGGGTGCAGTCCGACGAGAGCGAGGACCTGGCGCGCCAGCTCGTCAGCCTGCTCCTGCGTGGCGCGATTGCCTGCGCAGCGGTAGTGCTGGTGCTTGCACTTGCGCTCCGCAACGCGAAGTCGGTGGCGTTGGTCCTGGCGAGCGCGCTGGTGGCGATCGCTGGCACGGCGCTCGGTCTCTATCTCCTAAGGATCCCCGCCAATCTGCTCACGCTCGCGGGCCTCGGCATGGGTATCGGCATCCTCGTCCAGAACGGCGTGGTGGTGGCGGACCGGCTGCGGGCGGCACCGGATACCACGGAGGGGCGGGTCGAGGCTGGCCGTCGGATCACCCCTGCCGTGCTGGGCGCGACGCTCACCACCGCGGTGGTGCTACTGCCCTTCCTCTACTTACAGGGCAATGCGCGCGCCGCCTTCACGCCGTTCGCGGTGGCGTTCGCCCTGGCGCTTGCCTGGTCGATCGTCTCCTCTGTGGTGATGATCCCGGCGCTCGGCGCGGGGCACGGCCTGCGGTGGGTAACCTGGCCGCGGCTGCTGCGGGTCTACGCCCGCTCAGTGGTGATCGTGCTGCGCTGGCGCTGGGCGACGCTGGCCTTGGCGGTCGGGCTGATGGGTTTCGTGGGCCGCCAGTTCATCAACAAGGTGCCGCGCTTTAGTTTCGGCGACTGGTACGGACAGCGCTCCTACCTCTACGCCTCCCTGACTTTTCCCCATGGCTCCGACCCAGCCAGCCTCGATCAGGGGATGCGGGAATTCGAGCGGGTGGTCATGAGACGGTCGGGCGTGGAGCAGGTTGTGTCTCAAGGTTGGCGCGACGGAGCCCAAATGCAGGTGACGTTCGCTCGCGGGGCGGACCAGACGCCCGTTCCCTACGTGTTGCAGGAGGAGCTGACGCAGAGGGCGATTCTCATCGGTGGGGCCACCGTGGCCGTGCAATACCGAGGCCCCGGGTATTACTCGGGTACCGGGGCTGGCGGCTCGCAGTACCGCATCAAGCTGCTGGGATACTCCTACGGGGGCGTCGAGCACATCGCGCAGGACCTGAAGCGGCTTCTGGAGCGGATCCCGCGGGTGCGCAACGTGGACGTCAACGCGCAGCGCTTTTGGGGCCAGGAGAAGGCGTTCGCTATCACGCTCGAGCCTGACCGCGCGGCGCTGGCGCGGTATGGGCTCACCGCCCGAGACCTGGCGGGCACCGTCGCGCGCGAAGTGCGCGGGCCGGTCGGGAGCAGCGAACGGCTGGAAATCGACGGCCATGAGCTGCAAGTGACGATCAAGGCCGCCGGCGCGCGGGACCGCTCGCTCGACGAGCTGCGCGCCGCGCTCGTCCCGAACCGCGCCCACGCCCCCGTGCGACTCGGCGATCTCGCCCGTGTGGACGAGCGGCAGACCCTGGCGCAGATCGACCGCGAGGACCAGCAGTACGTGCGCACCATCAGCTACGAGTTCCGCGGGCCACCCAAGCTCGGTGATCGGACTCACAAGTCATTCCTCGCCTCCATCGCCGTGCCGCCGGGCTACAGCGTGGGCGACGATTCGTTCTTTAGGTGGGGGGAAGACAAGAGCGGCAAGGCTCTATGGCTGGTTTTCGCCGCCGGTCTCATGCTCGTGATCCTGGCGGTCGCGATGGTGTTCGACTCGGTGTGGGCGAGCGCGCAGGTGTTCTTGAGTCTCCCCGTGGCGTTGGCTGGCTCGGCCGCGGCCTTCTGGATCGCTGGAGCGGCGTTCACGCGCGAGGCGGCGGTGGGGGTGATTCTGGTCGTCGGGCTGGCGGTGAATCAGGCGATCTTGCTTGTCGACGCGGCGCTGGAGCGGCGGCGCGGGGAGCACCCGGCCCGTCGCCCCCTCACGGGCGCCGACGTCGTGCACGCCGCCCGCGACCGTGCCGGGATGATTTTGCTCGTCACCTTTACTACCTTGGCGAGCGTGCTACCGCTCGCGGTCGGCACGAGCCCCGACGAGCTGTTTGGCGCTATCGCGCTCGCCACCGTGGGCGGCACCGTGGCGGGCACGATCGGCGCGCTGTGGGTCGTGCCGGCGCTGGTGGTGCGCGTTCGCAAATTCACACCCATCCTTGCCGCCCTGGCTATTGGCGCCGCGGGCTGCGGTGGGGATCGCCGGCCTGGCACCTGGGCGGGACAGGTCGACACGCTGCCCAGCGGAACTGTCGTCGTGCGCAACTCGAACAGAGGAGTTTGGGACACGGCCTCGGCCTGGCATTTCGTCGAGGAGCTCAGAATCGGTTCGGCCGAGGGTTATGGGCCGACATCGTTCAATCAGATCGCCGCGCTCACCGTGGATCCTGCCGGGAGGATCTACGTGCTCGAGCGCCAGGCGCAGGAGATCCGCGTATTCGACTCCTCCGGCGCGTTCGTTCGCAGCATCGGGCGGAAGGGTTCTGGTCCCGCCGAGTTCCAGGAGGCGATCGGCATGGCTTGGGACCCCAGCGGGCGGCTGTGGGTGGTCGACCAGCGCAACGTGCGCTACTCGGTGTTCGACACTGCGGGGCGCTTCGTGGCCGAACACCCACGGCCGTTGTCGGGGTTCTTCGCGTGGTCGTGGGATGGTGGCATGGACACCGCGGGCACGCTCTACGAGATGTACGCGATTATCGGCCCATCGAGGTCTACTGTGCTCCTGGCGCTCGATTCGTCCCTGAAGGTCATGGACACACTTCCTCTGCCGAGCTACGACGGAGAGGCCTACAAGATCGAGCGACCGGGCATGTTCGTGTCCGCCACGGTGCCGTTTACTCCCAGCCTCGTTTGGTCCTTCGACCCGCGCGGCTACATTTGGCTCGGCACCACGACGCCCTACCGGATCTACCAGGCACGGCTGCGGGGGGACACGGTTCGGATCATCGAGCGGGCGCACGAGCCCGTGCCTGTCACCTCAGACGAGAAGGACTCCGCGGTGGCCGGCATGAAGTGGTTCACCGACCAGGGCGGGAAAGTGGATGCCTCCCGCATTCCGGACGTCAAGCCCGCATTCGATGGGTTCTTCTTGGACGATCGTGGCTACCTCTGGGTGGAGCCTGTGGTGAAACAGGAACAGGGCCGAGCCTTCGACGTTTTCGACACTGAAGGCCGGTACCTGGGACGGGTTCGTTCGGGTTTTCGACTCCTGGTGCACCCGGCCCCCACGGTACACGGTGATCGCTTGTATGGGCTCACCGAAGATGAGAATGGGATTCCCTACGTCGTCCGGGCACGGATCGCTGGTCGATAGCCGGCCCAGCAATACGCGGTGGTCCGTGGTGCGCCGCAGTGTCCGGAGCTGAAAGCCCCGGCTCGGCGCTGCCGCGACCCGTGCTGAAGCACGTGTTTCTCGAGAGCCCCGCCTCAGCGGGGGATCGAGGGGTCGCCGCGCTCCCCTGCGAGACGGCCTGCCTCCTCCAGGAGCTTCTTCCCCGGCTCCGGGGAGCTCAGCGCCGCGACGTTGACCCGCACGTTTTCCACCGCCCCCGCCAGCGCCGCTCGCGCCAACGCCTCGGCCACCTTCGCATCGGAACGGGCGTTCTTGTTGCCGATGGTCCCGATTTCCCGCGCCAGGCCGATCAGCCGGTCGGCGCGGCGGGCGGCCTCGAGCGGCGTTTGCGCGGCGCCCAGGAGCGCCGCGTCGACGCGGGCGGCGCGGGTGGGATCGTGCTTCGGCACCTTGTAGGCCTCGCTCACCCCGGCATACGCGGCGGCATCTTCGTCGACCAGGCGGCGCAGGTCGCCGTGCAGCGTCTCGGCCTCGGCGAGGATCGCCTGGGCCCGCGCCGCGACCGCCGCGTAGGCTTTGCGCCCGATCGTCAGGCGCGCCACCATGGCGACCAGCGCTCCCGCCAGGGCGCCGGCCAGCGCCGCGGCGCTGCCCCCACCAGGCACGGGACTCGCTCCGGCCAGATCCTCGATCCAGCCGTCCAAGCTTGGTCCTTCCGCCGCCCGGATCCTGGCTTCCAGCAGGTGATCCATCGCATCGGGCAGCTTGAGGGCCTCCGCGCCCGCCCGCAGGATGCCGCGCTCGGGAATGAGGCCGACGATCTCACTCTTCAACACGGAGACGCCCCGCGCCGCCGCCGCGGCCTGCACGGCCGCGAATACCGTGGCCGGCGACGTGACGTCGATGTCCAGCAGGTTCATCGAGACCTGCGCCCGTCCGCCGACGTCGAACCCGCTGGCTTGCACGGCCGGGAGTCCACCGCTCGATGCCCGAATCTTCTTGGCGATCTCCTTGGCGATGCCGACGTCGCCCGAGTCCAGGTAGATGTTGTAGGCGACGAGGCACGGCCGAGCGCCGATCGCGGTCGCGCCGGCGGTGGGATGAATGCGCGGGGGGCCGAAATCGGGTTCGACCACGGGATCGACGCCGATGCGCTCGCGCAGTCCCTCGAACTCGCCTTTACGGATGTCGGGCAGGCGCTCGCGCTCCGGGCGGGCCGCGGCGTTCGCATACAGGAACACCGGGATGGCGAGCTCGCGCCCGACCCGCTCGGCCAACCGTTTGGCCAGCGCGACGCAATCCTCCATCGTCACATCGCGCACCGGAATGAACGGCACCACGTCGGTGGCCCCCATCCTCGGGTGCTCGCCCCGATGCTTGGTGAGATCGATCCGTTCCCGCGCGACGCGCGTCGCCCGGAACGCGGCTTCCGCGGCCGCCTCGGGTGGGGCGACGAAGGTGAAGACGGAGCGGTTATGCGACGGATCGGCCTGCACGTCGAGCAGCCGGACGCCCGGCACCGCCGTCAGCGCCGCGCGCAGCGCATCCAAGATCGCCTGATCGCGACCCTCCGAAAAATTGGGCACGCATTCGACGAGCGGTGAGGGCATCTCAGGCGCTCCGCACCTGTTCCATCAGCCACCGGTACATCACCGGATTCCCGGCCACGATCGACCCATGCTGTAACACGTCCTCGCTCCCCTCGAGCGTGGTCACCAGGCCGCCCGCCTCACGAACCAGCAACACCCCCGCAGCCACGTCCCAGGGTGCCAGCGTCTGCTCCCAGAACGCGTCGAACCGGCCCGCCGCGACGTCGGCCAGGTCGAGCGCCGCGGAGCCCGCGCGGCGAATACCGCTCGCGGCACGGGTGACGGCGGCAAACTGTCGCAGGTAGGCGTCCAGGTTTTCAAGCTGGCGAAACGGAAACCCGGTTCCCACGAGCGCACGCTTCGGATCGTCGACGCCCGAGACGGCCAGGCGACGCCCCCCCGACCACGCCCCCTGCCCGCGCGCCGCGCGGTAGGCCACGTCGCGCGCGACGTCGTGCACCACCCCGACACTCAGCACGCCGCTCACCATCGCACCGATCGATACGGCGAATTGCGGGTAGCCGTGCAGGTAATTGGTGGTACCGTCGAGCGGGTCGACCAGCCACACGATCTGCGCCCGGCGCGGCGCGTCCGGCGACAGCTCCTCGCCGACGACCTCGGAGCCCGGCACGAGGTCGGTCAGCGTCTCGGCGATCAGCTCCTCGGCCTCGCGATCCACCTGCGTCACGAAATCGTGGCGCGTCTTCTCAGTCCACGCCTCGGCATCCGGTGGGCGAGCGCCGCGGATCAGGTTTGCCGCCCGTTCCGCGGCTCGCTCCGCGACATTGACTAAGTCCTTGAGTGCCTGCACCTTGCGGCTCTTCCCTCCACAGCCTTAGGTTGTGACCCCATGACCCGCGTCTTCAGTGGGATCCAGCCGTCCGGCGAGCTGCACATCGGGAACTACCTCGGCGCGGTACAGAACTGGGTCCGGTTGCAGGGCCAGCACGAGTGCGTGTTTTCGATCGTCGATCTGCATGCGATCACCCAGCCCTACGAGCCGGCCGAGCTCGCCCAGCGCACCCACGAGATGGCCGTCGGGCTGCTCGCGGCCGGCATCGATCCCGAGCAGTCGATTCTGTTCGTCCAATCGCACGTCGCCGAACACACCGAGCTCAACTGGATTCTCACGACCGTGACTCCGCTCGGCGAGCTCGAGCGACAAACACAGTACAAGGACAAAGCACAGCGCCAGGAAAGCGTCCCGGCCGGACTCTTGAACTACCCGGTGCTGCAGGCGGCGGACGTGCTCCTCTACCAGGCGAGTCTCGTCCCCGTGGGGGAGGACCAGCTGCAGCACCTCGAGCTGATGCGCGAGATCGCCCGCCGGTGGAATGGGCGCTACGGTACCGGTTTCTTCCCCGAACCCCAAGCGCAGCTCACGACGGCCAAGCGTGTGCTGGGCCTCGACGGCCAGGCCAAGATGTCCAAGAGTCTTGGCAACACGATCGGTCTGCTCGAGTCGCCGGAGGCGATCTGGGAGAAGCTGCGGCCCGCTGCCACCGACCCGGCCCGCAAGACGCGCAAGGACCCCGGCAACCCCGACCTGTGCAACGTCTTCACCATCCACCAGGGGTTCTCGCCCCCGGACGTGCAGGCCACGGTCGCGGTCAATTGCCGCGCCGCCGGGTGGGGATGCCTCGATTGCAAGCGCGTGCTGGCGGACCAAATGATAGCCGCCCTGGCATCGGTCCGCGAGCGCGCCGCCGTGCTGCAGCGCGATCCCGGGCGGGTGCGCACGCTGCTTCGGACGGGAGCCGAGCGTGCCCGCGCCATCGCGCGCCGCACGATGCACGAGGTGCGGCGGCACATGGGCTTCCTCCCGGCGGCCGACTGATGCCGGATTTCCAGAACCTGGCGGAATCGCTGCACCTCGAGCTGCTGCTGCAGCTGGTGCTCGCCATGCTGCTGGGCGGCGCCATCGGAATGGAGCGGGAGCTCTCGGGCAAGCCGGCCGGCCTGCGCACCAACATCCTGATCTGCGTCGGCGCGACGCTGTTTACCGTCCTGTCGTTCAGACTCGCGGCGGGCCGGGGCGATCCGGGGCGCGTGGCGGCCCAGATCCTCACCGGGGTGGGCTTCATCGGGGCCGGCACCATCTTGCATACGCGGGGCTCGGTCACCGGACTCACGAGTGCGGCCACGATCTGGGTCGTGTCGGCGATCGGGATGGCGGTGGGAACCGGAGCCTACTTCGAGGCGGTGGGCACGACCCTGCTCGTCATGATCGTCCTGGCCGGACTGGGTTTCGTCGAGCGTTTCATCGCCCGGCGAGCCACGCACAGCCGGCTCACGATCCACGCTTCGCCGGCCACGGGCGCGCTCGAGGATCTCGAAACCCTGGTACGCCGTAGCGGTCTCGACCTGCTCCGGGTGGAATCCCGTCGCGAGAACGTGGACCTCGTGATCGAGTTCGATCTGCGCGGCCCCAAGCGCCTGCACGATCAGGTGCGGATCGCGGTACTGCATCACCCCGGCGTTCGCGCCGTCTCGACCGGGGAGTGACCCGCCGCCTCGTTCTCGATCTTCGGGCGCAACGGCCCGTCTGGCGCATTCCGCCCGACGTCGTCGTCTCGGTGCGGCTGGCGCTTGGCGATGGCTGGGAGCTGATCGAGGTTGAAACGCCGGTGTATTCCGACGGCGATGGGGGGTCGGGCTCCGCCGAAGCCGTGGCGGCGGCGCGAGGGGCTGAAGTCTACGTCGGCTTCGGCGTGCCCCCGGGCGTGGTGGCGGGGGGACGCGAAACGCTGCGTTGGGTGCACAGCTGCACGGCGGGGGTCGGCGCGATTCTGGCCGCTCTGCGGGGGAGCGGCATCCGGCTCACCAACTCGGCCGCTGTGCACGCCGAGCCGATCGCCGACTGGGTGCTGACGGCGCTCGCGTATTTCGCGAAAGGCCTCGATCACGTGGCCCGCGCCCAAGCCGAAAAGCGCTGGATTCAGGGGAGCTTCGGAGACCGTACCATACGGGTGCGGGAGTTGGCCGACATCCGTGTCGGGATCGTGGGGTTGGGTGGAATCGGCACGGCCGTCGCGCGACGCGCGCTGGCGCTGGGCATGCGGGTGGCCGGGATCCGTCGCCGGCCGGAACAGGGTGGCCCGGCGGGCGTCGCCTGGGTCGGCGGCCGCGCCGATCTGCCGCGGCTGGCCGCCGAGAGCGACGCGCTGGTGATCGCCGCGCCGCGCACGACCGCAACGGACGCCGCCGTCGGACGCGCGGTCCTGTCGCGGCTGCCCGCCGGCGCGGTGGTGGTCAACGTGTCGCGCGGTGCGCTGCTCGACGAAGTGGCGCTCCTCGAGCGGCTCGAGGCCGGCGCTTTGCGTGGCGCCGCGCTCGACGTCTTCGCGACCGAGCCGCTCCCGCCCGAGCATCCTTTCTGGTCACATCCGCGGGTGCTCGTCAGCCCGCACGTCAGCTCGGTGACCGAGCGGTTCTGGGAGCGGGAAGCCGGGCTCATTCTGGAGAACATCCGGCGCTATCTTGCGGGGTCGTCGCTCGTGAACCAGGTGGACCTGGACGCGGGGTACTAATGGAAAAGATCATCAAGGCCGCGGTGGATCGGGGCGCGTCGGACCTGCACATCAAGGCCGGAGACGTGTTCCGGGCCCGCATCAACGGCCGACTGGTGCCGCTCACCAAGCAACGATTGACCCCTGAGCAGACCAAAGCGATCGCGAAGCAGCTGATCCCGACCGAGGAAGACCGCGGCCGGATCGACAAGATCCGCGACTACGATTGCTCCTGGGGGATGCCGGGCATCGGCCGCTTCCGCGTGAACATCCTGCGGCAGCGCTCCTCGTTCATGATCGTGATGCGGGTGATTCCGTTCGACGTTCCCACATTCGAGTCGTTGAAGCTGCCACAGGCGTTGGGGCAGGTGGCGATCGCGGAGCGCGGCATGGTGCTGGTGACGGGCGTGACCGGGTCGGGGAAGACCTCGACCATGGCCGCGATCGTGAATCACATCAACCAGACGCAGCACAAGCACGTGTTGACACTGGAAAGCCCGATCGAGTTCCTGCATCGCGACATCAACTGCTCCATCACCCAGCGGGAGATCGGCACCGACACCGACGACTTCCGCATGGGGTTGCGCGCCGCGCTGCGGCAGGATCCCGACGTGGTCCTGATCGGAGAGATGCGCGACGCCGAAACGATCGATACCGCGATGAAGGCGGCGGAAACGGGGCACCTGCTGATTTCGACTCTGCACACCCCCGATGCGGTCAACACGGTCAACCGCATCATCGCCATGTTTCCCTCGGAGGAGCAGGGGATCGCCCGGTTGCGGCTCGCCGAAGCACTGCAGGCGGTGGTGTCGCAGCGGCTGCTGCCGCGCGCCGACGGCAAGGGGCGGGCGGCCGCGCTGGAGATCCTGCTCTGTACCGCCACGGCGCGGGACATGATCCGCGACGCAGACCGTACGCCCGAGCTGCGCGACTACATCAAGGACTCGCGCGAGCAGTATGGGATGCAGACCTTCGACCAGCACCTCATGGATCTGGTGAGCGACGGGACCGTGACGTACGAAACAGCGGCGACGGCGGCGTCCAACCCCGCCGATTTTGAGCTGCAGATGCGGACGTTGCGTCGCCGCACCATGTCGACCCAGACGCCCGTCGCCGAGCCAACTCCCGCTGCCGCCGATCCGGACCGACCGGCCGGGTTCGCCGACGACCTGAGCTCGATGCTGCCGGGCGAATGACCGGTCGTACGCTGGGCGGGATCTTCGCCCCGGTCACGACGCCGTTCGACTCCGCCACGGGCGAGCTCGCGCTACCACACGCGGTCCACAACGTGCGGCGCCTCCTCGCCGACGGCCTGGACGGCATCGTCGTCGCCGGCACGACGGGCGAGGCCGCGCTGCTCGAGCCGGACGAGCAACGGCGGCTCATCGCCGCGGTGCGGGCGGCGGTGCCCCGGGATCGCTGGCTCCTGGCGGGAGCGGGGGCGGAATCCACCCGGTCCGCCGTGGCGCTGGCGCGCGCGGCCGCGGCTGAAGGGGTGGACGCGGTGCTGGTCAGACCACCGAGCTACTACAGCGCCGCCCACTCCGCCGACAGTCTCGTGGCCTACTATACGGCCGTGGCGGACGCGAGCCCCGTGCCCGTGCTCGTCTACAACATCCCCAAACACACCCACCTCCCGGTGCCACCGGCGCTGTTGAGCCGGCTGGCAGCGCACGGCAACATCGTGGGGGCGAAGGATTCCTCGGGTGATCTGCAGAACCTCCGCGCGTATCGCGCCGCGGTCCCCGGGTGGGCAATGTTCGTGGGCTCGGGCTCCCTGCTGGTACCGGCGCTCGAGGCGGGATGCGTGGGCGGTATTGTGGGCGTGGCCTGCTTCGCCGCGGCCAGGTCTGGCGAGCTGCTCGCGGCGTTTCGCGCCGGGAACCTCGGCCGCGCCGAGACGCTCCAGAGACGTCTCGCCGCGCTCGACAAGGAAATCGTCGCCCGCGGCCCCGCGGCCATCAAGGCCGCGATGGACGCCGTGGGTTTGTACGGCGGACCGGTGCGCGGTCCCCTCGCCCCGCTCGCGGCCCCGGATCGGGAGCGCATCGGACAGCTGCTGGCGGCGTGACCGACCAGCGCGCGCTGCTGGCGGAGCTCGCCGCGCCGCGCTTGGTGGGAACGTCCCAGCACGCACGAGTGCGGGACGTCCTGAAACGGGAGCTGACCCGTCGCGGGCTGGTCGTCCTGGAGCATCGCTTCCGTGCCGCGCCGCGCTTCCCGTTGTGGGGCACCCGTCCCGTCGAAGGCGTCAACCTGATCGCCGTACGACCTCAGGCGCGCGTCACGACCTGGCTTGCGGCGCATTACGATTCCAAGGGCCAGCCCATCTCCATGGCGGCTCGTCTGGTGCTCGCGGCGCTCGTCGCCGCCGCGCTGCTCGCGATCCCGTTCGGCGTCTGGATCCCCGCCGGCCTCGGAGCGGCCCTGTTCCTGGGGCTGAACCGAATCACCAACCGCTCACCCGGCGCCCTCGACAATGCAAGCGGAGTGCTGACGGTGCTCGCCACGCTCGACGCGCTACCGCCGACCGCGGCGGTGGGGGCGCTGCTGCTCGATGCCGAAGAGTGGGGGCTCGTGGGGGCGCGCGCGCTGGCGCGCGAGCGGGCCAATCTCCTGGACGGTACGACGGTGATCAATTTCGACGGTATCGACGACCAGGGCGGGGTCACGGCGCTCGTGCACCGGGCTGGACCCATGGTCGCCGGTGTCGCCACTTCGCTCGGCGCCGGCGTATGGCGCAGGCTGCCGGTGGTCGTGGACGGCATGGCGCTCGCGCCCGCCACGCGTGAATGCGTGACCATCATGAAAGGCAACTGGGAAACGATGCGGGTCGTGCACACGAGGCGAGATGCTCCCGGTCGTCTGACGCTCCAGGGTGTTGATGAGGTCGCCGCCGCGGTCGCCCTTGTCCTGGCCACTGACCACTGACACCTGCTACGCGTCTCGGCGCCTGTCTAGCCGTCTGACCGTCTAGTCGATACTTTCTCTCAGAGGATACCCGCCCCGCACCGCCGGGGCGTTTTTGCTGAGGGGGGGTCGTGTTCGGAGCCAAGGTCCATTGCGTGGTCGTGGTCGGCGCCCAGTGGGGCGACGAGGGGAAGGGCAAAGTCGTGGACGTGCTCGCCGAGCGCGCCGACATGGTCGTCCGCTATCAGGGCGGCGCGAACGCGGGCCATACCGTGCACACCGCCGCCGGGGAGTTCGTGCTGCATCAGATCCCGTCGGGCATTCTCCAGGGCGCGGTGTGCGTGGTCGGGAACGGCGTCGTCCTCGATCCGGAGACCTTCTTCACCGAGCTGGATGCGCTCTCCTCACGCGGCATCAAGCTCGAGCACAAGCTGTTCGTGTCGGATCGGGCGCATCTGACGCTCCCGTTCCACAAGCTGCTCGATCAGGCGCGCGAGCGCCGGGAGCGGATCGGGACCACGGGGCGCGGGATCGGACCGACGTACGAAGACAAGTATGGCCGGCGCGGGCTGCGGGTGGGCGACTTGCGGCAGCTGGCCCGGGCGCAGGAGCGCGTGACGGAACGGGTGACCGCGGCAAACCAGATGTTGCAGCTCCTGGGCGCGGCGGAGCGGGCCGACGAGCGTGAGCATCGGGAGCTCCTGGCCCGGCTGGCACCGCGCCTCTTGCCCCTGGCCGTGGATTCCGGTCGGGCAGTGTACGACGCCTTGCAGCGGGGTGATTCCGTGCTGCTGGAGGGCGCGCAAGGGGCGTTGCTGGACGTCGATCACGGCACGTACCCGTACGTCACTTCGTCCAACACGACGGCGGGCGGTGCGGCGGTCGGCGCCGGGATCGGTCCCACGGCGATCGACGCGGTGT
This sequence comes from Gemmatimonadota bacterium, assembly GCA_041497135.1. GTDB lineage: Bacteria > Gemmatimonadota > Gemmatimonadetes > Gemmatimonadales > GWC2-71-9 > DASTHG01. The sequence continues at coordinate 2,649 of JBGQFX010000025.1, read as the reverse complement.
TGGGCGTGGTCAAGGCCTACACGACCCGCGTCGGGAACGGCCCGTTGCCGACCGAAGCCGAGCCCGCCACGGCCGAGCGCATCCGCACCCTGGGCGGCGAATTCGGCGCGACGACGGGCCGGCCGCGGCGCTGCGGCTGGTTCGACGCGGTGGTGGTGCGCTACGCCGTGCGCGTCAACGGACTCAGCGGCCTCGCGGTCACCAAGCTCGACGTGCTCGACAGCTTCGCCGAAATCCCGGTGGCCGTGGGCTACCTTCTGGATGGAGAGGCCATGGACGGCATGCCCGCGGATCTGGAACGCATGGACCGCGTGCAGCCGGTGTACGAGACGCTCCCCGGTTGGGAGAAACCCACGAGCGAGGTGCGCCGGCTCGCCGATCTGCCGGCAGCGGCTCGAGCCTATCTCGACCGGCTGCAGGATCTGTCGCATGCTCCAATTCGCTACGTGAGCGTCGGCTCGCGTCGCGATCAGATCATCGAGGTCACATGATTCGCATCATCCGGCGGACGCTCATCGTGCTGCTCGTGCTGATCGGATTCGCCATGCTCGGCTTCCGGATCTGGGTGGGCGCGCTGAACCCGCCGCTCGCCGGTCGCGAAGCGATTCCGGGACTCGGCGATTCGGTTGTGGTGCTGTGGGATTCGCTGGCCGTGCCCCACGTGATCGCGCGCAGCGATTCGGACCTGTTTGCCGCGCTCGGCTACCTGCACGCGCGTGACCGGATGTGGGAGATGGACCTGCTGCGGCACGTGGCGGAAGGACGGCTGAGCGAGCTGTTCGGCGCGCGCACGCTCGACGCCGACCGGACGCTGCGGGGCCGCGAAATGGAGCGCATCGCTCGCACGGACGTCCAGCAGGCAAGGGCGGCGACCCGCAGCGCCGAAGCGGCGTACGCTCGGGGGGTGAACGCCTGGCTCGCGACCGGCCGCCGCGCGGCCGAGTTCCGGCTGCTGGGCCACACGCCGGAGCCCTGGCGGCCGGAGCATTCGATCGAGATCGTGCTGCTCGAAGCGTGGGACCTGCACAGTGATAACGGCGAGATCCAGCATGCCCGAGCCGCCGCCCAGCTTGGAGAAGCGAAAGCGGGCGATCTATTCGTTCCGTATCCGGACTCGGCGCCGGTCATCGTCGAATCCTCACGGGGCCGCGGGCGGGGCGTCTCCGGGCGTCCGTCGTCCGCCGACGCCCAGGCCACGGCCTCGAACTCCTGGGCGATCGGTCCCGCGCATACCCGTTCCGGCAAGCCGATTCTCGAGAACGATCCACACCTCGAGCTGCGGGCGCCCTCCATCTGGTACCTGGCCGGCCTGCACGCGCCGGGCTATGAGGTGGTCGGGGTAACGATTCCCGGGTTACCCGGGGTCATTCTCGGTCATACCGCGGGCCACGGCTGGGGCTTCACCAACGGCATGATCGACGACGTCGACTACGTCCAGGAGCGTATCACCCGGGACACCACGCAGTACCTCACGCCGACGGGATGGGCCCCCGTCGAGCTGGTCGCGGAAACGCTGCGGGTGAAAGGCGGCGACCCGGTCGTGTACCGGCGGGGACGCACGGCGCACGGTCCATTGGTGAGCGTGGCCTGGCGGCCCGACTCGGAGACGGCGTATGCCTTGCGGTGGACTGCGCAACAGCCCTCCGATGGCCTGCAGGCGCTCATGGGAATGGGGCGAGCGACCAGCCGCGAGCAATTCGAGGCCGCCCTCGAGACATTCCGGGTGCCGGAGCAGAACGTCGTCTATGCGGATCGCGACGGCACGATCGCCTATTATCTCGCCGGATATGTCCCTGTGCGGCGCTCGGGGGACGGCACGCGGCCGGAGCCTGGCTGGGTGCGCGGCGGAGGGTGGGCGCGCTATCTCACCACAGCCGAGCTGCCGCGGACCGTGAACCCCGCGAGCGGCTACATCGTCACGGCCAACAATCGCATCGTGGGAGACGCGTTTCCGATGACGATCCGCGGCGACTACGACCTCCCGTATCGGGCGGAGCGGATCTGGGAGATGGTGCGCCGTGATACGACGGCGACGGCCGCCATGGTGGCGCACGAGCAGGTGGACGAGGTGAGTGTATTTCTGCGCCGCATCGCCCCGATCGCCGCCGACGCCCTCGAGGCGGGATCGCATCATGCACTGGCGGAGCAGGTTCGTCATTGGAATGGCGAGATGGCCGTCGACCGGACCGAGCCGACCCTCGTCTGGTCGTGGTACCGCGAGCTCCAGGCGCTCACCTACGACGATGAGTCCCCCGACTTCCGGCCATCCGCCCCGCTGCACCGCTGGATCCTGGCGGGGGAGAGTCCCTGGTTCGACGATCAGCGCACGCCTGCGCATGAGGACCTGGCCGCGCTGGCGCGGCGCGCGATGGACAGCGTGCTCGCCCGCGGCGCGCCGCGATCCTGGGGTGAGGTGCACACGCATACCCAGGCGCACGCGCTCGGGGGCATCCCGGTGCTGGGGTGGCTCGCGGGATTCAATGTGGGCCCGTTGCGTCTCGGCGGCGGCAACCAGACCGTGAATGTGTGCCCGGCGAGCGGGTTTGCCCCACCGTATCGCTGTACCGAGGGGCCATCGATGCGACATGTGGTCGATTTTGGCGACGTCGATGGAGCCGGCGGATTCGTCCTGCCGACCGGGCAATCGGG
>JBGQFX010000024.1:0-45107 GCA_041497135.1 Gemmatimonadota bacterium | reverse complement strand
TTGCGTCGCTCGGTAGGGCAATCAGGAGCTCCGGCTTCCATCCCCAAGCAGCCTGGCCGGGCCACAAGGTTCGCCGGTGCGAGTGCTGCGGGTCAGATCGGGTCGCGGACCGACCTTCCGCACTGCACGTCGAGGCACCACGTCGACGTGGCAGAGGCACGCGACTGGCCTCTGCTATCCGAGTCGGTGAGCATCTCCCGGATCGACAAGCGCCTGAGCCCTTGTTGCGTTGGCGCCCTCCCCGAAATTTCCGCCCGGACTGGTCGAGCAGGCGTGGCTGGGACACGAGGCCCCACCCCTTCCCCATTCGACCCGAGGGGTAATGTGACGGCTCGCGCGAGATCGCGCAAGTGCCGATGTTTCTTCGGGTTAGCTCACGTCGATGTGCAGCGCGTGTGGACTCTAAGCGGCACCGCCTCCAGCCCTTGCACCGTCCATCCACACCATGTGGAGTTGTGAATCCACACCCCCTGCACGTTCCCACATCAGCATCACCTCAGGAGTCGATGCCGACTTCGCAGTAGCAGTAGGGCTCTCCCGCCTGGGCGGGGAGGAACAGACAGCCGGCTCCGGCGGTCGCGAACCAGCCGGCCATGAGCAGCGTCGAACGATTGGTGCCGCCCGGCGGAGCGTTGAACAGCTCCTGCAACCAGCGGCGGACGTGACGCAGCTCGGGTGCGCGGCGGCCGAGCAAGGCCAGCAGCGCGCCCGTGCCCTGCGTCGCCCGCAGGAAGTGCGCGATCGCATGGCTCCGCTCCGCGAAGGCGTACGCCCGCAACCCATGCCCGTCGTAGATCAGCTCGCACTCGACGGGATCGGCATAGGGTTGGTCCATACGCGGGCCGAAATAGGCAAACAAACGCCGCTCACCTTCGCGCCGCTCCACCACGGCCGCCGCGGCATCGGGACGAATCCACGCCGCGTGTACGAGATCGTCGTCACGCAGAATCCCGGCCGCCCCGCTCCATTCCACCACCGAGAGTGCCTGATCCAACTGGCATCCGACGGCATCGTCGAAAGCCAGAAACCGCGGAGCTTCGGCGGCCCGGGCGAAGAAATGGCTGAGCGCCTCGGAGCGGTCTTCGAACGTGCGCGACAGGCGGGAGGTTGCGGGAACGGTCATGTCGGGATTATAACCCTAGGCCAAGGCGCATGCGTCGTTCAGGGTAACCACAAGACTCATTGAAAGATACGACTAATCCGATGTGCTCCATAGCCGTACTCGGCCTGCTCAGCTGGGTCCTCACCGCACCTGCGCTTGCTCAACAACCGGATTCCGCTCCTGGCGAGTCGGCCACCGCCATGGTGCCGCCGCCTCCCCCACCCAATCCGCTCCAGGACAAGTACTTGCAGGGGTTCCGCACGGCCGCCCGCGGTGTGGCCCAGATCAAGGATGGGATCAGCCGCGTGGTGCGGACGCGGAGCTCGCGCGACACGCTGCAGGTCCGTCTGGCGGCAAAGCGACTCGGTGGTCTGTGCGGCGCCGCGCGTGGGTTCATCACGAGCGGGCGCGGGCAAATGGAGCCAACCGCCTACGAGCCTCCGACGCGGCGGCCGGCCCAGGACCTGGTGTTCCAACTCGACTCCCTCGCAAATTCCGCGAAGACCTGTCAGGCCTCGGCGGGGAAGACACCGACAGTGGTCACCACCGAGATGCTTGGTCGGCTGCGCAATTACGAAGCTGCCGTGGCGGCGTTCCGAGCCGCCATTGGGCTGCCGAACCGATAGCAGGCCTGAGAACTGTCGCGATGATGTCTTGATGGTGATTGAGGCGCAATGTTATTGACAGCCAGTGGGAGTACCCCTACTTTTGGCCGCGGTTCAAGCAATACGTGGCACCGTCACTGGCTGTCTGCGCTCCGCGAGGACCAATGTGTCTCGCGGTTTTTGTTTGAGCCCGTCCCAGGTCGCGGTGACCTGGGTCGACCCAGACCGGGGCGGCTGCCCCATTTCAGTATAGAGGTAGAACAGTATGGCCAAGGGTAAGGTGAAGTGGTTCAACGACGCGAAGGGCTTCGGCTTTATCGCGCAGGAGTCGGGTCCGGACGTGTTTGTCCACTTCACGGCGATCCAAGCCGATGGCTTCCGGAGCCTCGCAGAGGGTGACGCCGTCGAGTTCGATGTCGCCCAGGGTCCGAAGGGTCTGCAGGCGCAGAACGTCCGCAAGGTCCAGTAATCGCTGTCGGATCGCGGTAGTAACACGGGCCCGGGGCAACCCGGGCCCGTTCTATATTCAGCCATGCGCTTCCTTCCGGTCGTGGTACTCCCCGCGCTGCTCGGCGCACAGACCGCGTCTCTACCGGCCGCCGCCACACTGACGTACCGGGGATTCGCTCTGGCCGCGCCCTATGCGGATTTCCTGGCGCGCGCACGGACGGTGGCCGTGCCCGGCACCTCCGCCGTCGTCTGCAACACGTCACGCCGAACCGCGCAGCTGATGGAGTGCGGGGTGTCGATCCGCGACCCGGACGACGGCGCGGAGCTCTACCTCGCTGCCTATGTCCTGGAAGGGCGTGTGGCGTTCCTGTCCTTCGGCGATTCGGGAAGCGCCCCACTCGTGCCAGCGGCGCAGCGGGATCTCGTCTCCCGCTTCGGCTCCCCGCACGGCTCTCGGGCCGGCATGTGGGAGTGGCGCTCAGCCCGGGAGCGGGTGCGCCTGACCTGGCGCGGCCACGACTCGACCCGGTGGATTTACATCGCGCTGTGGGACGAGAACGTGATGGATCGCATCGCCAGCTACGCACGGCGCCGCACCCGTTAGACGCATGCTCGTGGTTCGTTTCGCCGTCGGCGCGGCGGTACCCTTCCCCCTTCCCTCTGCCCCGTTGCTTAGATGACCGTCACCGGCTCCAGACGGTCGCGCTCTTCCTCGAAGCGGCGCTCCGCTCGATCGACTGCATGGCTCACCTCTGGGAGCTCCACGTCCGGGTACTTGGCGGACGGCGCGAGCCGGCCGGTGAGCTTACGCACCGCCACGAGGGCGCGCGTGACCTCGCAGTGGACCGGATCCGGATCCGTGTGACCGGTGACGAGCAGCTCCTCGAACAGCGGCAACGCGATCGTCTCTCCCAGCACGTACAAGGATTCGAGCAGTCGCGGCCCCAGGAACCGGCGCATCAGCTGGTCCCCCCGGATGCGCTCGAACAGCTCGAGCAGGATGGGGGCCCGGCCGGGATAGTAGCGGGCGGCCTCGACCGCCGCGGCGACGAACGCGTAGTGCGCCTCCGGGGCGCGCAAGTATTTCTCGAATTGCGGCCAGGCTTCCGGCGGGTGCCGTTCGGCCAGGGCGAGAAAAGCGAAATAGCGACGGGCGAAGGGCGCGCGCGTGTCCTCGATCACCGTGCGCAGACCCGCCGCTCCCCAGCGCGCCCCGACCAGCGCCGCCGCCGTCGCGTGTTGCCACCGCTCCAGCTCGGGAATGCGGAACGTGATGAGGTGCTGATCGGCCCACGCATGACTGCGCTCCAACACCGCCAGCAGGCGCCGGTCCAGGGCCGCGAGCGCCGGCGCGAGCGCCGGCGAGCCGGCCCGACGCGCGCCGGCCAATGCCGCCCAGCCGACTTCCGTCAGCCGCTCGCGCTCCCAGACGGCTTCGAATCCGTTCGCCGCCGCGGCGGCCAGCAGCGGCTCGAGCGCCGCCGCGAACCGATACAATCGATCACGCGCCTCCACGTCCCCGAACATACGGCTGGAGACGCGCTCCGGCGACCGCCCCGATCGGTGCGGCATTGCGCTCCTTTTCGCGGCCGCTTAACCTTGCCTCCCGTCCCCCGATGATCCTCCCCTCGATCGTTCGTCGCTTCCGGCCGTCGCTCGTCACGGTCGCCGCGCTGACCCTCGTCTCGTGCGCCCGGACCTCAGGACCCATCGTCATCGGCTTGGCCGGTCCGATGACCGATCCACTGGGCGTCGCCCAGCTCAAGGCCGCACGACTCGCGGTAGATCAGATCAACCAGCGCGGCGGCCTGCACGGCCAGCCACTCCGGCTCCGTATCGTGGACGACAGCGGCAGCGAGAACACCGCCGTGCTCGGCGCCAAGTCCTTGTACGACGATGCGGCCGTCGTCGCGGTCGTGGGACACGTCACGTCCGGCACCAGCATCGCCGCCGCCCGGGTGTACGGCGCCGGGGACCGGCCGCTTCCCATGATCTCCCCCACGGCCTCGAGTCCCGAGCTCTCGGGCATCAATCTGTACACGTTCCGGGTCTGCCCCAGCGATCTCTCACACGGACCGGCGTTGGCCCGCTATGCGCGCGCGCGCCTCAGTGCCCGCCGGGCCGCGATCATCTACCTGAATGACGACTACGGCCGCGGCGTCCGGGCGGCGTTCGCCGCCGAGTTCGAGCGGCTGGGCGGCATCATGGTCGAGCAGGATCCCTTCCTGGGGAGCACTACCTCGTTAGAGCCGTACGTCAGCCGCATGCGGGGCGCCGGCGTAGACGTCCTGATGGTCGCCGCCGACGTCCCCGGCGCCGAGCTTGTGCTCCGGGAAGTACGCCGACAAGGCCTGCGCTGGCCGGTGATCGGGAGCGATGCGCTGGTGGGGATCGAAGCGGATGGGCCGCTCGCCGAAGGGATCCACATCTCCTCCGCATACCTCTCGGACCGGCCGGGCGAGAAGAATGCCACCTTCGTGCTCGACTTCTTCCGCGCCACTCAGGGCGAGCGCCCCAACGACGTGGCCGGCCTCACCTACGACGTGGTCCAGCTCCTCGCCCAGGCGATCGACGCCGTCGGTCCTGATCGACGCGCCATCCGGGATTATCTGGCCTCCGTGGGGCCGCAGCGCCCCGCGTTCGAAGGTGTGAGCGGGCGCATCGCGTTCGACGCCTCCGGTGACGTGCCGGGCAAGCCGCTGACGATCGCGATCGCGCGGAACGGCAAGCTGGTCGCGGAGGCCAGCGAATGACGCTGCGCCGCCGGCTCAACACGGTGCGCGCGCGCATCCTGCTCGGCCTCGGCGCCCTGGCGCTGGGCCTCGTGATCACGGCGGCGACCGGGACCACGGCGCTGGGGACGATCCGGCACCAGATTGCGCTGGAGATGAACGCGCTGCGCGCCGCCACCGGCGTCAGCACCGGCCTCCTGACGACGGTATTCACGGAGCTGCGCGCCGCCGTGCAGTACGTCAGCATGCCGGACGCGCGCGCGCGCGAGGAGTTCGAGAGCGCCGCCGACAGCGCTTACGATCTCGAGCGGCGCTTGGAGCGACTCGGCGACCTGACCGTCGAAGACCGGCTGGTGCTGAACCGCATCAAGCGGTCGCAGTCCGCGATTCAGGTCGACTACGCGCTGGCCCATGCCCTGCGCGACCTCGGTCGCGGCGGCGAGGCGCAGGCGCGCGCGACCGCGGTCCAATCCTCCGTCAAGGAGCTGGTGCAGATGGTGCGCGGGCTTTCCGCGCGTCAGTCGGAGAAAGCCGGTCAAGCGGCGGACCGCTTGGCCCAGTTGGCGGGGCGGCGGGAGTTGTTCATGTGGCTCGTGCTGGCGGTGTTCGTCGCGCTCGGCGCCGTCGCGTCCATGCTCACGGTGCGCTCGGTGGAAGGTCCGCTGGCGCGCCTGGTGACCGCCGCCGAGCGGTTTGGCGCTGGGGACCTGCGACCGGTCACTTCTGGCGCCATGCCGCGGGAGTTCCAGGTGCTCGCCAGCGCGCTGCGGGAAATGGCGGAGCGGTTGCGCGGCATCGTGCGCGAGGTGATCGGGGAATCGGACCGGATCACCACGTCGGCCGGCGATCTCTCGGCCGTGAGCGAGCAGCTGGCGGCCTCCTCGAGCGAAGTCTCCACGGCGATGGTCGACATCTCGAACGGCGCCGAAGTGCAGCGCAACGAGTTGACGGCGATCGAGAGCGGCCTCGACAAGCTGCGGCACGCGGCCGGGGAGATGGCCGAGACGTCGGGTCGCGCCGCACGCCTGGGGGAGGAGATTCGCGCCGCGGCCACCCGGCACCATGGGGATATCCAGGCGGCGGGCCAGTCGCTGCTCGGCGTGCGTGAGGTGGTGCTGACCACCGGCCAGCAAGTGACGCAGCTGGTCGAGCAGAGCGCGTCGATCGACGACTTCGTCGATCTGATCCGTCGCATCTCGTCGCAGACCAACCTGTTGGCCTTGAACGCCGCGATCGAGGCGGCGCGGGCTGGAGAGCACGGGCGCGGCTTTGCCGTGGTCGCCGAAGAAGTGCGCCAGCTCGCCGACGAGTCGGCCCGGGCCGCGGATGAGGTGGCCCGCACCACCATTGCAATCCGGAAGCAGATGGACGGGATGACCACGGTGATGAGTGACGGGCAGAACCGGGTGCGCGGCATCGAGACGGTGGCGGAGGGCGCGGCAACGGCGCTCGCCGAAATCGCGAACGCCGTCGGCCAGGTGGAACAGGCCGCCGCCCGGGTCAAGGGGGTGGCCCAACAGAACCGGGAAATCGCCGAGGACCTGTCGCGGAAAACCGCGCAGGTGGCGGCCAAGGCGGCCTCGCACGCCGCGGGGGCCGAAGAGGTCTCGGCGGCGGCCGAGCAGCAGGGTGCGTCGACCGAAGAGCTGGCGGCCGGGGCCGGGACGCTGCTGCAGGCGGCGGAGAAGCTCCGCTCGCTGGTGAAGGGATTCCGGGTGTAGCCGGGCTACGGCGTGACGATGACGGTACCCGCCATCGACAGGCCGTGGATTTTGCAGTGGTAGGGGAAGGTCCCCGCCGTATTGAAATAGTGTGAGAAAGTATTCCCCACAGCGATGTTATTGCTGTCCCACACGCCCGTGTCGGACGTGGTCGTGTGCAGCGACGGCCCGCCGTTGAACCAGGTCACATAGTTGTTGACCTTGATCGTGACCGTGTCCTGGAAGAAGAAGTTGTCCGCAATAATCACGTATGCCCCACCCACGCTCACCGTCACGGTATCGCTCGTGTACCCCGGCGCCGACGCGATCACCAGATAGGTGCCGGCGGAATCGAACCGCACACCGGAAGTCGCATAGTACAAGCCAGAGTCGACCTGGATCGGCGTCGAGTCGAACACGACCTTCAACGGGAAGTTGGACCCCAAGGAGACGGCCACGGGGCTCGTCACGCTCCTATAGGTTCCCAACGAGTCTGCCGTGATGGCCGTCAGGATGTAGTTCGTCCCGGCCGTCACCGACGTCGGGACGCTCAGAATGAGGCTGGGCTTGGACACACGCACCGTCACGGGCGTCGCCGACTTGGCGTCGGGCGAGGTGGCGCTGATCGTCGCAACACCGAGACTCACGCCGGTGACCTCGAAGTACGCGTAGTAGCTGTTCGCCGGGATCACGACCGACGGCGCCACCTGGAGCACTCCCGGATTGTCCGAGGACAGGTTGACCGTCACGTCCGTCTCAGGCGTGTAATTCAGCTGGACGTAGGTCTGGAAACTCGCCACCTGGTTTGGACCGATCGCCACCGGCGGGTTGATGATCTGCAGTTGACCGCTATCGACTGATACATCCATCGTGTCCGGCGTGTAGCCCGGGGCGGAGAACACCACCTTCGCGGTGCCCTTCTGAAGCCCTGAGAACCGGAACGACGTCTGGCTCTGGCGGGTGGGGACCACGCGCGAAGCGGAGTCCCCGCTCACCACGGCCGGCGCGCTCGATACCTGGCTCACGGTGAGTGAAACGGCCACGACGCGCGAGATCCCGGACTGGTCAGACGCCGTCACATACACGGTCGACGGCACCCCGCCGACCGGCAGGCTGAGGGTCGGAGTGTTGACCACCAGCTTCGGCAGGCCAACCGCGACTTGAACACTTGCTTCTGAGTAACCAGAGGCGCGGCCGATCAGCTCCGCGGTTCCTTGAGCCTGGCCTGTAATGTCGAACGACGAGCTGTAGGTCAGGCCGACCGGGATGACCACCGAATCCGCGACCAGCGTAAACGCCTGGCTCACGGCTGGCAGCGTGCTGTCGCTCTTGGCCAGGTGGACGACCAGCGGCTGCCCGGTGACCGGGTTGTCCACCCACACGTACTGGTTCGTGAAGATCTGGCCAACGCCCAAGGTGAAATTGCCGTAGCCGAAGTGGAGTGTCGGTCCGGTGACCGTGATGACGGGGGTCGAATCAGACGCGAAGCCCGGTGCCGTGACGATGATCTGCGCCGTGCCGCTGCCCACGTAGCGGATCTTGAAGTTGCGGCCCGTCGCAGCGGTATCGATGACCGACGTGCCCGTGTCCTGGGCGGCGTTGACCGTCCCGGCCGAGTCGATCCTGATCACGTTGCGGTCGGTGGACACGATTGTGTAGGTCACGGGTGTGGTCGGCTTGAGCCCGTACCCCGACCGCGTGGTCGTCGATGTGCTGACATAGCTGGGCGCGTCCGTCGTCTGGTGCGACGTGCCGGGGTTGCCGACGATCAGGGAAGAGGGCTGCACGCCGATCGCGGCCTTGGTGGGGACGTAGCCGCTCGCCGTCGCGAACACCGTGTCGGTGCCGGTCGAATCGATGCCCTGAATCTCGAAGTACTGCGAGTACGACTGCCCCTTCGGGATCAGGATCGTCGTGACCGGCAGCGAAGTGGCCGACGGGTTCGTGTGGCTCAGCGTCACCGCGACCGTGTCCGGTGCGTTGCCGCCGGCGACGGAGACGTAGTTGGACTGCAGCTTCAAGCCCCGGCTCACCGTGTACGGGTAACCGAAGCCGATGCTCAGCGGCGTCGGGAGCACCCGGATCAGGTTCGACGAATCCGGGGACGAGCCTGTCGCGCTCGAGAAGATCCGCGCCCCGACCGAATCCACGCCCACCACCCGCAGCGTGTCGTAGTTGCCGTAGGAGGACCCGGCCGGGATCGTCACGGTGGCGGAGTCGAGCGTGAACGCCGCCGGGTTCCCTGACGTGAGCCCCACGCTGAGCGGGTTCACCAGCGGATACGAGAACTGGTTCACCGAATCGACGACGGTCGCGTTCACCACGGCCGGCGCCGAGATCGTGTACAGCGTCGTTGGAACGGAATATGGACGGACGTGGATCGGGTCGACCGTGAACACGGCCGGCGACCCGCTCACGACGTAGCCGGGGCCAGTGATCGTCGCCGTGTCGACGCCCAGGGTGTCGCCCTGGATATCGATGTAGGTGTACGTCTGCCCGGCCGGGATCACCACCGAGTCGGGGCTCGAGTGGCCGATCACGCCGGCACGCGTGTGGGTGAACGTCACCCAGAACGTGTCGGGCCGGACGTAGGGGATCTGCACGTACGCGGCGTTGACGCGTCGCATCCCAACGCCCACCCGGCCGTCATACGGGTAGCTGTGATAAAAGCTCAACCCGGGCGGCGTGACGTGCACCAGGAACGAGTCGGCCTGGTGTCCCGGAGCGGTGAGCACGATCCAGGTCGAATCCCCGCCCGCGGCGGGCTGCGCGCGCAGCGCGGCGCTGGCGGAGGCGGCACTCGAGCCCGCCGGAATCGTGTCCACCTTGACGTCCAGCGCCACGACGTTCGTGTCCCGCGACGTCGCCGTCACCACCAACAGGTTCACCACCGGGTGACCGTACGCGAGCGAATCCGTCGTGCTGGCCGACCAATACCCCTTGCTCGGGTTGCCGGCGATCATGGACGTCGAGCCGCTCGCCGCGAGCCGCGGCGTGCTGAACGTGAGCGTCGCCGAGTCTGGATTCCACCCCGGCGCCGTGACCTTGAGCTTGGTTTGCCCCGTGGCCGTCGCCCCGACCGTGAAGTAGGTGTAGTTGTTGTTGGTCGGAATCGTGTCCGCCGCGCGCACGGTGCCGATCGTCGGGGCGAGCGTGGCCGACACCACGAGCGGGTGGTCCATGACGTAGGTGATGCCCGTGTAGGGCTGGAACGACTGGCCCACGCCCAGGACGCCGTTGTAGGGGTACGGCAGGCTCAGGCTGAGATCGTTGGCCGCGACGTCCACGTAGGAGAACTTGCCGACGAATCCACCCGAGGTCGGCACCACGCTGTCGCGGCCCGGCGCGAGCCCGCTGAACACGACGTCGGCCGCCAGCTGACCGGCGGGAATGATGGCCGGTGCGGGCGTGACGATCACGCCGCCCGACTTGTAGACGAACGTGACGCCCAGCCCGCCCTGCGGCGCCGGGTCGGACAGGAATACCTGCGCCCGATACGTCTCGTTCTGGTTGACGTAGAAGTTGGAGCGCTGGTAGAACTGCCCGATGTCGCGGAACTCGATCGTCGAGACCACGGTCACGATCATCGAATCAGGCTGGAAGCCCAGGCCGGACGAATCCGACGCCACGAGCGTCACCCGTCCCGCCTTGATCCCCTGGATCACGACTGACGTGTTCGCCGTGTTCGAGGGGAAGGTGACGGTCTTGACGGTCGTCTTCGCCGTCGTTGTATCGCTCGACGCGAGCTTCACGATGAGCGGGCTCGGATCGGTGCGGGTCAAGGACAGCGCGATCGACACGTTGCCGCCGTTGCCGACCGAGATGGAGTCGAACGCCCACTGGATCACAGGCGGCGGGGTGGTTACGACCGCCACCTTCACCGAGTCCTTGAAGCCGTCGACCGAATCGACGACGAACGTGACGCCGAGTGCCACCCCGGTCACGAGCCCGGTGCCGGTGACCGTCGCGAGGCCCGTGCTGCGCGAGACGAAGCCGAACGTCTTTCCGGGGATCGGGTAGCCCCGGCGATCCAGCGCCTTGGCGACGATCTGACCGCGGCCCCCGACGCCCACCTGGAGGCTGTCGGGCAACGTGGGGGTGTTCTGGATGTCGACGGTCACCTGGTTGACCCGGAGCGTGGCCGAGCCCTGCAGCCCGCTCACCGAGTCCCGCGCCAGCACCACCGCGTTGCCGGACCCGATGATGATGACGCGTCCCGTCACCGCGTTCACCGTGGCGACGCTCGGCGTGGCCGACGTGAACCGGATCGTGAGACCGGGCACGGTGTCGCCGACAGTGCTGAGCCCCGCCGCCCTGAGCTGCACCGTGTCGCCGATCGAAGTGATCACGGTATCGGCGGGCGAGACCGCAACGGACGCGAGCCCGGAAACCGTCAGCGCCGCGGTATCGGCGTGGCCGCCCGCCGCGGCGATGATGCTGGTCTGACCACCGGCGAATGCGTGCGCGAGCCCCGCGCCCGTGACGGACGCGAAGGCAGGGGCCGTGGACGTCCAGGCGACGACGCCGCTCACCGTGTTCCCCGCCGAATCCTTGAGCGTCGCGGTGTACTGCAAATTGGCCCCGACCGGAATCGTGTCGTTGGATCGGTCCAGGATCACCTGCGCGATGGAACCGGTCACAGTCGCCTCGGTGAAGATCACGGGCGATCCGGTGAGCCCCGCCGAGCTCGCCTGGACGGTGATGCCGCCGGAGGCCGTAGGTGTCAGCGTCACCGACGCGTTGCCCGAGCTATCGCTCGTCGTCGTCGCGGTCGCCGGGCTGGCGGCGCCGGCGGTGACGGTCCAGGTGACGGCCTTTCCTTTCTTGTAGGGCGCGCCGAGCGCGTCCAGCACGCGCACCACGAGCGGCTGCGGGAACTGGACCCCGACCGGCCCGTTCTGCAGGTCGCCCGAGATCTTCTGGAGCGTCGCGGCCGGCGGGAGCAGGTGAAGCCGTGTCGAATCGGTGATGTGGGTCGGCGTCTCGGCGATCAACCACACGCTGTCCCGCACGGTCGTGGAGCCGGTGAAGGTCGCGGTGAGATAATTGACGACGATGCTGCCACGCGTCGAATCGCTCAGCCGGTACCCGACCGGGACGCCGGTGAGCGGGGTGTTGAACGAGTCGTACACCACGGCGTGCAACGCGAACGCCGCCCCGCCCTCGACGGTCGTATCGGCCGGCAGCACCTGCGCCCGGCCCGCATTCGCCCCCGGCCCGACATAGCGGGCGGTGAACGGCGCCGGCGTGGGGTTGTTCCCTTCGGTGATAGTGAGCGTGGTCGTCAGTCGATACCACAGGACGCCGGCACCGAATGCCTCGACGTCCACGTCGAAATCTTCGGGGGAGTGGCTCAGCGGCACCTTCAAAGCGAGTACCGCCGAATCGCCTTGTACCTGAGCCCCGATCGGGGCAATGGTGGTGTCAAAGGCGATGGCCGACTGCCCGGCCAGCCGGAAAGTGACGCGGATGCTGTCGAGGGGAATATCCGGCTCGCCCGATGCCGCCGGGGCGGTCAGTCCACTGAGGTCAAGCCGCAGCGCGCCGGGCCGAGTGGGCCCGGCGACCTGCTCGTCGGTGCAGGTGAGGACAACAAAGGCCAGCACAAGGCCGGCCCCGATGCGAAGCGCTCGACCCACAATCCCGTGTCAGCGGCGAGACTTCCTCTTCTTCTCGTGCTTCTTCGACGGCTTCGTCTTGGTGCTGCGCGCCACTTTGCGCTTCACCTTCAACGCGCCCTGCACGTCCGACATCACGCGGTCGCCTTCGTCGGGGCCGATCAGCCCGCGCCGCACGGCGTACCGGATCAGCTCTTCGGCGTCCTCGATCTCGAACTCGCCGATGCCCGACGCCGCGCGAATCGACTTCACCAGCGCGTCCGCCACCGGGCTGCGCAGCACACTCGCGATCCCCGGCAGCGCTTCGAGCAGCGAGGAGATCTGCGATCCGCCAAGCTCGGCTGGCATCGGGCGCGTCAATCCAAGGTTGAAGGTCGCGCCAACCTACTACTCACCCATCAGAGCGTCAAGAATTGCGACGCTCGGTCGTTTCGTTACCGCTGGTACCGCACCAGCACGGACAGGCCCGTCGCGGTCAGATCTGGACGGCCCTGGCCGGGATCGTACTGCCAGCCCGTGCCGAACCGCGCGGTGGCCGAGGCCGAGAGCTGATCGCTGATCCCGATGCGCGCGTTCGCGCCGAAGCTGTACAACCGGCCGCCGCGGACATTCCCGGGGCTCCATTGACGGAATCCCACCAGCGGCTCGAGCACGAAGCGTGGCGAGAGCTGGTGCCCCACGCGCAGCTCCGCGTTGAACACGTTTTCCTTGGTGTCGGGGTTGGAGGCGCCGTTGCTGGTGCCCGCGGTGCGGTAGAAATCCCATGCGCCGAAGGCGAGGGTCGTGCGACCCCACGAGTACCCGTAGCCGGCGTCGAAGATGAACCGTGGGCCGGGATTGTACCAGCCGCTCACGATGCCCGTGCCCGCGAACTGGTCGGTGGAGAACGTGCTGTAGGTGGCACCCAGCAGCAGCCGTGCCCGCTGCCCGAACAGACGATCCGCGCCTACGCGCAGCCGGCCTTCCAGTCCAGGGTTGTAGGTCAGCGGTTGGTCGCTGAACGGCCGGTAGCCGCGCGCGTACCGCACGCTTCCCGCGAAGCCCAGGTTCCACCCTCCCGTCGGGACCGCGTAAGCGAGCCCGCCGGTGACAGCCAAGCCGGTCCCGAGGCTGCTGACCGGGAACGAGAGGAACGGCGAGCTCATCGAGCTGGATACGACGAACTGGCTGGTCGAGAAGGAGCCCTTTCCGGTCGGCAGGTTGATGGACAGGGAGGCCACCGCGCGGTCCCGACCGACGGTATAGAGCAATCGCAGCTGGGTGTCGGTGAGCCCGCTGAAGCCTCGGCTCTGCGCCGTATCGGCGATTTCGCTGTGCGCGAAGTGCGTCGTGATGTCGAACGACATCTGCCGGCCGAGCGGCGCCACGACGACCACCGGAATGCTCCATTGCGATGCGCTGGTGACACCGCTGACGCCGAAGGGCGTACCGAAGTGGTAGCGCTGGTACTCAAACCCCGTGAGGGCGTTCCAGCGATTGTACAGGGCCGTAGACCCTTGCGCCGCGAGCGGCGTCGTGCCCGCGCAGAGCGCCAGGAGAACGAGTCGAGTGCGCATGATCGTCTCTCCCTAGGGGCGCCGGATGATGATGATGATGGTGCCGATCAATCCCGGATTGCCGCCCGGCCCCTGACACACCGCAACCTCGCACACCGGATCGGGTCGCGAGGGCGGGGTAACGGTGCCGCCGCCGGTGGTCGTCTGGACAACGCCCATGTCGTTCGAGGTGGGGGTCTGGTCCACGATCGACGCCCCGCTCGGTACCACGTTGTTCAGCGCGCTGGCCAGCGCGCTGTTGCCGCCGGTCGGGCCGCCCGGTCCCTCGGCTGCGCCGCCCCCGATCATCGACGCGACGTCGTTGTCCGACGTACCGCCGGCCGATTGTGCCGCCTCGCTCGATTGGGCCTGCTGCGCCGCCGCCTGGAAGGACGGATCCTTTTGTGAAGCGGCGCGGAAGTTCGCGCTCGCGACCCCGAAATCACCGCGGTCCTGCGCCTCGAGTCCACGACTGTACAGGAGGAACGCCTGCAGGTCGCGGGTGGGGCGCTCGCTGATCGCGATGCTCTCGGCCGGCGTGAGCGGCACGCCCATCTTCGACAGCAGCTGGAACACCACTGATTTCTCGAGGTCGAACAGTTGCGTCATCTGATCGCGACCGGAGCCGGTCGCGGCCACCTGTGCGTCAGACGCCCGCACCATGGTCGCGTCGAGTCGCACGCCGCCGGGCAGGTCCTGAAACTGCCCCTGGACCACCTGCCCCGCGCCCACCAGATGCCCCGAGCGCGCCCCCGTGGTCGGGTCAACGCGCCCGCTCGCCGTGAGCTGCATCTCGTCCAGCAAGGCCTGCAGCCGCTCCCGCTCGACCAAGCGCATGCTGCGCACGTGGGACAGATCGCTCACCACCAGCGCGGCAAGCCCGCGCTCGAGCGGCCTGAGCGACGAGTCCTGACCGGTGTAGCGGAACGGAAAGACGGCGACGGTATTCGGATCGGGAGGGGTGCGACTCAGCTCCGCCTCGCGCGTCAGCGACGCGCGGGCCGTGGCATGCAGCTCCTTCCGGGCCAGCAACGCGAGCCGCCCGTTCAGGAGCCGGCTCACCTCACCGGTCGGACGGGCGGCGAGCAGCTCGCCGTACACGGCGCGCGCCGAGTCGAATTGCTCCAGGCCTTCATAGGTGAAGCCCAGGTAAGCCCGCGCGACCCGGTTGTCCGGCTGCTGCAGCAGCACGGTCGCGAGCGCGGTGCGGGCGTCACCGAAGCGGTTCGCCGCGGAGTATGCCTTGGCGAGCCGCAGGTTCAGGTCTGGATTGGTCGGCTGCTGAGCGCGCTGCGCCTCGAGCGCGGCGAGATCCGCCGGGCTGAGCGCGCCCGTGCGGGCGCCACCCGTGGCGCACGCGGCGAGCACCGCGCACACGACGGCGACGGCCAGCGCGCGCGAGCGTGAGGTCATCATCAGATCCTCATGGCTGAAGCAAACCACGTGCCGATGCCCCGACCGGGCGGCGTAGGATAGCCCGGAAACCGGTCAGTCGGCGGTGACGCGCCGGCGCGGGCTCCGGTGAGCCCCGTCACGGCGTGGCGGCTCGCCGGGCGGCGGGGGCGGCGGACGCCGGGAAATCGTCAACTCCGATTGCGCCAGCAATTCGCCCAGCACCGTCCGGGTGCGGGCATCGAGCGGCATGTCGAAGTGGACACCCAGGCGGTATTCGGCACGGTCCGCTCCCCGTCCGGTCAGCGTGAATCCGTTCCGTTCCGGCTGCACGATATCGACTTCGATGTCGGCCAGCTGCTGGAAGCCGGCTGCGTCCATTCGGACAACCTCCTGTTGCAACAAGAGATACGCAAGGGCTCGGGAGTGTCAAGCCGATGCACACGCTGGTTGCCCCGATGCCACCCTCGGCTAGATTGGGGCGGTTCGCGAGGTAAGCCAAGAGACGATGCGGGATTACGGGAAGGAGACGCTCCGGGCCGTGGCGGGTGACGCGATTCAGATGATGGGAACGGTGACGGAGGTGCTTCCCAACACCACGTTCCGTGTGAAGCTGGAGAACGGCCACGAGGTCCTGGCCTACGTGAGCGGCAAGATGCGGAAGCACTACATCCGCATTCTCCAGGGCGACCGCGTCGCGGTCGATCTATCGCCGTACGATCTCACCCGCGGACGGATCACCTACCGGTACAAGTAACAGGCCTAACGCCCCGCCCCCAGCAAGAATCCCACGTATACGTTGCGACCCGGCGCCGGCTCGTAGAAGCGGTCCCGCACCGCGTTGATGACCACCGATCCCACGTAGCGATGATTGAAGACGTTGTTCACGCCCAGGAACGGCGCCGCGCGCATCCCGCCCACCTCGCCCTCCCACCCCAGGCGCAACTGCGTCGCCGACCACGCGGACGTGCGCGCGTTCGCGGCGCTCGCGCTCACGGTATCACCGACCAGATAACCGGATGAGTAGGTCTGCTCCACCTCGGCCCACACACCGCGGCCGATGGAGGGACGCGCCCGCAAGGTCAGATGCAGCCAGTGCTTCGGGACGCCCGGCAACTCCCGTCCGTCGAGCGTGAAGGTCTGGCCCGCGGTCGCGAAGGAATAGCGCCGGAATCGATAGTCGGCGTAAGTCCAGGTGACGTTGACGGTCACCCCGGGGAGGGGGGCGAGGTCCGTGCCCAGCTCGACCCCACGATGCCGCGAGCTGCCCGCGTTCCGATAGAAGAACCGCGGTGCGGCGATCTCATAGGGAATCAGCTCGCCACGCACATCGGCCTGGAACAGAGCCAGGGAATACGCCGCTCGACCAGAGAATCTCCCGCGAGCACCGATCTCGTAGTTCCACGCGGTTTGCGGCCGGAGACCACGGTTGAACCCGCCGGATGTGTCGGGCCGGTTGGCGAGCTCGGTGGTGGTGGGTGTCTCGAAGGATGAGCCGACGTTCCCGTACACGGTCAGCGCGTCGGACGGGCTCACGGCGATCCCGAGCGATCCGGACAGCGATTGCATCAGCCGATCGCCCGAATCGTCGGGGTTTGTGGCGGTGATCAGCCGGTCGCGCACGGCGAACGTCACCCAGTCGTAGCGCAGCCCGGCGGTGAGCGTCGTTTGCGGGGAGAGCTCCACGGCGCTCTGCACGAAGGGGCCGACCTCGGTGACCCGCTCCAGCTGATCGAGCGCGCGGGACGTATCACGCCGGGCGGAATCACCCGGCGTATTGAGGTAGTTCCAGTTGAGGCGCTCGTCACGCTGATGCTGAAAATCGACGCCGGCGGTCATGCGCTGGGTGAGCGAGCCGATGCGCATCGCCCGGGTCACGGTCGTCCGGAAGCCGTAGTCGACGCGCTGGAGATCGATGTAGGTCACGGTGATCGGGTTCTTGAGATCCCGCGTCAGACCGAACACCGTCACCGCGATCTCGCCGTCGTCGGGCAGGGTTCGCCGCAGCGTCGCCCCCGCCTGCACCTGCGTCACGTCCTTGCCGGCGTGGCGGTTCATGTTGAGGGCAGGCGCCGTGTCCGGGTTGGCGGCGAGCTCGGCGCCGGTCAAGGAGCCGGGGTTGTCGGCTCTGGGATCGTCGCCCACGTCCAGCAGCGCCGACATGGTCCACACCGAGCCAACCGGAAACCGTACCCGCGCGTTGAGGTTGCGTAGGTCGGCCGCACTGTGGTCCCGCTCTCCCTCATAGTCGAGACGCGAGACTGTGAGCTGTGCCACCCCGGCGCCGAGCCGGGCTGACGTGGTGGATTGCCACTTGGTCCAGACCCGGTCCGGGCGGCGATCGAAGCGGCCCACGACCACGCGCGCGTCTTCGGTGATTCGCTCCGGAAGCTTCGGATTCGTCCAGATGCTGATGACCCCACCGGCGGCATTGCCGAATAGCGACGAGGCCGAGCCACGCAGCACCTCGATCCGGTCGGCATCACCCAGCTCCAGGTTGGTCAGTTGCCCCTGGCCGTCGGGCAGTGTCTGGGGAATCCCGTCCAGGAGCACCTTGATGCCGCGCACGGCGAAGGCCGACCGGCTGCCGAAGCCGCGGATCGAAATGCGCTGGTCCTGCGAGAAGTTGTAGCGGTTCGCGACGTACACGCCCGGCACGCTCGCCAGCGCTTCGTCCAGGCCCCACGTGGGACGCCCGCGACTGATACGGTCGCGCTCCACGATGTGGATCGCCAGCGGGATCTTGGTGAGCGGCAGCGTAGTGCGAGTGGCCGATACCGTCAGCGGGGGCAGCACGTGACTCGGCAGGGCGGTATCGGGCTGCTGTCCGTACGCCGACTGGCCGCAGAGCCAGACGACCCCCGCTACCGTCGACCACCGAGAACGAACCACCGCGGATCTAGTGGGGATGACGCAGCAGGCGGTTCCAGCGCACCCGGAAGGGATCGAGGGCGACGCTCATATAGATGATGAGCGGCCGTCCTTCGATGTGGGACCGCGGCAGGAAGCCCCAGAAGCGACTGTCCCAGGAGCTGTCGCGGTTGTCCCCCATCACCCAGTAGCTGTCCGGCGGGACGACGATGGGACCCCAATTGTGTGGCGTCGGGCGGTAGTTCGTCGCATCGCGGCCGACGTAGTGGGGCAGCTGGCGCGCCCGCATCTGCTCTTGTATCTGCGGGGACGTCGCATCCACGCCGCCCGCGAGATGCAGCGCATGGGGCTCTTCGAGCCGGACGCCGTTGCGGATCAGCGTGTCGTTCACCATCTGCAGTGTGTCTCCGGGCACCCCGATCAGTCGCTTGACTACGTCGAGGTTCGGCGTCGAGTCCTCCGCGGAGCGGAAGATGACGATCCCGTCGCGCTTGGGCTCTGCGTACCCCGGCAACCGTCCGAACCGGATACCCGTGAAGGGGATCTGGAACTGGCCGCCATAGCCGGTCTTGTCCACGAACAGGAAATCGCCCACCAGCAGGGTGTTCTCCATGCTGGGGGACGGAATCCGGAATGCCTCAACCACGTAGGAGCGCAGCACCAGCCAGATCGCGAGCGCGACCCCCCCCGCGCGCAGCCAACTTTTCGCTTCGGCAACGAGCTTGTCGCGCAGAGTCACGGAGTCTGGACCCAGTCGGCGATGAAGATGTTGGTTTCGTGCGGCTTCGCGCCGTGCCGGTTCGACGCCCAGACCAGCTTGGTGCCGTCCGGGGAGAACATCGGGAACGCGTCGAATTCCGGGCTGGTGGTCACCTGCTCCAGACCGGTGCCGTCCGGGTTCACGAGGTACAGGTCGAAATTCCGGGACTGGGGTTCTTTGAAATTCGAGGCGAAGATGATGCGCGCGCCATCCGGCGTGAAGAACGGCGCGAAACTGGCGCCGGGAAGATGGGTCACCTGGTGCTGATTGGAGCCATCGGTGTTCATGACCCACAGGTCCATCTGCGACGGCCGCACCAGATGCTGGGCGAGCAGCGCGCGGAACTCGGCGCTGTCCTGAGCCGTCTGAGGGTGATCGGCGCGGTACACGATCTGCTTGCCATCCGGCGAGAAGAACGGCCCGCCGTCGTACCCCAGCGTGTGCGTGAGCCGCTTCAGCTGCGTTCCGTCGGTGCGCATCGTGTAAATGTCGAGGTCGCCGTCCCGTAGCGACGTGAACACGATGGTGGTGCCGTCGGGTGACAGGGTGCCCTCGGCGTCGTACCCGGGATTGTCGGTGAGGCGCCGGGCGTGGGCGCCGCTCGAGTCCGCGACGTAAATGTCGTAATCATACAGCGCCCAGACATAGCCGTGGGAGTAGTCCGGACGGGGCGGGCAGGCCGCGGAGGAGTGCTCGGTGCTCGCGTAGAAAATGCGCGCGTCGCCGGCGAAGAAGTATCCGCACGTGGTGCGGCCCAGGCCGCTCGATACTCGGTGCAGGCCGGACCCGTCGATGTTCATGATGTACTGCTGGTCGCACCCGCTGTCACCGGGAGTGCGCTGGAAAGTCAGCTGTGTCCCGGAGCGCGAGAAATACGCCTCCGCGTTCTGCCCGCCGAAGGTGAGCTGGTGGATGTTCCGGAGGTGCACCTCGCCGGACTCGGATTGCACGACCACCGGCTGCTGCAGCGCAGTAGCAACTGCCAAGAAGTGGATCATAGGCCTCGCAAGCTAGAAGGAGGTCGGAGTCGGGGCAATCGGACCCCGGCCGCTAGCGCCTGGTACCCCGATCCCGGTTACATTTGCGCCTATGAGCGACTCCCGGCCGTCGCGCCACACTCCGCAGCTCGACGCCCTCGGCAAACTCTGCGTCGAAGGCAAGGAAGCCTCCGACTATCTCTGGCAGGTCCCCGACGACGCTACGGTTCGCCAACGCATTCTCGAGATCCTGGACCTGGTCGAGACCGAGAGTCGGGGGCAGGGCCGGACGGAGATGCCGAAAGTGTGCGAAGAGCTGAAGATCGCGGCTCGAGCATCCCCCAGCCCGCAACAGGTCGACCTGCTCGTCAACGGTTTCGACCGCCTCTACCATCTGTGGGAATCGGCGAAGTCGGGCCTGTTCTGAGCAGGACGCCGGCGACAGAGCCCGCGGCACTACCGCGCGGCGCGGACCTGGAACGGCTCTGCATCGACGCCGTGCGCACGCTCACGATGGACGCCGTGCAGCAAGCCGAATCGGGCCATCCCGGCACGCCCATGGCGCTGGCACCGCTGGCGTGGGTGCTGTGGCAACGGCATCTGCGCGTCGATCCCGCCGACCCGGCCTGGCCCGATCGCGATCGCTTCGTCCTGTCGTGCGGCCACGCGTGCATGCTGATGTACGCGACCTTGTACCTCACCGGCTTCGACCTCACGCTCGACGACATCAAACAGTTCCGGCAATGGGGCAGCCGCACGCCGGGACACGTGGAGCGCGGCGTCACCCCCGGGGTCGAGGCGACCACCGGGCCGCTGGGGCAAGGCGTCGGCAACGCGGTCGGGATGGCGATCGCGGAGGCGCAGCTCGCGGCGCTGTTCAACCGCCCCGGCCACGCGATCGTCGATCATGCCACGTACTTCCTGGCCTCCGACGGCGACCTGATGGAAGGCATCAGTCACGAGGCGTGCTCGCTCGCCGGGCATCTGCGATTGGGGAAGCTGATCGGGTTCTACGACGACAACCGCATCACCATCGACGGCTCGACCGATCTGGCGTTCTCCGACGACACCGCCAAACGGTTCGAAGCCTACGGATGGCACGTGCAGCGCGTGGCCGACGGCAACGATACCGAGGCGATCGACGCCGCCATCCGCGCGGCGCGCGCCACCGCCGACCGGCCGTCGCTCATCATCGTGCGCACCCACATCGCCTACGGCAGCCCGCACAAGCAGGACACGGCGGAGGCCCACGGGGCCCCGCTTGGCGCCGAGGAGGTGCGTCTCACCAAACAGGCACTGGGCTGGCCCTCCCTGGAGCCGTTCGAGGTTCCGGACGCGGCGGTCGCGGAGTGGCGTCGTGCCAAGGTGCGCGGAGCAAAGATCCACGCGGAATGGCAGGGTCGCTGGGAGGCCTACCGCCGCGCTTTCCCGGAGCTCGCGGCCGAGCTGGATCGGCGCCTCGCCGGCCGGCTGCCCAACGGGTGGGATGCGGAGCTGCCGGTGTTCGGGCCCAAGGATGCGCAGGCCACGCGCGCCGCTTCGGCCAAGGCGCTGAACGCCATCGCACCGAAGCTGCCGGAGCTGATCGGCGGATCGGCCGACCTCACCGGATCGAACCTCACCCGGATCACGGGGTCGGGAGATTTCGCGGCGGCCCGCTGGACGGAGCGCAATTTCCATTTCGGCGTGCGCGAGCACGCCATGGGAGCGGTGCTGAACGGGTTCGCCTACCACGGCGGCATGCTCGGGTTCGGCGGCACCTTCCTCATCTTCTCGGACTACATGCGGCCCGCCATTCGTCTGGCCGCGCTCGCGCACCTCAAGGTGATCTACGTCTTCACGCACGATTCGATCGGGCTGGGGGAAGACGGACCGACGCATCAGCCGATCGAGCAGCTCGCTGCGTTGCGCGCGATCCCCAACATGACCGTGATTCGCCCGGCCGATGCGACGGAAACCGTCGAGGCGTGGCGCGCGGCGATCCGGCACGAGGGCGGACCGGTCGCCCTGGTGTTGACGCGTCAGAAGGTGTCGGTCGTCGACCGAGCGAAGCACCCGCCGGCTGCCGGCCTGCATCGCGGTGGCTACGTGCTGGCCGATGCACCGACCGGGGCCCCGCAGGTGATCTTGCTCGCCACGGGTTCCGAAGTGGAAATCGCACTCGGCGCGCA
Source organism: Gemmatimonadota bacterium (assembly GCA_041497135.1). Classification (GTDB taxonomy): domain Bacteria; phylum Gemmatimonadota; class Gemmatimonadetes; order Gemmatimonadales; family GWC2-71-9; genus DASTHG01. The sequence continues at coordinate 23,194 of JBGQFX010000024.1, read as the reverse complement.
CGCGCAGCTGGTGAAAGAGGGAATCGCCTCCCGGGTCGTCAGTCTGCCCTGTCTGGAGTACTTCGCCGCGCAGCCGGCGGTGTATCGAGATCAGGTGTTGCCGCCCACCGTGACACGACGCATCGCGATCGAAGCAGCCGCGCCGCAATCGTGGTGGCGCTGGGTGGGTGAGCGCGGCGTGATCGTCGGTCTGGACCACTTCGGCGCCTCGGCGCCCTACCAGCGGATCTACAAGGAATTTGGACTCACGGTCGAGCGGGTGGTGGCCGAGGCGAAAGCCCTCGTCAGCGGGACAGCACGATCCGTGTGATGCGTCCGCCCGGCCCGACTGCCCAGCCCACGTCCTTCGATCCGAACCCCACGCTCCAGTAGGCCAGAGTGTCGAGGCTGATCCAGTTGGCGCCGTCGTCGGTCGAGTAGTCGAGCCCGCGCGGCCCGACCGCCATCAGCCACCCCGCTCGTCCCGGCACGACCGCCACGCCGTACACCGCGCCGGCAAACGTCGGGCTGGTGGCGAGCCGCCAGGTCCGGCCGCCGTCCTCGGTCACGGCCACGTTGGCGGTGCGGGCGTTCGGATCGGCGACGTTGCCACCGAGCGCCACACCATGCAGCGTGTCACGAAACGCGAGCGCGGCCAGCCCCGCTGTGGTGCCGCCGGCAATCGGGGTGAGCGAAGTGTTCCACGTATGACCGCCGTCCGCCGTTCTCAGCACTCGCGCCGAATCCGCCGCCCCGGTCCCGATCCAGGCGTAACGACTCGCCAGCGCCACCACGCAGGTCCCGCTCGCCGCAAACGCTCCTTCGCCGCGCTGTGCCGGCGGGAGCGCCGCGGCGGGAACCAGCGGCCAGCTCGCCCCACCGTCCTCGGTGAGGCGCACGACGAATTTCCCCGCCACGGCGTCGCTGAAGCCGAGCCCGCGCCGCGCATCCCAGAAGGCGAAGCAATCATAGAACGCGCTCGAATCGCCGTTGGTGAACTGCAGCTCCCAGATGTGGCCACCGTCGCCGGTCCTGTAGATGCGCGAGCGCGCACCGGGACCGGCCGCGAGCACAAACGCCGTGCGCGCGTCGACCGCCTGCACGTCGCGGAATTGCAGTGAATCGCCGGCGGCTCCCGGCACCGTGAGCCGTTCCCAGGTGGCGCCGCCGTCGGTCGATCGCAGCACGGCCGCCGCGTGGCCGCTCACCCAGACCACTCCCGCGCTCGGCGCGCTGACGGCCTGCAGCAGCGCCGTCGTGCCGCTCGTCTGCGGCTCGAGCGAGGGCTTCACGGTGGGAACCGGCGCCGCGGGCCGACTGGCTGGCCCGCACGCGAGTACGCCCCCCGCGAAGAGCAGCCACCGGTTCATGCTCGCACCTTGTCCAGGACGGCGAGGGTCAAGAGCATGGGCAGGTAGACGATCGAAACGACGAACACCGCCCAGGCCCGACGGTTCACGTCGATCAGCATCAGCACGCCGGCCGCGATATAGGCCAGTCCGAGCAGCAACGCGCCCCAGAAATACACGCTTCCGGTGATGCCGAGCAGGGTGGGCAGCAGGCTCACCGGTAGCAGCGCCACCGCGTAGAGCAGCGCCATACGGGCCGTGCGCCGCCCGCCCTCGTCTTCCACCGACAGCATGCGAAGTTCCGCGGTGCGATAGTCGTCCCGGTACACCCAGGCGAGCGCCAGAAAGTGCGGCAGCTGCCACAGGAACAGCGTCCAGAACAGCGCGAACGCCGGGGGGGAGAGCGCTCCCCCGGCCGCCGTCCATCCGCCCAGCACCGGCAGCGCCCCCGGCACGGCGCCCACGAGCGTATTCAGCGTGCTCCGGGTCTTCAGCGAAGTATAGAACCAGACGTAGCTCACGAGCGTGAGCACCGCGAGCGCCGCGGTAGTGAGGTTCACCAGCCACGCGAGCATGCCGATGCCGGCGGCGGCCGTCACGGCGGCAAACACAAACGCGGCGCGGGTCGATACGCGCCCCGCGGGCAGGGGCCGATTCCTGGTGCGGCGCATGTGCGCGTCGATATCGCGCTCACGAATCATGTTGAACGCGTTCGTTCCCGCGGCGACCAGCGCGGTGCCGGCCAGCGTGGCGGCGAACAGGCCGAGCCGGAACGGTCCGTGCGAGGCCAGGTAGTACCCGGCCGCCGTGGTGAGGACCACGAGTTGGGTGATGCGCGGCTTGGACAGCTCGAGAATGGGCTTCACGGCTGGAGGAATCTCGGGCTATAATGGCTCGCTGCCAACTGTGCCATGCTCAACGAGCTGAAGGCCCGCCTGCAGGCGGAAGTCGAGCGTCTGAACCACGAGATCAACTTCGTGCTGCCGAAGGAGATCGAGAAGGCGCGCGCCCATGGGGATTTGCGCGAGAACTCCGAATACAAGGCCGCGCTCGAGCGGCAGGGGTTCGCCCAGGCGCGCGTGCACCACTTACGCCTGCGGCTGTCCAAACTATCCGACGTGTGCGACAAGGACATCCCGAAAGATCGCGTCGGGTTCGGCTCCCGCGTAACCGTCCAGGACGCCGAGACCAAGAAAAGGGAGATTTACGCCCTGACGCTGGGCGAGTTTGTCGAAGGCGACGACGACCGCGACGAGATGGCGGTCTCGATGGCCTCCCCACTCGGCAAGGCCCTACTTGGCCGGAAGGTGGGCGAGACCGTCGAGATCACTCTGCCCATGGGCAAACGGAAAGTGAAGGTCGTCGCCCTCGTCACGGTGCACCAGCTGGCGGCGAAGCGAGACTCGTGACCTAAAGATCGACGTGGAACAGCATCGGCCCCTTCGGTTCGGCCGATCCGGCCCGTGCCTCCACGCTCATCGCCACACCCATCACTTTCCCCGCCCCGCTCGGCATCTCCAGCGCGACCACCATCGGAGTATCCCCGTCCATCGGCATCACGGCCGCGGTGCGCATGCCCTGTTCGGTGACGAACCAGAGCTGGTAGGCCTGCCCCGGCGCGTTGGGAGCGAGGTTGTGACACGTCACGAGCCAGCGGTGCGAGACCGTGTCGGCGAAGATCGTGAGCTCGCCGGTGCGCGATCCCACCACCACCGGAATCGCGATGACGCGCGTCCCCGGTTGCCGCAACAGATCGAGCGTATCGCGCGTCGCCGCCAGACGTCCCTCGAGCCGGGAGACGCGACGCCACAGGAGTCCGCTGCCGGCGAGCGACAGCGCCAGCACGGCGGCGGCGGCCAGCGCCCACCGGACCGTCCCACGCCGGGTCGCCAGCGCACGGTCCAATACGCGCGCCTTCAGCTCCGGCCGCGGTGCGCGCGGCGTTGCGCCCATCCCGATCCAGTCGCTCATATCCAATCCCGCAGGTCCCGCAACACATCCTCCAGTTTCTGATGCGCCAGCCGCATGCGCGTCTTCACGGTGCCGAGCGGCGTGTCGGTGCGCTGCGCGATCTCCGCGTGCGACAATCCCTCGAAATACGCGAGCTGCACGGTGCGCCGTTGTTCTTCCGGCAATCCCGCGAGGGCCTGATGCACCGCACGATGCACCGGCCATCCCGGAACGGCGGCTTCTCCTGGATCGAGCGGATCGAGGACGTCTCCGCCCTCTACGTGCCGAGCCTCCTCGACCCGTTCGATCTTGCGCCACCAGCGCCGGCGCCGCCGCAACAGATCCAGGGCGCGGTTGCGGGCGATGGAGAGCACCCACGGGACCAGCGGCCCGCGCCGGGAATCGTGCTGGTGAATTCGCGACCATACCTGAACGAACACGTCGCTCAGTACGTCCTCCGCTTCGTCCGCATCCCGCAGCATCCGCTCGGCGAGACCCAACACCCACGGCGCGAGGTGATCGTACAGCTCGGCCAGGGCGGACTCCTCGCGCGCCCGTAGCCGGACCAGGAGCGAACGCTCCTCCTCTTGACTGAGACGTCGTGGCTGGGTCACTTAGATTCTCAAACTAGTTCATCTCCGTACGCCACGCTCCAATCGACCACTTCTTTCCAGGGAGCTCGAGTCCCATGTCGCTCTACGCTCATCCGGCCCTCACCCTGACGGCGCTGATGCTGGGCTTCGCCGCCGGCGCCCGCGCCCAAGCCGATCCCGACCGCCAGGTGGCGGGCGGCGGAACCATGCCGGCGGGCTGGCACGCCCGTACCGACCGCGCTGCCCCGCTTAGCGACGTGAAGTTCGAGATCATGGACCCCGGCCAGCATGTCACGCTCGGTCCGGCTGCGATCTTCTGGCGCGACGCCGATACCGCCAGCGGCTCCTACGGCGTCGAAGCCACGTTCTGGCAGTTCGCGGCGCCCCGCCATCGCGAGGGGTTCGGTCTCTTCATCGGAGGCTCGAGTCTGACCGGCGCGAACCAGCGTTACACGTATTTCATCGTCGCCGGCACCGGTGAGTTCCTGGTGAAGCGCCGCATCGGCGATTCGACCACCGTCATTTCCGGTGCCTGGAGTCCGAACGCCGCCGTGGTGAAGCAGGACAGTGCCGGGAAGGCCAAGAACACCCTGACGATCCGGGTCGCGAACGGGAAAGCGTCGTTCCTGGTGAACGGCACCGAGGTCTACTCCACCGACGCGGGTCTCGTGGACATGAGCGGGGTCGTGGGATACCGGGTCAATCACAATCTGAACGTGCACCTAGGCCCACTAGTCATCACCAAACAGTGAATTCTAGACGGACAGACAGACGCCAAGCCGCCAAGCCGCCGAGTGGTTCCTGGGAGATAGGGAGCAGGATAAACACACTCGCTCCTCGCAACTAGCGACCACTCGGCGGCTCAGCGGCTTGGCGTCTCCCTCGACGTCTCCGGCGTCTCTTCGTCCAAGAGCGAGAGCCCCAGCGCCAGCACCATCAGCGCCCCCACCAAGATCACGTTGAGCGACTCCAGCACGTCCCGCGCATGCCGCCCCACGAGCGCCGGCGCGCTGAGCGTAATGCACACGAAGCTCCCCCACCACAGCGCCCAGCGCCACGCGCGTCCCGGCGCGTCGCGCGGCAGCCGTCGCAGCGCCCACCACGCGAACGTGTACGGCACGATCAACACGACATAGTGCGCCTTCCAGGCCAGCGGGTCTACCACGACCATCGCCCCGAGCAGGATCGCCAGCTCGGCGGATGTGCGACGGTCCGCCCAGTCGCGCGGGTGACGGCGGAACCGCCAGGCGAGCCAGAGTACCGCCGCGACCGCCAGGGCAACGAACAGCCATCGCACGGTCTCGCCCGACCAATGGGCGACCGCATAGTGGATCGGGTCGCGCTCGCTCCCGGCCGTGGTGAGCAGTCGCTTCAGCGCGGCCGGCAGCGACTGGTTCATGAAGTGCGGCGTCGGATCCGCCGTCTCGCGCGCCGCCACGACCCGCCAGGTGTGCCAGAGGGCCGATGCCCGGCGGGGACCGAAGACGAGCGACGGCAGCGCGACATTCAGCAGCACGAGGAACCCCGCCGTCCAGCCAAACTCCCGCCAGGCGCGCTTGTACAGGAGATACGGCACCAGGAGGATCGGCACCGCCTTGACGCTCGCCGCCAGCGCGAGCGACAGACCACCGGCAACCGGGCGGGCCTGGCGGAACCAATGGAACGCCAACAGCACGAGGAACAGAACCTGCGCGTTGATCTGCGTGTGTTGCAGGTGCTCCTGGAACAGCCGAGCGGTCATCAGAAACGGCACCAGCACCACGCTGGACGCGAATGCACTCTGCGCGGGATCGCGAGGCCAGAACGTCACCGTATCGCCGTCCTCGCCGAACAGCTGCGCCGCGAGCTTGCAGCACCCCCACAGGGCCAGCGCGCCCCCGATCTGCCAGGCGAGCAGCGCGAGCGGCGCGGACAGCTTCGCGATCAGCGCCAGTGCGGCCGCGATGCAGCTGAAGAACGGCGGCCAGGTATTGAGCACCACGCTGTACGGATCGCCGCCCGACAGCACGACGTCCCCCAGCTGCACGTATCCCTGGAAGATCACGGCGTGCGCCCGCACCAACGACCGCCCGATCTCCGCGGCGGCCGCGAACAGGACCGCAGCGTAGAGCCCGAACATCACCGCTCGCGCGGCCCGGCCGGATCGCAGCCGCGGCCAGACATCGCGAGGCAGTGGAATCACCGGTCGTCCATGACAAACCGAAGCTGCGCCTGTGCCGCGCGCAACGCCTGCTCCACTCGCTCCGGGCTTCCCCCGCGGGCGAAGATGAAGCCTGGGTAGCGTGAGCCTTCCGGCCACGGCACCAGCTCCTGCCCGCGGTGCGCGGTGATAACCACGTCGTCGACTCCGGGCACGGCACGGGCCGCATCGATCCCCTGCACTTCCCGCAGCCGCCCCGCGCCAGGCACCGGAATCATCATCACGCCCGCCGCCTGCGTCTCGCGCTCGAGCGAGGGCAGCGGCAATCCGGCCGCTTGACGCAGCAGGATCTCCTCCAGGGACACCGACCCGTCGCCGAAACGGAGCACCGCCGAGCAGCGGCCGCCGATCGAGCGGGCGGCGAGCTCGATGAGCCAGGGGCCGCGATCGTTCCACCGGAGCTCGGCGTGGATCGGACCCTCGCGGAGTCCCAGCGCCCGCGCCGCCGCCGTCGCGCAACGGACGAGCGCGGTCTGTTGCGCCGCCGAATGCCGCGATGGCGTCACGTAGACCGTTTCCTCGAAGAATGGCCCATCGAGCGGATCGGGTTTGTCGAACAGCGCCAGGACGTGCAGTCGGTCCTCCACGAGCAGCCCCTCCAGGGCTACTTCTTCACCCGGGACGAATTCCTCCACCAGGAATTGCCCCGCCGTGTCACCACAGCTCTCGAGGATCTTGCCCAGGCGTTGTCGGGCGACGACGAACGACGCCGGATCGTCGGCGCGGATGACCCCGCGACTGGCGGAGAGGCGCAGCGGTTTGATGACGCATGGATAGCGAGTCCGGGCGGCGAGCGCCTGGACATCCTCGTCCATCTGGTGGAGGGAAAACTGAGGGACCGGCACGCCGGCCTGCTGGAGACGCTCGCGCTGGACTCGCTTGTCACGCGCCGCGACCGCGGCGGAGAGCGGGTTGGTTTCGTGGCCCAGCCCAGCGTTGATGGCGGTCGCAAGCACGACGGTGTCGTCGTCTACACCCAGGGCGGCGATGACGGGATGGCGCGTGGCGAACTCCCGCGCCTGCGCCACCGCCCGCTCGACGTTCAGGAAATCGAGAGTGAGCAGCGCGGCGGGCTGAGCGGCCTCGAGCGTGCTGGGCAGCTCGGACGCGACGGTGAGATCGATGCCCGCTCGGCGCGCCGCCACCACGAACGCTTCGGCGCGATACGTGGCGGTGGGGAGCAGCAGCAGGACGCGCGGCAGACTACTTCTTGGCGGAAGCGAAGTACGGATTGTCCCCGGACCCATGGTCCGTGATGTCCACGATCCCCTGCACTTCCGGAATGGACTGGTGCAGTGCCCCCTCGATCCCCTGGCGCAGCGTGACGCTGGCCATGCCGCATCCCTGGCAACCGCCGCTCATGCGCAGCATCACCACGGCGTCCTGCACGTCGATCAGCTCCACCCGGCCGCCATGACGGGCGACCATCGGGTTGACCTGCTGCTCGAACAGGTCATTGACCCGTTCGTACAGCTCGTCGTCGGACAGCCGGGCGGCACCGGTCGCCGGCGCCTTCTCAGCGACAGCTGGGACGTCGGAGGTCAGGACCTGGCGGATCGCGGCGCCGACCGACTTGCCCAGCGCCTGCCAGGGAGTGGGGGTGTCTTTGACAACGGTGACGCTGTTGCCCGAAACGATGATCTCGGTGATCCCCGGAATCGCATACAGGGCTTCGGCCAGCGGCGAGCCCACCCCGTCCTCCTGGGAGGTGAAGCGGCGCAATCCCGCAAACACCGGCTGATCCACCAGAAACTTGCAGCGTTGCTGGTCGACCGGCTCGGCGGTGATGGAGATCGGGCGGTCCATGAAGGCAACCTAACCGCCTGTCCGCTCGTATGCGAGATTCGGCGCGAGCCACCGCTCCGCCTCGGCCACCGTCCATCCCTTCCGCGCGGCGTAGTCCGTCACCTGGTCCCGCCCGATGCGCCCCACGCCGAAGTACTGCGACTGGGGGTGCGAGAAATACCAGCCGCTCACCGCCGCCGCCGGCAGCATCGCGTACGATTCGGTCAGCGTGATCCCCGCCGCGCGCGTGGCGTCGAGCAGGTCGAACACCACCCGCTTCTCCGTGTGCTCGGGGCACGCCGGGTATCCCGGCGCGGGCCGGATCCCCCGGTAGCGCTCGGCGACCAGCGCGGCGGTGTCGAGCTTCTCCTCCGCTGCGTAGCCCCAGAACTCCTTGCGCACCCGCTCGTGCAGCCGCTCGGCGAGCGCTTCCGCGAGACGATCGGCGAGCGCCTTCGCCATGATGCTCGCGTAGTCGTCGTTGTCTCGCTCGAAGGCGGCGACCACCCGGTCCAGGCCGATCCCCGCGGTCACCGCGAAGGCACCGATCCAGTCCCGCTTGCCGCTTTCCTTCGGGGCGACGAAATCGCTGAGGCAGAGGTTTGGCCGTCCTGGCCCCTTTTCGAATTGCTGCCGGATCCCGTGCATCACCGCCCGGACCGTCCTGCGGTCCTCGCCGCTGTAGATCTCGACGTCGTCGCCCACGGCGTTCGCGGGGAACAGGCCAAGTACCGCCCGCGCGTGAAGCAGCCGCTCCCTTCCCACCAGGCGCTCGAGCAGCGCCCGCGCGTCGGCGAACAGTGTGCGCGCCGACTCGCCCACCACGGAATCCTCGAGGATCGCAGGGTAGCTCCCTTTCAACTCCCACGTCTGGAAAAACGGCGTCCAGTCGATGTAGGGCACCAGCTCGGCCAATGGGTAATCGGCGAGGGCGGTGACGCCGGGGCGCCGGGGCTCGGGGGGCTCGTAGGCCGTCCAATCGATGTGCACGCGCCGCCGCCGCGCTTCGCCGAGCGGCAGGATCACCCGGTCGGCGTCCCGGGCCCCGTGCTGCGTGCGCAGCGCGCCGTACTCCAGGGCGGTCTCGCGGAGAAAGGCGTCCCGGCGCCCGGGCGACAGCAGCTGACTCACCACGCCCACGCCGCGCGAAGCGTCGAGCACGTGGATCACGGGCCCGCTATACGCCGGCGCGATCTTCACCGCCGTGTGGGCGCGCGACGTCGTGGCGCCCCCGATGAGCAGCGGCAGCACGAACCCCTGGCGCGTCATCTCCTTCGCCACGTGCACCATCTCGTCGAGCGACGGCGTGATCAGCCCGGAGAGGCCGATCACGTCGGCGCCCCGCTCGCGCGCCGTGTCGAGGATCTTCTGGGCCGGGACCATCACGCCGAGATCGATTACGTCGTAGTTGTTGCAGCGCAAGACGACGCCCACGATGTTCTTGCCGATGTCGTGCACGTCGCCTTTGACGGTGGCCATCACCACCGTGCCGTTGCGCCGCACCCCGCCCGCCGCCCGCTGCTCCGCCTCGAGGTAGGGAATCAGGTACGCCACGGCTTTCTTCATCACGCGGGCGCTCTTCACCACCTGCGGCAAGAACATCTTGCCGGCGCCGAACAGATCGCCCACGACGTTCATGCCGTCCATCAGCGGCCCCTCGATCACCTCGATCGGCCGCCCGGCGCGGCTGCGCGCCTCTTCCACGTCCGCCTCGATGTGGTCGAGGATGCCTACGATCAACGCGTGCTTGAGCCGCTCCGTGACCGGGAGACCGCGCCATGCCGCGTCCTCCTTCTCCACCGCCGTGCTGCCGCCGTAGCGCCCGGCCAGCGTCGTGAGCCGCTCGGTCGCGTCGGGCCGCCGGTTGAACAGCACGTCTTCGACCGCGGTGAGCAGCTCGGCGGGGATGTCCTCGTACACGGCGAGCTGGCCTGCGTTGACGATCCCCATATCCATCCCGGCCTTGATCGCGTGATACAGGAACGCCGAGTGCATCGCCTCCCGGACCTTGGGGCTGCCGCGGAACGCGAACGAGAGATTGCTTACCCCGCCGCTCACCAACGCGCGGGGCAGCGTCTCCTTGATGCGCCGCACCGCCTCGAGGTAGGCGAGCGCGTAGGTGTTGTGCTCCTCGATCCCCGTGGCCACCGCGAAAATGTTGGGATCGAAAATGACGTCCTCGGGGGGAAAGCCGGCTTGTTCGGTGAGCAGCCGGTATGCCCGCGCGCAGATCTCGACCTTGCGGTCGGCGGTGTCGGCCTGGCCTTGCTCGTCAAACGCCATCACGACCGCGGCTGCGCCGTAGCGCCGGACGAGCTTCGCCTTCTTGAGGAAATCGGCCTCGCCTTCCTTCAGAGAGATCGAATTGACGATCCCCTTCCCCTGCAGGTTCTGGAGCCCCGCCTCGAGCGCCTCCCAGCGCGACGAGTCCACCATTACTGGAACCTTGGCGATGTCGGGCTCGGCAGCCACGAGCCGCAGAAACCGCTCCATCGCGGCCGGCGCGTCGAGCATCCCCTCGTCCATGTTCACATCGATGATTTGCGCGCCGTTCTCGACCTGCTGGCGCGCCACGTTGAGCGCGGCCTCGTAATCGCCGGCTTTGATCAGCGCCGCGAAGCGGCTCGAGCCCGTGACGTTGGTCCGCTCCCCGATATTCACGAACAGCGTGTCGGGGCGGATGTTGAGCGGCTCGAGGCCGGAAAGGCGGCAGATCGGCGCGATGGTGGGGAGCGCGCGGGGCGCGCGCCCCGCCACGGCGGCGGCGATCGCCCGGATGTGCGCCGGCGTGGTGCCGCAGCAGCCTCCCACGATGTTCAGGAAGCCCGCTTCGGCGAACTCGCGCACCAGGGCCGCCATGGCCTCGGGGGTCTGGTCGTAGCCTCCGAAGGCGTTGGGCAGGCCGGCGTTGGGGTGGCAGCTCACCGGCACCTCGGCGATGCCGGACAGCTCGTCGAGATACGGGCGCAGCTGGGCCGCGCCGAGCGCGCAGTTGAGGCCGACGCTGAACAGGTTCGCGTGGCGAATCGAGTTCCAAAAGGCCTCGACGGTCTGGCCCGACAGCGTGCGCCCGCTGGCGTCGGTGATGGTGCCGCTCACCATCACGGGGACCTGATCGGTGAGACCGCGCTCCTCGAGCAGGCCGCACACGGCGAAGAGCGCGGCCTTGCAGTTCAGCGTGTCGAACACCGTCTCGACCATCAGGGCGTCCACGCCGCCGTCGAGCAGGCCTTCGGCCTGGACTCGGTACGCCGCCGCGAGTCCGGCGAACGTGACGTTGCGGAACGCGGCGTCGTTGACATCGGGCGACATGGAGGCGGTGCGATTGGCGGGGCCGAGGATGCCAATGGCGAAGCGTGGCCGGTCCGGCGTGCGCGCGGTGTACTCATCGGTGGCACGGCGCGCGATCCGCGCCGCCGCGACGTTGAGATCGTAGACCAGCGCCTCGGTGCCGTAGTCGGCCTGCGAAATCGCCTGGCTGTTGAACGTGTTCGTTTCGATCAGGTCGGCGCCGGCCTCGAGGTACGCGCGATGGATCTCCTCGATGATATCGGGGCGCGTGAGCACCAGGATGTCGTTGTTGCCGCGCAGTTCCTTCGGATGGGTCGCGAGCCGGTCACCCCTGAAGTCTTTCTCCTCCAGGCCATAGGACTGGATCATCGTTCCCATGGCGCCGTCCAAGACGAGGATGCGCCGCTGGAGCGCGGTGCGGAGCTGGGTGATGCGGGTGTGCCGATCGGTCATGGTACCTCTTTCCCTTCCCGCGTTCCCCAAACGAAACAGCCCCGAAGTCGCTGTAGCGGACTCCGGGGTCCGGCGTTTTAGCGACTTGTTTAACGTGGCTGCAATAGGCCGCAAATCACCACGGAAGCAGTTGTCCTGAGCGGGAATCTAACGCTGCGCGGCCGGTTTCGGGAAGTTACGGATCATGGGAACAGGAATCTACTATAGACAAAAACCGCCGGGCGGCACCATGCCACCCGGCGGTCTCGCATCTCATGAGGCCAGCGGCTACTTCCGCACGTCTACCTCGAAGGAGTTGATCGGCAACGTACTGAATCTCTTATCGGTCGCCGGAACGTCGAGGATGATCTGGTTCAACCGGCCGGTGCGCCGCATGTCCACCCAACGCATGCCCTCGTAGAGCAACGAGTACTTCCGCTGGATCAGGATCTCGTCCTCCACCGCCTGCTGCGTGGCAGCGCCGAGCGTCCCATCTGCGGCGAGCCCGCCCGAGTTGACCCGGATGAAGTTGATGTCCGCCGCCGCCGCGGCCGCATCCCGCGCGCCCTTGTTGTTGTTCGCCTCGGCGCGGATCAGGATCAGCTCCTCGTTGCGGATGACCGGAATCGGCGACGAGGGACTCGGGTAGCGAATCCACGACAGGTTCGAGCACCGAGCGGCCGAGACCGGATCACATAGCGAGCTGCCGCGATTCGCCACCTTGGCCGTGTACCGTGCGTCGCTCCCACCGTTGACGACCAGGCTGTCCCGCAGCGACTGGTGCGCCACGTTGACGGCCGAAGAAACTGACTGCGACAGCCCGTTGGTGGCGTCGCCCGAATTGGCGCTGAAATCGAAATACGCACCGAGGTCGAGTGAAGCGGTGGTATCCACGAACGACTCGCCCAAAGCCGTCAACGCGGCGTCGTAGCAGGCGGCGCACGCGAACTCGCTGGCGCGATACAGGTTCGCCCGAGCCAGCAGGGCGCGATTCACCTTCAGGAACCCGGCCGGCGTATTGAAGCTGGCCAGGCCCGCTGGGAGCGTAAACGAAAACGCCCCGCCCGCCGCCAGCAAGCTGGTCTTGCCCGAATCGAGCAGGCTGACCACGTAGTCCCACGCCGCCGCGTTGGCCACGAACGGCGCGGGCGGATCGGTGAGCGGCCGGTTGACGTCGATCGGAATCGAGTCCTGCGTGTGCGCAAACAGCACCATCATGTACGCGTACGCCTGGAACGTCTGGGTGAAGCCGCGCACACCTTCCTTTTGTGCGTCCGTGATCTGCGCGGTGCCGACGACGTTCAGTACGTTGAACCCGCTGCGGATGGCGGCGTACTCCGCTTGCCATTGGCCACCGCCGAAGGCTCCGTTGCTGGCATCGAGGTTCGCCGCCGTGATCAGCTCCGAGATGAAGCGGGGATCCGCCACGTCGATCCGATACCCCTCCCGACCGAGGATGGCACTCTTGAGAATCCAGTTGGGAACATCCCCCCGCGTCGCCATGAGCACTCCGTTCATCGCGGCCGCGATGCGCGCCGGGGAGGCGTTGTCGCTGATCTCCGTCGGAGCGTTCGGGTTCAAGATGTCGAAATTGCAGGCGCCCATCAGGAGCGCGCCACCGAGGCCAAAGGCCGAAACAACTTTTAGGATCGGTCTCATGGTCAGAACCCCAAGTCGATCGAGAAGAAGAAGCTGCGGCTGGGCGGGAACGGTGCGACGTCGATGTTCCGCGTAATCGCCTGGTTGCCGAAGTTGGATACTTCCGGATCGAGTCCCTTGTAGGGAGTGATCCGGATCAGGTTGCGCCCGCTCACGTTGAGTTTGGCGTAGCGCATCCCACCGAACAGGTGGCTGGTCACGGACGCCGGCAGCTCGTAGGTGAGGGACGCCTCCCGCAGCTTCAGGTACGACCCGTCCTGCACAAAGATCTTCGTCTTCCCGGCCCCGAAGTCCGTGAGGCGTTGGTTGCCGGCAGGGATCTGATCGGGGGAGTTGTTGCCGGCGTCGTACAGGAACTGGGTCAGATTGATGATGTCGCCACCCTTCTTCCAATCCCACAGGAAGCCGAAACTCCAGCGCTTCCAGGTGAGGTCGTTGGAGAACGCCATCTGGAACTTGGGTTCCGAATTGCCGACCACGCCTTCAGTGCCGACCATTTGCGTCGTGGACTTCCCCTGCTCGATGCGGAACGCGCCGAGCGACAAGCCAAAGCCCCCGGTATTGTACGCCGGCACCGGCAGCTCCACGATCTCGCTGCGGTTGCGGGAGAAGGTGGTCCGGAAAATCCAGCTCAGGTCCGGACGCCGCAGCGGGGAGAGCGACAGCGCGATTTCCTGGCCGGTGTTGCGCAGCTTGCCGCCGTTGAAGATGCGGTTGGTCCGGCCGGTGGAAGGCGCCACGCGCGCCACCAGGAGGAGATCGGTGATCGTCTTGTTGTAGTAGGTGAAGGAGAGCGTCGCGAACTCGTGACCGAGCGTCGCGTCGAAGCCCCCTTCGATCTCGGTCTGGCGCTCCGGCTTGATGTCGGTCGCCCCGGCGTTGCCGCCGGCCAGCGTGCCGAACTGCCCGCCGATGGTCCCGGTTCCTTCGGGTGTGAACTTCTGGCCGAACAGCGGCGGATTACCGGTCTGCCCGAACGCGGCACGCAACTTCAGCTCGTCCACACCCGAGAACGGGGCCACGAACCGATATGACCCGGAGGCCTTCGGGAAAAAGTAGAACTTGCGGAAATCGCCGTTCACGCTGGAACGGTCGGCGCGGAACCCGCCGGTGACGAGCAGCCGCTGGTCCAACGCCAGGACCTCTTCCTGGGCGTAGAGCCCGAGGCCCCGGACCGGCGTCTGGTTCTGAGTGATGGTGACGCTGGTCGCCTGGCTGACGTTCTGCTGACCGGCCAGGATGGTTCGGCCCACCGCGCTGGTTTGGTTGAGGTTCAGGTCCTGGTACTGGAAACCCGCGGACGTCGTCGCCGAATAGCTCCCTGAGGCCGGGGCAAAATTGTAGATCGCGCTCCCCAGCAGGTTGAGCCGCTGGTTCGAAGCCTTGCCGAGCACTACGGTGCCGGGCTGACGGTCATCATTCTCGAACTGTAGTGTGGGCGGCGACAGGATGTCGTTCTGCTGCTCGAAGTAGTCCAGCCCCCCCGTCACCGAGAGCTCGAGGCGGTGCGGGCCGGACTCGATGGCGTCGAAGCGCAGCTTGGTGGTGCCCAGCACGCGCCATACGTCCTCGGCGTTCTTCAGTAACGCGAACGTCTGGAGCGGGTTGCTCGGTGAGAACGGGTTGGCCGGATACACGCCGTTCACCGGACGCAGGTCGAAGAAGCTGGGCGAGAACGGCAGCACCAGGTAGGTGCTGGTGCCCGTGTTGTCGTTGTTCGAGATGCCGCGGTTGGCGAGGCTGTGGATCAGCTGCGTGCTCACCGCCAGATGGAAGCGGCTGCCCAGCAGCTGGTCCAGGTTGGCGCGCAGCGACTGCTTCTCGGCGCCCGTGTTGGTCGCAATGCCGGCGTCGCGCTTGACGAGCGCCGACACGTAGTAGCTCGTCTGATCGGTGCCGCCGCTCACGCTGCCGTCGGTCTCGAACGACAGGTCGTGCCGGCCGTACAGCTCCCGCTCAGCATCGAAGAAGGGGCACCCACCGGCGCAGAGCTGCCCCACGAGGGCCTTGTCGCCCTTGAAGGCGCTCACGGCTTCGGCGGAATCGGCGAACCGCCGCTGGCCCATCGTATTGGCCAGCCGGAACTGCCCGACGCGCTGGGTGAGCGTGAACTTCGGACGGCCGGACTGGCCGCGCTTGGTGGTGATGATGATGACGCCGTTGGCCGCTTCCGATCCGTAGATCGCCGCGGCCGAGGCCCCCTTCAGCACCTGGACGTTCGCGATGTCGGCCGGGTTCAGATCGGCGATGCGGTTGACGGGGTTGTCCTGGCTCGACGCGTTGCCGCCGGCGCCCGCCGCGGTGACGGCGTTCATGTTGCTGGCGAGCGCGTCGTTCGAGATCACCAGCCCGTCCAGCACGATGAGCGGATTGACGCTGCCGTTGATGGTGGAAACGCCGCGCAGCGTGATCTGCCCTCCGCCGCCGGGCGCCCCCGAGTTCATCTGCACCAGCGCGCCGGGGATCTTTCCTTGCAGCGCGCTTTCGATGGTCCCCGTGGGTGCCCGAGTCAGCACCTCGGGCGCGATCGTGGCAACCGCGTTGGCCAGGTTCCGCTGCTCCACGGCCGTCGCCTGACCGGTGACGACCACCGCCTCGAGGTTAAAGATGTCCTGATCGAGGCTGACGTCCGCCGTCTCCTGCTCGGCCGCCACCGCCACCGTGCGGCGCTTGAAGCCGACGGCGCGCACCAGCAGCCGGGCCGCGCCGGTCGGCGCCGACAGTGAATACTCACCGCGCTCGTTGGTCACGGCGCCGATGATCGTGCCCAGCACGGACACGTTCGCGCTGCCGATCGGCTGGCCGGTCTGCCCGCTCGTGATTCGTCCAGTGACGACGCGCGCCTGCGCTCGGGCGTCTCGCACGCCGAACGCCGCCGCGACGAGCAGCAGTACTCCCACGAACAATGCTCGATTACGCACGGTCCCTCCTTGTTGCATGTGATCCACACTACCTCAAGCCAAGGGGACTATTGTGCCTGCCAATCGGGAGACCCGCAAGCAGGGGGGGGTCATGCCCAGGAAATGCGGTAACGACAGGCCTTTCCGCCCCCCGCCCGGCCTTCCGCTTCGACCATCTCGATCTCCGTCGCACCGCACAGCTCGACCGCCCGGCGGTGCCAGCCGATGACGGTCAGACAGTCGGGCGCGGAAAACGTCTCCGCCTCGTGCGTCGTGAGCACGGCGCTCCGCTCACCCGTCTTCGCGTACTCCCGGCGACCGGTGTCGTAGTACAGCCGGCAGATCTGCGGCGTTGACGTCCTACTGGCGCACGACCGAACACAATCGCATCGCGCGGTACTACGACCTGACGGCGGCGGGCAAGCGGGCGCTCGGTGAAGAGATCGCGAGCTGGCGATCCTACACCGGCGCCGTGGACCTCGTCATCGACGCGCGCTAGCCCGAGGCAGGCGGGGGCGCGCCGCTATTTCGCGAGAATCTTGCTCTGATTCGCCAAGATCTTCTTTTGGTTCTTGATCATCGCCTGGAGGTTCTGCAGAATTTTTTTCTCATTGTCGAGGATCCGCAACAACCGACGCTGGTTCCGAAGGATCCTCTTTTCGTTTGCGATGATCCGCTCCTGGTTCTTTTGTGTCGCTGCTGCCATTGCCGGCTCCCCGTTTGTGGTTCGAAGTCACGTGTCAGGCCGCAACGTTATACCTCGCCTTGGACCTCGGCAACATGTCCTCGATAGCGCGCGCAGGCGCGCGCGCGCATCTTCCGGTGCGTTCCGCGATCTCCTGCACACCTTCTTCTCGAGAGCCCACG
The DNA here is from genome assembly GCA_041497135.1 of Gemmatimonadota bacterium. GTDB lineage: Bacteria > Gemmatimonadota > Gemmatimonadetes > Gemmatimonadales > GWC2-71-9 > DASTHG01. Next base: position 6,189 of record JBGQFX010000024.1, on the reverse strand, counting down.
CGATGCCGCGTTCCCGAATCCGTCAATGCCTCGCCCTGCTGGTCACCCTCAGCCTGCCGGTCTGGTTGTCGGCGCAGGAGAAGGCCCGCTTCGCCTCGCTGCAGGACGCGATGCGCGCGGGCGGCGTTCTGGGCGGTGGCTATGGCCCCCGCGACGTGAACTGGATCGACGGCGGGCGACGCTACTCCTACATCGCGCGGTCCGACTCCGGCGAGTCGATTCACATCACCGCCCCGGCCACGGGGCTGGACAGCCTGCTATTCCGGGCGGAGGGCCTCACTTTCCCCGACACGGCCGAGCCGTTCGAGTACGAGTCGTTCCAATGGGCGCACGATTCCAAACATCTGGTATTCCAAACCCATTTCCAGCAGCTGTATCGCCGTTCGGGAACATCGGACTACTACGTGTACGCATTGGCCGATCACTCGCTCGCGTTGGGGGCGCGCGGAGCGCGCACCGCCGAGCTCTCACCCGACGGGGCCCTGATGGGCTACGAGCGGGACGGCGATCTGTTCACCTACGATCTCGCCGCTGCGAAGGAAACCCGGCTCACCGACGACGCCACGCCCACCCGATACAACGGTCACTTCGACTGGGTATACGAGGAGGAATTCGGTCTCGCGCAGGCGTGGAGCTGGTCGCCCGACAGTCGCCACATCGCGTACTGGCAGACGATGAAAGCCCGGAGCCCGTGCTGCAGTTCTCGGACTTCGCGGGCGCGCATCCCGACTGGACCACGATCCGCATCCCGCAGCCCGGCGATTCGAATCCCACAGTGGAGATCGGCGTCGTCGACGTCCGGACGGGTCACCGCGTGTGGCTCGACCCCGGCATCGCCGGCGAGTACTACGTGCCGCGCATCTACTGGACCAGCCGGCCGGATACGCTCGCGCTGCTCACCCTCAACCGGGCGCAGAACCAGCTCAAGCTCTACTTCTTCGATGTCAGGACCGGGGGCAAGCGCCTGGTGTTCACGGATACCTCGGACACCTGGCTCGACGTGTACGATTTCTACGCCGGCGTGCAGGACCTGATGAGTTTCCCCGCTGGTCGCAACGAATTCCTTTGGGTCTCCGATCGCGACGGCTGGCAGCACATCTACCGGTATGACTACTCCGGCCGGCTGATCAATCAGGTGACCCACGGCCGTTGGAGCGTGGTGCGCATCGAAGGCGTCGACGTCCCGCGCGGCACCATCTATTACACATCGACCGCCGCGTCTCCGCTCGAGCGCCAGCTGTACGCCGTCAAGTTCGACGGTACGGGCACGCGCCGGCTCACGACCACTACAGGGACGCATTCGATCGACATGTCCCCCGACACGCGCTACTACATCGATCGCTGGTCGGCGGTGAGCCAGCCACGGCAGGTGGAGCTGTGGGCCACGGGGACCCGGATGCTGAAGCGGCTCGAGGACAATGCCATGGTGACCCAGTGGCTGGCGACGCACGCGTACTCGGCGCCCGAGCTCGTGCGCTTTACCACCAGCGATTCGGCGCACATCGACGCCTCGGTCATCAAGCCGTGGCCGTTCGATTCCACCCGGCCGCTATCCCATGGTGTTCGCGATCTACGGCGGTCCGGGCTCGCAGCAGGTGTACAACTCGTTCAGCACAAGCGGCTGGTCGCAATGGCTGGCGCAGCAGGGGTACATCGTGGTGGGTGTGAACAATCGCGGCACCAACAACTACGGCCGCGACTTCATGAAGACCAGCTACAAGCGGCTGGGTTACTGGGAAGCGCACGACTTCGCCGAGACGGCGCGGTATCTCGCCACCCGGAGCTACGCCGATGCGGCGCATGTCGCGATCATCGGAACCAGCTATGGCGGCTACAGCACGGTGTACACGATGGAGATGTACCCGGATCTGTTCACGGTCGGGATCGCGAACTCCCCCGTGACCGACTGGCGGCTGTACGACACGATCTACACCGAGCGCTACATGGGCCTGTTGCCGGACAATGGCGCCGCGTACGACTCAAGCTCCGCGATCAAGCACGCCGGGCAGATCAAGGGCCATCTCTTCCTTATTCACTCGATGATGGACGACAACGTCCATCCGCAGAACACCATGCAGCTGCTCACGGCGCTCACCGAGGCCCGGATCGACGCCGAGCTGCGCATCTATCCCCCCGGGCACCACGGGGCGGCCTATAACGCCCAGAGCGCGTTTCTGATTCAGCAGGCCATGACGGACTACCTCGCCCGGCACTTGAATGGAGCGGGCGGAGGGACGGCGAGCGGCATTCCCTGAGCGAACGTTCCGACTTTCTTCACCGCCTCCTCAGACAGGGCATCGTAGGCTGGCCGAGGGCCAGTCTTGTGCTGTTGCAGGCGAAGGGAGGCGGACATGGACGCAGCGAGCGGCGGCTTTTCGTTCGAGATGTGGCGCGCCGAAGGCGAGGGCGACGGGTTGGCGTCGCAACTGCAGGATGATGCGTGGGAGGAGCTGCGCTGGGAGCCCGAGCTCGAGGCCTGCTGCGATCGCCTGGTCGTGGACGTGACCGGCAGCCAGGTGACGTTGTCCGGAACCGTGTGGTGCTATCCGCAGAAGGCCGTCGCCGAACGGGCCGCGTGCCGGGTTCCCGGGGTCGTCGCAGTGACCAACCGGATTCGCGTCGAGCTGAACCCCGCCGACGTGCGCACGGACCCCAGTATCGAAGAAGAAGTGCGGCGCGTACTCGGATGGGACGCGCTCGTGCCGCAGGACCGGATCGACGTCGGAGTGCGCGACGGGACCGTGACGTTGAGCGGCGCAGTCGATCGCGAGCATCAGCGCACGGCCGCCGAGACGGCGGTCGAGCCGCTGGTCGGCCTCACCGGCGTCGTCAATCGGATCACCGTTCGGCCGATGCACGTGACGGGAGAGTTGCAGGCCAAGGTCGTCGCGGCGATCCGGCGCGTTCGGGCCAAGCATGTGCGCGTGGAAACCCACGGCGGCGTGGTGGAGCTCCGCGGTCGTGTGCCGTCAATCGCGGAACGAAACCAGATCGAGCACGCCGTCCGGGATATTCCCGGGGTCACGAGCGTGGAGGACGGGCTCCGCATCCAGCGCTGACCTAGTACGTCTTGGTTCCCGGCTGAAAGGTCCGCCAGCTGCCGGCTGGGAATCTCGGGCAGGACCTTCCCCTTCGCGGGCCCGACGATGGCCTCGCCATTGGCCTGCCGCCACCAGCTGCCGGTCGTCTGGTCCTCGAACATCGCGTTGAAGTGATCCATCCCGACCAGGCGGAACGTCTCGGAGTGACCGTCCACCACGGGGATGAACACCCGACCCGTCCGGCAGACGGTGCAAAAGCTCACCAGCACCGGTTGTCCCCCAACGGTGTCGCGCACCTGGTGGTGGTAGCCGATGAACTGGACCGGATACGCGCGGGCCTCGCCGGCAACGTCGATACCGACGACGAGGCGGTTCCGCTCCACGCTATTGCGCTCGGCGGGTTGCATGAGCAGCAATGTCGGCGCGAGGAACATGTGGTCGGCGGCCATCGGATAGTTCGTCGCGTAGGCGACGAGCCCCGCGACCACGAGGGACGCCGGAACCCCGACCTTTCGCCAACCGGGAACGCGCCAGGCAGCCGGTGCGCCGCTGACGAGCAACGTCGCGCACATCACTCGGAACGGCCACCGCCACACGTGCAGGAAATACGCCACGTCGATGCTGCGTACGCGCTGACTGTAGGGCAGCGGCATGATGAAATACACATTGGCGACTTCGAACAGCACCAGCAGGAAGATGCCGAGGTAGAAGAGTCTCTTCATGGTATTCATTGTAGCCGGAGATCTCCGACGAGGTCAGTTGCCCGGCAGGCGCAACCCCTGTATGGTGCCCGCCCATGAACGTCTGGGGCATTCTGGCGCTCGCGTATCACCTGACGAGCCGGCTGGCGTACGTGCTGTGGGTCGGGTGGGCGCTGCGGCGCGAGCGGCACACCGGCCACTATGCCCGCACCTACGGCGCCGAAGTGGGATTCCGGCGCTTCCGGCGCGTCGCGGCCGCGCTGATGAACAACGACGGCGTGGGCTTCGTGGTGTTGTGCCTGCTCACCCGGGGGACGCTGCCGGTCGCGGCGCCCTGGTGGCTCCTGGTCGCGCTCGGCGCAGCACTCGCCGGGGTCGGCATCGGCGTGAAGCTCTGGGCGCGGGCCGCGGCAGGATCCGACCGCTACTACTGGCGCGATTTCTTCAGCGCACCCACTGCGCCGCTCGAGCCGGCCGCCGGGCCGTATCGCTTCCTCAAGAATCCGATGTACACGGTGGGGAATCTGCATCTCTGGGGGCTCGCGCTGGGCGTCGCGTCACTCCCGGGGCTCGGCGCGGCGCTGTTCGACCACGTGGCGATTCTAGTTTTTAATCATGTCGTGGAGCGGCCGCATGTGAACCGGCGCTACCGGGCTACCGTGTGGCGGTGAGTTTGACACACCCCCCTCGGCCTGTAGCTTCGGCCCCTCGAAGCGAGCTCCCCCAACCGCGCCGCAGCATGCGCCCGGTCGTCCGGCCAGCCCCTTGAGTGAGGATCCACCATGAGAGTCACCAAAACGCTGCTCGCATTGCCGTCGTTGCTGTGCCTCGGCGTCACAGCCACCCTGGCGCAGGGCCAGGCGTTGCCGGCATCGCAGCCGCCGCTGCTCACTATCTACCGTGAGCAAGTGAAGGTCGGCCGCGGCGCCGAGCACGAGCGGATCGAGGCGGGGTGGCCCGCGGCGTTCGCGAAGGCCAAGTCCCCGAACTACTACCTTGCGGCGATTTCGCTCACGGGAGCGCAGGAAGCCTGGTTTCTCGCGCCGTTCGCGTCCAACGCCGCGTACGCCGACGAGCTGAAGCTGCAGAGCTCCGACACGGCACTGGCTGCCGCGCTGGCCCGGCTGGCCCGCGCGGACGCCGAGGTCCTCAACGATTCGCGTACCATTCAAGCGACGGCCCGCACCGATCTGAGCCACGGCGCCTTCCCCGACCTCACCAAGGTGCGCTTCTGGGAAATCACGATCTTCCGCGTACGGCCGGGGCACGAGTCCGAGTTCGAAGCGGCCGCTAAAGTGTACGGTGCGGCGACCGACCGGGCGGCGACCGGTTTCAGCTACCGCGTCTACCAGATCATGGCGGGGATGCCCGGGCCCACGTTCTTGGTGTTCACGTCGGTCGAGTCGTATGCGCAGTTCGACGCCGTGATGGCGAATGGGCAGAAGACGATGCAGAGCTTCACGGCCGATGAGCAGGCCACCATGCAAAAGTTCTCGACCGACGCCCTGATCAATTCGGAGACGAACCGCTTCGCGCTCAATCCGACGATGAGCTACGTGTCGGCGGAAACGCGGGCGACGGATCCGGCGTTCTGGATGCCAAAGCGGCCAGCGCGTCGGCCGTAGGGGCGCGGGGTCGGTAAGGGAAGAAAGGGGCGCGTCGCGCGTGGGCGGCGCGCCCTGCGAGTTGGAGCCACCACCGTTTCCGGCATTTTCCCGAGGAGTTCACCCCGTATGGCCGACAAACTCACGCGACGCAGCTTTGCGAAGCTCGCCGGCGCAGCCGCGCTCGGTGCCTCGACGACATCCGTAACATCCGCCCTCCCGCTCGGACCGCAGGCCGGCCAGGGAGCCGCTGGCGCAAGACCGGAGGGGCGCGGCTTCCCGAACGGCTTTCTCTGGGGAACGGCGACGGCCTCCTACCAAGTGGAGGGCGCCGTGTCGGAGGACGGTCGCGGGCCTTCGATCTGGGACACCTTCTCGCACACCGCCGGCAAGGTCGCAAACGACGCGACGGGCGACGTCGCCGACGACCATTACCATCGCTACAAGGACGACGTGCAGTTGATGAAGGCGCTGGGCGTCAAGGCCTACCGCTTTTCGATCGCCTGGCCGCGCGTCTTCCCCCAAGGGACCGGAGCGCCGAACCCGAAGGGTCTCGACTTCTACAACCGGCTGGTGGATGAGCTGCTCGCCAACGGGATCGAGCCTTACGCCACGCTGTACCACTGGGACCTGCCGCAGGCCCTGCAGGACCGGGTGGGGGGATGGGAGTCGCGCGATACCGCGAAGGCGTTCGGCGACTACGCCGGGTACGTCGCCGAACGGCTCACCGATCGGGTGCGGCACATCTTCACGACCAACGAGTTCGGGGCCTTCATAGAGCTCGGCTACCGGATCGGGATCCACGCCCCCGGGTTGAAGCTGCCACCCGGGCGGTTCAACCAG
>JBGQFX010000023.1:0-48154 GCA_041497135.1 Gemmatimonadota bacterium | reverse complement strand
GTTCCCAGACGGACCGGGACATCTTGGAAACGAACCGGGCCGTAGCCGATGCGACGGATCGCGACGGCGTACGACCCGGCAGGCAGCGAGGGAAGGACGAAGCGGCCTCGCACGTCGGTCGTGGTACTCCGGGTCCCCTGCAGTGCGGCTCCGAGGACGGTGACTCGGGCTCCATCGATCCCCTCGCCTTGCGCAGTGACCACGCGTCCCTCGAGCGCTCCAGTCACCTCTTGCGCGTGCAATGGACCCATGGCCCAGAGCAGACCGAGTAGCGAAACCACCAGTTTGCTCGCCATCGTCCCTCCCCGGCTGGATTCCCCTCCTTGGGGCTTCATAACCATATCTCTCTGCAATTAGCGCGTATGACGGACGTGGGAAGCGGACAGCAATGTGACGTTCATGTCGGTCCGGATATTGCGGGCACGGGAGAGGGCACCCATCCTTCTAGAGGAGCGAGGGCCCTAACTCCATCGGGCCTCGGCGGATGAACACCGATCACGACATCACTGGACTGCTGCTGGCCTGGCGGGCGGGAGACCGTGGCGCCCTCGACCGGCTGTTCCCGCTCGTCTACGACGAGCTGCGCCACATCGCCCACCGTCAGCTGGGGCACGAGCGTCCCGAGCACACCCTTGGCACGACCGCCCTCGTCCATGAGGCGTACGTCAAACTCGTGGATCAGACCCGTGCTCAGTGGGCCGACCGATCGCAGTTCTTCGCGGTGGCAGCGCGCGCCATGCGGCGCATCCTGGTCGACTACGCTCGGCGGCATCGCGCGCTGAAGCGCGGCGGAGAGCAGGCACGGATCAGCCTGGACGATGCGGCGCTTGTCGCAGAAGAGCGGTCGGACACGCTGATCGCCCTCGATGAGGCGCTGGTGCGGCTAGCGGAGCTGGACGAGCGTTTGAGCCGGGTCGTCGAGTGCCGCTTCTTCGGGGGCCTGACCGAGGAGGAAACGGCCGAGGCGTTGGCGGTCACGCCCCGAACCATCCGGCGGGATTGGGTCAAGGCCAAGGGCTGGCTCTACCAGGCCCTGCACGAGTGAACGACCCGCGACCCCCTGTAAGTATGCCAGGGGGTCGCCGTGGTGTGAGTTGAGGTGTGAGTTTCGTACTACTTGAGGTCGTTTTCGTCTTCTGGAGTCACGACTCCGATGCCCAGAACACCGCGTTTTAGTGCTACAATTTGTCGTAACTCGGTTCATGCTCGATCTGCTTTGCAACCAGGGGGTCGTGGGTTCGAATCCCATCCGCTCCACTACGTAAGTCGTTGCCCCGCGCGCGCCTCTCTGGTGAGTCGGCGCTCAGCATCACCAACCTCCGCTACGATCTCCGCTACATCGCGCGCCGGCGCGTGCACGGGCGTCTCACGCACCCCGAACCGGGTTAGTTGTGCGGATTCCGCGCCCAGGCTGATCCGTGAACTGACTCAACAGCTGGGGTCAGCTCCCAGTGCGAAACAACTCCAAGCGGCGACGGACGAACTCAGCCGTGCACCACAGCACGGCGAACACGAGGAACGTGCAGGCGTCGTAGACCCAGTCGAGCCAGCCGGGTTCGAGCGTAGGTGCGATGAACCCTTGGCGCCACAACAACACGTTCCACACGACGAAGGCGATGACTGGCAGCGGGTAGAACACGAGCACGCCGAACGGTGGCCGCGCGCGGGGCATCCCGCCTTTGTGGTTGGCGTAGCCGACGAAGTCCGCGACGTTCGGATGTTCGTCGATTACGTGCCAGGGGACCTGGGTCACGTTGTCGTCACTGAGCCGAGCGCGCAACTCTGCACCTGCTTCCCGAGCTGCTTGGAGGGATCCGAACAGCGCGAGCAGCAGAATGCTCAGCACTACCGTCGCGGCGGCGTTGACGATCGCTCTCGGCACGTGAGAGAGACCCAGGATCGTCACGTTCACGGTGTCGTCCGGCGTGTACGACAGACCAAACGTGTAGGCCGCCACGAGGAGAGACAGCAGGAAGTAACGCGACTGCGCACGGCCGACCGCTTGGAAGCGGCGGTGATACCACTCGGGCGGGAGCTTCGGGACGGTGGCCATTGCGAGAGACAATGCAGCACGCGCGGCTGGCCTGCTAGTCTGCGGTTCCCCCGCCTCACTCTTGGTGGGGGCGCCGCTCCGCGCGCAAGCGCGTCCAAGCTGGTGCCTGGTGTCGAACCAGGGGTCGTGGGTTCAGCTTCGGCCGCTACGCGGCCTCGCTGCGCTCGCCGGGCCTTCGCCCGGCGCCGGCCCTGACGGGCCGGTCGCGTCGAATCCCATCCGCTCCACTACGTAGCGTTGCGTCACCGCATCACTTGCTAGCCACACCTGCCTTCCTTCCTAAAATTGTTAGGCACCTGGTCTAGGATTGCGCGCGGCCCTAACACCGTTAACTGAGTCATGCTATACTCAACAGTTTCGTTTCGGCTTGCGTGATGGGGACAGCCAGGCTGGGGGTCCGTCGTGAATCGTGGTTCCAGAATTCTTGCCATCGCGCTGATCGCTTCACTGATCACCTGCGTCGATCACCGAGCGCCGACGACTGCTCCCGAAACGAATGCGAATGACGTTACGGCGGCGCTGGTCTCTTCGGCCATCACCCATACGTTGCTCGCTTCCGGAAACAACACGGTCAACCAGAAGATCTACAGTACCATCTCGATCACACCGGCCCCCAATGCGCTCGTCACGGTCGCCGTGATGGGCACGAATTCCTCGAGCGCCTCTCCAAGCCCCACGCTGTCGGGTGGCGGCATGTCCGCCTGGACCGCGGTGGCGACCATCACCTTCGACGCCGTCGCTACGCCCCACAAGCGCCTGACGATCTACCGGGCCATGAGCGGTTCGCCGGGCAGCGGCCCGCTCACGATCACATTCAGCGGCAGCCAATCCAACTGCCAATGGATCGTGTCGCAGTGGGATGGTGTGGACGTCACGGGCGTGAACGGAGCGGGCGCGATCGGGCAGACCGGCTCGAACAGTGCCGATGCGGGGAACGGCCTGACCGTGACCCTCGCTGCCTTGGCGGACCCCAACAACCTGGCCTACGGGGTGTTCGGCGTAAACAAGAACGCTCTCGCGGTCACCCCCGGTGGCGGCTTCACCGAGATCGCCGAACAGCCCTCGAGCGAAAGCCCCCAGGGTGATCTCGAAGCGGAATGGGCGCCCAACCTCAACACCATCGCTGCAACGTGGGCTACGCTAAACGGCGGGGCGGTGGGAATCGAGATCAAGGCGGGCGCGCCGAGCGGGGGGGTGTCCGCGTCACAATCTACGGTCACCGTCGTCTCGCCGATCACCGCCGGCGGTAGCTCGACCATCACTGTCACCGTCAACGACGGCGACGGCCTTCCGATCAGCGGCGTGCATGTGACGCTCTCCGCGCCGGGCAGCAACACCATCACCCAGCCCGCGAACCCGACCGTCGGCGGTGTGACCACCGGCACGTTGAGCGCGACCGTCGCCGGCTCCTATCAGGTCACTGCCGTCGCCGGCGGCGTCACGCTCGGCCAGCGGCCGACCGTCGTCGTAGATCCCGGCGCCGCGGCCGAGCTCGTCTTCTCGGCCCAGCCCGGCGCGACCGCGCCCGGCGCCACGATCACGCCGCCGGTCAAGGTGCGGATCCGCGATCAGTACGGCAATCTGGTGAAATCCACCACCACCATCGCCCTGTCGATCGCGACGAACCCCAGCGCCGGGACTCTGTCCGGGACGGCGGCACTGCCCGCCGTTGACGGCGTGGCGTCTTTCGACGACCTCAGCATCAACAAGGCGGGCACCGGCTACACGCTCCAGGCAAGCTCGGACGGTCTCACGGACGCGGTCTCGAACGCCTTCACCGTCGCGGCCGGCTCCACCGCTTCGTCCACCGTCACGGCGTCACCGGCTTCGATCGCGGCGGGTAGCGAGACGTCAGCGATCACCGTCAAGGTGAAGGATGCGAGCAACAACCCGATCAGCGGGGCGACCGTCGTGCTTTCGGCCACCGGGAAAGGAAACTCGGTGACGCAGCCGGCGGACACAACCGATGCCACCGGGATGGCGACGGGCACGTTCAGCTCGACCGTCGCGGGGGCCAAGACCATCTCGGCCACCGCCAACGGGACCGCGATCACGCAGAAGGCGACGGTGACCGTGACGCCCGGGCCGGTGTCGGCGAGTCAGTCGACGGTCGCGGCTGTGCCGATTTCGATCGCGCCCGGGAGCGGGATGTCGACCATCACGGTGACGGCAAAGGACGCCAGCGGGAACGTGATCAGTGGCGCTACCGTGTCACTCGCAACAACGGGGAGCGCGAGCCTCACGCAGCCCGCGGCCACGACCAACGCGAGCGGCGTGGCGACCGGGACGCTGAGCTCGACCGTGGAAGAGTTGGCGACTGTCTCGGCCACCATCAACGATATCGCGATTACGCAGACCGCGAGGGTGCAGGTGAGGGCGCAGACTGTCGCTGATCCGCTGGCATGTACCGGCTATCCTGAGCCCCGCATCTGGCTGGAGAGTCAAGCGTGGTGGGACTCTGCGGGTCTGGTAATTCCCACCAGCGTCGGTCATCACATTCACGTCGGTATGTGCTGGCCGGTGAACCCGGATGGGAGCGACGCCCTGGTCGACGGCGTGTTGCACCTCGATGTGCGGGTGCTGCTCCATGACCAGATTGGGCGCACCAATTACTTGCGATTCCAGGATGCCGGGGGATCGGCTTCGATCAAGTTCCCATTGACGATTGGGCCAGCGGATGTGACCGCGTGGGTGCCGGTCGACCTCGATCTCGGGTTATGGGGGACGGGTCGTCGGGAGACTCACGTCACGGCGAACATTCAGAACAATGCCGATGGTAAGCGGCAGTTTAATTCGACCGGCTGGCAACTGTGCGTGCGGTCCTGTACGCCGACCTATCGGACACCGCCCTGGACAGAGGCGCGCGGGTGGTATGAAGGACATGATTATCAGAACGCGCGTTTCTTCTCGCTGTTGCCCGTGGCTCCGGTCTCGGGACTGTGGAAATTCCGCGTCCAATTGCTGCAATTGGGGCCGGGGGGCGTGTTCCTCGATCCTAACTTCCATGCTGGTAGCGAAGGTACGCGCGTAGCGGCCGCCGGGTACTACGGCGATGTGACCGTCGATACCCGGCTTTTGGCAAACGGCACGCACCGCCTCGTGCTCGTAGCGTCTGATGGGAAGAGTGCTGGAGTGCAAGTCGTGACCTTTGTTGTCGCGAATTGAGCCTGCCCGTGAAGGTCGAGCGGCGTGATGGCACTCCGCCCATGGCATATAAAGTGCTCGGTATCGCATCCGTGCCTCGTCCGGGGCTAGGGGCCGTTTGGGTTTTGGGGCCCGCCTGCGGATGGGGACGCCAGGCAGGAGGTCCGCCGTGAACCGTGGCTCCAGAATACTCGCCATCGCGCTGGTCGCTCCACTGGTCACCTGCGTCGATCATCGAGCGCCGACGACTTCCTCCGAGACGAGTGTGAATGACGCCACGGTGGCGCTGATCTCTCCGGCCATCACCCACACGCTGCTCACTTCCGGAAACAACACGGTCAACCAGAAGATCTACAGTACCGCCTCGATTTCCCCGGCCCCCAATGCGCTCGTCACGGTCGCGGTGATGGGGCACAATTCATCGAGTGCCGCCCCGAGCCCCACGATGTCGGGCGGCGGCATGACCACCTGGACCGAGGTGGCGTCCATCACCTTCGACGCCGTCGCCACACCGCACAAGCGCCTGACGATTTTCCGGGCCATGAGCTCCGCGCCCGGGAACGGTCCGCTCACGATCACGTACAGCATCAGCCAATCCGACTGCCAGTGGATCGTGTCGCAATGGGACGGCGTTGACATTTCCGGCGTGAACGGGGCGGGTGCCATCGTGCAGACCGGCTCGAACCGCGCCGATGCGGTGAACGGCCTGGCGGTGACGCTCGGTGCCTTGGCGGACGCCAACAACGTGGCCTATGGGGTCTTCGGCGTAAGCAAGAATGCTCTCGCGGTCACCCCCGGCACGGGTTTCACTGAGATCAGCGAACAGCCCTCTGGCGAAAGCACGCCTGCCGATCTCGAAGCGGAATGGGCGACCAATGACAACACGATCGATGCGAGCTGGGCCAGCTTGAACGGCGCGGCTTTGGGCCTCGAGATCAAGGCCTCCGGTGCGGGTGGCGGCGGCGGTGGTGTCTCGGCCGCCCTGTCCACCGTGACAGCACTCCCGACCTCGATCGCGGCGGGCAGCGCAACGTCGACCATTACTGTGACCGTGAAGGACGCCAACGATCAGCCGGTCAGCGGGGCGACGGTCGTGCTGGCCGCCACGGGGACGGGGAATGCGCTGACACAGCCCGTGGGCGTAACCGGTGCCGACGGTGTGGCAACAGGAACGCTCACCTCCACGGTAGCGGAGGTGAAGACCGTCTCCGCCAAAGCCAATGGGACGGCGATCACTCCGACGGCAGCGGTGACCGTCACGCCCGGGCCGGTGTCGGCGAGCCAATCGAGCGTCGTGGCCGCGCCGACCTCGATCGCCACCGGGGGCGGGACTTCGACCATCACGGTGACGGCGAAGGATGCCAGCGGGAACCCAATCAGCGGCGCCACGGTCGTACTGGCGCAGACTGGGAGCATGAGCGTGCTCACGCAACCCGCGGACACGACCAACTCGAGCGGCGTGACGACCGGGACGTTGACCTCGACGATGGAGGAGACGACAATCGTCTCGGCCAAGATCGGTGTCACGGCGATCACGCAGACCGACACCGTACTGGTGACGGCGCAGACCGCGGCGACGATCACCCAGACGCTGCTCACGTCAGGCAACAACGCGGCGAACCAGAAGGTCTACACGACCGCCTCAATCGCCCCCGCACCCAATGCGCTCATCACAGTGGCCGTGCTGATGCGTCGCTCATCCGGGGCGCTCAGCCCGATCATCACGGGCGGCGGCATGGCGGCGTGGGACATGGTGGCGAGCGTGGACTTCGACACTCAAACGCTGCCCACCAAGCGCCTTGTGATCTTCCGGGCGTTGAGCGCCTCCCCGGGCAGCGGCCCCATCACGATCACCTTCAGCGGCAGCGTCTCCAACGTGCAGTGGATCGTGTCGCAGTGGGACGGCGTCGAGACCGGCGGCACCAATGGCTCGGGGGCGATCGTGCAGACCGGCACGGGGCGCAGCGATGGCGCGACCGGCCTGGCGGTCCCGCTCGGTCCCTTCGGCGCCGCCAACGACGTGGCCTACGGCGTTGTCGGCGTGGCCAAGAACGGCCCCACCGTTACCCCCGCCCCCGGGTTCACGGAGATTGCTGAAGTGTCGTCCGGGGAGACCTCAGCGCTACAAGCGGAATGGGCGACGAACGAGAACACGGTCGGGGCGAGCTGGACGAGTTCCACGAAAGCGGGGATTCTTGCGGTCGAGATCAAGGCTGGCAATCAGGGACCGGTAGAGCCGGTGGCGACGGTCGAAGTCAGTCCGCAGTCGCCGACCGTGGTGGTGGGCACCACGCTGCAGCTCACGGCCAACACCCTCGATGGCGGAGGTGAGCCGCTGACCGGGCGCGCGATCACGTGGGCCAGCGACGCTCCCCAGTACGCGACCGTGTCGCCCTCGGGACTCGTCACGGGCGTTGCGGTGGGGTCCGCAACGATCTCGGCGACGAGCGAGGGGGTGAAGGGGACGTCGAGCGTGACCGTCACCGCTTCAGCCGCAGCGGTGGCCTCGGTCGAGGTCACTCCAGGGTCGGCCAGCATCGTTGTCGGGGGCACAGTGCAGCTCACCGCGACGCCCAAGGACGCGGCCAGCCAGCCGCTGACCGGGCGCACGATCACTTGGGGCACGAATGCGCCTCTGGTCGCGACGGTATTGACTTCTGGTCTCGTCACGGGGTCGGGTCAGGGGACGGCGACGGTCACCGCAACGAGCGAGGGGAAGAGCGGGAGCTCGATCATCACGGTGACGACAGGCGGGCAGTCGGCGTTGGTGGGCCAATGGTCGGCGGTGCTTTCGGCGCCGATCGTGCAGGTGCACCTCCACCTGCTCTACGACGGCAGGGTGCTGAGCTTCGGGGGCAGTAGCGCAATCCCCCAGTTGTGGGATCCCGCGACCGGCCTCTTCACGGCGAAGCCGAGTCCCGCACTCATGTTTTGCAGCGGGCACACCTTCCTCCCGGACGGGCGGCTGCTCGTCAGCGGCGGGGGGACCGGCGACGGCAAGGGCCACCCGAACTCCGATATATTCGACCCCGCCACCGCTTCGTGGATCGCCGGGCCGAACATGGCGTATGCACGGTGGTACCCAACCAACACCACGATGCCGAACGGCGAAGTGGTGACGATCGCCGGCGCGGACCAGAACGGAGCGACCGTGCCAATTCCCGAGATCGGAGACGGGACGGGTTGGCGTCAGCTCACCGGAGCGAGTCTCGCGCTGCCGAATTACCCACGCGACTTCGTGGCGCCGGACGGGCGTATTTTCGTGGCCGGTCCTTCGGCAGGATCCCACTGGCTCGACGTCGCGGGGAACGGCAGTTGGACCTCGGGACCGTCCATGAACTTTGGGTCGCGCGGTTACGGATCGGCGGTGATGTACGAGGCAGGAAAGATCATGTACGTGGGTGGCAACTCGTCCCCGACCAACACCGCGGAGATCATCGACCTGAATCAGTCCAGCCCGCAGTGGACGTATACCGGCTCGCTGACCTACGCCCGCTGGAACCTGAACGCGACCGCGCTCCCGGACGGCCAGGTGCTGGTGACGGGTGGCGTGAACGGTAACCGTTCCGATCCCTCGCTGGCCGTCAACGCGACGGAGCTCTGGAATCCCGCCACCGGCACGTGGACGTTGATGGCGAGCAGCGCCGCATTGCTCCGCGGCTACCACTCGACGGCGTTGCTGCTGCCGGATGGGCGAGTGATTCACAGCGGTGGCGGTGACGGCGGTGGGACGATCGACAACGAGAACTTTGAGATCTACTCGCCGCCCTACCTCTTCAAGGGTCAACGCCCGAGCGTCACGGGCGTGACCGGCACGGTAGGGTACGGCCAGACCCTGACCGTACAGACGCCGGATGGCGCCGGTATCAGTAAGGTGAGGTTGATTCATACCGGCTCGGTGACACACGCGTTCGACGAGGCCCAGCGGCTGATTTCGCTGAACTTTTCGCCGGTGAGCGGCGGTCTCTCGGTGACGCTCCCGGCAAGCCGCAACATCGCTCCCCCCGGGCCGTACATGCTGTTCCTGGTGAATGGCAATGGGGTGCCGTCAGTCGCGCGGATCGTGCGACTGCAGTGAACCTGCTGCGCTCGGACGCGCAGGTGAAGTGTGCGGTGGCGGCAGGTCTTTGACATTCTCGACCGGGCGCTCGAGCTGGCACCCGATGAGCGCGTCGCGTACGTAGCACAAGTCTCGAACGGCGACCCCAGGTTTGGCTCCGCGGTGCGCGCCCTGCTGGCGGACGCCGACGCAGCATCCTTCCTGGAAGCCCCCGCGGCTGTACCGGGCCCTGCACGCATGAACCGCACGCACTGCAATGGAGTGTGACCCATGAAAGCTGCCATCCCACTCCGCCTCCTCATCGCGCTCACCGCGACTGACTGCATGAAGGACCAGCAGGCCCGCTTCGCGCGCATGGTCGACTCGCTGCAGCGGGCGGGCGCGGCCCGGGCCGGCTCGAGCGGGGGCGACCCGTGCACGCTCGTGAGCCGTACCGAAGCCGAGCAGATCCTCGGCGCGTTGCGCCACGATCCGTATCGCGTCGATGGGAGCGGTGATCCTGCGTCGGGTGGCAGCGCCTGCCGCTACGAGGCGCAGACCGGTCGCCATCTCGTCGTGGATGTGAACTTCGAAGGCGCGGCGATCGGCATGCGCGCCATCGGACTCGGTGTCCAAATCGCGAGCCCGGTCTTCGGCGTGGACAGCGCGCAGCTGGCGTCGCTACACGGACAGTGGGACGAAGCCCACCTGCTGCCCGGTCACCTCATGGCCCGCAAGGGCGACGCCATGGTGGATGTCGGGTACGAGGGGAGCCGCGCGGGGCTCGCCGGCGCAGCGCGGGTGGCCGACATCGCGCTGGGGCGGCTCGGCGCGCCGTTGCCTTACGACGGCGCGGCCGCGGCGCGCACCGCACCGGGGCCGCTCGTCACGCCGCGTGACCCGTGTGCGCTCGTTTCTCGCGCCGACGTCGAGGCGATCATCGGGGCCCTGGCGAGCGATCCGGTGTCCGACGGCAGCCAGACGAGCTGCACCTACACGCTCGCGGCTCGTCGCGGTCTCGGAGGTCAAGAGGTTCAACTGACGGTGCAGTGGCGTGACGGCTTCGCGGCCCTGGAGGGCGCCCGCTCGACCGCAGCGATCGTGCAGCGCCAGGTGGGTGGCGTACCTCCGGGTGGAGCACGGGATTCCGGGTTTGGAAATTTCATGCAGCAAGTGCAGGGCGTGTTACGGTCCCAGGGAATCGGCGTGCAGATGAGCGACACAGGCTCAGGTCTGAAGAACGACAGCGCGGTTGCTGGCCCCTGGGACGAGGCGTCGCTCGTCGCCGGCCTCGGCTTCAGCGCGGTCAAGCATGACGTCCTGCTGTCGGTCGATCTGCGGACGATTCCCTACGACCAGGCGCGAGCGCTCGTCGCCAGGGCGATGCAGCAGCTGGAATGACCAACATCGCCCCATGAGGGTGGTATGTTTCACCTGGTGGCGCGTCTACCGGCGAGATGGGAGCCTGTCGGTGCTGCGAGCGAACGACGCGCTCGACAGCGAGGACGTGCTCCCTGGCTTCACCTGCCCGTTGGCCCAAGTTCTGTCCCCAGAGCCATTAGCAGAACCTTGAGCCTCGCCCGGTAGTCATTGGTCGTCGCTCTCGCCCTTGTGTAGATTCCCGGCGCTAGCGCCATGACCAACCCTGAGCTCGACCTCGCCAAGCTCCACATCGACCGCGACGCATCGCCGGCGGTGCGGCGCGCCTTCACGCGCAACCTGGTCCTGGCGGCCGCCGCGGTCGTGCTGGTGGGGGGCGTGGTGCTGTTCGCGCGTCGCGGCAGCGCGGTCCCGGTGCAGGTGGTGGTCGCCACCGCGACCGCCGGCGGCGGGGCCGGCGGCCCGGCGGGGAGCGCTAGCGTCACGGCGAACGGCTACGTGGTCGCCCGCACCCGGGCCTCGGTATCGTCCAAGGTCGCCGGACGGCTCGCCTCTCTGGGCGTGAGTGAAGGGTCGTTCGTGCACAAAGGCGAGATCATCGCCCGGCTCGAGAACGCCGACTACCAGGCGGCCGTGGCGCAGGCGCAGGCGGGCGTCGCCTCGGCGCGGGCCGATTCGATCGAAGCCTCGGCCGACCACGAGCAGCTCGAGCGAGAGGCGCAACGCCTGCGCACCATACACGACCAGAATCGGGAGCTGGTGGCGCAGCAAGACGTGGATCAGGCCGAGAGTCGCGCGGCACAGGCGGCGGCCCGGGCACAGGCAGCGACGGCGCGTGTGGCCGCGGCGGAAGCGGGGCTGCGCTTCGCGCAGGCGAATTTCGACAACACCGTGATCCGGGCGCCGTTCACCGGCACCGTGTTGCGCAAGGAAGCGGAGGTGGGCGAGGTCGTGGCGCCCTCGGTGGGGGGTGGGTTGACCCGTGGCGCCGTCGTAACCATGGCCGATCTGGGCACGCTCGAGGTCGAAGTGGACGTGAACGAGGCCTACATCGCGCGCATCCGGCACGCCCAGCCGGCGCGCATCACGCTCGATGCCTACCCCGACACGGGATTCCAGGGCGTGGTGCGCCAGGTCGTGCCCACGGCCGATCGCCAACGGGCGACGGTCCAGGTCAAAGTGAGTATCATGGACCGCGATCCCCGCATCCTTCCCGAGATGGGTGCGCGGGTGGACTTTCTCGAGACCGACACGACCCACCGCGCGGCCGCCAACGCCCCCCTCCGCATCCGGGTGCCGGCGACGGCGGTGCGGGACGACAACGGCGAGAGCGTGGTCTGGCTGGTGCGGCAGGGCCGGCTCGAGCGCCGCGCGGTGCAGGCGGGACCGGTGAGCGGCGGGTTCCGCGAGATCCGCAGCGGTCTGGCGGGCGGTGAAATGCTGCTCGCGGGCGGCGTCGACGTTCCCCGAGCCGGCATGCGGGTCAAGACCGCGGCCGCACCCTGACACTCGACACTCGACAACCCCACACCCGAGATTCTCATGGCCCTGGTTGAAATCCGTGACGTCCACAAGATCTTTCAGCGGGACACCGAACGCATCGAGGTCTTCACCGGCCTCACTCTAGATGTCGCGGAGGGGTCGTTCACGGCGTTGATGGGTCCCTCCGGGTCGGGGAAGTCCACCCTGCTCAATCTGCTCGCCGGGCTCGACCGGCCCACGAGCGGTATCGTGCGGGTCGCGGGGTCAGAGGTCAGCGCCATGACGGCCGCTCAGCTTGCCCCGTGGCGCGCCCGCCACGTGGGGTTCGTCTTCCAACAGTTGAACCTGCTGCCGGTGCTGACCGCCTTCCAGAACGTCGAGCTGCCGCTGTTGCTCACCCGGTTGTCGAAGCGCGAGCGGGAGGAGCGGGTGCGGATCGCGCTCGGCGTGGTGGGGCTCGAGGACCGGATGCGGCATTATCCACGGCAGCTGTCGGGAGGCCAGGAACAGCGCGTGGCGATCGCCCGCGCGATCGTGGGGGACCCCACCCTCGTTCTGCTCGATGAGCCGACGGGGCAGCTCGATGCCAAGAGCTCGCGCGAGGTGCTGGCTCTGCTGGCGCGGCTCAACAGCGAGTTCAAGAAGACCATCATGATCGTGACGCACGATCCGCACGCCGCCGAGCAGGCGACGACCGTGCTCCACCTTGAAAAAGGGACGTTGATCGAAAAGGAGGCGGTGGCGCGATGAAATACCTGCCGCTGGTGCTCGCCAACCTCGGGCGACATAAAATCCGGACGGTGCTGACGATCGCGAGCGTGACCCTCGCGCTCTTTCTCTTCGCGTCGCTGCGGACCGTGGTGACGACGCTCCATGCCAACGCGCAATTCGGCAGCGCGCGGCGCCTGGTGACGTTGAACGCCACCGGGCTCGTGTTCGTGCTCCCGATGGCGTATGCCAACAAGATTCGCGCCCTGCCCGGCGTCGAGAGCGTGAGCTGGGCCAACTGGTTCGGCGGGCATTATGGCGACACCAAGCAGTTTTTCGCCCAGTTCGCGGTGGATGCCGAGTCCTATCTCGCCATGTATCCCGAGATCTCCTTGCCGGAGGACCAGAAACAGGCCTTCCTGCACGAGCGAACGGCGGCGATCATCGGCAAACGGCTGGTCGACCGCTACGGCTGGCAGGTGGGCCAGAACGTTACGCTGCAAGGCACCATCTTCCCCGGCGACTGGACATTCACGATCCGCGGTGTGTACACGCCCACCGCGCCCCAGATCGGGGACGATGTGCTGCTCTTCCATCATGAGTACCTGGACGAGCGCCTCGGCCATGCCGGGATTGCCGGCTGGTTCATCGTGCAGATCCGCGATCCCGGCGCCGCGGCCGCGATCGCGAAGGCGATCGACGACCAATTCCGCAATTCCAGCGCCGCGACGAAGACCGGGACCGAGCAGGCGTTCCAAGCGGGCTTCGCGACGATGTTGGGGAATGTGAGCCTCTTGATGGGGACGATCGGCACGGCCGTGGTGTTCGCCATCCTGCTGGTCACCGCGAACGCGATGATGATGAGCGCCCGTGAGCGCACCGGCGAAGTGGCGGTCATGAAGACGATCGGGTTCTCCGATCGCACCCTCTTCGGGTTGGTGATTTCCGAGGCCGGTGTGATCGCGGGTGCAGGGGCACTGCTCGGGCTCGGTGCCGCGAAGGCCTTTTACCGCGCCATCAACTTCAACGGGTTCGGCTTTCTGCCCGGGTTCGACATCACTACCGGGACGCTCGTGATGGGCGGGGGCATCGCGTTGCTCTTGATGCTCGCCAGCGGACTGGTGCCCGCGGCGCGGGCCGCCCGGCTGCCGATCGTGCAAGCGTTGCGGAGGGTGGAATAATGAAGATCCCGCTGATTTACAACGCCCGCAGCGTGTTGCAGCGCCCGGTTTCCACGGCATTCACGGCATTGGGCATCGCGCTGGTCGTCGCCGTGTTCATCGGCATGCTGGCGCTCGGGAACGGGCTGCGGGCGGCATTGGCGCGGACGGGCTCGGATGGCAATGTCCTCGTGCTGCGCCGCGGCGCCGATTCCGAGCTGGCGAGCGGCATCGCCCGGGATGCGGTGAGCATCCTCGCCGCTTCCCCCCACGTCGCCACCGGACCGGACGGGCGTCCGCTCGTGAGTCCCGAGGTGTATGTCCTGGTGCCCCTGCCGCGCCCCGGCGACAGCAGCGCGGTGGCCAATGTCGTGGCACGCGGCGTCAGCGATCAGGCGTGGAACGTGCGGGCCAACGTCCAGGTCATCGCCGGGAAGCGTCCGCGATCGGGCAGGTCGGAAGTCTGCGTCGGACAGAAGCTCATCGGGCGGTTTGACCACCTAGGCGTCGGCGAAACGCTGCGATTCGCCGGGCGCGATTGGACGGTCGTGTGCCATTTCAGCGCGGGCGGCTCCGCCTTCGAGTCCGAGATCTGGGGTGAGAACGAGCAGTTCATGCCCGTGTTTCGAGGTCAGGTCTTCCAGTCGGTGACCTTCCGCCTGCGGGACCCTGCCGCGTTCGATGAAGCCAAGCGGACGCTCGAGAGCGACCAGCGCCTGACCGTGAACGCGCATCGCGAGTCCACGTTCTACGCCGAGCAGGTCGGGATTCTCGGCGTCATGCTCCGGGTACTGGCGTTCGGCATCACCGGCATCATGGCGGTGGGGGCGATCTTCGGCGCCGTGAACACGATGTACGCGGCAGTCTCGTCGCGCACTCCCGAGATTGCGGTCCTGCTGACGCTCGGGTTCCACCCGCGCAGCGTGCTGGCGAGCTTTCTGGTCGAGTCGGCGTTGATCGCGGCGGTGGGCGGGGTGCTGGGCGCCCTGCTGGCCCTCCCGATCAATGGCATCGTCACGAGCACCACCAACTGGTCGAGCTTCAGTGAAATCGCGTTCAGCTTCCGCGTCACCCCCGGGTTGCTTGCCTCCGGGGTGGCGTTTGCGATCGTGATGGGTGTTGTGGGCGGCTTCTTCCCCGCCCGGCGGGCAGCGAAGCTCCCGGTGATTCAGGCGTTACGCGCCTAGGCCCGCGCGGCCGTCCCGCGCCGTGTCGACCTCGGCGCACTCTGCATCCGCTCTCCCAGCACCACCCGCACCCGGTGCGTGGCGCCATCGTCGGCCAGAGGGATAGCGGCGGGATCGGCGGACT
This sequence comes from Gemmatimonadota bacterium, assembly GCA_041497135.1. GTDB lineage: Bacteria > Gemmatimonadota > Gemmatimonadetes > Gemmatimonadales > GWC2-71-9 > DASTHG01. Next base: position 32,877 of record JBGQFX010000023.1, on the reverse strand, counting down.
CACCGTCCAGCTCGGCCTCCGCGATCCCCCGGCACCGGTGCTCCGGATTGACCACGGAGATCTCATAGCGGGTGCGGCCGAAGCGCCAGACGATGGAATACTCGGGCCAGGCCGCGGGAATGCACGGATCCAGCTCGAAACTCGCGCCGTGGCGCTTGAGACCGAGGATGCTCTCTAGCCCCGCCCGATACATCCAGCCCGCGGAGCCTGTGTACCACGTCCAGCCGCCGCGCCCGACGTGGGCCGGATGAGCGTAGACGTCTCCGGCGGTGACGTACGGCTCGGCCTTGTAGCGCTCGACGTCCGCGGCACTCCGCGTATGGTTGATCGGGTTCAGCAGATGGAACAGCTCCACCGCCTCGTCCCCGTTGCCAAGCCGGGCCACCGCCATGACCGTCCACACGGCGGCGTGGGTATACTGGCCCCCGTTCTCCCGCACTCCGGGTGGGTATCCCTTGATGTAGCCCGGGTCCTGCGCTGACTGGTCGAAGGGTGGAGTGAGCACCAGCACGACCTGGGCTCCACGCCGCACCAGCTGGGTGCGGACGGCGTCCATGGCCCGCTCGGCATACTTCACTGGCGCGGCTCCGGATAGGACGGCCCAGGACTGGGCGATCGAGTCGATCTTGCATTCGTCGTTCTGCGCCGAGCCCAGGGGCGTGCCGTCGTCGTAGTAACCGCGCCGGTACCACTCCCCATCCCAGGATCGCTCGAGCATGCCCGCCAGGCGGCTCGCTTCGCTCGCGTACCGCGCCGCCCGCGCCGGGTCCCGGGCTTCGCACAACGGAATGAACTGCTGCAGCACGGCGTGCAGGAACCACCCGAGCCAGACGCTTTCACCGCGGCCTTGGTGCCCGACCCGGTTCATCCCGTCGTTCCAATCGCCGCTGCCGATCAGCGGGAGGCCGTGGGGGCCGGCGGTCAGGCCTTTGTCGATGGCACGCACGCAATGCTCGAAGAGCGAAGCCGATTCCGTGCTGACCCGCGGCTGTCCGTAGGCCTCCGTCTCGCCGGACGCGAGGAGCGGAGCCTCGAGGAACGGGATGGGCTCGTCGAGGATGCCGTGGTCCCCGGTCGTGTCTACGTAATGCGCTACGGCGTACGGCAGCCATACGAGGTCGTCGGAGCAACGGGTGCGGGTGCCACGACCAGAGGGCTCGTGCCACCAGTGTTGCACGTCCCCTTCGAGGAACTGCCGGCCCGTGGCCCGGACGATGTGCGCCCGCAAGATGTCCGGCCTCGCCAGGGAGAGCGCCATGGCATCCTGGAGCTGATCGCGGAAGCCGAAGGCGCCGCCGGGCTGATAGAAGCCGGACCGCGCCCAGAGCCGGCAGCTCAGATCCTGGTACAGGAGCCACCGGTTCATGAGCAGGTCGAAGGAGTCGTCAGGCGTGTGCACTTGGACGGTCTCCAGCGTGTCGGACCAGAACCGGTGCACCGCTTCCAGGGCGATCTCGGCGGCGGCCACGCTGCCGTGGCGATGCACCAGCTCGCGGGCGTGCTGGAGATCGCGTCCCTGTCCCAGAATGAACACGAGGCGGCGGCTCTCTCCCGGCGCCAAGCCGATCTCGACCTGAAGGGCGGCGCAGGGATCGAGCCCCGCTCCGAACTGGCCCGACAGCGCGCGGTGACGCATGGCGGCTGGTCTCGCCAGCGAGCCGTTGCGTCCCAGGAAAAAGAGACGGTCTCCCGTCGCCGAGCTCGGCGCTTCGCTCGTGGAGGCGAACGCGACTCGGCCCGCGAACTCCTGGTTGTAGGGGTGCGTGGCCAGGACGGCGGCCGTCTCAGTATCGAGCTGCGTCATCACGTGCAGGTGTTCCCCGGACTGTGGCGGCCCCAGTCGCCATTCGTTGTAGGCGAACACGCTCAGTCGCCGCGGGCGCACGGTCCGGTTGGTGAGGGTGAGGAGTGAGAACTTCACCGGGTCCTTCGCGTCCACAAAAACGGCGAGATCCTGGAGGATGCCATGGGCGGCGTGGGTGAACCGGGAAACTCCGGCGGCGTGCCGGGCCACGAATCGCCCGCTGTCGCCGGTGCGCCGCACTGGCCCCGGCGTCGGAGACCACACGAGCCCACGCTCGTCGTCCCTCAAGAAGAGCGCCTCGGCGGTCGAGTCGGTCACGGGATCGTTCGCGAACGGCGTGAGGCGGTTCTCGCGGCTGTTCTCTGCCCACGTATGGGCGGAGCCCGATGCCGAGACCACCGTGCCGAAGCCGGGGTTGGCCATGACGTTGACCCAGGGCAGGGGCGTCTCCTGGTCTCCGTCGAGGACGATCACGTACTCGCGCCCGCCGTCGGCGAATCCGCCGATACCGTTGGCGAAGGCGAGTGCGGGGACCTCGATCGCAGTATCGACCGCCTCTGGAATCAGAGGCGGTGGTAGGAGGAGTTGCTCGTTCCCCGTGTGCGGCTCGGGATAGGGCCAATCCAGCTGGTTCGACAGCTTGCCGCGATCCCCGCTGAGGATCGCCCGTGCCACGCTGGCGAGCAAGGTTCGCTCGGCCTCGTTCATACGGTCGCCGCGCAACAGGTACACCCCCCCGGGCCGGTGCTTCCACGCCCCCCAAGGCCCGGTGTCGAGGAGCGCCGCGAGCTGGACGTGCATCTCGTCGAGGTAGCTCACGGGATGCTCGTTCAGGATCACGACGTCCGCGCTCAGGCCCTTGAGCCGCCAATACTCCTGGGCCTGGAGCACCTGCAGGACGAGGGGGATGTCGTCTTCATCGACCACGCGCACGAGGAGGATGGGGAGATCGCCGGAGATGCCGTGGGCCCACAGGCCCGGTTGGCCCAGCACGTTGCGCTCCAGGACCTCCGGCCCCGCCCGCAGCGAGGCGTCGGTGTACAGAACCCGGGAGGCGAGGCGCTCGAAGAGCTGGGCCTCGTCGCTCGAGATGCCCAGGTGCCGCAACGTGCTCTGCGCCTGGGTGAAGGCCAGCGCGAAGGTGCGCGCGGCGGCGCTGGGGTCGTGGTACTTGTGCGCCATGGCCAGAGCGCCATCGCGGCTCAAGGCCATCCCCGTCGCGAAGGACAGGCGCACGAATCCACCGGGGGCCAAACGGATGCGCTGTCGCAGGCTGACGATCGGGTCCAGCACGGCCCCTGTGGTGCCCGAGAGGGCCCGCCCGTCGAGGGCCACCGCATCCTCGGGGCTACGGCCGCGCCCTAGGAACCGCTCGCGGTCGGTTTCCCATTCCACCGGCCCCTGCATCCTCCCGTCCACGCTCAACACGTGGACCGCCCACGCGCGGGCCTCGTCCCGGGCGCGGGGTCGCCGGGCGCAGATCAAGGCGGCGCTCTCGGGCAGGTACTCGGTTTCCACGAAGAGCTTGCTGAAGGCGGGGTGGGTCAGGTCGTCGGCGACGGACGCCAGGGCGATCTCGACGTAGCTCGTGACCTCGAGCTCGCGAGGCCGGTCGCTCTGGTTGGTCACGGTCAGGCGGCGCACTTCGACGTCGTCCTCGGTGGAGACCGCGATGTCGAGCTGCGTCGCGATGTCCTCGTCACGGCGGCGGAAGACGGCCTTCTCGGCCTGAAAGGTGACCAGATACTCCTCGGGTTCCCGGTCCGTGGGATGGTAGGCCGCGGACCAGACCGACCCGTTGCGCACGTCGCGCAGGTAGAGGAAGTGGCTCCCCTGGTCGCGCGTCGGGTCTTCGCGATACCTGGTGACGGCGCGGCCGCGGCAGAAGCTGGCCCCGCCCCCCGCGTTGGTGACGATGGCGGTGTAGGCGCCGTTAGACAGGAACTGGGCGTGAGGGTACCGCGTGTGGGGCGACCGGAAGCGACGGATCGCCATCGCGGAGACCGGAGCCGCCACTCGCGTCTCCTCGGCGGGCCGGGGCCGCGTGATCGGAGCGTGGCGCGGCGCGCGCTCCTGCAGCAGCAGCGCGGTGGCCTGTACCCGAGGACCGGCGTGGAAGCGCTGTACCATCAGATGGCCGAGGACGGCGTTGGCCAGCGCCACCAGGCTCATGCCCTGGTGATGCGCCAGGAAGGCCTGGACGACGACCCCGCGGGAGCCATGGGGTTGGGGCTCGCTGACGGTTTCGCCTTCGTCCGCCTTCCGGTGGGTATAGTCGATGGCCTCGTAGAAACCGTACGCGCCGTCCAGCCCTTCCCGGGCCAGGCGCCGCAGGTTGTGGGCGGCCCGCTCGGGGTCCACCATGGCGGCCAGCGCGGTGGCGTAGGGGGCCACCACCAGCTCGTCGCCGAGGCCTCGCTTCAACCCCAGTCCGGGCACGCCGAACGCTTTGTACTGGTAGTTGCCGTGACGGTCCACGAGGTTGAAGGCGGACTCCGAGATCCCCCAGGGCACTCCCTGCTGCCTCCCGTATTCCATCTGCCGACGTACGGCCATGCGGCACGACTGGTCGAGGAGGGTCCCCGGATAGCTCTGCATCACGAGGAGGGGCATGAGGTATTCGAACAGGCTGGCGCTCCACGACAGGAGGGTGGGGGCGCCGTCCACGCTGGTCAGCAGCCGCCCCAAGTGGAACCAGTGGCTGTCGGGGACATCGCCTTTGGCGATGGCGACGAAGCTGGCCAGGCGGGCCTCGGAAGCCAGCAGGTCGTAGTAGGAAAGATCGAGACGGCCGGGGCCCTGGGCGTCCGCGAGGCGATAGCCGATGGCGAAGATCTGGCGCTGCCAATCGTAGAGGAAGTCGAAACTCATGCCGTCCACGAAAGCAAGGGCGCGTGAGGCGAGCCCCTCGAGGCGCGTCGCGAACACGCCGGCTTCCAGGGCCGGGCCCGTCAACCCCGCGGCGAGGGACCCCGACCAGCCGGCCGCCTCTACTTGATCGCTGGAGGTCGCACCTTCAAGCTCGAACGATTCGATCGCTGCTCTGAGCGCGGGGAGCTCTCTCTCGCCGCGCGCCAGCTTGTTCTCCCCTTCCTCGGGACCGTCCAACACGTCCAGTACGGACCTCACCGCGGCGGCCAAGCGGGCTTTCCGGTTCTGGAGCCCGCTTTGCGGGTCGGCCAAACGTGCCAGGCACTGCGCGGCTATCTCCGCGGTGTCCGCCAGGCCCGCGCAGATCTGCGCCGCGGACTGGGGCTCGCCGGCCAGCCGCCGCAGGCCCTCGGCCACGGCCAGGAGGGCGCCCGCGAGATTGCCGCTGTCCACGGTGGAGACGTAGTGGGGAGGCAGCGGCGCCAGGGTTCTCGTGTCGTACCAGTTGAGCAGATGGCCCTCGAAGCGCTCCAGTCCCTCCATGGTGGACAGTGTGGCTTCGATTCGGTCGACCAGCTCCGAAGTACGGATGTAGCCCAGGTCGTGGGCGGCCAAGGTCGAGAGGAGTCCCATCCCGATGTTCGTGGGGGACGTCCGGTGCGCGACCATCGGCGTGGGAGTTTCCTGGAAGTTGTCCGCAGGCAGGCCGTGGTCCTCGGTGCCCATGAAGCTCTCGAAGTAGCGCCAGGTCTTGCGTGCGATCAGGCGAAGGAAACGTCGGTCCTCGGGGCTCAGGAGCTGTTGCTCGGGCGACACGGGCTGGCTGAGCCAATAGGCCACCAGTGGCGCTGCTACCCACAAGGCCAGGAGGGGACCGGCTACGGCGAGGGCGCTCGGTTGGGCGGCCGCGATCATGACGAGGAGGATCAAGGCGATGAAGGGGCTGGCCGCCATCTCCGCGAAGAACAGCACCGCGCCGGCCCGGGCGCTGAGACCGGCGGCCCGCGCGGCGGCGGCGGCTGCTGTCTCCCACTCGAGGAGGCGGCGCTGCGTGATCACAAGCCGGACCAGGGTGAGGGCGATGGCGTGAGCCATCTCGTAGGCGTGGTAAGTGAGAAACGTGATCTGCAGCAGCGTCTGGGCACCGGCGGTCTTCACGTCCTCACCCAGAATCCGCAGGAACACCCCCAAGGGTTGCTGGGGGGCGGGGCCGGCGCCGAACCGGACGGCTAGCGGATATAGTGGAAAAGCGATCGCGGCGAGAACCCCGGCGGTCCAGACCAAGGGGTTTCCGGGGAGCACCAACCAGGCCATCGCGAGCAACGCGAGCGTCGCTGGGGGTACCAGCGTGCGCCTCAGGTTGTCGAAGATCTTCCAGCGGGAGATGACGGGGAGGCGATTACGCTCCAGTCCCTTCCGGGTCGGAACCACGGGAAACAACCAGAAGAGGATCTGCCAGTCGCCGCGCGCCCACCGATGCTGGCGCCGGGCGTGGGCGAGAACGCTCGCGGGGTAATCGTCGACCACTTCCACGTCCGTGACCAGGGCGGCCCGGGCGTGTAGTCCTTCGAACAGATCGTGGGACAGGAGCGCGTTTTCGGGGATCCGGCCTTCGAGGGCTGCGATGAAGGCATCCACGTCGTAGAGGCCCTTGCCGGTGAAGATCCCCTCGGTGAACAGGTCCTGGTAGGTATCCGAGACCGCGGTGGTATAGGGATCCACACCGGTGTGCCCGGCGTACACGCGCGCGAACAGCGATCCGGCGGCGCTCGCCATCGTCACGCTGACCCGCGGCTGCAAGATTCCGTAGCCCTCGGTGACGCGGCGCAGGCGAGGATCGAAGTGGGGACGGTTCAGCGGATGGGCAATAATGCCGATGAGCTTCCGGGCCGCGTGCAGGGGAAGCCGCGTGTCGCTGTCCAGGGTGATGCAGTAGCGGACGCCGGGCAGCACCTCCGGGTCGCCCACATGGAGGCGGAAGCTCGTGTCCTTGGCACCCCGCAACAGGCGGTTGAACTCTTCGAGCTTCCCGCGCTTGCGCTCCCAACCGATCCACGAACCCTCGCCAGGGCTCCACTGGCGCGCACGATGGAACAGGTGGAACCGGTCGTTGCGACCCTGGCCGAGGCGGGTGTTCAAGTCGAGGATGCCGGCGCGGGCGGCGTCCAGGATCTCGTCGTCTGCCGACAGCTCGGCCGTGGGGGCGTCGGTGAAGTCGCCGAGGATGGCGAAGTGAATGCGCGGGTCGTCGTTTCCCAGGGCCAGGACCTCCACGTGCTCCAACAGCTCGGCCACGCCCGACACGCTCGTGAGCAGAGTGGGGACGACGACCATGGTCCGCGCGTCCTCGGGCACGCCGGCCTGGAAGTCGAGGCGGGGCAGGCGCTGTGGCGGCACGAAGTGCGCGGCCAGGCGCTGGACGATGGCGACGGCAAACTCGCTGGCGGGCAGGAGGAGGAGGGCTACGGTCCAAGCCTGTGCCCACGGGGCGCCGCCCTCGGCCTGGGCGTACGTGACGGCCAGAACCAGCAGGGCGGCGGTGACAAGTCCGATCGACCCCAGGTAGAAGCTGGTGGCGTGGGCGAACATGAACCGCCGGGCGCGGACCGCGAGCCGCGGACCGTACGCCACGTCGGTCTCGAGATCGGGCCGGCCCTTCCCGATCAGGTGGTACCCGACGTGCGCGGCGCGGTCGTCGGACGACTTCAGCTCGGCGGCCTGGCGGGCGCTCTCCACGCTGCGGAGCGCGACGCGGAGCTGGGCCTCCCCGGTGGGCTCCGCCAGCTCCTCCACCGCCTGGCGGTAGCGGTCCCGGCTGAGGAAATCCATTTTCCCGTAGAGGCCGGCCGGGTCACGCTGCAACACCTGTTCGGTCAAGCTGACGGTTTCGAAATACTGCGTCCAGTCGAGCGTGGAGCACAGCCGCAGGCTGGTGATGGCGTTGGCCACTGAGACCTGCCCCGCGGCTTGGCTCTGGTGCTCGGTCCGGATCGAATCCTCCGGCGTCATGCCCTGGGCGGCGAGGCGTTCCTCGACGGCCGCGCGCACGGGAGAGACAAGGGGCCCGTACTCGCGCATCCGCTGCAGCAGCCGCACGACGTACGCCGTCTCTAGAACTTCGGGAAGGGACGCCAGGGGCGCCACATCTTCGGCGCCGCCGATCTGGGCCAGATAGCCGTCGGCGGTGAGACGCGCGCCCCGGCCCTGGAGCGTTTCGTCGGCCAGTCGCCTCAGGTTCTCGATGAGGGCGAGCTTGAGCATGCTGGGCCAGGCCCACAACTCGCCGATGGTCAGGGGGGCCACAGTCTGGTAGGCGGCCATGAACCGCACGAGCTGGTGCCGATCCAACCGGCCGTCGGTGTGGCGGATCAGCTCCAGGGCCATGGCGTAGACCCGCGCGATGCCGGCCATCTCCCGCGAGGCCAGCTTGGGCAGCCCCAGGTAGTACTGCCGCGGTAGGTCGTGCCGGGTATCCCGGATCTGGCTTTCGATGAGGTGGAAGTTGTCGAGCAACCACTCCGCCGCCGGGGGGACGAACTCGCCGCGGTGCACGTCGTCGGCCAGGACGCGATAGGCCGCGCGCAGCACGCGGGCGTTGTCCTCCAGGCGCGAGAAGAATGGGCGCGCCTTGCGGCGCGGATCCCGGGCCAGGGTGAAGCTGGCAGCGAGGGCCCTGGCCCTCTCCTCCAGGCGCTCGATGCTCAGCAGCTCGGCGCGGAGGGGTTTCTCGACCCTTGGGCGGCCGCCGCCCCTGAAGAAGCGGAGCAACGGTCTCAGGGCGTCAGCCAAGGCGATCACGGCGCAGCGGGCTCATTGCACATGATAACGGAAAGGCTGCCCGGAGCGGCGGGAGGGTTTGGATAAATCGCTTCCGTTCCGTCTACATATCGCCTGGCCCCACTGCTTCACCTAGGGCGCTCCGCACCGCTTCGATCAGCTCGTCCGGGTCGAACGGCTTGCTCAACGTGCGCACCGCCCCCATCGCGGCGCGCGCTCGAGCAGGCGCCGCACGGTTCTGCGGATCGCCGCCTCGTCGTCAATGACCAGGATACGCGCCATACCTCTTGACGGTCGGCGGCACACCCCGGCGTCGCAAGGGTCTTCTTGCGACACGGCAGTGCGCTTCTGCGACACCCAACAATTGTGAAGATTGGCTCGAGGAATCGCCCGCGCCCTGGCGATTCCCCGCGGCACTACGGGTTCAGCGGCTGCGGCGCAGGCAAAACGTCGGCGCGGAGGGACCCGTGAACGGCCGCACGGCCGGAGCGGGAATGGTTCCGACCGGTCGACCGGCGGCATCGTGCAGACAGTACTCCGCACCGAGCACGACGGGCGGTCGCGCCGCTCGGCGGGCAGGCATGCGCGGTACGGCCAGACACGATCCGGTATGCAACGCTTTCATGGTGGTATCCCTTCCCAGGCGCGGTAAGCTTCGATCGCCTTCTTGCGACTTTAGATGCCGCGCCGAGCGGAAGGGTTGCGTTCCCGAAAGGAGACTGCTCGTGATCGATGTCCCCGATCCCCTGGATGAGGAATTCCCGCTGGGCGATGGCACCGCCGATGCCTTTGCGGCCGTCCAGTGTCCCCATTGCGGGGAGATCAACGAGATCGGGCTCGACCCGGGGAGTGGGATCCGGCAGGAATACGAGGAAGACTGTCAGGTGTGTTGCCGGCCGTGGCGCGTGACGGTGGAGTATCGCGCCGACGGCGCGGCCATCGTGACCGCCGAGCCGCTCGCCTAGACGGCCGCGCGTAGCGGGTCGGCCGGGCCCGCCGTATCTTCCGCCCGGCTCGAGACTCCATCGGGCAACGTTTCTCTCACCGGAGGCTCGTCATGCCGCTGTTCTCCGACGCCGGCGTCGAGTTCCTGCTGCGCTGGCTGCACTTCCTGGCCGGCATCACATGGATCGGCCTGCTCTACTATTTCAACTTCGTCCAGGGTCCGTTCTTCGCGGAGGCGGACGCCGCGACCAAGAGCGCGGCCACCCAGAAGCTCGTGCCGCGCGCCCTGTGGTGGTTTCGCTGGGGCGCGATGCTGACGTTCCTGTCCGGCGCGGCGATCATCTTGAAACATCACGATTTCTCGAGTCCCTGGTCGATGGCCATCCTCACGGGCGCGGCCTTCGGTACGGTGATGTTTCTCAACGTGTGGCTCGTTATCTGGCCGAAGCAAAAGGTGGTGATCGCCAACGCCGTCGCCACCGCCGCCGGTCAGGCGGCGAATCCGGTCGCGCCGGCGGCGGCGCGACGCGCGTTCCTCACTTCGCGCACCAACGTGGTGTTCTCCATTCCCATGCTGTTCTTCATGGGGGCCGCCTCGCACCTGACGCCCACCGCCGACGGGAACCGGATGGGATACTGGCTGGGCGTGCTCGTGGTCGCTGGGTTGTTGGAGCTCAACGCCCTCACGGGGGATAAGGGCGCGACAAGACAGCCGCTGGAGACCGTGCGCGGCGTGATCGTCACGGGGTTCATCGTGGCCGCCGTGATGTTCGCTCTGGTCCAGCTCGTCCTTTCGGCCTAGCGGGCCCTCGATGACCGCCGCAACCGGGGCCGGCCCGCAGATCGGCGCGCCGGCCCCGGACTTCACCTTGCCCTCCACGGCGGGCGTGGACGTGACGCTGTCGGCTTTCCTCGGCCGGCAGAACGTGCTGTTGGCCTTCTTCCCGCTCGCGTTCACCAGCACGTGTACGGCTGAAGTGCGCGCGTTCACGGAGGATTACGATCAGTTCGCGTCGGCGGAGACCGTCGTATTCCCGATCAGCGTCGATTCGATGGCGACGCTCAAGGAGTACAAGTCGAAGTATCAGCTGCGCCAGGACCTGCTCAGCGATTTCAAGCGCGCCGTGAGCCGCCTCTATGGCACGCTCCTCGAGGACCGCTTTCATTCCGCCCGGGCGTATTTCCTGATCGACAAGCAGGGTGTGCTGCGCTGGATGCACACCGAAGCCAAGCTCGGAGACCGGCGTGACGACGCTGAGCTGCTTCGAGTGATCCGGTCCCTCTGAGCGACCCGCTCCGTCTGCTGGCGCGCCCCGACAAATGGTATCTGGGCGCCGGCGACGGTCTCATCTGGGCCCCGCCGTTCCCGGTGTGGCTCGACGCGCCCGGATTCTGGGACGAGGCACACCTGTTCCAATACGTAATCGGTCCTCTGTTTACCGTCGGCTTCGTGGTGGACGGCGTGTCGCAGCCGGTCCGGTGTCGCGGTCGCCATTGGACGCCCGCCGCCTTCACGCTGGACCACGATGTCGGCAACCTGCGAGCTCGCGAGGCACGCAGTGCTCCCGGGGGAGCGCTCGTGACCGAGTGGGAAGTGCGCAATCCGACCCGCCGGGCGGTAGCTCTGGACGTCGTGGTCTGGACGGCTCTGGACGCGGAGACCCTCGCGCCTGACGTGCGCCCGGCCACGCACGCGCTCGATTTCACGCGCCTGGTCACCGATCGGCATGGGCACCACGCGCGCGTCGAGGCGGCCCTGTCGCTCCAGGGTGCGCAGTCCCACGCGGTGTACCGCTCACAACTCTCGGCGATCGCACCACGTTTCGAGTTGACGCCGTTCTGGGATCGCTGGTCACGCTCGGGACGGCTGAACAACGATGTGCGGACCGGCGATTCCCAGTGCGCGGCCACGGTGTTTCTCGGGATGCAACGCCGGGTGCGCGTGCCGGCCCGGGGCACGGCGCGCTTCGCGGCCGGGATCCGCCTGACGCTCGAGACGGCCGATCGCATGGCCGCCAAGCCTCGGGTGCCGGTGTCCGCCGATCGGTATTTCGCGACGGTACCGCAGCTCCGTTGCAGCGATCCCTACCTCGAACGTCACTGGTGGCACCGTTGGTACGGGTTGCGGCTCAATGGGCTCAGGGCCGGCGTCGCGCCGAACTACCGCCACGCCGGCGTGTGCGAGGGCATCGGCTATTTTCACGTGCCCATCACCTACAGCGCGCCGTGTCACATGCGCGAGCTGCGCTGGTATCCTGATCCCGAGTGGGCGCGCGGCGTGTTTCGCACGTGCTTCGATCACCAACGACCCGACGGCAGCCTCCACGGTCGGGTGTACGCCGACCATCTCGAGAGCACCGACTTCTACCACGCCGACTGGGGCGGGGCGGTGCTGGCGTTGGATGCCGTGCATCCGGACGCCGGGTTCCGGCGCGACGCCTATGCCGCACTCGCGCGCTACGCCGACTGGCTACTGCGTACGCGAGATCCGGACGGCGTGGGGATGATCGATGTCCGCAACCAGTTCGAAACGGGACAGGAGTACATGTCCCGCTACCAAGCGGTCGATCCCGAGGCCGACCGGGTCGGGTGGGCGGGACGGTTCCGGCTGCAGGGCATCGATGTCACCGTATACGCCTATCGTCTGCTGCGCGCGCTCGAGACTCTCGCCGGCGAGGTTGCGCCGCTAGCCATGGCCCGGTGGCACACGATGGCTGAACGGACGGCGCACGCGGTGCGCGAGCGCATGTGGGATCCCTCGAGCGAGCTGTTTTCCGATGTCGATCCGGCCAGCGGTCGTCGCACGGGGGTAAAGGCCGCGGTCTGCTTCTATCCCTACGCCACCGATCTCGTGGGCGAACGGCACGTCCGTGGCATGGAACGGCACCTGTTCAACCCGGAAGAATTTTGGACGCCGTTCCCCGTACCGTCGTCGAGCCGCGACGATCCCCGCTTCGACCCGGACGCCGAATGGAACGGGATGCGGCACAACTGTCCCTGGAACGGGCGCGTCTGGCCCATGACCAACTCGCACGTCGCCGATGCCCTGGGACGCGTGGTGCGCGAGCTCCGTCCCGACTGGGCTCCCCAACTCGGCCGGCTACTGGGCCGGTTCGCCCGCATGATGACCTTCGACGGCCGGGCCGACCGCCCCAATTGCTTCGAGCACTATCACCCCGTGAACGGCCGTGGCAGCCTGTACCGTGGCATCGACGACTACCAGCACTCGTGGATTAACGACCTCATCGTCTCCCATGTCCTCGGCGTGCTGCCGCACGGCCCCACGGGGCTGACCGTGCATCCGCTGCGGCTCTGCATCGGTGCCGCGCGCCTGACCGGACTGCCGGTCGCCGGGCACCGCGTGGACGTCGGCATCGCCGGGGGACGGTTTGAGGTGTCGGTGGACGGCCGGCGGGCGGGGCGCGCGCGAGTGGGCGAGCCCAAGAGCATCGGTTTCTGATGCGTCGCGTGGCACTGTTGTCCACCGGGCCTGTGGGCGAGGCGGCCTGGCAGCTTCTGTCGGGGCTGTCGGATGTGGCCCCGGTCCGGGCCGCTCACGACGACTACGCGCTCCCGGCCGTCGACGTGCTCTGGGTGCACACCGAGGACGAGCCGCCCCCGCTGCCCGCCGATCTGCTCATGCCCTGGGTGGAGCGGGGTGGACGCCTGCTGCTCACGCAGCGCGCCGCGGCGCGCGTGGTGGGACTCGGCCTCGAAGCGGACGGCCCGAACGACACCGCGGTGCGCGGCTGGCGCCATCAGGACGACGAGCTGGAGTTTCCGGAATTCCGGAAATTCGGCGAATTCCCCCACGTTCGCGGGCTCGCGGGGTTTGGGGCCCACCCGCTGTTCGAGCGCATGGGGCAGGGTACCTATACGTGGGCGCCGAGCGAAGGAGAGCGTTACGGCCAGTCGACCTACTCCCGGGGGCGGCGGCCGCGGTGGGGGCGGGTCGTGGCATGCGAGCGCTCCTATATCCACGTGAACGCCGACCGGATCGTCGCCTGGGAGTATGCGGTGGGCGACGGGGGCGTGCTGTGTATCGGGGCCTTCGTGGCGCCGGGAGCACCGGACCCCAGGCTCGCGCGCCAACTGCGGGCGTTGCTCGAAAACGCCGTCGCCCGGGACGCGATTCCGCATCGCAGCCGCGGCGGAGACGCGGCCGTGTGGCCCGAGCCGGGGCATACGGCGCGCGAGGATACGAATCTCGTGTTGCCCGACCGGGTGCGGCTCGACGGTCCGCTCCCCGGGCTCGAGTCACCACTGCACGTGGCGAGCCGAGCCCTGTCCGATGAGGCGGTGATCCTCGCCGGCCGGCGCGCGCTCGTCACCGGCGGGGAGCAGCGCGGTATCCGGGAGATCTGGGTGCATCCCTACCGGCTGCTCCAGGACCTGACGGTGATCGTCGGCGGCGAGACGCCCCTGGTGCGCGATGCCCAGATCACGCCGGTGTTGATCCAGCGGCATCTCGTGAGCCGCGCCCGCATCGTCGAAGAAACGGTCACGACTGCGCTCGAGCATCCCATCGTGCTGCTCGACTACCGGCCGGAGAAGGTTGGGCGCGCGCGCGGCCTGCGCATCGCGCCGGAGCTGGCCTTGCGCTGGCGGGTGGATCTACGGCGCGCGTGGCCCTATCCCGCTGGCTCCGGCGGCGACCTCCGCTACCGGCTGTTGCCCGGGCGCGGTCTGCTGGTCACCGATGCGACCGGCCTGCCACGCGCCGCCTTTCAGCCCAGCGCGCCGGTCGAGTGGAGTGTACGCCCCGCCGAGGACGCGCCCGCGCTGGTGTGCGAGCTGCGGGTGGCGCTCGAGGCGCCGTTTCGCCTGGCGATCCTCGGCGGCGCCACGCGCGCGGAGCTGGACGGCGCGGTGGCGGCGCTCGGCCGAGGTGGCGTCCAGGGTCTATCGGGGCAGCGTACTCGGCATGAGGCGCAGCTGCAGGAGCACACGGTGCGACTGCGATCCCCGGACGAGCCCCTCAACCGCGCCTACCAGTGGGCCAAGACCCGGCTCGACGGTTGTTTCGTCGATACGCCCGGCGTCGGGCGCTCGATCGTGGCGGGGTACGCGCCCTCACGCCCCGGATGGGGCGACGGGCGACCGGGATATGCGTGGTATTTCGGTCGCGACGCCTGCTGGACCGCCATGGCGCTGCTGACCGCGGGCGACTATGCCAGCTGCCGTCTCGTACTCCGGTTCCTGGGCACGACCCAGGACGTGAGCGGCAAGGTCATTCACGAGCACACGGCCAGCGGCCTGGCGCACTACGATGCGGCCGACTCGACGCCGTTGTACCTGCTGCTCGCCGCCCGGTACGCGGCCTGGGCCGGCGACCTGGTTTTCCTCGGGGAGCGCTGGGCGGAGATCGAGCGAGCCTATCGCTATTGCCTCGAGACCGACACCGACGGGGACGGCCTGATCGAGAACAGCCGGGTCGGGCACGGTTGGATCGAGATGGGCCCGCTCTCGGGTGCGCACGTGACGTTGTACCTGGCGAGCGTCTGGACGGCGGCCCTCGCGGGGCTCGAGCCCGTGGCCCGGGGACTGGGACATGCGGCGCTGGCGGATGAGCTGGCTCAGCGGGCCGCAGGCGCCCGCGCTCGGATGGAGCAGCGCTTCCGGCTCGAGGACGGGTACGCTCTGGGGCTCATGGCCGATGGCTCACTCCAGCGACAGCGCACGGCACTCACCGCGGTCCCGTTGCTGCTCGGCGTGGCGGACTCGGGGCCTGCCGCCGGCTGGCTCGACGCGATCGCCTCACCGGCCTTCTCGGCGCCGTGGGGCGTGCGCCTCATCTCGCGCGACGACGAGATGTACAACTCCGCCGGCTACCACAGTGGGGCGGTGTGGCCGCTGTACACCGGATGGGTGAGCCTCGCCGAATACGCGTGCCACCGTGGGGAGCAAGGATTCGCGCATCTCCTGGCGAACGCCCGGCTGCCGTTTGCCCGCGGCCAGGGATGCTTCGACGAGGTCCTGGACGGTGACCTCGGCAGTGCGGCGGGCGTGTGTCCCGACCAAGCCTGGTCGGCGGCCATGCTCGTGGCGCCCGTGATCGAGGGGATGCTGGGTGCGCGCCCGGACGCGCTGGCCGGTCGACTGTCGCTCACGCCGCACCTGCCGGAGCGATGGAACGCGTGCGAATGGCGCGGCCTCCATGTCGGTCACACGACGCTCGACGTGCGGGTCAGTGCCTCGCCCGATCGCGTGATCGTGCGGCTGAGCCGCACGGCGGGCGGCCGGCTGGGCGTGACCGTGGCGCCGGCGCTGCCCGCCGGTCGAGTGGCCGCGAGCGTGACGGTCGACGAGCAGCAGGTCGAACCCAGGACGAGCGAGTCGTCGGGATGCCGTCATGCGGAAGTCAGCCTCGAGCTGAGCGATGAGCACGAGGTCGAGATCCGACATCGCCCCCGCTAGCGCCCGTCGCGGCGCGGGCCGTAGGTTAGGCGCCTCATGGCTTCCGTTTCCCTACTAGGGCTCACCAAGCAATTCGACTCCGGGCCCCCGGCCCTCCGGGAGCTTTCGCTCGAGGTTGCCGACGGCGAGTTCCTCGTGCTGCTCGGGCCCTCGGGCTGCGGCAAGACGACCGCGTTACGCTGCATCGCGGGGCTGGAGGAACCGACGAGCGGCTCGATTCTCATCGGCGATCGCGACGTCACCCACCTGCCGCCCGCCGAGCGCGATGTCGCGATGGTATTTCAGAATTACGCGCTCTATCCCCACCTCTCGGTGCGCGACAACATCGCGTTTCCGCTCACCATGCGCCGCACGCCCAAGGCGGAGCTGACCCGCCGGGTCCGGGCGGCCGCCGAGCGATTGGGGCTCGGGGAGCTGCTCGATCGGCGGCCGGGCGAGCTGTCCGGGGGCCAGCGGCAGCGTGTGGCATTGGGGCGGGCGATCGTGCGTGAGCCCAGTGCGTTTCTCTTCGACGAGCCCCTGTCGAATCTCGATGCTCAGCTGCGGGTCGAGATGCGCGCCGAGCTGCTCAAACTGCACCGCGCCCTGCGGGCGACGATGGTGTACGTCACGCACGATCAAGTCGAGGCGATGACGATGGGCCAGCGCATCGCGGTGCTGCACGAGGGCCGGTTGCGCCAGGCCGGCACACCCGCCGCGGTCTACGGCGAACCGGCGGACGTGTTCACGGCCCGCTTCGTCGGCAGTCCGGGTATGAACGTCGTCTCGCTCGCGGAGACGCCGCGTCCGTTCCGACTGCGCCTGCCCCGGCGCATGACCGGTCCGGCCGTGCAGGTGGGGGTGCGCCCCGAACACCTGATGCTGGCGACCCCGGGCCGGGCCTCCGGAGACGCGGTGGTACGAATGGTGGAGCCACTCGGCGCGGAAACCCTGGTTCACCTCGAGGCGGGCGGGCAGTCCCTCGTGGCGCGCGTGCCCGGAATTCCGAACCTTCCCGCCGACGCGCGCGTGGCGCTGCGGGTCGCGCCGGGTCATCTGCACTATTTCGGCGCCGACGGGATGCGACTGGCGTGACCCGCCGCCGGACCATGGCGGGAATACTGCTCGTCACTCTCGCGTGTCGGCGTGGTGACAACCGCACGGTCTTGGAGCTGGCGAACTGGGCGGATTACCGCGAAGCGGATCTCGAGCGAGTGGTGCTGGCGCCATTCGAGCAGGCCCATCCCGGCCTCGTCGTGCAGCAGCAAAGCGCCGGCACCGGCCAGGCGGAGTATCGCGAGCGGATTCTCACCTCGATCGTTGCGGGCCAGCCACCCGACGTCTTTCTGCTCGACAACATCGACGTCCCCGCCTTCACCAGTCGCGGCGTCGCGCTCGATCTGTCGCCCTACCTGCGCCGCCTCGGGATAGACCTGGTGCGTTTCGACTCTACCGTCATCGGGATCTTTCGTCGCGGCGACGCGGTGTACGCGCTCCCGAAGGGCTACACGCCGATGGTCATGGTCTACAACAAGGATCTCTTCGACCGCGCGGGCGTGCCCTATCCCGGCGATGACTGGACGTGGGATGATTTTCTGCGCGTTGCCAAGGCGCTCACCCGGGACACCGACGGCGACGGGCAGCTGGATCAATGGGGCACGGCGTTCGATCGGCGCGTCTTCTTGTGGCTTCCCTGGCTCTGGTCGGGGGGCGGAGACGTGTTGTGCCCGGCCGGCACGCGCGCCACCGGATGCCTCGATGCGCCGGCCAGCGTCGAGGCGATCCGCTGGTACACGGACTGGGTGACGCGCGACAGCATCGTCCCACGGGCGTTCAATCTGCGCCGCTCGCTGGGCGACAATCTCCGCCTGTTCTATTCCGGGAAGGTGGCGATGCTCACAACAGGCCACTTCTGGATTCCGAACCTGCGGCCCTACGTCGCGGACGGACGGCTGCGGGTCGGTTTCGTGGAGATCCCGCACCGCGCCGGCGCGACGCCCCAGACCGTGATTTATGCGTCGGGGCTCGCCGTGCCGGCGACGGCACCGCATCGCAAGCTGTCGATCCAGCTCGCGGCGTACCTCGCCGATTCGGCGGCGCAGGCCACGCGAGCGGGCGCTGGTCTCGAGCTGCCCAGCCTCACCGGCGCCGCGCGGGTGCTGGCCGCATCCGACACCACGGGGTGGGAAGCCGTGTTTCTGCGCGCCAGTCGGCACGCCCGCGCGCCGTGGGGCGCACGCATCGAGCGCTGGCGCGAAGTCGAAGCGGTGCTGCCGGACATGATGGATCGCATCACCCTGGAGCACGTGGATCCCCGCATCGCCGTACGAGAGATGGCGCAGCGGATCGACCAGCTGCTGGCGGAAGGGCGCGGCCCGTGAAGGCGACGCTGGTCTGGCGCCTCGGCGCAGCGCTGGTCGCCGCACTCGCGGGGCTCGGGGCGCTGGGGGTCGGGCATTGGGTCGCCGAACGCGCGGAGCGGCAGGCCGCCGGCCAGGCGGCCCAATCGGCAGCTGCGTATCTCGCGTTTGTCACCCCGGCGGCTGCCGGGAGCCTGGAATACGACCTGGCTCGATTGCTCGCCCTGGCGCGGGGACTCAACACGATCCCCGGTTGGACGGGACAGGTGGAGGTGTTTCACGGGACCGCGCCTCTGATCCGCGCCACCGCTCCGCCGCTTCCGCCCGACCTGTTCGCCACGCTGCGTGATCGGGAAGCGGCGATCGCCCACGGGGACGTGATGTTGGTCCCGTTGAAGGACCGGGACGATTGGGATGTGGTCGGCGCCGTGGCCGTGCGGCGGGGAGGCGTGGCGCCGCCGATGCTGGGCGGGTGGGACCTCGTGGTGCTGGCCCTGCTCGCGGTCACCGGGGCGCTGGCCGTGCGGCTGCCACGCGGCGGGACGGTGGCCTGCATGCTGGCCGCCACCCTGGCGGGCCTGAGCGGCTACCGGCAAGCGGTCGTCGCTTCCCGGAAGTCGACCGACCAATGGCTCGAGCGCGCGCGCGTGCTGATCGAAGACGCGGGCTCCCGCGTGTCGCCGCGCGCGGCGGCGGTGATGATCCCAAAACTCAGCGCGTTCGTGCGCGGCGCCGAGCTCGTTCCGAGCGACAGCGGGACCGGTGTCATCCGGCGCAGCGAAGTCGCCGGCCTGCCAAGAGCCGAGGTGCGGGTCCTGGTCGCGCAACGGCGCTGGCTCGCCGTGCGCGTGCTTCCCGGTGAGGCCGGTGTGAGCGGGTGGCGCATCCTGGCGCTCGGCGTGGCTGGGCTGGGGCCGGCGCTGGTGGCGCTCCTGGGGTGGCTCTCCCGGGCCCGGGCGCGGCCCCGGGCTCGACGCGAGACCCTCACGGCGTGGACGTTCCTGGCTCCCGCCGCGCTGCACCTCGCCGTGTTCGCGTTCGCGCCCATCGGCTTCGCGGCCTACCTCGCGTTGCATCGCTGGAGCCCGATCGAGCCCGTGAGGCCGTTCGTCGGGCTCGACAACTTCACGGCGCTGGCGCGTGACCCGCTGGTGTGGGTCTCGTTACGGAACACGCTGCTGTACACCCTGCACGTCCCGGTCGCGATGACGATCGCGCTCGGCATCGCCCTCGCGCTCCAGCACCGGTCGCGGACGACCCGGATCGCGCGCGCGGTCTTCTTTCTGCCCTACGTATCGTCGGTCGTGGCCATCGCGCTCGTGTGGCAGTGGATGTACCACGCCGACTTCGGGCTGCTCAACTACCTGGGCTCGCTGGTCGGACTCGCGCCCGTCGATTGGCTCGGCAACCCGAAGACGGCGCTCGTGGCCGTGATGATCGTTTCGATCTGGGTGCAGGTGGGCTATCAGATGGTGGTGTTCCTGGCGGGACTACAGGGGATTCCCCAGGCCTACCTGGACGCCGCCCGCGTGGACGGCGCCAGCCCCTGGCAGCGATTCCGCTACGTGACCGTGCCGTTGCTGCGACCGGTGACCCTGTTCGTGCTCGTGACCGGCGTGATCACGTCGTTCCAGGTGTTCACGCTCATCTATGTGCTGACCGACGGCGGACCGTTGCATGCCACCGACGTCATCGTGTATCGCATCTATCAGATGGCGTGGGAGTTCCTGCAGTTCGGCGGCGCGAGCGCGCTCTCGCTGGTGCTGTTCGTGCTCCTGCTCGGGGTGACCTGGCTGCAGTTCCGGATGCTCGGGCGGCGGGTGGAGTATGCGTAGGGGGTCGCGCGTCGGCCTGATCGTCATCGTGCTGCTCGGTGCCACCATGCTGCTGCCGTTCCTCTATATGGTCAGCACCGCGCTGATGGACGAGTTCCAAGTGCTGCGCTACCCACCGGCGCTCGTGCCGCTGCATCCCAGAGTCCACAATTTTCCGGCCGCCCTCACCGCGCTCCCGTTCTGGCGTTTCTTCGTCAATTCCGGGATCGTCTCGCTCGCGGTCGTCGCCGGGCAGGTGCTCACGAGTGCCGCGGCCGCCTATGCCTTCGCGCGCCTCAAGTTTCCCGGCCGCGACCGGGTGTTTCTCGTGTTTCTCAGCGTCCTGATGGTGCCCGCCGTGGTGCTCATCATCCCGCGTTTTCTGATCGTGAACGCGCTCGGCTGGGTGGACAGCTACGCCGGGCTCATCAGTACCGAGCTGGTCTCGGTGTGGGGGATCTTCCTGCTGCGCCAGTTCTTCCTGACCTTGCCGCGCGAGCTCGAGGATGCCGCCCGGCTGGACGGGGCGGGAGAGTGGCGCATTTTCTGGCGCGTCATCCTGCCGCTGTCCAAGCCCGCGCTGGCGACACTCGCGGTGTTTGCGTTCGTCGATCAATGGAAGAGCTTCCTCTGGCCACTCGTCGTGACCCGCTCGGTGCGCATGCAAACGGTCGAGATCGGGATCGCCTCGTTTCACGGGATCTACTACACGAACTGGCCCTACCAGATGGCGGCGGCGGTGGCGGCGGTGATCCCGTTGGTGGTGCTGTTCTTCGTGGCGCAACGATACTTCATCAGAGGGATTCAGTTGACAGGACTCAAGTAGTGAGGGAGACGCCGAGCCGCTGAGCCGCCGAGAGGTTTTCAGGGACGAGGGGCCCAGGCAACCCCTCCACGCCTCACTCCTCACACCCACTCGGCGGCTATGCGGCTCAGCGTCTCCCTCGGCGTCTCGGCGTCTGTTTGAAACTCAGCTCCCACTCGACGTCCTTGCCCCGCGTCCCCTCCGGCCATTCGATCACGACGTGCCCGCTCGCCAGCCGCTTCACCGTGCAAGGAATCTCCGCCGTGCAGGCACCCGGTTCGAGCCCCGGCGGCACCGCGATCGTCACGGCGTACGGTCGCGCATCCAGATTCCTGGAGCTGACGCGGAGCGTTCGCGTGGCCCGGTCCCACGTCTCGGCGGCGATATCGATCGCGCCCTGTACGATATGCCGGGTGGTGCCGATCACCTGTGGTCGCTCCGCCGCGGGGCGCAGCCCCAGGACGAGAGCGGTGTGCGGTTCCAGCCGAGCCCGGATGGTGTCGGCCACGTCGGTCGCCGGCCGGTCGGCCCAGACGTCGTAGACGGCGCAGCGCTCCGCCGTGACACCGAGCGCGACGACGGGAACGGCCACGTCGCCCGGCTCGTCGCTCCAGTTGATCAGCGCCACGGTCCACCAGCGCGGCGCCGTTTCGGCCACCCACCAGGAGGGCGGCGCATCGTGTCGCACGCTCCAGAACCCGCCGCCTCCGTCGCCGTCGTAGACCCGAATCGCGATCGTGTTTTCGCCGCCCCAACGGAGCACGCCCTCGGGGATCACATAGCGGCGAAACCTCTGCCACTCGCCGGTCTGTCCCACTTTCACGCCGTTGACGAAGGTCTCATCCGTGTCGTCGATGCGGCCCAGCTCCAGCGCGGCGGGGAACGTGACCACGCCACCGCTGCGCTCGGGGGAGGGGATGGGGAGCGTGAACCGGGTGCGGTACCAGGCGAAGCCGTCATACCGGGGGTGCCCGGATTGCTCCCAGGTGGCAGGAACCGGAATCGTCTCCCACGTCGTATCGTCCATCTCGCGCGCCGCGTAGCGCGCATCGTCGCCGGCGCGGAATTTCCAGCCGCCGCGCAGGGGAATGGGATCGATTTCCGGCGCGACGATGGCCGGCGCGACCTCGGGCGGCAATCGTCCGAGATCGCCGGCGCGACCGCGAATCGGCGCCACCGGCAGCGCGCGCTGCAACAGGGCGATGCGATCGGGGGGAAGGCGCGACAAGTCGTCGGAGAGTAGGGCTGTCCCTCCGGAGAGCGCCACGATCGAGGTCCAGACCCGGGCCTCGTCGAGTGACAGCGGTGGCCGCACCACCAGGCAATCGGGATCGTTGAACCAGGCGCCGCGATGGTAGAAGCTGCGCAGCGCCGTCGCCCGCGCCGGCGCCTGGATGCCGCCCCACGTGGCGTCCACGTCGGCGCCGATGCGCATGCCGTTCACCGCGCCCACGGCGTGCTGCAGCGGGGCGCCGCAGCCGAGCAGGAACGCATCGGGGCCCATCCCGTCGCGGATCACGGCGAGCCCGGCCCGGTAGGCCTCGGCGTGCGTGGCGCCGCCGGCGTGCGCGTCGCCTGCCGTGGCGTAGAGCAGAAAGTCGATCTCGAGATAGTCGTAGCCCCATTCGTGCACCACCTGCCGCCCCAAGTCGCGCAGCCATCCCCGGACTCCGGGGTGAGCCGCATCCAGAGCGTACACAGTGCCGCCCCAGGTCGCGTTGGCGCCATGCGACAGCGGTGCGCCGCCGGAACGCAGCAGCCAGTCCGGATGGGCCGTGGGAATCCCGGACCGCTGGGTCACCGCGAACGGCGCGACCCAGAGACCGGCCTGGAAGCCTTTCGCGTGGATCTGCTCCGTGAGCCAGCGGTGGCCGTGGGGGAACTTGTCGTTGGTCTCCCATGCGCCCGCGGCCCGTTGATAGCCGTCGTCGATCTGGACGGTGCGGAGGAAACGCGGATCGAAGTGCGCCGCACAGACTTCCAGATTGGCGATGACGTCCGCCTCCGTGACGCTGGTATAGAGCTGGTACCGCGAGCACCAGCCGGCCGGCGCCCCGACGGCGAACCGGCCGCGATCCACCGCCCTGGGCACGAACAGAGCGGCGAGCGCGGACGATGTGTCCCCCGCCGGGTCGAAGGCGAACCGGAGCGTGGCCTCGTCGCCGTCCGACCGCAGCGGTCGCGCGGGCAGCCAATCGGAGCGGGCTTCGAGCGTGCCGGGCGAGAGGTGCACGGCGGCTTCGCCTGGCTCGCCGGGGTCGAAGGCCAGCCCGAGACCCCGGCCCAGCCGGGACAGGCCGAGGGCGGCATGGCTCACGGCATCGCGGCCGGCTTCGGGCACGGGCACGACACGACTCTCGCTCCGGGAGTGGTACCCGTTGATCAGGGCTTGCAATTCCCCGGGGCCGGGCAGCACGTTCTCTGGCGGGAGGGAGCAGTACCGGATCCCGTGCACGACGGCCTGCACGCGATCGGGAGACAGCGCGACCGTGATCGCGGCCGTGTCTCCCGGGGCGGCGTCCGCGAAGCTGACGTCCACCGCAATCCCGGCGGTGGTTCCGGAGACGACCGTCGTGTGGCGGTCCGGGCGTCGCTTCGCGGTGACGCGATCGAGGGCGTGCAGGGGCACCCACCGGTCGTCGACGTGGACCGCCAGCTCGGCGTCGGCGATGAGGGGAACGGGCCCGGCGTCCCCGTGGTAAGAGAGAGTCCAGCGTTGTCGCTCGTCCAGGGTGAACATCAGCCGGCCTACGGCCGGCGTCGCGCGCGGCGACCGGATCCCGAGCCAGCGCGGCGAGTGGAGCAGGGCACCCGAGGCCGTCCCCGAGAGGAGAACGAACGTGCGTCGATCCATCGTGCCAATGTTCATGTCGCTCGCCGCCTTGTCCACGCCGCTGGCCGGACAGTCCTCGCTTCTGTTCGGCTACGCGGGCACCGTGGGCGGGAGCGACTGGCAGATCGAGGCGCTTGAGTTCGGCCTCGCACCCTCGGTCGGGCTGGGCCCGGTGCGATCCGTGGCCGCGACGCTGCGCGCCGGCTGGTTCGCGGATCAGGCGGTGCTGATTCGCGGCACGCGCGGCTTCGTCGGCGCGTTGGCCCTCGCCCTGCGCAGCGGCCGGCTCACCGTGACCGAAGTAGGCGACGACATCAATCCGACGGTGATCGGGCTGGACGTCTCGCTCGAAGGCGCCGGGTATCTCGCGGCCCGTTCCCCGCTGCCCGAAGGCAAGCGGTGGGCGTCGCTGGCGGTGCTCCCCGCGCTGCGCATCGGGCAGGCGGAGGGGGCGCAGTTCACCCTGGTGGTGGGGCCGGCGTTCTTCGCCGGGCGCACGCAGCACACGCACGCCTTCGTGGCGGCGCGGGGCGAGATCCCGCTGGCGCGGCGGAGGGGCGGCCCCTAGGTTAGCGAGGCGATGCCAGAGTCGACGCTCGAGTCAGCACCCGCCGGGCTCCGCGTCATCGCGGATGTCGCCGACATTCTCGCCGCCGGTCTCGTCACCGAAGACGCCCTTGCGCGAGTCGTCTCCGTCCTGCGCCACGGCCTCGCGCTGGCCGATGCCCGGCTCTGGCTGCGGCGCCCCGACGGGACCGGCTACCACGCCATTCCAGGCCCCATGGGCGGCTCCGAGCAGGCGTTCGCGCCCGAGGAGACCTGGTTCCGGAACCGGCCTGAGCGGGAGCGCGTAGCGGGCGGCGGCGTCCGGCTGCGCTTCCCGCTCGCGTTCGAGGACGCGGGGCTGGGCGCGCTCGAGCTGCGCACCGCAGCCGGCCGCGGCGAGGCCGGTGCGGAGGATGTGGGATGGGTGGTCGCCCGGATTCTGGCGCCGGTGCTCGCCGCCACCGGGCTGTCGCAGGACCTTGCGTCCGAGATCGCGCTCGCCGCGCGCGAAGCCGAATCGCAGCGCAGCTTCATGGGCCGCATCATCGATTCCCTCCCCGTCGGCCTGTACGTCATCGACCGCGATTACCTGATCCGGGCCTGGAACCGCCAGCGCGAGAGCGGCACGCTCGGGGTGGCGCGCGACGACGCCGTGGGGCGGGAGATCTTCGGCGTGCTGGACCGGCAGCCCCGGGGGTTGCTGCAGCGCGAATTCGATCGCGTGTTCGAGACCGGCGAGATCCAGCAGATGGAGATGGAATCGACGGCCAGCGGCTCGCCCCGCTATTACCGCGTGTCCAAGATCCCGATGCGGCTCGACGACCTGCACATCACGCACGTCATCACCATCGCCGAAGATGTCACCGACTGGCGCCTGGCCCAGCAGCGCCTCGGCCAGACCGAGAAGCTCGCGGCGGTGGGCCAGCTGGCCGCCGGCGTCATGCACGAGATCAACAACCCGCTGGCGACGATTCTCGCCTGCGCCGAGGCCCTGAGTCACCGGGCCGGGGAGCTGGCGGATCGGGAGCGGGCGGGGTTCGAGGAATACCTCAAGATCATCGACACCGAAGTGCAGCGGTGCCGGCGCATCGTGGACGGGTTGCTGGACCTGTCGCGTCCCAAGACGGGCGAGAAGCGGCGGGTCGATGTGAACCAGCTGCTCGAGCAGACGCTGTTCCTGCTCAAGCACCACGACCGGTTCAAGCGTCTCACCGTGACCCGGGCCTTCGCTCCGCGGCTCCCGCCCGTGGACGCCGATCCCGAGCGCATCGTGCAGGGGTTCATGGCGCTGATGCTCAACGCGATGGACGCGATGGACTCGCGCGGCGTGCTCACGGTGCGATCCGGGCGCAACCCGGACCGGGACGACGAGGTGCTGGTGGAGTTCATCGACACCGGCTCCGGCATTCGCCAGGAAGAGCTGCCCAAGATCTTCGAGCCGTTCTTCACCACCAAGCCCCAGGGCCGCGGCACCGGCCTCGGCCTGTCCATCTGCTACGGCATCATCGCGGACCATCGCGGGCGCATCGAGGTCGAGTCGCAGGTGGGCGTCGGATCCACCTTCAAGGTGTACCTGCCGGTCGCGCCGTGAAGCTGCTTGTCGTCGAGGACGACCGCACCGTCGGTCAGTACGTCAAGCGCGGACTGGCCGAAGCGGGTTTCCACGTGGACCTGGTGGGCGACGGGGCCGAAGGGCTGCGCGTCGCGTCCGAGGGGCATTACGACGTCGTCGTGCTGGACCTCCGGCTCCCGGGCCTGGATGGACGCGAGGTGCTGCGCACGTTACGGGACCGGGGCAACACGGTCCCGGTGCTCGTGCTCACCGCGCAGGACACTGTGGACTTCAAGGTGCAGGCGTTGCGCATGGGCGCCGACGACTACGTCACGAAGCCATTCGCGCTGGAAGAGCTATTGGCGCGGGTCGAGGCGCTGGGCCGCCGCCCGAAGGCCATCACCCCACCGGTCCTCAAAGTCGCCGATCTCGTGCTCGACACCGGCGCTCGCGAGGTACGGCGCGGCAACAAGGCGATCGAGCTGACGCCCAAGGAATACGCGGTGCTCGAGTACCTGATGCGCCATCCCGGGCGCGTGATGCCGCGGACGCTGATCACCGAGTACGCGTGGGACTATCACTTCGATCCCGGCACCAACATCGTGGACGTGGTGATCACCCGGCTGCGCAAGAAGATCGACCACGGCCGGGAGCCGAAGCTGATTCACACCGTGCGCGGCGTCGGCTACGTCGTGAAAGGGTGATGTGGACACGATCCAGGCACGGCTCACCACCTGGTTTGCCACTGCCGTCGCCATCATCCTCGCCGGCTTCACCGTGGCCGTCTACATGTCCCGCCGCAGCGCGTTGTACCAGGAGCTCGACCGGCGCATCGAATCCGAGGCCGACCTCACCGCCGGCATCCTGGCGGGGGTGGCGCGCGCCGGCGGTATCGTGGCGCGCAACGACGCGGGCGGCCACCCGGTGCTGGCGCAGGAGCTGGGCGCAACGCTTGAAGCGGTCCCCGACTTCCTCGTCATCATGCCCGCCAAGGACAGCGTGCCGTTGTTCGCCTCCACCGAGTCGATCGCGCTCACCTACGAGAAATTCCAGCAGCTGCGGCAGGTCATAGTCGCCGCTCGGGGGCAGCGGCAGGAAGGCACGCTCACCCTGACCCCCGACGGGCCGCGGCTGCGCTACATCGTCCGGCCGCTCGGGCCGGAAGTGTCGCAGGGCGGGGCGGTACTCGTGGCGGTGCGGCCGGAGCGGGTGGAGCTGGGGCTGGAGCAGACCCTCTCGACGTTTCTGCTGATCCTGCCGTTTGGCGTGCTCGCGGCCTACGTGATCGGATCGTGGATCGCGCGGCGTGCGCTGGCCCCGGTCGATCAGATCACCAACGAGGTGCGGGAGATCACCGACGGCAAGAGCCTGCATCGCCGGCTGCCGACCGCGATGGTCAAGGACGAGCTGGGCCGGCTCGCCGATACCCTGAACCAGATGATGGACCGCCTGGAACGCAGTTTCTCGGCGCTGCGCCGGTTCACCGCCGATGCGAGCCACGAGCTGAAGACGCCGCTCACGGTGCTGCGCGCCGGCGTCGAGCGCGCCATCACCACGCCCCGCATGCCGCAGGAATCGCTGGCGAGCCTCGAGGAGGCGTTGCAGGAGATCAACCGCATGACCGAGCTGGTGGACACGCTGCTCACGCTGGCGCGCGCCGACGAAGGCACGGCGCCGCTGCATTGCGAGCCGGTGGATCTGCGGCGGCTGGTGGAGGAGACCCGCGAAACCGGCGATCTCCTCGCCGAAGACGCTGGCGTGACGATGAAGGTGGAGGCGCCGGTCGAGCCTGTGATCGTGGCGGTGGATGCGAGTCGCATACGTCAGCTGGTGCTGAACCTGCTCACCAACGCGGTGAAGTACACGCCGTCCGGCGGGCGCGTGACCCTGTGGCTCGAGCGGGACGACGGCCGCGTGAAGCTCGGCGTGTCGGACACCGGGATCGGGATCGCCCCCGGGGATCTGCCGCACGTGTTCGATCGCTTCTGGCGCGCCGACACCGCGCGGACGCGCACCAGCGAGCGGCCGGGCGTCGGGTTGGGGCTCGCCATCTGCAAGTGGATCGCCGAGGCGCACGGCGGCAGCATCGAGGTCCAAAGCCGGCCGGGGCGGGGGACGACGTTTACCGTCACTCTGCCGGCGACCAGCGCTCACCCGGTTGTCACTAAGGCGTCATCGTAGTCCCACACCCACGCCATCAGCCGATCCTACCGTGTACGGGTCACCGTCACGGAGGTCCTCGTGTTCGACGTGCTGGTTGAGAGTCACCCGCGTCCGCGATCCCAGCGGTGGGGCATCGGCACCGCGCTGCTCCTGCACGGGGGAGTGCTGTTCGTCTTGCTGCGCCACCCGGTGCAGCTGGCGGCGGACGGACCGCGCGGTAGGGCCTTGAGCCTGCCGGGGACCTGCCCCACACCTGGCTGTCATCGTTTTGTAATGAACCCCCCACTAGCGGGCAAGCCGCAGGTGGTACTATCTCGGTAGCCATTGCGCGGGAGGCGCTGCCGTGTTCGACGTGCTGATCGAGTCCAAGAAATCGTCCCAGCGGGGCAGGCTCGCCGGGACCAGCATCGTATCGATCGTGTTCCACACGCTGGTCATCGGCGGGTTGGTCTACGCGACGCTGACCGCGGGCCAGACCGACAACTCGGTCAAGGTGGACACGGCCCTGGTGTACATCCCGCCGGAAACGAAACAGCCGGAACCGCCGCCGCCGCAGCTCGAGGTGCAGTTCAAGGGCTTCCAGACCGTCGTGGCGCCGACCGACATCCCGACCAATATCCCGCCGATCAACCTGCAGGAGCACTTCGATCCGAGGGACTTCTCGGGTGTGGGCGTCGAGGGCGGTACGGGCACCGGCATGGTGCCGTCCGGCGACGCGGTGCTGTCGGTGGACGTGGTGCAGGAGAAGCCCGAGCGGTTGGCGGGCCCGCAGCCCATCTACCCTCCGCTCCTGATGCAGGCGGGGATCGAAGGCACGGTGATGGTGCAGGCCATCATCGACACCATGGGGCGGGTGGAGCCGACCTCGGTCAAGATCACCCAGACCGCCAATCCGGGATTCAACGAATCCGCGAAGCAGACGGTCCTGAAGTCGCTGTTCCGGCCGGCGCGCGTCTACGGGAAGGCCGTGCGCGTGCTGATCCAGCTGCCGGTCACGTACACCATCAGACACTAGGGCTGCAGGGTCACACCACCTCGGAAGGAGTAACCAGCGGATGCCGAATATTCTCGATCTGTGGACCAACTCAAACTGGTTCGCAAAGGGGATCGTGATCATCCTGGTGATCATGTCGATCTGGTCGCTGTCCACCTTCTTCATGAAGTGGTGGCAGTTGCGCCGGTCGCAGCGCGAGACGGTCAGGTTCATCCCCGAGTTCTCGCGCTTCCTCCAGGAAGAGCATCTCGAGGCGGCGATCGCCCTCGCGGAGAAGACCAAGCACAGCCACGTGGCGCGCGTACTGGGCGGAGCCCTCGCCGAGGTCAAACCGCTGCTGCGGGACCGGGCCACCATCACGGCGGCCGACATCAATTCGGCGGAGCGGGCGGTGGAGCGCCAGATGCTGATCATCATCGCCGAGCTGAAGCGCGGCCTCGGCATCCTCGCGACCATCGGGGCCACGGCGCCGTTCGTGGGACTGTTGGGCACCACGATGGGCATCGTGAACGCGTTCACCGGGATGATGGCGTCGGGCGGCGGCGGCTCGCTGGCGGCGGTCGCGGGCGGGATCTCCGAAGCCCTGATCACGACGGCCGTCGGTCTGATGGCGGCGATTCCGGCGGTGTGGTTCTACAACTACTTCACCACCAAAATCGACTTCATCTCGGTGGAGATGACCTACAGCTCCAAGGAGCTGATCGACTACCTGATCCGCAGCGTCGGGTCGGAATTCGGCCGCTCCATCTTCACGAAGGAGTTCCAGGCGCAGAAGGGGACGCAGTCCAGTGGCCCAATCAGCCGCTAGCTCCAAAGCGGCGGTCAACGCCAACATCAACGTCACGCCGATGATCGACGTGATGTTGGTGCTGCTGATCATCTTCATGATCGTGGCGCCGATGATCGCCGCCGGGTTCCAGGCCACGATCCCGCGCGCCTCGAATCCGGAAAGCCGGGAAGAGAAGGAGGGGGAAATCCGCTTGGGGATCGACAAGAACGGCCAGTTCTTCCTCGACCTCACGGGGCCCACCGGGCAGTACACGGGCATGCACAAGATCTCGGATGCCGAATTGGAGTCGCAGTTGATCGCCATCTACGCGGCGCGCACGGTCGACAAGATCATGTTCCTCAAGGCTGACGCGAACATCACGTACGCGCGGGTGCAGCAGGCGATCGCGATCGCGCGCAAGGCCGGCGTACGGGTGATCGGCGCCATCACGGACAAGACCCAGATCGCGCCGACGCCGAGGAAGGACTAGCGCCATGGCGATGCAGACCGGGAATGAAGGCGGGCTGTCGTCCGACATCAACGTCACACCGATGATCGACGTGCTGCTGGTGCTGCTGATCATCTTCATGATCATTCTGCCGCTGTCGCGGCGGGCGTTCGACACGCAGGTCCCGCCCGAGAAGAAGCAGGAGCAACAGCAGCCGCCGGACAACAAGCAGATCGTGCTCGAGCTCACGCCGGATGGCGGCTACGCCATCAATCGCCAGCCATACACCAAGGCCCAGCTCGACAACGCGTTTCATCAGATCTACGACCAGCGCGTGGCGAAGCTGCTGTTCATCAAGACCGCACCCAACCGCCACTACGGCGACGTGATCGAAGCCATGGACATCGCCAAGGGCGCGGGCGTGCAGGTCATCGGCTTCACGCCGCCGCCGGAGGCGGCCCAGGCGCCGAGCCAGTAGACGGATGGGATGGGCGTGATGCGAGGGGCACGGTCGGACACCGTGCCCCTCGTGGTACTCCGGGGTATCTATTCCCCGTGACCGTACTGCCCGCCGCGACGCGGCGACTACCTCCCCCTCCGCTCCGACTGCCGACCGCCCGGCGACGCTCCGGCGGGATGATCGTGTCGGTGCTGGTGCACCTGCTGATCGTCGTGTTGCTCGTCCGCCATGCGATCCAATGGGCGCAGGCCGGTGGTGGGGAAGATGGCCCGCGCGGTGGCGGCGGGGGCGGCAGCGACGCTCCCGCTCGCTACGTGCAGCTGCCGGCTAGCCCCGAGCCGGCGCCTGCGACGCACGCCGCCCCCGTGCCGGTGCCGGCCACGCCGGTCGCGGAACCGGTGCCAGCCCCGGTGATGCCACCCGATGTCCCGGTCACGCCGCAGGTGAGCACCGCGCCGGAATCGTCGAGCGCGAGCGGGACAAGCGTGGATGGCGGCGGCGTCGGGCCCGGCACTGGTGGTGGTGTGGGTGCGGGAGCCGGCGCCGGAGTGGGAAACGACTCCGGTCCTGGCCGCGGGGGCGATGCCGCGTACATTACTCCCCCCGATCCGCGGACTGTGCTGCTGCCGGCCGACTGCTACAAGGGTCACTACACGGTCCGGTTTTGGGTCGAGGTCGATGGGTCCGTCTCCCGGGTGATGGTGGATCCGCCCCCGAAGAGCGGTGGGTGCCGCCGCGAAGTGCAGGACAAGATGATGGGCTATCAGTTCCACCCCGCGCGCACCCGGGACGGCCGGGCCGTCGCCTACGTCTATCAAGTGCAGTTGACGCGCTAAGCGAGTCCGATCGCGCAGTCGATGACCTTGAGCGCCCGGCGGCTCCCGCCGGGGCGCGCCGTGGAGATCAGTGATGCGCCAGATCTTTGCCCGCAAGCCGATTGCCGACCTCCTGGCCGATCAGGACTCCCCTCACGGCCTGCGACGGGTCCTGGGAGCCGGCGACCTGATCATGCTCTCGATCGGCGCCGTGATCGGGGCGGGGATCTTCGGCGCGATCGGGACCGCCGCCGCGGGCCAGTACGACGCCGCCGGCCACCTGGTGCGGGCCGGCGCCGGACCGGCGCTCGTGTTGTCCTTCGTGCTGCTGGGACTCGCGTGCGCGCTGGCGGGTCTGTGCTATGCGGAGCTGGCGTCGATGATTCCGCAGGCGGGCAGCGCCTACGCCTATTCGTACGCGACGTTGGGTGAGCTGGTCGCCTGGATCATCGGATGGGATCTGATCCTGGAATACGCGGTGGGCAATGTCGCGGTCGCGATCAGCTGGGGCGACTATTTCAACTCCCTGTTGCGCGGCTGGAACGTCCACCTGCCGGCGTGGATCACCACCGGGTATCGCACCGCGCTGCTCAGTCCCAACCCCGACGTGCACGGCCTCCTCAACACCGCGCCGCACGTGCTCGGCATTCCGGTGCTCGTCAATGTGCCGGCGTGCGCGATCGTGCTGTTCATCACCTGGCTGCTGCTGCTCGGCGTGCGCGAGAGCGCCCGGGCCAACAACATCATGGTGACGATCAAGCTCCTGGTGCTGGCGCTGTTCGTGGTCGCCGGGGCGACGCACATCAACACCGCCAACTACCATCCGTTCGCCCCGAACGGGTTCCGCGGCATCCACCAGGGCGCGGCGATCGTGTTCTTCGCCTACATCGGCTTCGACGCCATCTCGACCGCGGCCGAGGAAACCAAGAACCCGCAGCGCAATCTGCCGATCGGGATCCTCGGCGGGCTGGCCATCTGTACCGTGATCTACGTGATCATCGGTGCCGTCATCACCGGGATGGCGCCCTACCAGCAGCTCGGCGTGGCCGATCCGCTCGCCAAGGCGCTGGAGGTCGCGGGCTTTCACACGGTCAACTGGATCGTCGCGTTCGGGGCGATCGTCAGCATGTCGGCGGTGCTGCTGGTGTTCCAGTACGGCCAGCCACGCATCTTCTTCGCCATGGCGCGCGACGGCCTGCTGCCGTCTTGGGCGGCGAAGGTGCACGGCAAGCACCGGGTGCCGCACGTCACGACGCTGATCACCGGGATCGTGGTGGCGCTGGCGTCGCTGATCGGTGACGCCGGCGAGACGTACGATCTGACCAACATCGGGACGCTGTTCGCGTTCACGCTGGTCTGCATCGGCGTGCTGGTGCTGCGCTACAAGGACCGGGACCGGCCCCGGCCGTTCCGGGTTCCCTACGTCTGGCCCGTGGCCATCGGGGGCGCCGTGCTGTGCGTGATCACGATGGCCGGGCTGCCGCGGCAGGCGTGGGAGCGGTTCGCCGTGTGGCTCGTGGTCGGT
>JBGQFX010000022.1:0-51405 GCA_041497135.1 Gemmatimonadota bacterium | reverse complement strand
TCGAAATAGGCATCGCCTTCGGGCACAAAGTGCGACCATTGCAGCATATTGAGCGTGGTGCCGCCCGTAACAGCAGGGACAGACGTGCCGCTAGACGGCGCGGGCGCGGTTGGTGCGGTCGATGGTCACGTGCCCGGCCGCGACCATCGCCTGGCCGAGCAGCGGGATCCTGGCCAGCTCCTGCTTGGCCACGAACCGGATCGAGCCCGGCAGTACGGCCGCCAGCGCCCAGATGTCGAACATGGAGGAATGATTCGAGGCGTAGACGACCGGACCTCCCACTGGGATCCGGTCAAACCCTTCCACCTGCACCGGGGTTCCCGCACCGCGCAGCACCCGTCGCGACCAGACGGACGTCCCCCAATCGTAGATCCCGCCCGATCGGTGCTTGATGCGGAACACAGAGCCCAACAGCGTGCCGGAGGCGTGGATGATCGTCGCCACGATCAGCACCACGTAGTACCGGAGCGTCCGGAGCATCAGGCGGCGAAGTGGTCGTACCCGGGCGGCGCCGTGACGGCCGTCCCGCGATCGGTGAAACGCACTCCCGCGCCGGCCACGCAGCTCCCGATGCGCGTGAGCGGCAGGTTCACGAGGCTGGAGAAGGCGCGCGCCTGGGGTTCGCCGAACGCGGGCGGTAACGCCACGAGCAGCTCGTATTCCTCACCGCTCGCCGCGGCCACGAGTGCCGAGGCGCCGTTCCAGCACGGTAGGCGCTCCAACGCGATCTCGACCGCCACCCCGGACGCGGCAGCCAGGTGGGCGGCATCGGAGGAGAGGCCGTCCGACAGGTCGATCATCGCGTGCGCGCCCTGACTCGCCAGCCACTGCCCCGCCGCGAGTCGCGGCTCGGGGTGCACAAATCGCTCCAGGAGACTCGGCCCCGGCCGGTGCCCGGCCTCCAGCTGGCGCAGGGCCAGCGCGACGCCGCCCAACTGCCCCGTGACCCACACGCCGTCCCCGGGTGCGGCGCCGGCACGGCGCACCGGCCTGGGGGCGGTCCCGATCGCGCACACGTCCACGATGATCTGCGGCGCGTCCGTGAGGTCTCCACCCAGCACTTTCCCCCCGGCATCACTCGCCGCCGCGCCGACGCCCTCCATGAGATCGGCCGCTTCCGAGGCCGGACCGTGCTTGGGCACACCGACCGAGACAAGCAGCCCGGCCGCGCGCGCGCCTTCGGCCGCAAGGTCGGAGAGCGCGGCCGCCGCCGACCGGTAGCCGATCTGCTGTAGCGTCATCCAGTCACGACGGAAGTGCACGCCTTCCACGCTGATGTCGATACTGAGCGCGATGGTCGCCTTGTCGGCACGCAGCAAGGCGCAGTCGTCGCCCAAACCGTATCCGGCCGGACCGAGTCGCGCGTAAATGGCCCGGATCCGGTCGAATTCCGATCCGCCGCCCAGCCAGAGATGATCGGTCACGGCCGCCCCCCGGTCACCGCGTCGCGCCGCAGCCGCACGACCCCGCTGTCCGTCGCGACCCACACCCACGGCGCCGCCACCACCACGTCGCGCACCGGAGCCGGCAGGTCCCCGGGGATGCTGAGCGCCCGAAACTCCCGGCCCGCAATGCGCCACCAGGCGAGGCCGACGGCACCTCCGAGCCACACGCCGCCCGCGTCTCCCGCGGCCGCGCCGATGCGACCCAGTGGCACGCGCGGACGCTCGAGGGTCCAGCGGTCCGCGCCGGGATCACGCCAGGCGACCTGATCCTCGAGCACCGCGACCAGCGTATCCCCGGTGCGCGCCAGCGCCACGATCGGATTACGCAGTCCCGGCTCGCTGAGGACGGCGGGCGGCACCACGGGCTCCCGCGCTCCGGGCGG
Organism: Gemmatimonadota bacterium; assembly: GCA_041497135.1. Classification (GTDB taxonomy): domain Bacteria; phylum Gemmatimonadota; class Gemmatimonadetes; order Gemmatimonadales; family GWC2-71-9; genus DASTHG01. Next base: position 49,577 of record JBGQFX010000022.1, on the reverse strand, counting down.
GAGGACCTCCAGGCCCGCGGCGGTTCCGACCCACAGCGTGTCATGCACGGCGAGCAGGCTCAACACGGGCAGCGTGACGTTGTCCAGACGAACGACCGCATCGCCGGTCGTGATCACGGCGAGGCCACGCGTCGTTCCGACCCACACGCCATCCGGCGCCGGGGCGAGCGCCCGCACGTCCTCGGAGGGCAGGCCGTCTCCCAGCGTGAAGCGGCGGGTGCGGCCGCTGGCCGGGTCGACGCGAAACACCCCGGCGGCGGTGGCGAGCCACAGGGCCCGTCCGGCGAAGAGGGCGCGGCGCACGGCGGCGGAGCCGAAACCGTTCCCGGGCGGCGGCTCGAGCAACGTGGTGGACGAGAGATCGTCGGGAAGCCAGGTGAGCCCGCTCCGACCGCTCCGACCGTCCCATCGCGCGGCACTCACCGCCCACACGCCATCGGCGCCGGGCGCGAGCGCGTCGGCGCCAGCCGCGAGCAACGAATACCCGAGCGGCTCCCACTGGCCCATGGTGGGATCGAGACGCACCAGGCCCATGCCATTCGTGCCCAAGAACAGGTCGTTGTCGTCGGGCGTGCGCGCGGCGGCGGTGAACTGGTAAGCCCGCAGCCTCGGATCGGTGAGGATGAGCGCGCGTTGCGCTTCGGCCATCGGCGCCCCGGCCAGCGCGGTGCGCAGGTCGAGCGGTTGCACGCGGCGCTCGGGCGGTGGCAGCGGTGTGCCCGGCACCGGTATCAGTCCCCCGCGCGGCAGGAAGCTCCAGCCCGAGGCGGAGCGCAGGAATACGCCAGCCCCGGCATCGGCGGCGTCGAGCAAGAGCCCGGAGACGCCGCCCGGCGCCGGACCGCGATCCCAGCGCCGAAGGTCGGCGTCGTAGCGCGCCCATCCGTCGTCGGTACCGAGCCACACGGCGTTGCCCGCCGGGTCGGCCAGCGCCGTGCGCACCCGGCTCGCGGGGTAGCCGTCGATCGTGGTGATCGGCAGCTGCCAGGCGCGGGCGCGGCGATCGTAGCGCAGCAAACCATGTCGCGTCGCCGCGTAGACGATCCACGGCGAGGCCGCCACGGCATCGACGATCGAGAAGTCCGAGATGATCGCGCGATCTTCCGGGCGCCAGAGGCGGGACTGGCTGGACAGTTGGAATGTTGGAATGTTGGAAAGAAGTAGAAGTAACCTTCCAACATTCCATCCTTCCAGCCTTCTATCGGGTCTCACACTTCCTCCGGTGCATCCAGCACCGTCAGCACCGGCGGTCCTTCGGAGCGCACTGCGCTCCACGCGCGCCACACCTCAGGCAGAGCGGCCAGCACGTCCGCGGGGCGCAGCGAGCGCGCCGTCCACTGCCGCGCGCCGAGCTCGGCGGCCCGCCCGAGCGCGTGCGCGCCCAGGGCCGCGGCCTCGGGAGGCGGCAGGCCGCGCGCCAGCAGGGCACCGATGAATCCGGCCAGCACGTCGCCCGACCCGCCGGTCGCCAATCCGGGGTTTCCGCTCGCCACCACGAGTGCCGGCCCCCGCACATCGGCGATGACCGTCGGGACCCCTTTCAGCAGGAGGCAGCCGCGCAGCTTCTGCGCGGCCTTCGCGGCGGCCGCCCAGCGGTCGTTGGCGGCGGCGTCGGCCAGCTGGTCGCCCGCGAGCGTGCGGAACTCTCCCAGGTGTGGCGTGAATACGAACGGCCGCTCGGCCTTGCCGTCGTACAGGGCCAGCGCGTCGGCATCGAGCACAGTGGGTCGAGCGCGCCCGGCCAGCACCGCGCCGAGGAAGCGGGTTCGCGGCGTCCCCCGCCCCAACCCGGGGCCGACCACGAGGGCGTCCGCCCACTCGAGGGCTTCGGCGGCTGCCGTCTCGAGCTCCGGCCCGAGCTGTGATTCGACCGTGAGCACGTCGGGGAGGCTGGCTCGAGCCGCTTCGAGGGTGTCGCGCGGCGCGACGAGCTTTACGAGCCCCGCGCCCGCCGCGAGCGCGGACCGCGCGGCATGCAACGCGGCACCGGTCATGCCGCTCGCGCCCCCCACCACGGTGACGCGGCCCCGATCGCCCTTGTGCATCGCCGGGACGAGTCGCGGCAATCTCGCCCCCGCCCACCAATCGGTGACCAGCACCGGCGTCGCGGGATCGGCCGGCGGAAAACCGATGTCCACGATGATCACACGCCCGCACCATTCACGCGCCAGCAGGTGACCGCGCCGCGCGCCGCCGAACGTCACCGTCACCCGGGCCCGGATCGGGCCGTGCGTTTCCCCGCTCGTGAGATCGAGCCCGGTGGGCCCGTCGAGCGCCACGATCGGCAACGCGCTCGCATTCAACCGCTCGGCCAGCGCGAGCACCTCACCACGGACGGGTCCCGCGGCTCCGGTGCCGAGCAGGGCGTCGACCGCCACGGCCGTGGCGGGCCAGGGCTCGTGCCGTTCCAGCTCCCGGACCCCGTCCACCCGCGCCAGCGCGCGGTTGTCGATCGCGTCGTCGGTCTTGGGATCGAGTCCCGATACCCACACCGGCACGCCCACCCCATGCAGCGCGCGCGCCAGCACCCAGCCGTCTCCGCCGTTGTTCCCCGCCCCGGCCGCGATCAGCACGCCGCGCCCGATCGCGTCGGGAAACTCACGCACCACGATCGCCGCGGACGCCCGGCCGGCGCTTTCCATCAGCACGCGACTCGGCACGTGGTACTGCGTCCGGGCTGCGGCATCCCAGGCCGCCGCTTCGGCGGCGGACAATACGGGAATCGCGTTCACAGAATCACGACTCCTCCATAGCCCACGACGCGTGCCTCATCGCCCGTGACCCATCCCGAATGCCGGTAATCCACGACCTCGCCCGTGGTTGCGCCGAGCGCGCGCGCGGCGGCGAGCACCGTCGCGACCGCCGCCCGCCCACACATCGAGATGCGCTCGACCTGGCAGCGGCGCAACAGCTCCGCGCCGTCCAGGGCGGTGATGGCGGCCAACGCTTGCGCATCCTTGAGCTCGGACACCGCGGCCGCCTCGTGATGATTGAGATCGCTCGAGGCGAGCAGCAGCACCGGCTCGACCGACTGTCGCACCACGCGGGCCAAGGCCTCTCCGAGGGCGCGCGCATGCTCCCACTCGTCCCACGCCAGCACCAACGGGACGATGGCGGCGTCGGGACGGCGTACCTGGATGAACGGCAGCTCCACTTCGATGGCATGCTCGTCGCGATGCGCACTATGGTCGATGTCGACGAGCGGGCACGCCGACCGGATCGCCTCAGCCAAGAGAAGGTCGACGGGCACCAGACCGAGCGGCGTCGCGAACGCTCCCGCTTCCCACAGGGACACGCCGCCGGAAGCATCGCACCGTCCGGTGTGGTTCGGGGCGAGGATCACGATCAGGCGCGGCAGCGCAAGGCGGGCGAACACATGGGCGGCGGTCACGCCCGAGTACACGTAACCGGCGTGCGGCACGATGGCGGCTCGGGCGGTGGCCGCGTGGGCGAACGGCAGCACCGGCGCGAGCAGGCCCCGCACTGCGCGATCCAGATCATCCGCGGAGCCGGGATAGAAGCGCCCGCTGACGGCGGGCCGGCGAACCGGGGGTGCAGCCAAGACTATTTCCCCTCGGCCGGCTCCACACCGGGCCAGCGATAGCCGGCCCGGAACGCCTCCCCGAACTCGTACACCCGCTGGAAATCCTCGATCTTGTCGGCCGGTTGGCGAGCGAGCATCGCGGCGTCGATCAGCGCGAACACGATCGCCCCGAAGTCCTCCGTGCGCCGCACGCCCCAATACCCCAGCACCGTCGGCGCGAGCAAGCCGAACTGCTCCAGCGCGAAATCGCGGCATGCCCAGGCGAGTTCGGCCCCGGAGAGATGGCGCCGTGCCGGGAGCCGGCCCTGCGCGTACTCCAGGGCGGCCAGCACGAACAGGTAGGCCCGCTCGTGAAAGCGTCCGTCCCGGGCGCCGATTTTCAGCAGCGCGTCTTCGAGCGCCGCATAGTCGCTCACGCGCGCGCTCCCGGCGACGCCCGGCCGGTCCGTTGCCGGGACGGGCGGCGTGCGTGTTCCGGCTCGAGCAACGCGGCCGCCAGCACCTGATCGATGGAATCGACCGGGCGGATGTCGAGCAGCCCGCGCACTTCGTCGGGCAGCTCCACCAGGTCCGAGCGATTGCGCTCCGGCACGAGGACCGTGCGGACGCCGGCGCGCACCGCGGCGGTGAGCTTCTCGCGCAGACCACCCACCGGCAACACACGACCGCGCAGCGTGAGCTCACCGGTCATCGCGACGTCGTGGCGTGCGGGGCGGCGGCACAGGAGCGACGCGAGTGCCGTGGCGATGGTGATCCCGGCGGACGGGCCATCCTTGGGCACGGCGCCGGCCGGGACGTGGAGGTGCACGTCGGTATTGGTGAACAGCTGCGGAGGAATGCCGAGGGCGCCCGCGCGCGCCCGGAGCAGGCTCCACGCCGCGTGGGCGGATTCCCGCATCACGTCCCCCAGCTGGCCCGTGAGCGTGATCTGCCCCCGCCCGGGCATCTGGATCGCCTCGACGAAAATGATGTCGCCGCCCGACGGGGTCCACGCGAGGCCGGTCGCGACACCGACTTCGGGCGCGCGGCCCGCGACTTCGTTCAGCACCTTGGGCTGGCCGGCGAAGTCTTCGAGGTTCTTCGCCGTCACCTTGACCGCCGCGCGACGGTCCTCCACCACCTGGCGCGCCACCTTGCGCAGCACGCCCTGAATCTCGCGCTCCAGCTGGCGGACGCCGGCCTCACGCGTGTACTCCGCGATCAGCCGGTCGAGCGCGGAATCGGCCACCGAGGCCAGATCCTCGACCAGTCCGGTTTCCTTGAGCTGGCGCGGCAACAGGTACCGTTTGGCGATCGCGAGCTTCTCCGCCGGCGTGTAGCCCGAGAGATGCAGCACTTCCATGCGATCGAGCAGCGGATCCGGGACCTGCGCCAGACTGTTGGCCGTGGCGATGAACAGGACGCCGGAGAGATCGAACGGGATTTCGAGATAGTGATCGCTGAACGTGGAGTTTTGCGCCGGGTCCAGCACCTCGAGCAATGCGGCTGTCGGGTCGCCGCGGACGTCGGCACCCATCTTGTCCACCTCGTCGAGCATCAAGACCGGATTGCGGGTCTCGCACCGCTCCAGGGCGTGGAGAATGCGCCCGGGAATCGCCCCCACGTACGTGCGGCGGTGCCCACGGATCTCGGCTTCGTCGCGCACCCCGCCCACCGAGACGCGGATGAATTTGCGGCCCAGCGCCTCCGCGATGCTCTGACCCAGCGACGTCTTCCCCGTTCCGGGTGGCCCGACGAAGCAGAGGATGCTGCCGCGCGCGTCGGGGTTCAAGGTGCGGACCGCGAGATGCTCGAGGATGCGGTCCTTGATGGACGCGAGATCGTAGTGATCACGGTCCAGCACCTCGCGCGCCGCCTTGAGGTCGAGCCGGTCCGGGGAAACGCGCTCCCACGGGAGCGCCGCGATCACTTCGAGGTAGGTGCGGGACACGTGGTATTCGGCCGACTGCGGCGACATCTGGCGCAGCCGCTTGAGCTCGCGATCCGACACGCGACGGGCCTCGGTCGAGAGCCCCGCACTGTCCAGTTTGGCGGTGAGATCCTGCAGCTCGTCCTCACTCGCCTCCTCGCCCAGCTCCTGGCGGATCACGCGGAGCTGCTCGCGCAGCACGTATTCGCGCTGGTGCTCGTCCAGCTTCGCTTTCACCTTCTCCTGGATCTGACTCCCCACCTCGAGCACCTGCAGCTCTTCGGCGAGCAGCACGGCGAGCCGCTCGAGCCGGGGCGGGATGTCGCCCAGCGACAACAGCTCCGCCTTGGCGGGCAGCGCCAGATCGAGGTTCGCGGCGACGAAATCCGCCAGGTTGCCCGGATCGGTGATGCCCTCGAGCACTTCGTGCAGCTCGTCGGCCAGATACGGGGCGAGATCGATCACGCGGCCGAACTGCGTCACCACGTTGCGCCTCAACGCTTCGACGCGCGGGTCCTCCGCGCCCGGCGTGGGCAACAGCTCGAACCCGGCCGAGAGCCAGCCGCCAAGCGGCTGTGGATCGCGCAGCTCCACGCGGTCGACGCCCTGGATCATCACCCGCATGCTGCCGTCCATCAGCTTCAACATCCGCACGACCAGGCTGATGGTGCCGATCTCATACAGGTCGTCGGGACCGGCGTCCATGACCGGCCCTTCGGCCGGATCGCGGTTTTCCCGGGGCCGCACCACACCGAGCAGCAGACGCTTGTCGCCCTGCACGACATCGTCCAGCAGCTGTACCGCGCGGGGATCCGAGATGGCGAGCGGCAGCACGACGAGGGGAAAGACGACCAGCTTGCCGAGCGGCAACACCGGCAGACGCTCCACGTCAGGTCACCTTCACGGAATGCGGGCCGGAGAGGCGGGGAGGAGGCAGTTTGGTCAGGCGGACTTCGAGGAATCCCTCGTCGTAGGTGGCGCGCAGGCTGGTGGCATCCACGGGCACCGGCAGGCGCAGGCGCCGCTCGAAGGGGCCGACCTGCACCTCCATCGCGTGATAATGCCGCTTGCCTTCGCTCCGCGGCTGACGCTCTCCGCCGATGGTGAGCACGCCCTCGGAGAATTCCACGGAGAAGTCTTCGGCCCGGACGCCGGCGACGTCCATGTGAACCACGATGGCCTCCGCGGTTTCGTAGACGTCGGTGGGCGGCTTCCACTTCGGGGAGGCCACGAAGCCCACGGGGCGTCCGTGGGCGACCTCGTTGAAATAGACCTCCAGCTCGTCCGCCAGGTGCTCGGTGTAGGCACCCGACCCGCGGGGGGGACGATTTGGACCGGACTCCGCCATGGGAAAAAGATAACGCGCGCGCCTCGCCCCGGGGGGCGGCGCTACGTCACAGCCGCCAGCGGCGCGCCCCGCTCGGCATAGAGCGGAAACGCGTCGGCCAGCGCCCGCACATCCCGTTTCACCCGCGTCACCGTCGCCTCGTCCTTGCGGGTGAGCACGTCGTCGATCAGCTCCGCGACCCGCCCCATCTCGGGCTCCGCGAAGCCACGGGTGGTCAGCGCCGGGGTGCCGAGGCGGATGCCGCTCGTGACAAAGGGCGACTGCGGGTCGCCGGGGATGGTGTTCTTGTTCACCGTGATGCTGGCCCGATCGAGCAGCTGCTCGGCTTCTTTGCCCGTCAAATTCCTGGGGCGGAGATCGACCAGCATCAGATGCGTGTCCGTGCCCCCGGAGACGATTGCGTACCCGCGCGCCACGAGCGCAGCCGCCAGCGCCTGCGCATTCTTCACGACCTGGGCGGCGTAGGCCTTGAAGGCCGGCGTGGCCGCCTCGACCAGGGCCACCGCCTTCGCCGCGATCACGTGCTCCAGCGGCCCGCCCTGCGTCCCGGGGAACACCTGCTTGTCCACCGCCTTGGCGAGGTCGGCGCGACACAGGATCATGCCGCCGCGCGGACCGCGCAGCGTCTTGTGAGTCGTGGTCGTGACGATCTGCGCATGGGGCACCGGCGAGGGATGCACGCCGCCGGCCACGAGCCCGGCGAAGTGCGCCATGTCGACCAGGAACGTCGCGCCGATCTCGTCGGCGATGGACCGCATCGCGGCGAAGTCGATCACGCGGGCGTAGGCACTGCCGCCCGCAATCAGGAGTCGCGGCCGCTCGGCCTGGGCGATCGCCCGCACCTCGTCGTAGTCGATGCGCCCGGTGTCCTCCCGCACCCCGTAGGGGACCGCCCGGAACAACGAACCCGAGAAATTCACCGGCGATCCATGCGTCAGATGTCCGCCGTGCGACAGGGCGAGACCCATCAACGTCTCGCCCGGCTTCAGTACCGCGAGGTAGGCCGCCATGTTCGCCTGCGCGCCGGAATGCGGCTGCACGTTGGCATGCTCGGCCCCGAACAGCGCCTTGGCCCGGTCGATCGCCAGCTGCTCCACTTCATCCACCACGTCGCACCCGCCGTAGTAGCGTTTCCTGGGCAGTCCCTCGGCGTACTTGTTGGTGAGGGCGGTCCCCATCGCCTCGAGGACGGCGACCGAGACGAAGTTCTCGCTGGCGATCAGCTCCAGACCGTGCTCCTGGCGCTCCACTTCGCGAAGGATCAGTGCGTGGATCGCGGGGTCGACGCGGGCAAGCGAGGCGCGGCGGTCGGTCACTGGTCGATCTTCTCCACGCGGCGTTGGTGGCGGCCGCCTTCGAACGGCGTGTCCAGAAACCGATGCAAAATGTCGAGGCTCTCGGTCTCGCTCACGAAGCGCGACGGCAGCACGAGGATGTTGGCATCGTTGTGACTGCGCGACAGCTCGGCGATCTCGGGACTCCAGACCATGGCGGCCCGGACATGGGGATAGCGGTTCGCGACGTACGACATGCCCAGGCCGGTGCCGCAGGTCAGGACACCGCGCCGCGCCACGCCCTTGCTCACCGCTTCCGCGACGGGTTTGCCGAAGTCGGGATAGTCGTCCCCGGGGTCGAGCGCCCCGGGGCCCACGTCCACGGGCTCGTAGCCCAGGCGCTTGAGCTCGGCCACGAGCTTCTGTTTCAGCTCGAAGCCGGCATGGTCGGCCCCGACGTAGATGCGCTCAGACAAAATTCTGCCGCACTTTCGCCACCGTGGCGATGCGCTGCTCCGCCAGGCGGTCGGCCGCTTTGAAGCTCGGGATCTTCTCTTCCTTCGCGATGTCGAACACGCGGAGGATCGTGTCGTAGATCTCCCCCGCCTTGTTGCGCGCGCGTTCCAGCGACCAGCCGTGCAGCTCGGCGTTCACGTTGATCAGCCCGCCGCCGTTGATGACGTAGTCAGGCGCGTACAGCATCCCCTGGGCTTCGAGCTGCTGCCCGTGCCGATCCTCCGCCAGCTGGTTGTTGGCCGCCCCCGCGATGATCTCCACCTTGAGCTGCTGCAGCGTGTCGTCGTTCACCACGGCGCCCAGCGCGCTGGGGGCGAAAATGTCCGCTGTCTGGCCGTAGATCTCGTCCGGCTTCACCGCGGCGGCGCCGAAGTCCTGCACCACCGCCTTGACCCGCTGCACGTCGATGTCGGTGACGATGAGCTTCGCGCCCTCTTCGTGCAGCAGCTTGCAGAGGAAGTAGCCCACGTGCCCGCATCCCTGTACCGCGACGGTCTTCCCGGCCAGGCTGTCGGAGCCGTAGCGCACCTTGGCGCACGCTTTCATGCCCCAGTAGACACCGTAGGCGGTGACCGGGGAGGGATCACCCGATTTTCCCAGCAACCCGGTGACGTGTTCGGTTTCGGCGCGGATGAACTCCATGTCCGCCGTCGACGTCCCCACATCCTCGGCGGTGATATACCGGCCACCCAGCGATTCCACGTGGCGGCCGTGGGCGCGGAAGATCGGCTCGCGCCGGGTCGTCTTGTTGTCGCCGATGATGACGCTCTTGCCGCCGCCCAGGTTCAACCCCGCCACGGCCGCCTTGTACGTCATGCCGCGCGACAGCCGCAAGGCGTCGACCAGCGCGGCGCGGTCGTCGGCGTACCGCCAGAAGCGCGTGCCGCCCAGCGCGGGCCCGAGCCGCGTATCGTGGATCGCGATGATGCCGCGGTAGCCGCTCGCCGCGTCGTAGTACACGCTCACCTGCTCGTGCTTGTGCTCGGCCAAGAGCGCGAACAGGTCCGCCGTGGGCGCGGCGGCGTTAGCGGCCGGCGAGGCCACGGGCAATGACAATGCGCTGGATTTCACTGGTGCCTTCATAGATCTCGGTGACCTTCGCGTCCCGAAAGAGTTTCTCGACCGGAAAATCGCGCATGTAGCCGTATCCCCCGAACAGCTGCACCGCCTGTGTCGTCACCCACATGGCCGTCTCCGAAGCGAACAGCTTGGCCATGGCGGCCAGATGCCGGATGTCTTCGCCCCGATCCTTGGCGGCGGCGGCGACGTGGGCCAGCGCCCGGGCCGCGGCGATCCGGGTCGCCATGTCGGCGAGCTTGAACTGGACCGCCTGGAAGTCACGGATCGGCGTGTCGAACTGCCGTCGCTCACCGCTATAGACCAGGGAATGCTCGAGCGCGCGCCGCGCGATCCCGACCGCCTGGGTCGCGACGCCGAGTCGCCCGGCGTCCAGCCCTTCCAGCGCGTACACCAGCCCCATCCCTTCGTCTCCGAGCAGCGCGTCCGCCGGGAGACGCAGATCGTCCAGGGCGATGGTGGACGTATTGGAGGCGCGCAGACCCATCTTGTCCTCGGGCTGCCCGGGCCGATAGCCCGGCGTACGCGTGGGGACGATGAAGGTCGAAATGCCCTTGGTGCCGAGGCGCGCGGCAGCCGTATCGGTGCGCACCATCACCATCATGAGGTCGGCGGTCCCGCCGTTCGTGGCCCAGGCCTTCATGCCGCTCAGCACCCAGCCGTCCCCGTCGCGCGCGCCCTGGGCGCGCATCCCGGCCGGATCCGAGCCCGCGTCCGGCTCCGACAGGGCGAACCCCACCAGGAGCTCCCCCCGCGCCAGCGGCTTCAACCACCGTTGCTTCTGCGCTTCGGTTCCGTGACGCGAGAGCATGGTGACGGGAATCGCGTTCTGAATGCTGATCGAGACGGCGACGCTCGCGTCGGCAGCCGCGATCTCCTCGAGCGCGAGCAGGTAGGTGACCGTGTCGAGCCCCATGCCGTCGTACGCCTCGGACACCGTCATGCCGAGAAACCCGAGCTTGCCCAGCGCGTCGATCACGTCGCGGGGGAACGCTTTGGTGCGATCCCATTCCGCCGCATGCGGCTCGATGTGCTCGCGCGCGAACTCGCGCGCCAATTCCACGATCTGACGCTGGGTGTCGCTCAGGCCGCCGGTAGGCAGGTCAGCGACTGTAGTCATAGAATCCGCGGCCGCTCTTCCGGCCCAGGCGGCCGGCCGCGACCATTTTTCGCAGCAGCGGGCACGGCCGGTACTTGTCCTCGCCCAGGTCCCGCTGCAGCACCTCGAGAATCGCGAGGCACACATCGAGGCCGATCAGGTCGGCCAGCGCCAGCGGTCCGAGCGGATGGCTCATGCCGAGCTTCATCACCGTGTCCACGGCCTCGGGGGTCGCCACGCCGTCCTGCACGCAGAAGACCGCCTCGTTGATCATCGGCATCAGCACCCGGTTCGACACGAACCCCGGGGCGTCGTTCACCTCTACGGGCGTCTTGCCGAGCTCCCTGGCGATCTCGATCGTCCGGGTCGCCGTCTGATCCGAGGTCTCCAGGCCGCGGATCACCTCGACCAGCGGCATCACCGGAACCGGATTCATGAAATGCATTCCGATCACCTGGGCCGGGCGCTTCGTGTTCGCCGCGATCCGGGTGATGGAAATTGACGACGTGTTGGTGGCGAGGATCGCCCGGGCCGGCGCTGCCGCATCGATGTCGCGGAAGATCGCGAACTTGGTGTCGGGATTCTCAGTGGCCGCCTCGATGACGAGCTCCGCCTGTCCCGTCCCGTCCAGCGCGGTGGCGATGGATACCCGTCCCAGCGTCGCGTTCTTCTGCTCCGTTGTGAGCCCGCCCTTCTTCACCTGGCGGTCCAGGTTGCCCGCGATGGTCTGACGCGCCCGGTCCAGCGCGTCGCGCGAGACGTCGACCAGCAGGGTGTCCCAGCCGTGCTGGGCGAACACATGGGCGATGCCGTTCCCCATCGTGCCCGCACCGACGACCGCCACGCGGCTCACGAGGGCAGTTCCACCTGGGCGAGCCAACGACCAGGCCGCCTCAGTCGCGGGCCGAGCAGCACGGCGATCCCGGCCAGGAGCGCGAGCGTAGCCACCGCACCGCCTTCGGGTCCGAACGCCCCGCCGCCCACCCACCCATGGCGCCCGAGCGCGTAGTCCACACCGGGGACATCGAAGCGCACGCCGCTGACGGGGGCATCGAACACGAGACTCAAGGTCACGTTCCAGCCGGCGTGCAGACCCCACGCGAGGCCCATCCCGCCAGAGAAGAACGCGACCGAGAGCCACACCGCCGCGAGGGCGATGTTCGCGGCGCCGAGCGCGCTCACGTTGGGATTGTGCAGGTGGGCGACGGCGAAGCCGATCGCCAGCAGCGCGGTCGCTGCGCCCGGGCCGATCGCGTCCGCCAGACGCCGGAGCGGATAGCCGCGGAAGATCAGCTCTTCCCCCAACGCCGCGGCGAGGAGCCCGACCGCGAACGCTCCCGCCACCGGCAGGTACACACCGCCCGGCCTGGTGAGCAACACCCGGGCGCCGTCAGCCAGCGACATCGCGATCGCGGCCGCCGCCATGGCGCCGCCCAGCGCGACACCGACGGCGAACCACATCGGCGCTCGACGCGGCGCCCCCCATCCCAGCGCCGTCCATTCGTGGCGGTCCAGCCAGCGGCCGACGACCAGGGTCGCCGCGACGAACCCGAACACTTCGGTGAGGCCATTGCGGGCGACCCACCACCGCCCGCCCAGCGGCGGCCCGATGATCGCCCCGACGCCGATCGACACACCGGCCCCGATGATCAGGAACACGAGCAACCACAGGAGGGCGACGGCCAATCGCCGCAGGCCCACAAACGAAACGCGCGCCATCAGAGGCGCGCGCGAACCGGGCGAATCGTGGGACGCAGGACCAGAACGGCGAAGAGCAGTTTCAGGAAATCACCGACCAGGAACGGCGCAGTGCCGAACCGTGCGGCGGTGGAGAGACTCCCGGTGAGCAGCGCGAGCTGGGCGAAACCGCCGAGATGGATCAGCACCAATCCGACCAGCGTCGCGAGTGCCAGCCGCGCGAAGCCCGCGCCGCTCGTCGCCAGCCGGCCCGTGGCCGAGGCGGCAATCGGATAGGCGAGGAGATAGCCGCCGGTGGGTCCCAGCAACCGGGCGATGCCCGGGAGCCCGACGGGCGTGAACAGCGGCAGGCCCGCGGCGCCGAGTGCCAAGTACAGCACGAGGCTGGTGGCACCCAGGCCGGGCCCGAGCAGTCCGGCCACGATCAGCACGGCGAGCGGCTGCAGCGTCATCGGCACGGGGGTGCCCGGAAGCGGGATCGCGACCTGCGACGCCGCCGCAACCAGGGCGGTGCCGAGCACGACGGCGAGGACCCGCCGCGCCACGAGAGACGAGTGCTCCAGGACGAGCGTCTGGTCCATTACATCGCCTCCACACTGAGGGCTACGGCGTTGCCGCCGCCGAGACAGAGGGTCGCCAGACCGGTGCGCTTGCCCCGGTCCTTCATCGCGTACAACAGCGTCGTCAACACACGCGCCCCGGAGGCGCCGATCGGGTGACCGAGCGCGATCGCGCCCCCGTTCACGTTGACGCGGTCCCAATCCCACCCGAGCGCGCGTCCGTCGGCGAGCGCCTGCACGGCGAACGCCTCGTTGGCCTCGATCAGGTCGTAGTCGCCGATCTTCGTGCCGGCCTTGGCCATCAGGTTCTGGACCGCGACGATCGGCGCGAAGAACAGGTCTTTCGGCTCGCCGCCGCCGGTCGCGTAGGCCGTGATGCGCGCCAGTGGGGCGATGCCGTGCGCCTTGGCGAACGCGAGCGACGAGACGACGAGCGCCGACGCGCCGTCGTTCAGGCCGGGCGCGTTGCCGGGGGTGACCGAGCCGTCCTTTTCGAAGGATGGCTTCAGGGCCGCGAGGGCCTCGAGGTTGGTGTCCGCGCGCGGCCCCTCATCCTTGTCGATCACGGTCGGACCCTTCTTGCCCGGAATCTCGACCGGCACGGTCTCGGCCTTGAACCGGCACGCGGCCATCGCGGCCACGGCTTTCTGATGGCTGGCCAGAGCGAAGGCGTCCTGGTCGGCGCGCGAGACTGCGGCCTTCTTGGCCGTGTACTCGGCGAGATTCCCCATGTGCTGGTTGGAGAAGGAGTCCCACAGGCCATCGTGGATCATCCCGTCCACGAGCTGCTGATTCCCCGCCTTGATCCCGCCGCGCATGCCGTAGACGTAGTGCGGCGCGTTGGACATCGACTCCATGCCGCCCGCCACGACGAGCTGGGCGTCTCCCGCCTTCACGCTCTGGGCCGCCAGCATGACGGCCTTGAGCCCGGAGCCGCAGACCTTGTTGACTGTGAGGCTGGGGATCGTTCCCGGGAGCCCGGCCTGAATCGCCGCCTGGCGTGCCGGCGCCTGACCCACTCCACCCTGTAGCACGTTTCCCATGACCACTTCATCCACGGCCCCCGCCTCGACGCCGGCGCGTCGTACCGCCTCGCGGATCACGAGCGCGCCCAGTTTGGGCGCGGAGAGGGGTGAGAGCCCCCCCAGGAATCTCCCAATGGGGGTCCGAACGGCGCTGAGGATGACGGGCGTGGTGGAATCGGCACTCATGCGGTTCAAACTAACGGGGTGAGGGAACGGGTGCGAACCTCCTCCGCCAACAGCCGCACGAAATCGTCCAGCGGCAGGATTTCCTGCTTCTTCCCCGCCCCGCGCGAGCGCACCGCGACGGTCCCGGCATCCGCCTCCCGCTGCCCCACCACCGCGAGGTAGGGCACTTTCTGGATCTCCCCGTCGCGGATCTTGTAGTTGAGCGTCTCGCTGCGATCGTCGAGATGCGCGCGTAGGCCGGCTGCCCGCAACGTCTCGGATGCGCGACGCGCCGCGTCGAGTTGGGCGTCGGCGATCGGCAACACCCGCACCTGCTCGGGAGCGAGCCACAACGGAAACGCCCCGGCAAAGTGCTCGATCAGGAACCCGACAAAACGCTCCAGGGTGCCGTAGATGGCCCGGTGAATCATCACGGGACGGTGCGGTTTGTTGTCGGCGCCGGTGTACTCGATCTGGAACCGCTCGGGCATCTCGTAGTCGAGCTGAATCGTGGCGCCCTGCCATTCGCGGCCGATCGCGTCGTTGAACTTGACGTCGATCTTGGGCCCGTAGAAGGCTCCGCCGCCCTGGTCCAGGCGATAACTGATGCCGCGGCGCTTGAGCGCCTGCTCGAGGCCGCGCTCGGCCTGGTCCCACATCGCATCCGTGCCAAGCTTCTTCTCGGGACGAGTCGCCAGGTCCAGGCGGTAGGCGAGGCCGAACGTCTTTCCCAGCACCAGCTCCACGATGTCGAGCAGATGGAAGATCTCTTCCTCTATCTGGTCCTCGCGCAGAAAGATGTGCGCGTCGTCCATCGACAGCCCGCGCACCCGCAGCATGCCATGCAGCGTTCCCGACCGCTCGTTGCGGTACACGTTGGCGATCTCCGCCAGACGGATCGGGAGATCCCGGTAACTGCGCTGCTGGCTCGCATACACGAGGATGTGCATCGGGCAGTTCATCGGCTTCACCCGATAGCGGACAGTTTCAGCCTCGCCCTCTCCCGCAGCCATCGCCGGAAACTGGTTCTCGGCGTACAGCGGCAGGTGCCCGGAGCGGAGGAACAGCTGCTCGCGGGTGACGTTGGGCGTGTACACCAGCTGGTAGCCGCGCTCGAGGATCACGTCTTCGATGAAGCGGCGCAGCTGGAAGTTGATCATCGCCCCCTTGGGGTGCCAGAAGATCAGGCCGGGGCCCACGTCCTCCTGAATCGAGAACAGGTCGAGCTGCTTGCCGATGACCCGATGATCGCGCTTGCGGGCTTCCTCGAGGCGGCGCACATACGCCTCGAGATCGTCCTTGGAGAACCAGGCGGTCCCGTAGATCCGCTGCAGCATCTGGCGCCGCTCGTCGCCGCGCCAGTACGCTCCGGCCGCGTGCAGCAGCTTGAAGTGCTTGATCGCCCCCGTCCCCGGGACGTGGGGGCCACGGCACAGGTCGACGAACGGCCCGTCGGTGTAGACCGAGATGACTTCGTTCGGCCCCAGGTCGTCGATCCGCTCGAGCTTCAGCGGATCGTCCGTGAAGCGACGTTTCGCCTCGGCGCGGTCGACCTCCTCGCGGACGAACGGGTAGTTCGCCGCCGTGACCTCGCGCATCTTCGCCTCGATCCGCTCGAGGTCGTCCGGCGTGAACGGGGTCGGCACCTCGAAGTCGTAGTAGAAGCCGTCCTCGATCGACGGCCCGAACCCGATCCTGGCGTGCGGAAACAGCTGGCGCACCGCGGTGGCGAGCACGTGGGCCGACGAGTGGCGCAGCACGTCGAGCGCCTGGGGGTCGCGATCGGTGAGCAGCGCCACGGAAACGCCGTCGGGCAGCGGCCGGCCCAGGTCACGCACCTCGCCGTTCACCCGTGCCGCGAGCGCCGCCTTGGCGAGGCCCGGCCCGATGGCCTGGGCCAGGTCGCGGCCGGTAGCGCCCGCGGGCAGAACCTTGGTACTCCCGTCGGGGAGCGTGACCCGGATCTCGGTGTCCGGCATGGTCAGCGCGCGGAGTCGGCGCCGGGGGGCGCCGAGGTGCCGAACGGCGGGAGCCGGACCCCGTGGCGGAAGTACAGGAACGCGCCGGCGGCGATCAGCACGGCAAGCACCAGCCAGCGCGCGAATCGACCCGGCAGAATGACGTTCGGTTCATCCGGCATGACGGAGAATTCTACCAAGACGGCGGATAGGCGGATAGCCACGGTCACCGTCCGTCCATCCGCCCATCCGCCGCAGTTATTATTAAGGAATGCCGCCACGCGACTTCGCGCTTCCCCCGCAATACAACCCGCACGAGGTCGAAGCGCCGCTGTACCAGGCCTGGATGTCGCGTGGGGCGTTTGCACCCCACCCCGGTCCGGGACGCGAGCCCTACGTCATCGTCATCCCGCCCCCCAACGTGACCGGCGTACTGCACCTGGGGCACGGCCTGAACAACACGATCCAGGACGTCCTGATCCGCTTCGAGCGGGCGCGGGGCCGCGAAACCCTGTGGCTGCCCGGGACGGACCACGCCGGGATCGCGACGCAGAACGTGGTGGAGCGGCTCATCGCCGCCGAGGGGAAGACCCGCTTCGACCTCGGGCGCGAGGCGTTCGTCGAGCGCGTATGGCAGTTCGTGCACACCACCGGCAACACGATTTTGGAGCAGCTGAAACGCATCGGCGCCTCCTGCGACTGGAGCCGCACCCGGTTCACGCTCGACCCCGACTACGCCCGCGCGGTGCGCGAGGTGTTCGTCCGGTTGTGGGAGCAGGGACTGATCTACCGCGGTCACCGCGTCATTCACTGGTGCCCGCGCTGCCTCACCGCGCTCTCCGACGAGGAAGCCGAGTTCAAGGAGACGACCGGGACGCTCTACTACATCCGCTATCCCCTGGCGGACGGCTCGGGGCACGTGACCGTGGCGACGACGCGGCCCGAGACGCTGTTGGGGGACACGGCGGTCGTCGTGCATCCCGATGATCCGCGCGGCGCGCCGTACGTCGGGAAGCGGGTCAAACTGCCGCTCACCAGCGTGGAGATTCCCATCCTCGCCGACCCGAGCGTGGAGAAAGAGTTCGGGACGGGCTTCGTGAAGGTGACCCCCGCGCACGACGCGAACGATTTCGAGATCGGCGTCCGCCACGGGCTCGCGATGCCCCTGATCCTGCGTGAGGACGGCACCATGGGGGACGACGGGGGCGACCGCCAAGGCGACCCGGCGCCGCGCGTGCCGGCCGAGCTCCAGGGCTTGGATCGCTTCGCGGCGCGCAAGCAGATCGTGCGGATGCTCGAGGCCCAGGGTCTGCTCGCCAAGACCGAGTCGCACCAGCACGCGGTGCGCCGCTGCTACCGCTGCGATTCGATCGTCGAGCCACGGCTCTCCGACCAGTGGTTCGTGAAGATGAAACCGTTGGCCGAGCCGGTGCTGGCCGCGTATCGCGCGGGGGAGTTCCGGTTCGTGCCCGAGCGCTGGGAGGCCACGTTCGAGCATTGGATGGAAAACATCCGCGACTGGAACATCTCGCGGCAGCTGTGGTGGGGACATCGCATTCCGGTGTTCAGCTGCACCGCGTGTTCACATCAGTGGGCCGACCGGGAGGACCCCACGGCCTGCCCCAAATGCGGTGGCGCCCTGGAGCAGGATCCCGACGTCTTGGACACGTGGTTCTCCTCCTGGCTGTGGCCGTTCGCGACCCTCGGTTGGCCCGAGGACACGCCGGACCTGCGCCGCTATTACCCGGGGCACACGCTCGTGACGGCGCCCGAGATCCTGTTTTTCTGGGTGGCGCGCATGCTGATGTCCGGGTACCACTTCTTGGGGAAGAAGCCCTTCACCACCGTGTACCTGACCGGCACGGCGCGGGACATGCAACATCGCCGCATGTCGAAGTCGCTCGGCAACGGGATCGATCCGCTGGACGTGGTCGGCCTGTACGGCGCCGATGCGCTGCGCTGGACCCTCATCGCCGGCAGCGCGCTCGGGGCGGACCTGATCCTGGATCCGGACGATCTCGAGGCGACCTTCGCGCCCGGCCGGAATTTCGCCAACAAGCTGTGGAACATCGGGCGGTTCATCCTGGCGCAGCTGCCGGCGCAGGTGACGCCGCTCCAGCGGCTCGATCGCGCGACGCTGACGCTCTCCGATCGCTGGATTCTGGCGCGCACGCAGCGCACGATCGCGGAGGTGACTGCCGCGCTCGAGCAGTTCCGTCTCGACGAAGCCACCAGGCGCTGCTTCGAGTTCGCCTGGGGCGAGCTGGCCGACTGGTACGTCGAAGCCGTGAAACCACGGCTGGCGGCCGACGCTGCGGGCGCGACGGCGGCCCACGCGGTGCTGGCACACTGCTTCGACGCGGCGCTGCGGCTGTTGCACCCGGTGGTGCCGTTCATCACCGAGACCCTGTGGCAGAAACTGCCCGGCCGCGCCCCGGACGAGCTCCTCGTGACCGCACCCTGGCCCCGTCCCGATCCGGCGTGGGCGGACGAGACAGCGGAGCGCGAATTTCGCCTGCTGCAGGAGACCGTCTCCGCCGTGCGGAACATCCGTGCCGAGTATCGCGTGCCGCCCAAGTCGAGCGTCGGCCTAACGATCAAGGCAACCACCGAGGCGGTCCGCGCCCTGCAGCAGCAACAGGAAACGATCCAGCGGCTGGCCAACGCGCGGGTGAACGGGGCGACGTCCCGCGCCGGCGCGCACGCGGTGCTGTCCGACGGGTCCGAGCTGTTCGTCGACCTGGGCGGCAGCATCGACGTCGCGCTGGAGTGCCGGCGCCTGTCGGACGAGCTGACCCGGCTCGAAAAGCAGCTGGGCAGCCTGTCGGCGAAACTGGCCAACGAGAGTTTTGTATCCCGCGCCCCGCCTGACGTGGTGGCGCGCGAGCGGGAGAAGGAACACGCGTGGCGCGCACAGCGGGACGCGCTCGCGAGCAAGATCGCCACCCTGGGCTGCTCCTGAGCGTCGCGGCGGCGCAGCGGTGGCTCGTCACGGCGCTGCTCGTGGTCGCCGCTGCCTGCGCCAATACCGGAGAGCCCCCGGGCGGGCCGCCCGATGAGAAGCCGCCAGCGGTACTGGGAGTCTTTCCGGAGTCGGGAGCCGTCGTCCCCGATTTGCACGGTGACGCCGTGATTCAGTACGACGGCGTGATCGACGAGCTCGGCGGCGGCGGCGGCGGCGGCGGTGGTGGCGGCGCCGCGAGTGTCACGGGACTTGCCGCGCGGGTCCTGCTGTCGCCGACCCGCGGCCCCGTGAAAGTGTCCTGGCATCGTAGCTCGATCCACGTGAAGCCGGCGGAAGGATGGAAGCCGGGTCGGGTGTACCACCTGGAGCTACTGCCCGGCATCGCGGATCTGCGGCGCAACCTCACCAAAGAGCGTCGCCTCATCGTGTTCAGCACGGGCCCCGAGATCCCGCAAGCGTCGCTCTCCGGCGTCGCGGTGCAATGGGTGGAGCAGCGCCCGCTCACGAGCGGCCTGATTCGCGCCGTCCTGCTGCCCGACACGATCGCCTATCTCGCCGTCACGGATTCGAGCGGGGCCTTTCGACTGGATCGCCTGCCCCCCGGGCGGTATGCGGTCTTCGCCCTGGTCGATCAGAACGGGAACCGGCTGCGGGACCGACGAGAGGCGTACGACTCGGCGGTCGTGGCGCTCGATTCGAGCGCCGCGATCGTGCTGTGGGCGTTCAGCCACGACACCACCGGATCTCGCCTGCGCCAGGTGGACCCGGTCGATTCCAGCTCGGCCCGACTCACCTTTTCCCAACCGCTCGACCCGGCGCTGCGGCTCGATTCCCTGCGCGTGCGCGTGCTCGCCCTGCCCGATTCGATCCCGCTCCGCGTTCGGGGCTTGCTCACCCTCGCCGCCTTCGATTCCCTCGCCGCACGTGAGCGCGCCGCGGCAGACTCGGCGCGCGCAGCGGCGGATACGACGGCGCGCGAAGCGCCGGCCGACACCACCCGACCGGACACGGCGGCAAGGGGCCCCGGTCGGGCCGGGAGACCCGGAGCGGCCACCCCCTCCCAGGCGGTGGACACATCGGCCGTCCACCTGATCCTGCAGCAGCGACCCATCCCCCAGGACAAGCTGATGCTGCGCATCGACACGACCTTCACGCCCGGCGGCCGCTACTACGTCGAGGTGCGCGGCACCCGCAATCTCAACGGGGCGCGGGCGGACGGCCACACGGTGCTGGTGGTGCCGAAACCCAAGCCGGCGCCCGTGGCGCGTCCCGACTCCACCCGCGCCGACTCCACCCGCGCTCCGCGCGACTCCACCCGCCCGTGACCGATCCGCGGCGCCGGCTGCCATCGGTGGAAGCGCTGCTCGCCGATCCGGAGATCGCCGGTCTCGTGTCCCGGCATCCGCGCGGCGTGCTCGTGCGCGCGGTGCGGGCCGCCGTCGATACGGCGCGCGCCAACGGCGGCGCCGTCCCGTCCGCCGGCTGGGTGGCCGCGGTGACGCAGCAGCTGGCTCACCTCGCGACGCCGGCGCTCGTGCCGGTGATCAACGCCACGGGCGTCGTGCTGCACACGAACCTGGGACGCGCGTTGCTCGCCCGCGCCGCCGTCGCCGCGATGACACGGGTCGCGGAATCCTACGCCAGCCTCGAATACGACCTGGGACGCGGCGCGCGCGGGTCGCGTCACGCCATCTGCCGGGACCTGCTGGTGGAGCTGACGGGCGCCGAGGACGCGCTGGTGGTCAATAACGCCGCCGCCGGACTGGTCCTCACGCTGTCGGTCCTGGCGCGGGACGGCGAAGCGATCGTGTCGCGCGGTGAGCTGGTGGAGATCGGCGGGGCGTTCCGCGTGCCCGACATCCTGGCCCGCTCGGGCGCCCGGCTGGTTGAGGTGGGCACGACCAACCGCACCCACGTCGACGACTACGTGAAAGCGATGACCCCGAAGACGAAGGCGCTGCTCAAGGTGCACCGGTCGAATTTCCGCGTGACCGGGTTCACCGCGGAGGTCGCAGCCGCCGAGCTGGCCCAGTTGGGGCATGCGGGCGGTGCCGCGAGCCTCTACGACCTGGGGAGCGGCCTGTTGCTCGATCTCGCGCCGTGGGGGCTCACGGGCGAGCCGCTGGTGCGCGACGCGGTGGCGAGCGGGGTCGACCTCGTCGTGTTCAGCGGTGACAAGCTGCTGGGCGGCCCGCAAGCCGGCATCGTCATCGGCGGACGGCGCGCGCTCGACGCGTGCCGGGCCGATCCGCTCGCCCGCGCGGTGCGCGCCGACAAGTACACCCTGGCGGCACTCGAGGCGACCCTGGCGTTGTATCGGGACCCCGAGCAGGCCCGGCGGGAGATTCCGACGCTGCGGATGCTCACAGAAGAAGGCGTCGAGATAAAGCGTCGAGGAGAGGCGATAGTCGAAGGCGTAAGGGGGAACGACGTAGGGAGAAAGGCGTACACGGCGGAGCTCGTCGAAGGGTCTTCTGAAGTCGGTGGTGGTTCGTTCCCAGAGGCGAAACTTCCCACCTGGCTGGTGCAGCTGAAGGCTGACCAGCTGACCGCTGACAGCTTGATCGAACGCCTGCGAGCCTCCGACCCTCCCGTCATCGCTCGCATCGAAAACGATCACGTCGTGTTGGACCCTCGCACCATCCTGCCGGGTCAGGTGGAGGCGGTGGCGCGGGCCGTCGCCGGCGCGCTCGATGGCTGAACGGGTGGACGGTCGTGGCGCGGTGTTTCTCGACCGCGACGGGACCATCATCGACGATTCCGGGTACGTGCACCGCCCCGAGGCGGTCCATCTGCTGCCGGGCGCCGCGCAGGCGATCCAGCGCCTCAACCGGGCGCGATGGCCGGTGGTGACGGTGACTAACCAGTCCGGGATCGCGCGCGGGCTCTACGCCGAATCGGACTATCGCCTCGTGGAGCGCCGTCTCGCCGAGCTGCTCGCCGCCGCAGGGGCGCGGATCGACGCGTCCTTCTTCTGCCCGCACCACCCGCAGTTCACCGGCCCGTGCGAGTGTCGCAAACCCGGGACGAAGCTGTTCCGGGAGGCGGCCGCCCAGCTCGGACTCGCTCTCCCCCGCTCCTGGTTCGTGGGGGACCGGCCCGGCGACGTGGTACCGGCGCACGCCCTGGGTGGGCGCGGCTTGCTGGTGCTCACCGGAGAGGGAGCGGCCCATCAGGCCCAAGCCGCGGCGCTGGGTGTGTCCGTGGTCACCGACCTGGCGGCGGCGGTCGTGACCATCCTCGGCCCTGTGGCATAGCGGGGGCTCCCTCGCCAGATTTCCCGGTGTCCCGGCATCACGCGACCGTTTCACGAGGAGTTACTCCTGTGCGTACGCCGCGCCTCATCGCCCTGATGGCTCTTGCTGCCGCACCGCTCGTCGCACAGCAGCAGCCGACCGCCGCTGCCGTCACGACCTCGCTCGAGACGATCCGCAAGGCCGTCGTCACCATCCACGCGCTCGACGCGGACGGGCAGACGACCGCGAGTGGAACCGGATTCTTCGTGTCTCCCGAGGGCCTGGTGGTGACCGCCGCCCACGTCCTGGCCGACGCCGCCGGGTGCTCCATCGAGCTGGCCGATGGCGAGACGTTGCGCTGCAGCGTCGCGGCCTCCGACACGGGCAAGGACGTCATGATGCTGATGGTGACGGGGACGCCGCCAGCGATGCTCCGGTGGGGCTCGAGCGCGCGGGTGCAGGATGGGGACGACATCAGCGTCGTCTCCAATCCGCTGGGTCAGCTGCCGGGTACGCTCTCCAAGGGCATCGTGTCAGCGTCGCGCGTCGTGAACGGCACCCGGCTGCTGCAGATTTCGGCGCCGATCTCTCACGGCTCGAGCGGCGCGCCCCTGCTCAACGCGCAGGGCCAGGTGATCGGCGTCATTCGCAGCACGATCGAGCGGGGCCAGGCCCTGAATTTCGCCACCGCCACCGACGCGATCCGCAATCTCCAGATGGATCCGGCCGCGGTCACCGAGGCGCAGGGCACGCTGCGCAAACCCAACCTCGCCGCGCGTGTGGAGCCCCCCGGTGCTGCGCGCTCCACGACCGGGGAGCCGCACGCGATCGCCGTCGGCCGGTCGATGAGCGGGGATCTGACCAGCGACGACGAGCTGTATCCGGATACGAGCTATTACCAGCGCTGGCAGCTGTCCCCCGCGCGGGGTCAGGATGTGACGGTCGATCTGGTCTCCTCCGATTTCGATCCCGTGCTGATCGTGCGCGGCGCCGCGGACACGTCGCTGATCAACGACGACGGCGGACCGGGATGCGCGTCACGCGTCGTGTTCACCGCACGCTCGGACGGACCGTTCTCGATTCTCGTCAACACCACCAGCACGCCGCATCGCCAGACCGGCCACTTCACCCTGTCGGTGAGCGCCGGGAGGAAACCGGTCGACGCGCTGAATTCCGGTGATTGCCAGCCCACCACGAGCGGCGCTCCCGCGGCGACGCACCCGGTGGCCATGGGCCAGACGGTGAACGGCCAGCTCACGGAGTCGGACGAGCTGTATCCGGACACGACCTACTACCAGCGCTGGCAGTTCAGCGCACAGCCGGGCCAGGACGTCACGATCGATCTCTCCTCGCCCGACTTCGATCCCGTGTTGATCGTGCGCGGCACCGCGGACACGTCGCTGATCAACGACGACGGCGGACCGGGGTGCGCCTCGCGGGTGGTGTTCAACGCGCGCTCGAGCGGGCCGTTCACGGCGCTGGTCAACACCACCAACACGCCGTCGCGCCAGACCGGCCGATTCGTGCTGTCGGTCACTTCGGGTCGGAAGCCCGTCGATCCAGCGAACTCGGGGGATTGCCGCCCCAACTCGCCGCAGCAGAATCTGCGCGAGATCCCCGAGCGGCCGAACGAGTAGAGCCGCCGTACGGGTCGCCGTGCTCGCATCGGGCGGCGGCACGAACTTGCAGTCGCTGATCGATGCGCTCGGGCCCGGGGCCCCCGCCCGCGTCGCGCGGGTCATCTCCAACCGCGCCGACGCGGGGGCCCTGGACCGGGCCCGCCGGGCGGGCATCCCGACCACCATCCTCCAGAATCCGCTCGATCCGGACGAGCTGCTGAACGCGCTCGCTGATGCCGACCTCGTCGTGCTCGCCGGATACCTGAAGCTCATCCCCGCCGCGGTCGTCAGGCGATTCCCCCATCGGCTGGTTAATATCCACCCGGCGTTGCTCCCCGCGTTCGGTGGGCCGGGCATGTATGGACGGCGGGTACACGAAGCCGTGCTCGCGAGCGCGGCGACCGAATCGGGCGCCACCGTTCATTATGTCGACGAGCACTACGATCGCGGGCCCATCATCGCGCAGCGGAGGGTGCCCGTGCACCCCGGGGATACCGTCGACACGCTGGCGCAACGTGTCCTGACCGCGGAGCACGAGCTGCTGCCGGAAGTGGTGCTGGATCTTGCAGCGCGCATTCAACAGAGAGCGAGAGAATGATGGAACGGTTGGAAAGAAGGGAAAGATGGAATGTTGGAATGTGGCTTAGCGGGTGGGCCGGGCTCGCTCTTTCCATCATTCCAACCGTCCAACTTTCCAGCCAAGACATCGACGCCCTCACGCTGCGCCTCTCGGCCATGACCGCCGTGTCCGGCTACGAGCGCGCGGTGACCGACTCGCTGGTGGGACTGCTCCCCGGCGCCACCCGCGATCGCCTGGGCAACGTCGTGCTCACCATCGGCTCCGGGGCACCGACCCGTCTCGCGTACTGCGCCGTGGACGAGTCGGGATATGTCGTGGGCAACATCACGACGGACGGGTTCCTCCGGCTGCGCCGCGTCGGTCATGTCACCAGCGCGCTCTACGATCAGCAGATCGAAGGGCAGCGCGTCACCGTGTGGGGGCGGCGCGGCGCGGTTCCGGGCGTCGTCGCCGTGCGGTCCGTGCACCTGGCGCGCGGCCGCCCGGCGGGCAGCGACCAGGCGTTCAGCGTCGATGACGCCTGGGTGGACGTCGGCGCCACGTCGCGGGCGCAGGTCGAGTCGGCGGGCGTCGCGGTGCTCTCCCCGGTCGCCCTCGCCAAGCGCCCGCACGTCTACGGCGACGGCCTGATCGCCGCCCCCTCAGGCGGCCGTCGCGCCGCCTGCGCCGCGCTGCTCGCCGCGGCGACCGGTAATCCCCGCGTGTCCGGGACGGTCGTGCTGGCGTTCGCCGTGCAGACGCAGCAGGCCGGTCGGCCCGGTGTCGCCGCTCTGGACGCCCTGCATGGACCGTTCGCGTCCGTGCACGAGGTGACGCTCGCCACCGCGTTCACCGAGACCACCGTCGAAACCGTCCCCCTCGACTCGGTGCGGGCGCGCGTCGCCCAGCTGCGCGCCTGGATGGCGGGTGAGCGCGCGCCGGAGAGCCCCCCCGCGGCCGCGCGCGCAACGATTCCGGCCATCACGGCCGCACCGGCGCGGCGCCCGCCCGGCATCGGGCGCCTCGCCGAAGCCGAGGACGTCGTCTCCCAGCTGGTCGAGGCGTACGGCGTTTCGGGCGCCGAGGCGCCGGTGCGGGACGCGGTGACGCGACTGCTGCCCGCGTGGGCCAGCCCCTCGACCGACAGTGCGGGCAACCTGTGGGTGAAGGTCGGCAGCGGGAAGCCGCTGGTCGTCGTCGTCGCGCATCTGGACGAAATCGGCTACCGGATCGACTCGATTCGCGCCGACGGGACGCTGGGCGTCACGGTGCGCGGTGGGTTCTTCACGTCGCTGTTCGAGGGCCAACCCGCCCTCGTGCACACGCCGCACGGCGACGTGGCCGGCGTGTTTCTGCCGCGCGATTCGGGGACGGCGACCACCCACACGCCCCCGCCGCTCCGGGTCAGCCTCGGCACGACCACGCCCGATGCGACGGCCGCAACGGGCGTTGCCGCGGGACAGACGATCACCATGCCGAAGCGGTACGTGCGGCTCGCCGGCACCCGCGCCACCGGCCGCTCGTTCGACGACCGGGTCGGATCGGCGGCGCTGGTGCTCGCGCTGCGCCACCTCGATCGCACCACGCTGCGCCACCAGGTCATGTTCATCTGGAGCACGCGCGAGGAGATCGGCCTCGAGGGCGCCCACGCCGCGGCGGCGTCGCTGGGACCCGCGGTCGTCCGGGTCCACGCGATCGATACGTTCGTTTCGGCGGACTCGCCGCTCGAGCAGCCGACGTTCGCGGTGGCTCCGCTCGGGGCGGGCGCCGTGGCGCGCGCGCTGGACAACTCGTCGGTTACGCCGCCGGCCTCGCTCGACACGCTCGTCCGTGTGGCCCGGACCCGCGGCGTCGCCCTCCAGATCGGGACGACCAATGGCGGCAATGATGGCTCGGTGTTCGTGCCGTACGGCGTCGTCGACGTGCCGCTCGCCTGGCCCCTGCGCTACTCGCATTCGCCCGCCGAAGTGATCGACCTGCGGGACCTCGTGAGCCTCGGCGACCTGGTGCGCGCCGTGGCGGAGGTTTGGTGAGAGCGCTGCTCTCGGTGTCCGACAAGCGCGGGATCGTGGCGTTCGCGCGCGGGCTCACGACGCTCGGTTGGGACATCGTCTCCACCGGGGGCACCGCCGAGGCGCTGCGGCGCGAAGCCATCGCGGTCACGCCGATCGAATCGGTCACCGGATTCCCCGAGATGATGGACGGCCGCCTGAAGACGCTGCACCCCAAGGTCCACGGCGGCCTCCTGGCGCGGCGCCAGCACCCCGGCGACGTGGCGGCGATGGCGGCGCACGGCATCACCCCCATCGATCTGGTGGCGGTCAACCTGTACCCGTTCCAGCAGACCGTCAGTCGCCCCAACGTGACGCTGCCCCAGGCCATCGAGCAGATCGACATCGGCGGCCCCACCATGCTGCGCTCGGCGGCCAAGAATCATGAGGCCGTGATCGTGCTCGTGGATCCCGAGGACTACGACAGCGTGCTCGCCGACCTGCGGTCGGGCGGACCACGGCTCGAGCGGCGCCGGGCGCTCGCCGCCAAAGTGTTCGCCTACACGGCCGCCTACGACGCGGGGATCACGGGCTTCCTCTCGAGGCAGACGGACGACGGCCTCCCCCCGCGCCTCGCGCTGGTCATGGATCGCGCGCAGGCATTGCGCTACGGGGAGAACCCGCAGCAGCGGGCGGCGCTGTACGTCGCCGACGAGCCAGGGCTGCGCGATCTGCAGCAGCTGCACGGCAAGGAGCTGTCGTTCAACAACCTGTTGGACATCGATGCGGCGGTGACGGCGGTTCAGCCGTGGAGCAAGCGCATCGCCTGCGCCATCATCAAGCACACCACCCCGTGCGGCATCGCGCTGGGCGCCACACCGACCGATGCCTACAGCCGAGCCCTCGCCACCGATCGCACCTCGGCGTTCGGCTCCGTGATCGCGTTCAATACGGTCGTGGACCGGCCCGTCGCGGAGGCGATGGCCGATCTGTTCGTGGAGGTCGTGGTCGCGCCGCGGTTTCACGACGAGGCGCTGGTCGTGTTCCGGCAGAAGAAGAATCTGCGCGTGGTCGAGCTGCCGCGCCCCGACGGCCGGCCCACGCTGGATTTCAAGCGGGTCCGCGGCGGGTTCCTGGCGCAGGACCGTTTCGACCCCGACCAGGCGGCCCAGGAGGCCGGGTGGCGGGTCGCGACCAAGCGCCCGCCTGAGGAAGCACAATGGAACGATCTCCGCTTCGCCTGGTCGGCGGTGGGAAGCGTCAAGTCCAACGCGATCCTGCTGGCCCGCGAGGAGGCAGCGATCGGGATCGGGGCCGGGCAGATGTCGCGCGTCGACGCCTCGTTCCTCGCGGTGCATAAGGCGCGCGCCCAGGGCCACGACCCGCGCGGCGCGGTGCTCGCGAGCGACGCGTTCTTTCCGTTTCGCGATGGGGTCGATGAAGCCGCCGCCGCCGGCATCAGCGCGATCATTCAGCCGGGCGGCTCGGTGCGCGACGCCGACGTGATCGCCGCCGCGGACGAGCACGGCCTCGCCATGGTGCTCACGGGCTTCCGGCAATTTCGCCATTAACTTAGGGACCATGACCAACCCGACCGACGTCCTGAAGCAACGACCGCCGTATCTCTGGGCCGGCTTCGTCTTCCTGGGCATGCTGGCGCTGTATATCGCCACCCTCGCGCCGACGACCCAGTTCTGGGATACCTCGGAATACATCGCCGCCGCCCGGGTGCTCGGCATCCCCCATCCGCCCGGCAATCCGCTGTTCACGCTGCTGGCCCACGTGTGGGGCATGCTGCCGCTCGCGGCCGGTTACGCGCAGCGCATCAACCTCTTCGCCGCGACGACGAGCGCGGTCGCGGCCGCCTGCTGGTTCCTGATCGGCGAGCGCTGGATGCGCACCATCGTGCCGGCGCCGCTGCCCCGCCGCCTGGCCGCCACGGCCGGCGCGCTCGTGGGAGCGACCGCGTTCACGGTGTGGAATCAGTCGGTGGTGAACGAGAAGGTCTATACGCTGAGCCTGCTCTCGATCGCCCTCATCCTCTGGCTCATCGTCCGCTGGGACGACCAGGCGCCCGGCGACGCGCACGACCATCACCTGCTGCTCATCGTGTACCTGCTGGCGCTCACGTCCACCAATCACATGATGGGCGTGCTGGTGGGACCGGTGGTCGCGGTGCTGCTGTTCCCGCCCCTGATGGCGCGCCGCGCCACGACCGACGCGGGACGCACGACCGAATGGTCCCAGTGGCTCGCCTACTGCGCGATTTTCGCCGTGATCATGGCCACGGGGATGGAAAAGGCGATCGTGCTCGAGGTCGCGGCCGTCGTCTACGTGATCGTGCTGGCGTATTCCGCGACCACCGGCAACTGGCGTTTCACGCTGGGGCTCCTGGGCGTGGCGGTCGCCGGCGTCTCGGTCTACCTGTTCCTCCCGATCCGCGCGTCCCACTTCCCGCCGATCAACGAGGGGGAGCCGACGACCCTCCAGGCGCTGTGGGCCGTGCTCGCGCGCCAGCAGTACGGCAAGCCGCCGATCACCCAGCGCCAGGCCGATTTCGTAGCGCAGCTCATGATGTGGGTCCAGTACTTCCGCTGGCAGTGGGGACACGACTTCGCGCAGAACGTCCAGGCGATGCTGGCGGTGATCTTCGGCGGCCTGGGCGTGCTGGGCGCCTGGCGACACTTCAAGGCCGACCGGCGCCACGCCATCGCCGTGCTGACCCTGATGCTGACGATGACCCTGCTCCTGATCTTCTACCTCAACTTCAAGTACGGCTATTCGCAGTATCTGCCGCGCTCACTGCCGCGTGAGGTGCGCGAGCGCGACTACTTCTTCCTCGTATCGTTCGCGCTGTGGGGCATCTGGGTCGGCGTCGGGCTCGCGACCCTGATGGAGTGGGTCCAGGACGGCCTGCGCGAGCGCTTCGCCGACGAGGCGAAGCGGTGGGCCTACACCATGCCGGTGCTGGCGCTGGCGCTGATCCCCCTGTACGGCAACCGGCTCACCGCGAGCCGGGCGCACGAGACGCTGGCCCGCGATTTCGCGGTGGATCTGCTCAACTCGGTCGAGCCCTACGGCGTGCTCGTCACCGCGGGCGACAACGACACCTTCCCCTTGTGGTATGCGCAGGAAGTGGAGGGCGTGCGCAGAGACGTCACGCTCATCAACCTGTCGCTCGCCAACACCGACTGGTATCTGCGCCAGATGCAGCGCCGGCCGCTGTACGAATACGACGCCGCCGCCGGACCCGCCATTTACCGCAACGGGCAATGGCCCAAGCCGACCCGGCCGGTGCTGGATTTCACCATGGGGCAGCTCGACAGCCTGCAGCTCTATTATCCGTTCGACAAGCGCCAGGTGCTCACGCTGGGCGGCATCCAGGTCACCCTCGACCCCGAGCAGATCCATCCGATCGGCAACGGACAAGGCTACCTCGAGAAAGCCGATATCGTGGTGCTCGAGGCCATCAAGGACCAGATCGGCAAGCGGACCGTGTACTTCTCGCGCACCGTCGGCACCTATGCCGACGAGTTCGGCCTCACGCCGTATCTCGAAGGCCACGGGTTCGCGCGCGCGCTGCGGGCGCAACCCCTGGCGGCGAGCGACAGCATCCAGATGCTGCCCGGGTTCGGGTGGGTCAACCTGCCGCGCTCCAAAGCCCTGGCGCTGGACGTGTACCACGCGTCGAGCGCGGCACGCCCGCGGCCGAGGGGTTGGGTCGATCGGCCCTCCGAAGGCATCCTGGGGCTGTACGGGTTGACCTATTCGGCGCTGTCGCAGTCGCTGCAGGGCAAGGACGCGGCCGCCGCGCTGCGCGCCGTGACCATCGCCGATTCGATCAACAAGAACACGCACGAATTCCGTGCCGCCCTCCCCCCGGAGCGCCCGCAATGACCGCCACTCGATTCTTCGCCCTGCTGACGCTCGCGGCAACGCCGCTCTCGGCCCAGCGGCCCAGCGGCCAAGTCGGCGCGTACGTGGCCCCGCGTGCCTGGCCGCAGGAGCCGCGACGCTTCGATCTGTTGCATCAGACGATGCGGCTGCGCTTCGACGTGCCGCACCGCACGCTGTTCGGGGAGGTGACGACGCGGCTCGCGATCACCCTCGCGCCGACCGACTCGATCCGGCTCGACGCCGAGAATCTCACGATTGACCGGGCGACGGACGCGCGGGGGCGAAGCCTCAAGTTCACAGCCGACACCAGTCACGTCACGGTGCGCCTGGCGCGCCGCGCGACGGTGGGCGACACGGTCGAATTCACGCTCACCTACCACGGGACGCCGGAGCGCGGGCTGTACTTCGTGCCGCGCCGCAACGTGATCTGGAGCCAGGGTGAAGCGACCGAAACCCGCGCCTGGATTCCGACCTACGACGCGCCCAACGACAAGACCACCTGGGACTTCTACGTCAGCGCCGATTCGGGGCTCAAGGTGCTGGCCAACGGGCGGCTGGTGGACGTCACCCCCACGGGCGGCGGACGGCAGCGGATCTGGCACTGGGCGCAGGACGAGGCAGCGTCGACGTACCTGTATTCCGTGGTCGTGGGCCCGTTCACCGTCCTCAAGGACCAGTGGCGCGGCATCCCGGTCGAGTATTGGACCTATCCAGACACGACGGACGCGGCCTGGCGGGCCTTCGGCGAGACGCCGGGAATGATCGAGGTCTATTCCCAGGTGCTGGGCGTGCCCTATCCCTGGGCCAAGTACGACCAGTCGCTCATCCCCGATTTCACCTACGGTGGGATGGAAAACGTCTCGGCCACGACCCAGACCGACCTCGTCCTGCACGGCGCCGGGAGCGAGCCGCAAAACAGCGGCCGCGGCCTCGCGGCGCACGAGCTGGCACATCAGTGGTTCGGCGATCTCACGACCACGGCCGACTGGGCCGACGTGTGGCTGAACGAAGGGCTCACCACCTACATGGAGTCGGTGCACACCGAGAAGACGCGCGGTTGGGACGACGCGGCGCTCGAGTGGAACGACCAGCAGCAGGGCGCCATGGGCGCCGACCAGAACGTCGAGCGGCCGCTGGTGTGGGGCGCATACGAAGGCACCGACCCGATCCAGCTGTTCTTCTCGGGCCACGTCTACCCCAAGGGCGCGCAGCTCGCCCATCAGCTGCGGCGCCTGTTGGGAGATTCCGTCTTCTGGGCGGGGATGCGCCGCTTCCTGGTGGACAACGCCCATCGCCCGGTGACGACCGCCGACTACGCCGTCGCCATGGAGCGGACCTGCCACTGCGATCTGGACTGGTTTTTCGATCAGTGGGCCTACGGCATCGGATACCCGAAAGTCCATTTCTCGCGTCACTGGGTTCCGTGGGCCAAGTCGCTGCACCTGATGGTCGAGCAGACGCAGCAGATCGACTCGACGCACCCCTTGTTCCGCTTCCCCGTCACGATTCGGGTGATCACGCGCGATTCCGTGGTGCGCCAGGAGATCATGGTCTCCAAGGCCAGCGAGCTGTTTGCGATCGTTCTGCCCTCCGAGCCCTTGTCGTTCCGGTTCGACGAGGGCGGCTGGCTGCTCGGTACCGTGACCGGGGACCAGGGCTCGGCCGAGCTGGCCCAGATGGCGATCCACGACCTGGACGTGCGCGGACGGCAGTGGGCGTTGAGCCAGCTCGCGGCGGTGCGCGATTCGACTGCCGCCCGGGCGCGGCGCTTCATCGTGCTGAACGAGCAGCGGGCGGAGCTGCGCGAAGTGGCCCTGGGGCAGATGGCGGCCGACTCGAATCCCGTCTCCCGCGCCGTCGCCGCGTCCGCGTTGCGCGACCCGGATGGCTCGGTGCGCGCCGCCGCGCTTGGCGCGTTACTGGCCCAAGACCCGACGGCCGCGACCACCGTAGCGACCGCCATGTACGCCACGGACCCGAGCAACACCGTACGCCAGGCGGCGCTCGCCATCATCGCACAGGCGAAGGGGACGGAGGCCCTCGATCTTCTGCTCGGCGCGGCAGCCGATCAGCCGTTGGGCATCCGCCTCACCGCGTTCCATTTTCTGGGCCTGCAGCACGACAGCCGCGCCCTGGATGCGCTCGAGCGCATGACGGCGAGCAACGAAGATCGCGTCGTGCGGACCCAGGCGCTCAATGCGCTCGCCGCGAGCGGCAACAGTGCGCGTGCAACGGCCGTGGCCCTGCGCCTGATCGGGGATTACGACCCGCTATTCGCCTCGGCGGCCGTCCGGGTGGTCGGACGCGTGGGGGGCGCCGACGGTCGCGCCAAGCTGGCCCAGGCGATGGGCACGGAGCGGCGGGTCTACGTCCGGCTCGCGATGCAGCAAGTGCTCGCCGCCCATCGTTGACCGGCGTTCGGCCGAGCCACTAGTGCCGTTCCAACTTGGTTTCCCATTGTGCCAAAGCACGAGGGCGCATCGTGGGAACGTTCGCGAGGCCGTCCCGCACATTGGCGGGTACTGAGGACGGCACTAGTGCCGTTCCAACTTGGCTTCCCCTGGTGCCCAACCGAGCGGGCGTATTGTGGGGTTGTTTACGAGGCCGTCCCGCACATTGGCGCGTAGTTGGAACGGCACTAGTGCCGTTCCAACTTGGTTTCCCCTGGTGCCCAAGGGCGAGGGCACGTTGTGAGGATGTTCACGAGGTCGTCCCGCACGTTGGCGCGTAGTTGGAACGGCACTAGGTTAGCCCTCTCGGGAGGGCTGGCTGAATGGTAAGGCACCAGTCTTGAAAACTGGCGGGTCGAAAGGCCCTTAGAGGTTCGAATCCTCTGCCCTCCGTAAGCAGCGCAATGACTTGCGGCGTCGGTCGCATCAGACCCCCGCCCCCTCCTTGGTCCTGCTCGGCCACGATCGCTTAGCGCCTGTAGACGCTCTCGGTCTTGTGGCCGGTGAGCTGCATCGCCACCGAGCGGCTGACGCCCGCCCGCTCGGGGTTTGCGGCATATGGGCATGGCGGGGCAGTTCTTCGGAGCCCCCGGCTAGCCACGCCGGCCGAACTGCAGTATGAAGAGAATACCGACAGAGCATTGCGGCGGCGCGTAGCGCGAGGTGGCTACCCGATGAAGATCTACCTGATTGCTCCGAAGAACCCGGAGTCGTTTTGGACGCTGGATCGCATTCTGCGCAGCCTGAAAAAGAAGTGCGTGTTTCCCAACCTCTCGTTGCCGACGGTGGCCGGAATCACACCGCGCGAGCACGAGGTGGTGCTGTGTGACGAGAACGTGGAACGGATCGATTTCGACACCGATGCCGACATCATCGGCCTCACCGGGTACGTGATTCACAAGCAACGCCTGTTCGAGATCGCCGCGGAGTTCCGCCGTCGGGGCAAGTTCGTGGTGTGCGGTGGACCGTTCGCGTCGCTCTGCCCGGAGGAATTGCGCGACAGGGTGGACGTGCTGTTCGTCGATGAGGCGGAGTACACCTGGCCGCAGTTCCTCGCCGACTACGCGGCGGGTGCCTGGCAGCCTGAATACCACCAGGACGAGAAGCCGAGCATGCACGACTCGCCGCTGCCGCGCTTCGATCTGCTGCAGATCGACCAGTACCGCACCATGACCATTCAGTTCGCGCGAGGGTGCCCGTTCAACTGCGAGTTTTGCGACATCATCGTGATGTACGGCCGGCGGCCGCGCACCAAGACCGTGACGCAAGTCATGGCCGAGGTCGAGGAGATTCATCGGCTCGGCATGCGCAACATCTTCGTCGTCGACGACAACTTCATCGGCAACAAGAAGGAAGCCAAGGAGCTGTTGCGCGCCCTGGCCAGCTGGCAAAGGGTGCACGGCTACCCGATCGAGTTCATGACCGAGGTGACCCTGAACATCGCGCAGGACGACGAGCTGCTGGAGTTGATGCGGCACGCCAACTTCACCACCATCTTCGTCGGCATCGAGTCGCCGCGCGCCGCCAGCCTGCAAGAAGCCCACAAGACGCAGAACATGCGCGAGAGCATCCTGGACTCCGTCCATCGCATCCAGCGTGCTGGTATGCAGGTGATGGCGGGGATGATCGTCGGCTTCGACCATGACGATCCGTCGATCTTCGAGGAGCAGTTCCGCTTCATCCAGGCCGCCCGCATCCCGGTGTCCATGACCGGGCTGCTGAACGCGATGCCCAGAACGCCGCTGTACGAACGCCTCAAGAAGGCGGGCCGGCTCATCGCCGAGTCAGTCGGGGATCAATTCGTGTTCACCAACATCGTTCCCCACGGCATGTCGCGCGTGCAGCTGTACGAAGGCTACCAGCACCTGCTGCAGCGCTTGTACGGCTACCGCAACTATCGCCGCCGGGCGATGCAGCTGATTCTCAAGCGGGGGGCCCAGATCGAGACGCGGCTGCTGGCGAGCGGTCAGGACCTGCGGATTCTCGCCCGCGTCCTGTGGCACTGCATCGTACGGGCCACGCCGCGCCGGGCATGGCTCACCGCGTCGCTGGTGATCGAGACCGCCCTGCGCCGCCCGCGCGCCTTGCGCGACGCCGTGACCTTCGCGCTCATGCACAAGCACCTGTACGAGTACATGCGGCACACCTGCGAGCGAATCGACCGCCTGGTGCATGAGCTCAAGCAGCTCCCCGACGAGCTGCGCATGCTGCCGGAGTCGCCGCCAACGCCCGACGTGGCGTAGGAGAGGACAGCCAGCAGACGACGGGGGCAGCTTCGTATACCGATGTCGTTGGGAACGCCGCTACCCCTTACCGGCGCCTGACTCCGGGCACCCGATCCGGCCTGGCGCGGCAGAGAATCGGGCAGAGCACTCGGCAGGTTGCGCGCCTGTGGCAGGTTGGAAGGGCGCGCCGGATTGGGAGTCCGGTGATCATGCGGCTGGCACATCGGAACGTCCGGCGCCACACGGGACGCGTCTACACAACCCCACGTGTTGTGCGGCGAGTACGTCGGCTTCGAGGAAGTGGAGGATGGATCTGGGCCTTGTACTTTGGCCCCGTGCTGCTCGGCCGCTTCCAGGAACGGGATCGCGTGATCATCAGCGCCCACAACCGGAAGCGCCTGAAACAGTCCCGCCCGGGACTGTTACCCATGTTCCCGGTTGCTCACTGCAGGATCCCCAGGTTCACACGCATTGATCGACGACTACAGGGCCACCTCGGGTCAGGCGGTACGGCCCGAAGGACTGATGGAGGTCGGTGAGCGTGACGGTCAAGGTGAAGTAGGCACCTTGCACGAGCCCCGAGTATCGAGCTGGATGGGGTGGGTGGCCCTGTGGTGGCACTGGTCCCCCTCCGACGTAGTGCTGACCGGAGGCCGTGAACTTCCCATCGGGGCTGAGGGTCCAAGTGGAATCGATGGTCCCTGCCCCACACGGATAAGACGCTGTTCCACCGGAGCGGGTCAGAATGAGGCTGGCCTCGGTGCCCCCCCAAGTGCCCACCGCGCTTGGCGCTGTGGGGGACGTGCAGGCGAAGGCAAGCGGCAGGAGGAAAGCAATGCGGGCGCGCATGAGAGGCCTCCAGAAGTTCGAGCGCTGGAGAAGCTGCGGCCTGCGGCGGCCGCAAACAAGACAGACCAGCTCCCTACCGAGCGACCGCCGACGGCAGCATTCCCCTATCGAATGCCGGTATCGAAGTCGAGGTCGAGCTTTGTGACACCGACAGGGCCAACCGTGACCTCGTGCGCCTGGTCGGCGGGCCAGATTGGCGCTCCGGAATCAGCCACCACGGTGTAGGCACCGGGCGCTACCAGAACGCGATAATGGCCAGTCGAGTCACTGCGGAACCGGGCCACCAGTTGTTGCTGCTGCCAGACCTCGAATGCCGCACTGAATGGCGCGTCGCAGGGTTCGCCAACCCGGCAAACGGGCTGGATCGGCCCGCGCAGGACGGTGCCTTCAAGGCCGGTGCCGTGGTTTTCTGCGAGGAGGATGTTCGAGGGCTGACTGGAGCAGCCCACCGTGAGCGCGATGAAAGCCAAGGTCAGCGGATGCGGAGTGGGCATGTGCGGTCCTCTCAGGCGAACCGGTGGAGAGTGCGGTGCCGCTGCAGGCACTGGTTAGGCGGCGCCCAGGGTGACGTCCAGCGCCTCTGGTATGACTCGACGATCGTGCCATCGGCTGGGCGAGGATAGGCTAGGCGCAATCCTCCCCCGGGCTCCAGCTCGGCCTGCACGCTCCACACATCTGCGCCCTGTGCGCCATTCTCTCGCAGCGCCAGATGAAGAATCGAGCCTGCCAAACGATACGTTCCGAGAGCGACCACCTCCCGCACGGTTCCGCTGGTGTCGGTCTGGTAGGTTACCTGGCGCTGGGCCACTCCATCGGGCGTTAGGGTAATCATTCCATCAACCGGCGTCTCGGCCATGCCGAAGGAGCCGGAAACCGAGCGCAAGTCATAGCTCCCTGCAACATCAGCTCGGCTGAGTCCGACCGAGTCTTGACACCCGACAACGAGCGTGGCCAGCAGGAGAGGAACTCCGTGTTGGCGGCTAGTACGAAGTGGGGTCATATACGGCATCCAGGTAAACGTTCCTGCATAGGATACCCCGTCTACGTTCAACAAGTCACTC
This sequence comes from Gemmatimonadota bacterium, assembly GCA_041497135.1. Classification (GTDB taxonomy): domain Bacteria; phylum Gemmatimonadota; class Gemmatimonadetes; order Gemmatimonadales; family GWC2-71-9; genus DASTHG01. The sequence continues at coordinate 12,552 of JBGQFX010000022.1, read as the reverse complement.
GGCGCCCGGCAGCCTCAAGCGCTGGTTGGGCGGCACCAGGTCAAGAACCTCGCCGCCAACCCCGCGCCACCCCTACGCCCAGAAGCAAGCCAACACCCGCGAGCCCACAGATCAGAACCGGTATGACGGGAGTGTGGAGATTGGTCACGGCGATGTCATGCGGCGGGGGATGCGGGCCGCCTCCGAAGGGCAAGGTTGACCACGCCGCCGAGGACTCCAAACGCGAGAGCGAGCCAGATGACCTTGGGGGTCCAGGCCCACCGAAAACCAAGCGCGGTGTCAAGCGAGTAGCCCCCCGGGCCGGTCAGCGCGAAGCGGACCGCAGCGATCGAATACAGCAGTGGCAGTTCGATCCCGTTGGTAGTCGCGAACAGACCATTCTTCCAGTGGACGCTGATGGCGGCGACGACCATAACGGCGAGCAGGATGGCCGGGCCGACTGGCCCGAAGAGCCCGAGGGCGATGAGCAGGCCGCTCGTGAATTCCCCCAGCGCCGCTGCCGTGGCAAAGAGCCGGGCGGGCTGAAAACCAAGCTGGCCGAAGAACTCGCCGGTTGCCTTGAGTCCGTGGCCGCCGAACCAGCCGAAGAGCTTCTGAGCCCCGTGTGCCGTCATAAGGAGCCCGATCATCACGCGGGCGATCAGGAAGGCGAGATCGAGAAAAGGTGTGCCGGTGAGATCTTGGGTTTGCATGGTATTCTCTCCGGTCGAGTCCAAGCGTGAAACCAGAGGCGAATTCGTTCAATAAAATACAACTCGGCAGCAAGGAGCGCTCGAGGCGCCCGAACCGAACCGAGAGCGCCGCCAGGCGGCGCCCGCGACCACTCACCGCTGCGGGCCCGGCCCGGCGGCCTTCCGGGCGGCGGCCAACTCGGCCTCCAACTCGCGCACCGGGCGCTCCAGCTTCCCGATGAGCCCGACGTCGATCTGCGCCTCCAGCAGCTTCAGCGCGCCGTCGCAGCTCCGCACCAACGCGTTGGCGACCGCGCCGGGTACGAGGCCGAGCGCCGCCCACCGCTGCACGGCCTGGTAGGCCTCTCGAATGTGCTGCGGGGACGGTGGCGGAGAGCGTGGCGATCGTTGATTTTCCTGACCGGAGCCGCTCGCTATGCACAACGAAAAATGGGTGGACAGACTCTTGATGTGGATCCTCGGCGCGGGCCTGCTCATCGGCGTTCTCGTGACCGAGTACACGATTGTCGACCTTCTCGGGCGTCTCGAACCCCTCCTTGTCTGGCTTGGCTTGGCACTCATCGTAGCACTCATTGGGTACGGTCTGTACAAGTTGCCGGCCGGAGTACGACTTTGGCTCGCAGAGAAACAGCAAGCCCGGGAGGACAAAGCAATGGAGCCTCTTCGTCGCATGATCTCGCTTGTCGGCGAAGCCAAAGACAAGGCATATGCGCTCAGCTTGCAGCTCGGGACCAACGGTGATCCCCAATCGAGTGAGGCCACAGCACTCTTCCAGGAACTCAGCCAGATTCTGCGACTTCTCCTTGATGAGGAGCAACCGCCGCTGCTTGCCGCTCTTGTGGGTCGCCTGACCCCACTCCCCAATCGTTGCGGGGGGCGGCTAAGCGAACTAAAGAGCCGACTCGATGAGGCGGTGTGGCTCGCGTCCCACCGGTGAGTCACCGTACACACATGACTCTCTTGCTCTACCGCTGGCACCTCGACGCTTCCCAAAATGGCCTGCCCGCCGAATGGCGTCGGCTTGTGAATGCGGTAGTGGTCCCGCTCTTCCAAGACCCCGCACCGCTCACCCACGCCGCGTGCCTGTACGCGTCGAAACAGAATGGGCCGCCGCCCGAAGTGTGGGTGACCCTGATCGCGGACGAGGCGGTCGGCGATGCCGCTGCCGCGACCGTGACCAACCGACTGAAAGGCGCTCGCCTCAACAAGCCAGTCGTCCCAGAGCGAGGCGACGATTTGTGCGCGGACGAGTGCGAATCCTACCGTCGCAGGCTGACCCAGGTGACGCGGATCGCGCTCGACCTGCACAAGGCGCTTGAGGCGCATGCAGACGCGCTGAAACGGATCTGGGGGTCGGATCACAACACGGAGCTCGCCGCGTATCTCTCCGCCAACAGCCAAGCCTACCGCGCAGTGTGCGCCACACCCGAGGCGGCCACGAGCTTCTGGGAAGAGTTCTGGAAGCCGAGCCCTCACCCGAGTCTCCCGAGCTGTCCGGGACACTGGATGGTGAACCTGATCGTCGCCGGGTGACCGTATTACTGTCCCCCGACTGTCCCCCGGACGGGAGGACAGCAGGGGGCACGCATGGCCCTTCGTTTCGGCAGGAGGCGCGCGTAACTGCGCGCGGATGTGTACGTTGGTGGACACTAGGGGACGCGAGTCCCCAGGCGGGGCGGGCTTGAAAACCAGCGGGTCGAAAGCCCTTAGAGGTTCGAGTCCTCTGCCCTCCGCTCAACTCACGGCGCTCTCACCGCTGGCCGCCGCTGCCCTCGCCCAACTACGCCCGCTGGGTAGTTATTTCAAGCAGCGAGGGCGGCGCAACTCAACCGGCTTCCTGCATCTGATGCGACCGCGGATCTCTCATCCCGGGTTAAGGGGTTTTTCATCCCCGATGAGTTTTGATTGTCAGGAGCACGCGAGTGTTCCGATGCATGATGACCTCGGCGTGCAGGCCTGCGGAAAGGAGCTGGCGTATGTGGCAGTCGAAAAACGATAAGGACCTCGAGCGGGACGTCACGGAGGAATTGGCGTTCGATCCGAGGGTGGAGGAGAAGGCAATCGCCGTCTCAGCAAAAGACGGGGTTGTCACGCTGAGTGGATCCGTGCCGACGTATGCCGCGAAGGTCGCGGCCTGCCACGCCGCCGAGCGCGTGAGTGGTGTCAGCGTCCTCGTGGAACACATGGATGTGTCCCTGCCCGACTTGCACGCCCGCAGCGACGCGGACCTCGCCACGGCTGTGGCCGACGCGCTGAGCTGGGACGTCGAGGTGCCCCATAGCAAGATCAAGACCTCGGTTCGCGACGGATGGGTCACGCTCGAAGGGACAGTGGATTGGCAGTATCAACGTTTGGCAGCCCATGGGGCAGTTCGCTACCTCGTCGGGGTCAAAGGAGTCAACGATCTGATCGCAGTCTCTCCCTCCCCGGGGAGATCGATCGATGTGAAGCAACACATCAAGGCAGCGCTGACGCGGAGTGCCGAGGCTGATGCACAGCGAATCACGGTGGACACCGCGGACGGTGACGGCGTCACGCTCCGTGGCACAATCCACTCATGGGCAGAACGGGAGGAGGCGGTGCGAGCGGCGTGGGCCACCCCAGGCATCCGAAAGGTTCAGGACGAGTTGACCTACGCGTAGCGCCGCTGCGAATGACGGGGGCCAATCATGGCACCATCTTGAAACGGGGGGGGACGGCAATGGCCCGCGACAAGGGCAAGAGCAAGGATCACCGTGGCACGAAGCAAGTCTACAAGAAGGGCTCGAACCCCTTGGACCTGCACGAGCGCTATCACAGCGACCCAGTGCACCCGCACTCACATGAGGGGTCGCACGGGGCCCGGGAATACCTGGCGGACCGCCTCGACGGCGCACGAGACCTCTATCTGCTCGCCCTGGCGTTGGGAGTGCGCGGCGACAGGGCGAGCTTGTTCGGTCGGATGATCCGGGAGGCCCGGATCCATTTCACCACCGTGATCGAAGAGTGCCGCATCGCCGGCCTCGACACGAGCGCGATCGCCGTGATGCTCGGCCAGAAGAACGAGGAGCTGGTGGACAGCATCAGACCCGAGATCTGGGGACATTTGGAGCAACTCATCGCCCAGCGAGCGCGCGGCCACAGCCGGTGAGTGCTCAGATAGAGGGGGTGGCGGCCTCGCCAGGACCTTGCAGGCTGTAGATCCACCCGACTACCCCCCCGTAGACCAGGTGGCCCAGCAGGCTGCCGGCGATCATCTGGACATCGCCGCGGGAGAACACCCCGCCGCCGACCAGCGGCATGAAGATGAGCTGGGCGAGCACGAAGATGAGGCCGCCATACACCACGCCCCGCACGAAGGGACTACCGGGCAGTCGGCGCGCGAACACGCCGGCGTACACCAGGGCGAACGCGACCCCGACGACGAAATGGATGCACCAGCCGATGGCCGCCCCGGTCGGGAGGTAGGCGGACAGGCCGAGCGCGCTGCTCAGAATCTGTCCGATGGCAATGTTGGGGAGCCCCACCGAAGGCTCGATCAAGAGCAGGGCGGTCATGGTGGCGGTCCCGATCACCCCGGCCGCGACGGCGCGTGTGCTGTTCATGGCTTCACCTGCCCGTGGCTGACGGCATAGATGTAGGTCGCGACCATGAAAACCTGCGTCTCGGTAATGCCACCGGGACGCGGCACCATGAGGGTTGCCGCCAGCCCGCTATTGACTCGATCCACGATGGCCTCGAAGCTGCCGTCAATATGGCGCCATTTCGCGCCGGTGAGGGCCGGCGCGATCGGACCACCCTGCAGCTTGTCGCCGTGACAGCCGGAGCAGGAGCCCGCGCCGTGGAAGACCTTCCGGCCCGCATCGATGACGGCGGGCGTCAGCAACGACGAATCGGGGACCGGTCCCCGTTTCGTCGTGTCCACCGCCTGGGCCTCGGCCCGGCCGACCCGCAGCATCAGAGAAATGGCGGCGACGGCAGCGGCCGGTCCCCAGCGACACTTCATCCGTCCGAAAGGCGTTGTGCTCATGAGTGAATACTAGCGGGGAATTACCACGCGGCCACACCGGACAACCTCATGTTCCCTTCAGTTGCGCTTCATGAAGATGAGGCGCTATTGCCTGTACCCTTTTGCCAAGGACCAGCCGGTATGCGAACGATCCGAGCGTCTGCCATCTCGCTGATTCTCTGCCTTCTCCCCGCCATCGCCCGAGCCGGCGGCGGCGCGCCGGATTTCGTCCGCGCCTACGTCGCCGCGTACCGAGCCGGTGTGCCGAGTTTCGCGCGCCAAACCGGCCTCGCCTGCAGCGCCTGTCACTATCAGTTCCTGACGCTGACGCCGTTCGGCCGCCGGTTCAAGCTGAACGGATACACCCTCATGAACCAGCGTGCTCTCACCGAAACCGACTCCACCAACGGCGGCCGGCTCGATTTGGGCCCGTTCGCCATGGTCTCGGCGATGGCGTCGGCGTCACTCACCCACGTCCAGGACACGCTGCCGGACGAGCAGAACAACGCCGTCGCCTTGCCTCAGGAGTTGAGCGTCTTCCTGGCTGGGCGCATCTCGTCGAAGATGGGCGTGTTCTCCCAATTCACCTACGCGGGCCCCGACGCGGCCTTCGGCATGGACAACCTGGACTTCCGGTTCGCCAACACGACGACGTTCGGCAGCGGCACGGATGTGGTCTACGGCGTCACCCTGCATAACAATCCCACGATCCAGGACCTGTGGAACACCACCCCGGGCTGGGGCTTCCCCTTCATCGGCTCCGAAGGGGCACCGGCGGGAGCAGCCGCGACGCTGATCGACGGCGGGCTGTCCCAAAACGTATTGGGACTCGGCGGCTACGCGCTGGTCGGCAACCTCGTCTACGGCGAGCTGACCGTCTACCGCTCGGCGTTTCAGGGCGCCGCCGCGCCGTCTTCGGTCACGGGAGCGATCCATGGCGTGGCGCCCTACTGGCGGCTCGCGGTCCAGAAGGAATGGGAGCACCGCTATCTGATGGTCGGCACCTTCGGCCTGCACACCAGCGTCTTTCCCGATGCCTTGAGCGGACCAACGAACAAGTTCTCGGACGTCGGAGTGGATGCCCAGTTTGAGTCCCGACTGGGCACCGGGAACCTCGTGGCCCGAGGCTCGTGGATCCGCGAGAGCCAGACGTTCGACGCGGGCGGTTCCACGAACCCCAAGAACACCCTGAAGACGATCAAGCTGAACGCCAGCTACTACCCCCGGCAGTGGCTCGGCGTTTCGGGCGGATTCTTCCAGACGACCGGTACCGCGGATGACGGCCTGTACGCGCCCGATCCCGTGATCGGCAGCGCCAACGGCGATCCGAAGACCTCGGGCTTCATTGGCGAGGTGGATCTCAACCCGTGGGAGAACACGCGGCTCGGCCTGCAGTACATCGGCTACAGCAACTTCAACGGTGGCAGCACCAACTACGACGGATCCGGCCGGAACGCCTCCGGCAACAACACGATGTTCCTCTTCTGCTGGCTCGCGTTCTGACCTGAGCGACGACGCAGCCACAAGAAGACGGGTGGGAGTCGGCTGTTGAGCCGGTTCCCACCCGCGTGCGTTGCGCCAACTCTACCGCCGCCAGTACCCTTCCACCCAGTACCAGCCGCGGCGGGTATGCCTCCAGTGACCAGCCGCCCAGCGCCGATAGCCGCGATCCGCCCGCGTCCACCGACCCGGAACCCAATCGTAGTCGTTCCCGGTCCAGCGCCAGTGCCCTCCGATCCAGAGGTGACCCGGACCGGGCGTGACGCCGATGACCTCGACTCGATCCGCGGGCGGGCGGCGAACTACCACGATCTCTCCTGGTGGCGGGTTCGACGCACAGGCCAGAAACACCGCCGTCCCGAGCATCCACGGCCATTTTCGTGGTGACATATGGTTGCCTCCTGTCCAACGACGCCAAATCCGGCGTCCCGTTAACACGACCCTCGAGCCCGGCGAGAAGATACCCGTCACGGCTTGAGAAGCGCTTGAGTCCCTTCGCCTAACCTCCACTTGAGACTTTTCGGGGAGGCACGATGCGAGGCTCACTCCAGGCACGGAGGCGAACATGCCCGACCCCAAGCGCGAACTGACGTTCCTGCTCGCGGGGCCCGAGCGCCGCCTGCTCAGGTGGATCGCGGCCCGGCTGCCGGCCTGGCTCACTTCAGATCAGCTGACCGCTCTGGGCGTGGCCGCCGCGACGGCCACCGGCATGGCGTATGCGCTGTCCGGATCCCGTAGCGGCTGGCTCTGGGTCGCGAGCGCCCTGCTCGTGGTGCAGTGGTTCGGGGACAGCCTCGACGGCACGCTGGCCCGCGTGCGTCACGCCGAGCGGCCCCGCTATGGCTACTACCTGGACCACGTCGTCGACGCGTACTCGACCGCCGCGATCGGGATCGGACTCGGCGTTTCTCCCTACGTGAGTCTGGGGATCGCGCTCGGGTTGGTGGTGGTCTATCTGGTCCTCTCGATCAACGTCTATCTGGAATCGACGGTGTTCGGGGCGTTCCGGTTGGCCTACGGCCGGCTCGGGCCGACCGAGATCCGCCTGATCCTGATCGCCATCAACTCAGGACTCGCCCTGCATCCAGGACGGAGTACCGTGCCGGTCCGGCTGGTCGCCGATGCGCTGTTCGCCGCGGCCGGCCTGGGGATGCTGGCCATGCTGGCGGTGCGGTTCAGGCAGAACCTGCGCGCCCTTGCAGCGCTCGAGCCGAGGCACGCACTGAAGCGAACCGCGCGAGCGTCCGGATCCGACGGAATACGCCATGCCACATCGCCCGGGTGAGTTTCCCGGTGTTGGTGTTCTGCCGACTGGGATGATAGGACGAGATCAGGATCTTCCCGTCCGGCAGCGTGGCGATCGCCCCATGAGCGAATCGTGGCCGCTCCCTGGGGAGCAGCCGCTCCCACCACCCGGCCCCACGCAGGAGCGCGTCATGGGCGATGCGACCCAGGACGAGGATCACCCGTACCCGGGACAACAACCGCAGCTCGGCCTCGAGATAGGGACGACACCGGGCGAGTTCGACCGGGAGCGGCCGGTTGCCGGGTGGCGCACAGCGGGCCGCGGCGGTGATCCAGCAATCGTGCAACCGCAGGCCGTCGTCGCGGGACGACGCGGCAGGCTGTGATGCGAACCCGAACCGATGCAGCGCCTCGTACAGCCAGTCGCCGCTGGAATCTCCGGTGAACATGCGGCCGGTGCGGTTTGCGCCGTGCGCCGCCGGTGCCAGGCCGACGATCAGCAGCCTGGCCGCTGGATCGCCCCAGCCGGGCACCGGCTTGCCCCAATAGGCCTGGTCGGCGAATGCGCGCTTTTTCACCCGGGCCACGCGCCGGCAATGGGCGCGCAGCCGAGGGCAGCGCTCGCAACGGATGATGCGACGGTCGAGCGCCGTGAGCGCCGGCCGGCCTATCGGGTCGCCGACCAGACGCCCCTGAAGCCCTCAGTGGCTGATCGCAAAGAACCACGCACCAATCACCGGTCCACGAGGCGGTCGCCCACCTGGTGTCGGCGGCGGCGTTCCGGGGGGAGGAACCGGAGCCGGGCCGTACTGCGGCTGGAACAGATACGCCACGTGGGTGATGGGATCGACCGTGATGGTCTTGGCGCCCGTCATGGTGCCGACGGTTGCCACGACGCTGTAGTGGTCCGGACTGTCCTGATGGACGATGGTCACGTTGCTGTCGCGGCCGGCGGGAATGTAGAGCAGCTGTTGCGACGGGTCCCACCCGAGCGCGTCCACACCGTCTCCGTTCACGATCGACGCCACGACCTTACCGGTGGTCGCATCGAGGACGACGGAGACCTTGCCGCACCCCGAGAAAATCCGATTGGTCTCGTGCTCGTAGACGATACCCGTCGGGCCCTCGCAGGGTGAGACCGGCCACGACGCCAGCGCCTTCATCGTCTTTACATCGATCACCTGGATCGTATTGGCGCCTTCGTTGTTGACGAAGATCTTCCCCGCGCCGTCGCTCGCCGCGCCCTCGGGCGCGTTGTCTTCGAGCTCCGCGACACCGGTGATGTCCCCGCTATTGGGGTCGATGGCGGTGGCAGTGCCGATCGGCCGGCTGTGATTGGTCAGAATGATCCGGTCGTCGGCTGCGTCGTACATGATTCCGTCCAACCCGCCCGACGCAATGGGGATCTTCTTGATCACCGACAGCGTCTTCAGGTCGAACATCGTCACCGTCGAGTCGCCGGCGTTGGTCGTGAAGCCGTGATTCCATTTGGGGACCAGCGCGATGCCGTGGGTGCGCGGCGTATCGGGAATGTCGCCGATCACCTTCCCGGTGCGCCCATCGATCACCATGACGTGCGTGCTGCGCGACACGAACACGCGTCCGGTGCCGGGCTCGGTGGTCAGATAGTCCGTGCCGCCGTCGCCGCCAATGCTGAACTTCTCGACCCGAAAGGTCTGCGCGCGAGCGGATGTTGGCGCGGCCACCGAGGCGATCCCGAGTAGCACGGCGGTCATTGAGCTTCTGGTCATTTGTGCGCTCCAGGTTGGTTCCAACACTACGCAGACTTGCTCTGTGCCGTTGCGGTCACGGACTTGGCCTCGCGAGGGTTTCGCCACGGACGACGCGCGATGAATTCATCGCTCGGTACATGGCCAGCGGTCTAACGGATCGCGCATAAGCTGCGCGTCGGGGCGGCCACAACCCAACGGCTGAGCTCGCGCCGACCGCTTCATGCGCTGGTTAGGCCGTGCGCTTTTTCCTGGTGCGGAGAGGGGTCACCTCCAGAAGGGCTCGCAAAGCTCGATTGACTGCAGCGGAGTTCTTGAAGGCTGCCGCGACATCTGGGTCAAGGACCACGAGATTGGTCCCCTGACGAAAGCGGGCTGCATACTTCGCGCGGACGCCATGGCTGAAATCGTACTCCCGGCGCATAGTGTCCCGCTCGGCGCTGCTCTTATTGGTCTTCTTCATAGGTCGTTCGTTCGCGACGAGTCGCGAGTCGGGCGGAGATGAGTCGAATGTCATCACCCACCGTCCGATGCGCAACTATGACAAGGCGTCCCTGTTTGGTCAGGCCGACCGGAAGGAAGCGCTCCTCGTCGATAGAGTGAGCAGGATCGGCGATAGTGATGGAGAGTGGGTCGGCAAAGGCGGTGGCCGCTTCTGGGAAAGAGATATGGTGCTTACGGACGTTGGCCGCAGCTTTGGCCGGATCCCAGGAGAAGCGAAGCGCCATGCGGCGAAGCAGTTGGTCCGAGCAGGCCGCAGACTGCCGCAGGGAGCGTGGGCGCGTTTCATTGACCGGCAGGTGGTTGCCACAATTCGACCTTGTTTCCCTCAGGATCGATGACCCAGGCAAACTTGCCGTACTCAGAGTCATCGATCTTGTCGAGGACGTTGCAGCCTTCCGCTTTGAGCGCCGTGACCACAGCGTGAAGGTCTTCAACGCGGTAGTTGACCATGAACGAGGCTTTGCTTGGAGCAAACTGGTCGCCTTCCTCCGGACCAACGGACCAGACGGTCGTTCCGCCTGTGGGCTTGCCATCCGAGTCGGCCCAGGTGAACGCGGTACCGCCCCACTCCTGGACATCGATGGCGAGATGACGCTTGTACCAAGCCTGCAGCGCAGGTGCATCCTTTGCCTTGAAAAAGATGCCGCCGATGCCAGTGACTCGCTTCATGTGAACCTCCGATGTGCGGTAGTTGGGGGGTGGCGTTTCTTCTGCGGCCTAACGGATCGCGCATAAGCTGCGCCCTGCGGCGGCCCCAGACAAGACAGACAACTTCCTACAGGAGGGGCCGCCGCGGGCCGTCAGCTTCAAGCGCTGGCTAGGCGGCTCACCGCAGCAGCCCAGTTCCGGGGGGACATGGGCGTTTCGATCCGCGGTGCGTTGCCGGGATATTCACGAGCCCGCTGCCGGGGTCAATGCCGTCAGACGAAGTGGTGAGGGCAAGATCGGGGGCCGCCATATCCACCTCTGGCAATTGCGTGAGGAGGTCAATGGCTTGCTTAACGCCACAGGCATCGGGGTGAGTCGCGACTCGAATCAGGTAGAGATCGAGCAACCGGTCAAAGTGGACGATGGTGCCATGTACTTGCTTGATGATGGCGGTTCGTCTGGCAGCGGTTGTGCCATCCTTGAACGAAAGGACTACGACATTCTTAGGGATAGTTGCGGGGATCCAGGGAGGGTCTTGGACGAGGTTACTGTCAGCGAATTCCCACTCTGGACCATCCCCCATCTCGATCGAGTCTTGCGCCAATGCCGGGCGTGGCACGAGAAGAGCAAGTGCGACCGCGCCTGCGAGGAGGTATTGAGTCTTCATAGGTGTAGTGAGCCGCCTAACGGACCGCGCATAAGCTGCAGCCTGCGGCGGCCGCAGACAAGAAAGATGTCTTCCTCTTCAAGCGGCCGCCCCAGCGCGACAGCTTCATGCGCTGGTTAGACGGCACGGCTCGGCGGAGGCTCGAGCGTCCGTGCGATGCGACGAAGATCGAGCGCGTCTGGGTCGAAGCGGCCTAGCCATTCAAGCCTCTCTTGGGCGCCCCGCGAGTCCGGATTACGCAAGGCCTCCAGCAGCTGCATGTAGCCGTGCGGCCCACCACAGTCTTCGGGGGGGCACGCCCGTTCGCCTCCCAAGAGGGTGACGGCGCTGGCGAAGCCTTGAAAGGGCGCGATACCCTCGACGGTCACCTGATGATCCCATTCGTCGCCAAAGTCGTAGGTGTAAAGGAAGGTGCTGCCCTGCTCTAGGCCGATGCTGTCGACGCGCGTCTTCCGAGGATCTGGGGAGTTGGGGTCACGATCGTCCCCCTGCGGGTCGTCGTACTCGCAATCGCCGACCGTGAAGCTGTAGAGATGCTTGAAATCCCAGCCCATGACGACCTGAAGCACGACGTGAAGGTCAGCCAGGCTGAGGGCGCCGGCGACTGCAACGCGGCGCCAGACGCTGGGCTTCACCTCGCGGAGCGTGACATGAAGAAGGAAAAGCGTTCTCGGGGATCGGCGGCGCCTCGGCTGCGTTGCGGGTTTGATCACCTAGAGCCTCTCACGGGCCGGCCGTGCCGTCTAACGAATCGCGCATAAGCTGCAGCCTGCGGCGGCCGCAGACAAGAACAACTCCCTACCCCTGTTCGCGCGGCCGCCGCGGGCCAGCAGCTTCAAGCGCTGGTTAGGCAGCAACCGGCTACGGCTTTCCAGGGGAGAACGGGACCGTATCGACACCCCACATGGAGTTGTGGACTCCCACTGAGTCAGGAAGCCGGCACTGTTGGAAGAAGAGTGTCTTGTACTCCAGAGCGGGCGCAGCGTTGAGCGGTATGTCCCCGAGTTCCACAGTAGTCATGGAGTCCAGCGGGACGGAACGAGCGGTGGCGCCATAACCGAGGCCCTGGAATTCGAAGAGGTAACACCCAGGCGCTGCGTCGATCAGCAATGCAAAGGTCCCGAGGGTGTCAGTGTGAGTATCAATGCCGAAGGCCGGTACCCGAACGACCCCTGACCGAACTGGGTACCTGGAGGGATTGTCGACGACTCGGCCGCGAACCAAGTAACGCTGCGGCAGCGTTGCAGCGCTGAGGGATAGGCCGACAATCGAGAGTGTCAGGAATCTTGGCATGTGTACCTAGGTTGCTGCCTAACGAATCGCGCTTAGTTGGGATGAAGCGGCTGGCCATCCACGACCCGTGGTGGCAACATCGCCCCACAACCTTCAGACGCGCTCTAGGGCGCAAAGGGGAGGGCCAGCCGCCATGGATACGATAGGGCTTGATCTGCACCAGCGCGAGAGTCAGCTGTGCGTGCTGACGGAGGCGGGAGAGATCGTGGAGCGCCGGATCGTGACGAGTCGGGAGCGGTTCACGGCGGTGCTGGGGAACCGGGCGCCGGCGCGGATTCTGTTGGA